>JAGWNY010000107.1 GCA_028872915.1 Verrucomicrobiota bacterium
GGGTATTGAGCGCGACCAATGTGAGTTTGCCATGGACCAATTGGGCGATCATCGGCACCAATGCCTTTGACAGCGGCGGCAACTTTATCTTCACCAATCCACCCGGCGGCCCCTTGCACCAGTTCTATCTCCTCCAGTTGCAGCCGTAAGGAGCCTGTGGCGTCTCTCCATGAACCGCCCCGGATTGCCGCGAGGTTTTGGAGATGCGGCGGGAAGCGAAGCGCCACGCCGCTTTCAACCGTGTCAAATCCGCTCTCGGCTGGACAATCCTGATTTTGCTCCAACAATTATTCTCCTTTTGATCCGACAATTCCTCTCGTTTTAATCCGCCCCCGACACGCGATTGAAACGATTTTTACCCGCCCTTCAGCGCCGCGACGATGGTTTTTGCCGTTTCCTGGTTGAGATTGACAAACTCATCGGTGCGGATCTCCAGCCAGCGTTTCTTCCAGTGGCTGCCGTCCAGCGGATTCAGCGGCCCCGGCGCGGTGAAGGGTGGCGTGGTAAAACTGCCGACGACAATACAAACTTTTTGTCCGGAATGTTGCATCCAGAAATCGAGCATCCTTTTTGCGCCCGGCCTGGTGTATTTCCATTTCACGACAAAGGTATTCGTTGTCCAATGAACCTGCTTGATGCTGTCCTGAACGATATCCGACGGCATCAGCCGGATGACGGGAAGGGATGCCTTCGCGCGTGCCGCAAGGATCGGGCTGCACACCAGCATCAGCAACAGAAACAGCCGGTTCATAAGATAATTGCGCGGCCTGGCGCCAGGCGCGGGCTTTCCGGCGGGAGAATAATGGAATTTGAATTTTGGCATATCATACAAAAAGAGGACAGACAGGTGCTTCAAAATAAATTAAAAGTGCTGATTGTCCCCTTGCACCCAGAAACAAAGCAATGAAATCATCAATGAATGCAACGAAAATGCTGATCGCGGCCGCGACGTGTTCGATTTGGACCCTTGCTTCCGCGCAAATCTCACCCAATACCCAGTATTACCTTGATAATGCCAACAGCGGCCTTGCCGTGAACGTCTCGGGTGCTTCAACGGTCAATGGCGCCGCCATTATCCAATGGCCCTATGATGCCAATGCGGATTCCATCTGGACGTTTGTAGCGACCGACAGCGGCTACTACCAAATCGTCAACGCCAACAGCGGCAGGGATATCGTTGTTCAAAGTGCTTCCACCAGCAGCGGGGCAAATATCATTCAATGGTCATTTGGCTCGGCCCAAAATGACCAATGGAAACCCGTGCAGAATAGCGACGGTTCCTATACTTTCCACAACCGCAAGAGCGGTCTGGCCCTCGAAGTTCCGGGCGACAGCACGGCGCAAGGCGTTCAATTGGACCAGTGGACGGACAACGGTGGCGCCAATCAGAAGTTTACCGTCAACATCGTGGGTTCGAGCGGCGGCGGCAGCGGGAACATCGCCCCCAACGGCACGGCCTACGGCTGGTTTGGCATGTCCAGTTCCACCGGCACGGCCAACCAGACCGCCCAGCCCGGCCTCAATGACAATAACCTGACCGCCAACGTGGACCTGGAGCCCGCCGGCGGCGCCATCGGCGCCTGGGAAGCCGGGGGCGTGATTTGGAGCAGTCCGGTGACGATCTCATCGGCTGATTTCATCAACGGCGATATTACCACTGGCGGCGACGGCTTTCTGACGGCCAACCTCAAGCTGCAATTCACGACCGATGGGACGACGTGGACGGATTCGGGCTGGACGGCCAGCCCGGCGTATCCCTACAGTTCTTCGGCTGGCGGGCAGACCTATGCGTTCAGCGGCACGGCCGTCAGCGGGGTTCTGGGTGCGCGAG
>JAGWNY010000075.1 GCA_028872915.1 Verrucomicrobiota bacterium
GGACTCAACAGTTTGTTTTCAGCGACCAAACGCAAGGCGCGCGGTTATCGATCCACGGAGTACCAGACCGCGATGCTCTACTTCGTGGCTGGCAAGTTGGAAGTTCCATACTATGGCTGATTACCCATTACAAACGTCGAAGAAGCACATTATTTCTCTGGCTTCCATTTCTTTTGCCAATGCTGACGAGTTTTTCAATCAGATGCTTGAAAACGCGAAGCAAGAACACGCTGAAAGACAAACAATTTTCAACTGCCATTCAATGCAGACCGCCATGTTCAAAGCTGGACCCGCGTTGACTTATCCCTCGTCAGTCCCCAGTCGCGCTTGGTCTTCAAAATGGGCCGAGTGTTTTCCCTTTTTGCGCGAGGCGACAGCCAAGGCGCTTCGTGCGGTCTTCGGCTGGAATTTGTTCAAGGACGCCAAGGTTTTGAAATAATTCCAAAGCCGCGGCGTCCCACCTTTGATGAATGCCTTCGGATGCGCGACCCGCAGCATCGCCGGAGAAATTGCTTTTCGGTTCAGGCCGGAGGCGATAGCCTTTTTCGCCATGGCTGATAAATCGCCTGCCATCGCTTCGCGGATGGATTCTTCCGCCGAAGCGGCAAGCTCTGCGGGTTTGTCTGATCCCCGGCAATGGGTCGAGTTGCACGGCGATTACCTGTTCCGCTACGCCCTCATTCGCGTGCGCAATGCGACAATGGCCGAGGATTTGGCGCAGGAAACCCTGCTGGCGGCATTGCAGGCCAAAGACCGTTTTATCGGTGATTGTTCCGAACGAGGCTGGCTGACGGGAATTCTCCGGCACAAGGTCCTTGACCATTTCCGGCAACAAAGCCAGGAGCGCATCTCGCAGACCGAATCCATGCCCGAAGAATTGGAAGGCCGGTTCGATGACGTGGGCGTTTGGAAACACGACCCGCCGCTCGGCCCCAACGAGTGGGGCGAGGACGCCGCAGCCCAAATGCAACGCAAGGAATTCATGGCGGCACTCAGGCAATGTCTGGACAAGCTCCCACGCCGGTGCGCCGACGCCTTTATTCTGCGCGAGATGGAAGCGACGGAATCTGGGAAAATTCAGGAACTGCTAGGCGTGAGCGCGTCCAATTTTTGGGTGCTGCTGCATCGCGCCCGGATGCAACTGCGGCTGTGCCTGGAGCAAAACTGGTTGAAACCTTGACATGCGCGCGACGTTATGGCAATGAACATCGCCCAGAAAGTTCCCTACGCGATGATGCGACTCATGGCTCGCATGATGCCGCCGTGCAAGGAAATAGCCGCGTTGGTTTCTGGAAGCATGGACCATCAACTGCCGTTGCGGCAGCGGCTTTCGATCCGCCTTCATGTGATGATGTGTTCATTGTGCCGGCGTTATGAAAAACAGTTGCATCTCCTGCGCCTGGGCGCCAGCCATTATGCCGAACCGGAGAAGAACATGATGGAAGAATCATTATCGAAGGAAGCCAGGTTGAGATTAGAAAAGGCCCTCGCAGATAGCGCGAAATAGCCCGCACCGCGGAGTGCATGGAACACTCCTGCGTCAATTTTTACCTCGAATTACCGGCCAACGCCGGTTCCTGTCCTGAATCCAATTCTTCGCAATTTGAGCGTCTCACTTCGACTGCGACTGCTTCGCAAAAATAAACCTGTAAGGATTTGCCGGCTGCCGCGAAGTGGAGGCATGAATGCACAGGATACGACATTGAAACTTGATGCCGGATCGCCAATGGCAGCAACGACTTTTGCCCCGGCCACGGAGTTGGATTACGGCTTGGCCGTCGAACAATTCTACAAACCGCTTTACCAATTCGCGTTTGGGCTGACGGGCTGCGAAAGCGACGCAGCGGACTTGACGCAGGAAACCTATCAGGTGCTTTTGGTCAAAGGCGAGCAAGTCCGCGATAGCCAGAAGCTCAAGAGTTGGCTGTTCACGACCCTGTATCGGAAGTTCCTCGGGCAGCGGCGTCATGCCACCCGGTTCCCCAAAGTGAATGTTGAAATGGTGGAAGGCGAGTTGCCGGTCATCAACGCGCAGCAGATCGAAGAGGCCGATGCAAGTGTCGTGCTGTCCGCGCTCCAATCGTTGGAAGAAAAATACCGCGCTCCGCTCGCCATGTTTTATCTCGAAGAAATGTCCTATCGGGAAATCGCGGACGCGCTGGGAATTCCGCCCGGAACGGTGATGTCGAGGCTTTCACGGGGCAAGGAAGAGTTCAGACAGCGGCTCGCGGCGGGCCGGCATGTCTCGAAGACCGGCGAAACAAAACCCCGCCGGCAAGCCAGCGAGGAAAACATGCCGGTGACCTGGACTGACTCGCAACGGGAATACCCTTTGACGAAGGATGCCCTGAAACCGGCTTAATGTTCCGATTGGAATCAATCCGCAGGAACACCTTTCACAACAACGGCTATGAAAAAAACAATACTGATCACGATGTTAAGTATTTTCGCACTTGGATTGACGGCCTTGCCATCCTCTGCCGCGGAATTCGATCAGACCCACAAGGTATTTGATGACGTGCTCCATCATTACGTCAAAGACGCCCGCGTGGATTACGCGAATCTCAAAGCCAATCGGCAGGAATTAAACCGTTACCTTGGCCAGGTGGCTGCCGTCACCAAATCCGATTTCAAGCAATGGAACGAAAACGAACAGATTGCCTTTCTGATCAACGCTTACAACTCGTACACGCTGCGCTTGATCCTCGACCATTATCCCGTCAAAAGCATCAAGGACATCGGCCACATTTGGAGCGGGCCGTGGGATCAGCCTGTGGTTCGTCTCTTTGGAAACACCATCACGCTCAATTCGCTCGAAAAAGAAATACGAGATTACCATGACCCACGCATCCATTTCGCGCTGGTCTGCGCGTCCATCGGCTGCCCACCATTGCGCAGTAAAGCCTATGTCGCCAGCCGTTTGAACGAGCAATTGGATGAGCAGGCCAGGCAATTCATGGCCAATCGGAGCAAGAATCGCGTGGACGTTGCCAACCGCACCATCTATCTCTCGCCGATTTTCAAATGGTATGCCGGGGATTTTCAGAACAAGGCCGGGAGCGTGCTTGATTTTATCAATCCCTATTGGCCGAAAGACGAACGCGCCGAACTGGAAAAATTGGGGCAAGAAAAGTTTGAAGTCCGTTACACCGATTACGACTGGTCGTTGAACGCGCAGGCGAAATGAACGCTTGCCATTTCATTCATGAACCCGCATCCCGACACCATTACCGTGACTGAACCTGCCAACCCCGTCGCGAAATCCGGTCTCCGCTGGAAATGGCTGATTTACCTGGGCGTGGTCGTTGCGCTCATTATCGCCGGGAAATACTTCCATGCGCAGAATCTGCTCAAGCAGGCGTTGGATTGGGTGGGGCAGCTTGGTTCGTGGGGCGCGATTATTTTCGTTGCGATTTATGTCGTGGCCGCCGTTCTGTTTGTTCCCGGCTCGGTGCTGACGCTCGGTGCGGGTGCCTTGTTTGGTGTCGTGCGCGGTTCGATTTACGTCTCCATCGGCTCGACGCTGGGTGCGACGAGCGCATTCCTCGTGGGCCGGTATCTGGCGCGGGACGCCATCGCCCGCAAGATTGAAGGCAGCGCCCGATTCGCCGCGATTGACAAAGCCGTGGCGAACGAGGGGTGGAAAATTGTGGGACTGACACGGCTCTCGCCGGTGTTTCCATTCACGCTCTTGAATTATTCCTTTGGTCTGACGCGCGTGAAGTTACGCGATTATGTTTTGGCTTCGTGGATTGGCATGATGCCCGGCACGGTGATGTATGTGTATCTCGGCTCGCTCGCCCGTGCCGGCACAGCGCCTCAACAGCGAACGACCGGCGAATGGGTTCTTTACGGCGTGGGACTGCTCGCCACTGTCGTCGTGACCATCTTTGTCACGCGCATCGCCAAGAAGGCCCTTGCCCAAAGAATCACACAATAAAGACCATCAGGCACAAATTTCATGAACGAACAAACTCAACCGCCCATCAGCCCTTGGGACAGTCACAATCAAAAACTGGTTTCCAACGTCTCTCCGGCGGACTGGAAAAATCCCACGTCCGCGCCGCGCTACAACCTCATCGTCATCGGCGGCGGCACGGCGGGCCTGGTCTCCGCCGCGGGTGCGGCAGGTCTCGGCGCAAAGGTCGCGCTCATCGAAAAGCATTTCATGGGCGGCGATTGTCTCAACGTCGGCTGCGTGCCGTCCAAAGCCATCATCCGGGCCGCGCGCGCGGTTGCTGCCGTCCGCGAAGCCGGGGAGTTCGGTGTTCAAGTTCCACCTGGCACGACGGCGGATTTCGGCAAGGTGATGGAACGGATGCGCCGGTTGCGCGCGGAAATCAGCCCGCACGACTCCGCCCAGCGTTTCACGGAACTCGGGGTGGATGTGTTTTTAGGCGCAGGCAAATTCATCGGCCCGGACGCCATCGAAGTCGGCGGGCAAACGCTGCGTTTTGCCAAAGCCGTCATCGCCACCGGTGCTCGGGCCGCCGCGCCGCCGATTCCCGGTTTGAAGGATGTTCCCTATCTCACAAACGAAACGCTTTTCTCGCTCACCGAACCGCCGAAACGCCTCGGTGTTATCGGCGCCGGTCCGATTGGTTGTGAGATGGCCCACGCCTTCGCCCGGCTTGGCTCGGAGGTCTTTCTGGTCGAGGCTTTGCACGGTATTCTACCACGCGAAGACCGCGACGCGGCGGACATTGTTCAGGCGGCAATAACGCGCGACGGCGTGAAACTTCTCTGCTGCGGCAAGGACCTTAATCTCGCGAAAGACCCGAACGGCGTCCGCATGCAAGTCGAGTCGCACGGCAAAGGTTACGATGTTTTGGTGGACCAATTGCTCGTGGCCGTGGGCCGCGCACCCAACATCGAGAGGCTTGGGCTGGAAACCGCCGGCGTCCAGTTCGACAAAAAGGGCGTGAAGGTCAACGACCGCCTGCAAACCACCAACCCGCGCATCTACGCCTGCGGCGACATCTGTTCGCCGTATCAATTCACGCACGCGGCGGATTTCATGGCGCGCATCGTCATTCAAAACGCCCTGTTCAAAGGCCGTGCCAAGGCCAGTTCCCTGATCATTCCGTGGGCGACTTACACGTCACCGGAAATCGCGCACGTTGGCCTCCATGAGAAAGAGGCGAAGGACAAGGGCATCGAGGTGGACACGTTCACCCAGGAGATGAGCATGGTGGACCGCGCGATTCTCGACGGCGAAACTGAAGGTTTCGCGCGCGTTCATGTTCGCAAAGGCACAGATGAAATTGTCGGGGCGACAGTTGTCGCAGCCCACGCTGGCGAATTGATCGGCGAACTCACGCTGGCGATGAAAGGCAAACTCGGCATCAAAACCATCGGCGGGACGATTCATCCCTATCCCACGCAAGCCGAAGCCATTCGCAAAACGGGGGACGCCTATAACCGCGCACGCTTGACGCCGTTGGTGAAAAGCATTTTCAAACGCTGGCTCGCCTGGCAGCGCAGATAATGATTTCCTTTTCGCACTCATGCACGGAAACCGTCGCAAACTGATTCTGTTCGCGCGTTACCCTGAATCAGGTCGTGTCAAGACCCGCCTGATTCCCGCACTCGGCGCAGAGGGCGCGGCGGCATTGCATCGCCGGCTGGTGCTCCGAACATTGCGCACGGCAAGCGCCGCATGTCGGGTGGCCAACGCCGATCTGGAAATCTACTTTGACGGCGGCAGCGAAAAAGCCGTGCAACACTGGCTGGGCGCCAGCTGGCGCTATCGTCCGCAAGGCGATGGCGATCTGGGGCAGCGAATGGCACGTGCGTTTGAAAGTAGTTTCCAAGAAGGCTCGACCGCAACGGTCGTGATCGGCAGCGATTGCCCGGCGCTCATAGCAGATTTGGTCATTGCTGCCTTTGGGCATCTATCCAGTAACCGCGCGGTTCTCGGCCCTGCAAACGATGGCGGCTATTATCTGGTTGGCCTTTCACGAGCCGTGCCGGAACTTTTTCGCGGCATTGCGTGGGGCACAGAAACGGTGCTGGCTGAATCGCTTCAGGTGCTGAAGCATATTGGCATCAAGTCCGCATTGTTGAATCCGCTGGATGACCTCGACCGGCCTGAAGATTTGCCCGCGTGGCAGCGCATCGCCGAATCGGAAGCAGCCGATTTGAGCCGCGTGTCGGTCATTATTCCCGCCTTGAACGAAGCGGAACATATCACGGCGTCTATTACATCAGCGCGCGAAGGGAAGCCCCATGAAGTCATCGTGGTGGACGGCGGCAGCACGGATGAAACGGTGCAGCTCGCTCGCGAAACGGGGGTCATGGTCATCCACTCCGCGCCCGGCCGCGCCCGGCAAATGAACGCCGGTGCGGCGCGGGCCACTGGAAACGTGCTGCTTTTTCTCCATGCGGACACACTGCTTCCTCGTGATTTTATGGGTGTAGTTTCGGAGCCATTGCGCGAGCGGGAAGTTATCGCTGGCGCATTTCGGTTTAAGACAGACGGAAAATTCTTTGGAAAATGGATTTTGGAGAGGGCCGTGAACCTCCGCTCGAACTGGCGGCAAATGCCCTACGGGGATCAGGCTCTTTTTTTGAAGCGTTGCGTGTTTGAGGAACTCGGCAGTTTTGCCGACCTACCCATCATGGAGGATTATGAGTTGGTCTGTCGGCTGCGCCAACACGGTCGCGTGGTAACGGTGAGGCAGGAAGTGGTCACGTCTGGCCGGCGCTGGCAACATCTCGGACTTTTTCGCACCAGCTTGCTCAATTGGCGGTTGATTTTCAGTTATCAGCGCGGGCAATCGCCAGAAATCCTTGCAGAAAGCCACAGGCGCGCTTTGCAACGCTAGAGCGGTTTAAAAAATAAAAAATACCGCAGCCATTCGGGGAGAAAAGGATGGGAAGCGGTCTTTTTGGGTTTTGGCGTCGTTTCGGCTCAGTCACAGGGTTTTCAAACATGCTCCTTGGCCGAAGCCTTGCCAAAACACCAAAAATCCCCGCTCCGAACGGCCACATTATTTTTTAAAACGCTCTAACGAACATTTTTCACCGTGCGTCGTTAAGAATACACTGACTGATCGGTTCTTCGGATGAGGCGAGGGTCGGTTTTCAACATCCAATAAGCGAAACAAAACGGAACGCAAAAGCACATTAATTCACGTGCAAGCGCTTTTTAACAAGAATTAAAATGGAGGCGAGGGTCGGGATAGGGCCTTTTTTGCGGAACGATTCCCGTGCGGCCCACGCCAGGGCCAGCAGACCGGAAATCCAGAACAAAATGCAGGCGAGTTTCCAATGAGCGGGCCGATAGGTGAAGCGGATATGATAATCGCCGGCCTTGCCCAAAAAGATGCCCTTGAAGGCGCGGTTGACAGTCAGCACTTTTTCAGGTTTGCCATTGGCCGTGGCGGTAAAGTCGGGCGCCTGCCCTTCCGTCAGGCACACGACGCCCGCCGATGGGGCATGAATGTCGAAGGCGGTTGAATTGGGAAGCAGGTGATAATGCGTCGCCGCCGAAACAACCGGTTCCTTGGTTGCCTCCAACGTTTGCAGGGCCGGCAGCGCTTTGATTTCTTGAGGCGTCAGGGCGATCCACGGCTGGATGGCATTTGTCGAAAGATACCGCATGAATTGGCCGTTTGAAGCGATGGAGAGGACCTTGTCGGAGAAAAAGGCGCGCGGCCATGCCTGCAAATTTTCGTAAACGAGAAAATCACCGCGGTCCGCCACGCGGAAACCGGGCGGGGCGTGGACATGACTGCTCGAGTCCGCGAGCACATATTTCACGTTCAGCAAGTTGAGGAGAGGATGGGCCTGGGCAGGACTTTGCACCTGCACCATCCACGAGCTGGAGCGTTTCATGCCTGGAAAGCCGGTGAGGAGGGCAATGTATGCCTTGTTGCTCAATGGAGCGCAAGAGCCAATGTCCTCGAGGCCATAGACGGCCGCATAATCGCCGTGAAAATTCCAATCCAGCCCGACAATTCGGAACGGGGCGGTTGTGTCTGTTTTGATTTTGCCGATGGCCTGACTGGGGGCGTTCAAGACCGGACGCGAGCCTGGAAGCAAAAGCGTTCTCGAATTTCCGTCCGGATAAAGTCCAAACCGCAATTGCGGAATAAATGCCAGAACAAGGATTCCCGCCCATCCCGCGGCGGACAGGGCATGATTCCGATTTTTTAGAAAGAGAAACAACAGGGGCGCGCCGACGGCCCCCGCCGCCGCGCAGCCAAAATAGTCCCAGGGAAACGGCTGGGGCGTCATTGCGGCCGAATAGGCCGGGCTGCCGTTGCCGCCGAGATAATCCGATGGAAAGGCATGTTGGGGAAATAAATTAAATCTAAAATAAAATAACGCGATCATCGCGGCAATGACGAGCGCCGTCCAAAGACAATCCAGGGCCGCGGGCTTGAAATCGGTCCGCCCGGCCAGCGCCTTGAAGCCAAAAGCGCTCTGCAACGTCAAATGGATGACCAACAAATAGGAAAAGTCCGTGTAAACATGGCCGACCCGATTCAACAAGGGTATGCGGCCCAGAACAAACGCCGGAACCCACCCAAAGACGCAACCGCCCCATAACAGGATGGCGGCCGCATTGATCCAGACAAAACGCTCACCTTTCAATCGCCGCCATTGGAGCACGGAAAGAATGCAACCGGCGAGCACGAGCAGGCTGCTCCCCGGCGCAAAGGCTGATTCCAATCCCAACCTGGATCTCACCACTTGATAGAAAAGATCATCAAACGCCCCTGGCAAAAGCCAGATGGAGAGTTGAAGAACGTGGACCTTCGAGTGTATGGAATAGGAACCGGGCAGCGTGGCCAAAAACGTCAGCCATACCGGCGCGGTCAGGCCCAGGAAGAGAATCGTGCCAGCGACCAAGCGGCCCAGCACCCTGGCGACATCGGAAACATTGCGGCTCAAAGTCAGTCTCCAAATGAGCGCCGCCAGATTCAGTCCCCCAATGAAATCCACCGCCACTTCGACGTGTCCCGCGTTGAAACAGGCGAAATTGGCGAGCAACCACGTCAATCCCCACCATGCTCGATGGGGCGACGGCGGCCCCAGCCATTGCAGCGCCGAAAGCAGAATCCACGGCGCATAGGCGAAAACAAAAAAGACGGGGTGATTATAAATGAAAAAGAAAGCCCCGCAATACGCCCCCAGCGCCGCATACAACAGTGAAAGGCCGCCGCTGCCCAAGAGCCGCAACACCAACAGCCCGAACCCCGCGCAAAAAAGGAATTTGGCGAGCAGAAACTTGATGTCCCAGGCCGCCGCGGAGCCGCGGCCCAGGATGACAATGGCCTGCAACGGGTCCCCCAGCATTGAAATGGCCTGGCCAATGAGCGTGTAACCGGCATGGCCG
Organism: Verrucomicrobiota bacterium; assembly: GCA_028872915.1. GTDB lineage: Bacteria > Verrucomicrobiota > Verrucomicrobiia > Limisphaerales > UBA11358 > UBA11358. The sequence goes on from JAGWNY010000075.1 coordinate 9,347, forward strand.
TATCGGTTCCACAACGGAATCTCGCCATGATTCAGAAGACTGCGTGATTCGATGAAACCCTCCGGAACAGTTCCTATGAGCGTTGCCTCGGTATCGCTCCCGTGGTTGCCGACGAAGGGCGGTTCGGCTCGCGTGTAATGGACCGGTTTCATTCCCGGCAGCGGCGGCCATGTATCATAAACCATGGCCACCCCTCCCACGAACGGAGAAACGTAGCTCCGGCCACAGAATATAATCGGAAAACAATTGACCATGACCGCCAACAGCGAGACGAGCAGAATGGCCAGCTTCGGATGCCGCGCGCCGAGGGCCAACACAAGGGGGGCACAAGACTTGTGAGCGCGCCCATTGTTAGAGCCAGACCGGCGAGAGTCGGATTCTTGAGTTGTCATTGACGGCGCAAAAATAATGGGTCGAACGCCGCCTCGAAAGCTTGAATCATGCCGCGGAGGGCCGCCTGTCAAAACTCTTTAGAAATGTCCCCCTCTTAACTCACGAGAAAATGTCCCCTGGTTGTGGTTGGTTGTTTATTCTCCCGGTTGGGGCTGCGGGACGCAGAGAGGCCGGAGCGTAGCGGAG
>JAGWNY010000076.1 GCA_028872915.1 Verrucomicrobiota bacterium
GTCGTCAATGGCACGACGTATTATTATGTGGTCTCCGCAGTCAATTCAGCCGGGGAAAGCTCCAATTCAAGCGAAGTGAGCGCCACGCCGCAGGCGGCGACGGCTCCGGCTGCGCCGACGAATCTGACGGCCAGCGCGTTCAAGCACGGGGGCAAGATCAAGCTGTCCTGGACGCAATCGAGCAGTCCGAACATTGTGTCGGACAAGGTGTATCGCGCGACGGTCAGCGGCGGGCCGTATACGCTGGTGACGACGTTGTCGGCGACGACGAGCTATACAGACAGCGGCTTGAGCAAGGGCACGACGTATTATTACGTGGTGACGGCCGTCAACAGCGGTAATCTGGAAAGCCCCTATTCCAACGAGGCAAGCGCCACGGCGCAATAAATGGGGAATCAATTCCGGCAGGCGCGCAACCTTTCGTTGCGCGCCGGCGACATTGGCCGTATCAGCCGAAACGAAACGGCCGCGACAGCGCAAAGGCGTTGGGTAAATGGCGGATTTCGCTCACGGTCCCATTTGCAAGCAATACCTCGACAATATCGAACCGGATTTTGACCGGTGGCGCCTTGAGGCGGCGCAAATAATCGAGGGCGGATCGGGAAAGTCGGCGGCGTTTGCCCGCGTCCACTGCCCTGGAGGGTCGGGTCCAGTCCTCGCGCGAGCGCGTCTTCACCTCCGTAAACACAAGACAGTCGCCGTCCCTGAAAACAAGGTCAATCTCGCCGCGGCCTGAATCGAAATTGGCGGCCAGAAATTTGAGGCCGCGCTCCCGCAGGAATTTTTTCGCCGCCCGCTCGCCCAGATTCCCGCGGCGCAAATGCTCCGGCTCAACCGGAACTCCCATCCGCTTTTTGACTCGTTCAAGCCACGTCATTCAGGCCCAAGCCTTAATTCGGCTTCCGTTGGCTTTACCGGCGAAAAGCTCTTGCGATGAATGGCGCACGGGCCGAGCCGTTCCAGGGCCGCAAAATGTTGCGGCGTGCAATAACCCTTGTGTTCGGCGAAACCGTAACCGGGAAATTGTTTGTCCAATTCCAGCATCGTCCGGTCGCGCGTCACCTTGGCCAGGACGCTCGCCGCGGCGATGGAATAGCTCCGGGCATCTCCCTGCGCCAGGGCAGTCTGGCGGAAGCGCAGCCAGCGGATTCTGATGCCGTCAATCAAGACATGCTCGACAGGCGGTTGCAATTGTTCCAATGCCAGGCGCATGGCCTGCCAGGCCGCCTGGCGGATGTTGATGCGGTCAATGGTTTCCACGTCCACACTCGCAATAGCAAAACGAATTTCCGGATGGGCGGTGATGCGGCCGAAGAACATTTCCCGCTGTTCCAGGCACAATTGCTTGGAATCATTCAAACCGCGGAATTTGGAAGGCAACCCTGAATCCAGCCACGTGCGCGGGAACACGACCGCCGCCGCCACGACCGGGCCGGCCAGCGGACCGCATCCGGCTTCATCCACGCCCGCGACATGGGAAAATCCGCGCTGCCACAAATCACATTCGTGCGAAAGACGATGCCAGAATTTTGCCACGGCATCAGGAATCATGGTTTCGCCGCGCCTGTCAAATCGAACTTGTTAAACATATTCACAGGCGCAAAAAGCACGCATTGGTCTTGTAAAGGATATTGATTGCGTTGCAATCCGCGCCCGGCTCCCGCGAGCGGGGCGACACCGGCCCTCCCTTTCGATTGAGCCGTAAGCGCTTCCAGCCCCATTTCGCCCGCAACAGGCGGAGGCCGCCGGCGAGGCCGCCTCGGATGCTCCTTCCACACATCTTGCCGCGTCTTTATTGCTGGCTGCCTTGTTTGCGAAGCAAGTTGCCCAAACGCTGCTTGAGCGCATTCACGGCCCCGGATTTGAACACGCCCTGTCCCAGGCTTTGGGCATGGGCAGCGACAGTATTCACGGTGGCGGATACAATTCGCGCAAAAACTTGCCGGGTCAATTCCGTGGCGGTGATGCCCGCCGGCCCAGTGCCCAGATTTTGCAAATGGATATCCGGCAGCCGCAGGTTGTTGACGGAAATTTCCCGGCCGCCGGGAAGGCGGACTGAGCCGTTGATTTTCGCGCCGGTGATGAGGAAATCATCCACTTCAAGGCGTTTGGAGGGCTTGGGATTTCCACTGGCGTTGGTTACCGTGGGGCCGCCTTTTTGGGCCGTGCCGTTCACGTTATCCATGATCGCTTTAAGATTGTTGGAGAGCAGCCCTCCTTCAAACGTAATTTCAGGCCCTTCAACCGCAACGGACCGCACCACAATCTTGGATGACAAAAACGACATGGGTTTGACCGCAACGGCCGCTTTTCCCACGCTGATTGCGTTGGGCGTCTTGTAACCCGGCGGATTCCCCAGAACAAATCCATCAACGGAGGCCTTTCCATCAAGGAGTCCAATGTGAACGTTTTGGACGGTCAGCGACGTTTTGGTGATTTTGGAACCGTAGGTTTCAATGGCGTCCCTGGCGATGCGGTCAAGGTTCAGGGCGAGCACCGCAATGACAATGAAAAGAAGAACGAGGGCAATAATCAGGAATGCGACGAACTTGGCGGTCTTTTTCATTGGGATAAGAAATACCCGGAAGGGGAATTTGTCAAAATTTTGCTATCGTGGAAGGAATGAAAAATTCTTGAAAATTCCCGTTGCAGAAATGGCTATTGTATCTTATTTTCGGAGAAGGAAAAGGGAAGATAATGCCGGGAGACGATAACTCGGATATGAAAGTAAAGCTAATGTCTGATACGGCCAAAAAAAGACCTGCCACCCGCCCGGCGCGCGGCAAAATCGCCCCCGCCACCCAGCCGACGGCAAAGCGCATCGCCCCCGCCAAAAAATCATTTCCCGAAAAATCGCCTGATCCTATCCCCACGAGGACAAAGCCGCCTTCGATTTTGCTGGAAGGGGATTATTCCGCGCCGCCCGGGGTGAGCGGTCCGGGTGAAAAATTTTCGTTGGGCGCGGTTCCGCCGCGCCAGAATTTTGCCGCGGCGGAAACGGCGCTGCCGGAGGCGTATGGAACGAAAAAACTTTTTCTGACCGCGCGCGATCCGCACTGGCTTTACGCAAACTGGGATTTGACGCGGGAGCAGCAAAACGAGTTTAACAGCAAGTCCGCGGACGGCCATCTTGTGCTGCGGATTTACCCGGATAAGATCGAGGGACATCCGCTGTATGAAATTCACGTGCATCCCGAATCGCGGCATTGGTTTGCGCACGTTGAACGCGCGGGGGACTCGTATGCCGGCGAACTGGGTTATTATTCATCGGTGGGCCGATGGATGCGCATCGCGGCGTCGGCGGCGACGGTGACGCCGCCGGACGCCATTGCGCCGGAATCGGAGGCGGAGTTCGCCACGATCCCTTTTGATTTTCCCTTTGCCCGACTTTTGGAGATCGTCAAATCGGCGGTGGGCGAGAATTTTTCATTGGCACAAGCCGTGGAAGAGTTGCGGCGGGCCGGGCACCCGGAATTGCCGCGGGTGGTTTCGGCGCCGCCAGCGCCGTGGACGCCGGAACAGGAAAATGCGCTGGCAAAAATTGTGAGCATAGACGAAATGCGGCGGGTGTGGATGGGGTCGTTGGAGATCACGGAATTGATTCGCCGCCGCCTGGCGCAGGAAATTTCGTCTTTTGGCATTTCGAGCCGCATTTCAAGCCTAGCCAGCCCGTTTGGTGGCATGGAGCAGGCGAAGGGATTCTGGTTCAACGTGAACGCGGAGTTGATCATCTACGGCGCGACTGAACCGGACGCGACGGTCACGCTCGGCGGCCATGCCATTAAATTGCGGGGGGACGGCACGTTCAGTTACCGGTTTTCGCTGCCGGACGGAAACTATGACCTGCCGGCGGTGGCGGTCTCAGCCGATGGAACGGACGGGCGGGCGGCAAACCTCAAGTTTAACCGGCATACGGATTATATGGGGGAGGTGGGAGCGCATCCGCAGGACCCGGCTTTGAAACCGCCCGTGCCCGAAAGCCTCTAACACATGGACGCGCCAGACCGCGGAGCCTTGATGCTCGTCCGCTTTTGCGCGGCGGCGCTGATAGCGTGGAGCGTTCTGGACTTGAGTTTGGACCTGGTGACCGCGACGGCTCACCACGCCCAGGTTCGCTTGACTTCGTGCGTGATTGAAAGCATTCCTGCCCTGGCTGGTGTGGTTGGCTTGATTCAAGCAAAGCGGCTGGCACACTGGATTTCCGACAAGCTGGAATGATTTTTCATGCAAGGGTATTTTTCACTTCTTCTACACGCGCACCTGCCTTTTGTCCGGCATCCGGAACACGAGAAATTTCTGGAGGAAAGCTGGCTCTTCGAGGCGATTACGGAATCCTACGTGCCGCTTCTGCAAATCCTGGAAGGGTGGCAACGGGATGGAATGACGGCTCCGGTGACGATTTGCCTTTCGCCGACGCTCTGTTCCATGTTGCAGGATTCGTTGCTCCAACAGCGGTATCAGCGGCATTTGGAAAGCCTGATCGCGCTGGCTGAAAAGGAAATTCATCGCACGCACTGGGACCGGCCCTTTCGCGAACTGGCGTGGATGTATCATCGGCGGTTCACGGGCATTGCCGATGCGTGGCAATCGTTCCGGGGCGACCTGGTGGGAGCGTTTCGGGCGTTTCAGGACGCGGGTCGCATTGAAATCATTACGACGGCCGCGACGCATCCTCTTCTGCCGCTTCTGGCGGGCCATCCGTCTTCGATACGGGCACAAATTCTGACGGCCCGGGACCATTACCTGGCCTGTTTTGGCCGCAACCCACATGGCATCTGGCTGCCCGAATGCGCATACGTGGATGGCGTGGAAACGTTTTTGCAGGAGGCGGACATCCGCTGGTTTGTGCTGGACACCCACGGCCTGCTGCACGCGCGCCCGCGCCCGCGATACGGGACATTTGCGCCGGTGTTCACGCCCAACGGGATTGCGGCCTTCGGCCGCGACCATGCCTCCGCCCGACAGGTTTGGAGCAAACAGGAAGGATATCCGGGCGACGCCCGATACCGGGATTTTTACCGCGACATCGGCTTCGACCTTGATTTCGATTACGTCCGGCCTCATCTGCCGTCGCCGGAAAACCGTGGTTTCACCGGCATCAAATACTGGCGCATTACCGGCGCGCCGGAAAAACAGGTGTATGAGCGCGACGCGGCTCTCAAGGCCGCCGCCGGTCACGCCCGCCATTTTCTGGAACAGCGCGTGGCACAAGTTCAACGGCTTTCCGGCATTCTGGACCAGCCTCCGTTGGTGGTGGCTCCGTATGACGCCGAGTTGTTCGGACACTGGTGGTATGAAGGGCCGGAGTTCCTTGATTTTTTTGCGCGCCAGCTTTGTTTCGACCAAAAGATCGTTTCGCTGATCACGCCCGGCGATTACTTGCACGGCCATCCCACGAACCAGATTGCGACCCCCAGCGCGTCGAGTTGGGGGGAGGAAGGCTATTGGCGCGCCTGGCTCAACGAGGAAAATCAATGGATTTATCCGCATCTCCAAATTGCCCAGGAGCGGATGGCGGCGCTCGCCGCAAAAATTCACCATCCGTCCCAGCTCAAAGTCCGCGCTTTGAAACAGGCGGCGCGCGAGCTGTTGCTGGCGCAGGCGAGCGACTGGCCGTTCATTCTGCGCTCGGGCACCAGCCCCGAATACGCCCGGCGGCGCGTCAAGGAACATCTGCTCCGCTTCATCTCCCTGCACGATCAATTAACCGCCACGACTGTGGATGAAAAATGGCTGCGCCACATCGAATCCATAGACAACGTGTTCCCGGACGTGGACTGGACTTGCTGGAAGCAAGCCCGTTTTTCGTCTTGAACCGCGAGGGAATCGTTGTGCAGCCTCAAATTACTGCAATTAGCCGCGATTGACTGCAATTTGCCTCAAGAACGAAATCACGCGACGTGGGACGCCAAATCCACTGCAATTCACTGCAATTGACCCGTCTCCTTCTTCGCAACATGTTTATTCACAACAATTTGCAGCAGGAACCGGGGCGAATATTCTTTGGGCCATGGCGGTACGGGATGTCAAAGAGCGGGCCGGTGACGGCTTTCGAGCGCAACCATAGCACGGGGCGTATAATAGTGCAACAACAAGTTTCAGATTTTTTTACATGGGGCGCATCTCACTTTTCAGGCACGGAATGCGGGGCTCTTGACGGGGCCGGGATTGGATTGGTTTTTGGCCACACCCATTGCGCCAAAAGTAACTGTTACCCGGGAGGGGTGCAGAATCCGTCACGCCGGCGGGCGTATTTTTTCCTTGTGAACGGCGGAAATTGCGTTAAATTTATCTTCTGACTTGGGAAACAATCTCATCATGCCCCCGACCATCGAACCGTTGACGGTGGAAGCGCCGCCCGCGCCCGCGAAGAAACGGCGCGGCAACCTGTTGATCGTGGACGACGAGGAAGGTCCGCGGCAATCGCTGCGGGTGATTTTCAAGGATGAGTACAATTTGTTGATGGCGGCGGACGGCGCCACTGCCATCGAACTGGCGCAGAAGAATGATATTGACGTGGCGGTGCTGGACATCCGGATGGCGGGAATGTCGGGGATTGAGGCGCTGGAGGCGCTCAAGCGGGTCAATCCATCCATCGAGGCGGTCATGATCACCGCGTTTGAGACAACGGACACGATCCGCCAGGCGCTGCGCCTGCGCGCGTGCGATTACATCAACAAGCCGTTCGACATCGCGACCATCCGGGCGGCGGTAAGCCAGGCGATGCAGCGGCGGACGCTGGAAAGTGAAATTCACAACAGCGCGGAGAAGGTCCAGGAACTGCTGACGGAACTGCAAAACCAGCGGATCGAGGAACAGATCGCCAAGACCCGGGGCGATATTTACGCGAGCATCATCCATGACATCAACGGGCCTTTGACGGTGATTTCGGGTTTCGTGCAGGTGTTGAACCTGCGGCTGAGCCGCTCGGCGCGGGTGGAGCATGAGGAGCTGGAGTTTCTGAAGGATCGGTTGAAAATCATTTCGCGGCAGGTGACAAATTGCATTGAAATTTCACGGCGGTACCTGGGTTTTCTGCGCCGGCAGGCTGATGAAGCGGGCGGCGCGGTGACAAACATCAATGAGTTGCTGCGCGATCTGGAACAATTGATGCGGGTGCATCCGAGCGTGATGGAGAATGAATTTCACGTGGCGCCGCTGGCCGAGGACATTGCGGTAAAAATCAACGGGACGGATTTGATCCAAATTCTGCTGAACCTGTCGGTGAATGCGTTTCAATGTTCGCCGCTGCCGCATTGGGTGAGGATCAGCGGCGAGGTTATTCACGCGCCGCTGGATCTGGCGCAGTTCAAGGATGGTCCGCTTTACCGTGTGATGAACATCGAAAGAATGGACAACAGGCCCCCGTTGTTGAAGTTTACGGTGCGGGACAACGGGCCGGGGATTCCAAGCGAACTGCTGCCAAAAATTTTCCAGCCTTATTTCACGACGAAGGGACCGCGGCAGGGCACCGGGCTGGGGCTGAATATCGTGCAGCGTCTGATTCGGGAAGGAAACGGCTCGCTGCACGTCGCTGTCAAGCCGGGTGAAGGAACGACGTTCATCATCTTCCTGCCGGGAACGAATCTTCACTGACAATCCGCTCAAAAGCATCGTTTTGGCAGGAGACGAGGCAACGAGACTGTCGGCGACCGGCGGTGCTGGAAGGTTTCCTTTTGAACTGGTTTTTTTGGCCGTGGAGGAACAGGTCGCAGCCTTCCTTGGCGGCGATAGACTCCCCGGCCGCTTATCAGAGACATTTCCAAGCGCCAGCGCCAGCGTTTCGTCCACCCCATCCTTCAACGGAAAATAACCCTTTCAATTTGAAAGCGCGGGACTTTTTACACGGCCTAGCGCGGTGTTAGGCCATAGGTCAATGCTGTAAGGGTGAAAACTCCACGTCGTGAATCTGCGCTCCATCCTTATCAGAATACCGGATTACCAACGTGATGCCTTCTGCTGGAAGCTCGCCCATCTGGGAGTGCATGACATTCTGTTTCAGTTGCGGCAGAAATTTCTGCCATGTTTCCTCGCTTAAATCCGAAGCTTTCAGCATGACCGTCTCATCAACAACCACTCGTGGACCTGGCCCGGCTGTCGCTTTGTCGAAGCGCGTGACAGAATCTAGCTGCTTCGGGCTGGATTCGTTGAGCTTCCGGGCAAATTGGGCGGCTCTAACATCTGGCGATGCAATAAAGGTCGGAATATGTGTGAGGCCGCTGATGAGACCGCCAATAATCGCCAATATGCCCGCGTATTTCAGAATGCGTCCGACTTTCTCCTTCCGTGCCGGGTCGGAGATTTTTGCCACCGCGCGGTTGCGTGCCAGAAGAAGAAAAATGCCGACAGCAACGACTGAAAGGCAGTCAAACAGTGATGCGATAATTTGATACTTCATAAATGTGATATAGCCATATCAACGATCCAAAGCTGATCCGGGCCGGCCCGGCTTCGCCCGGAGGCTACGGCCCGGCAGGCCGGCGAATGGTTCCGTTGGCTTGATAAGCGTTGTGTAACTCAAACCGGCGATAACGTCAAGGGGCAGTCGGCTGCTAACATTTACTCATGCGCTTGCGCGCGGTTCTCGGTCAGAGCACTGGACTCGGAGGCGGCCCGCCTCCTCGGCCGTTGGCCTTCGACCGCACACCACGCGGTCAAATTCTTTTCACTCGTTCCCAACTCGTTCAAATGCCTCCGGCGCGGTGTTGGGCTGCCCTCACTGTCCCGGTATCCGTAACACTGTCTGAACCTCTTGATTCGTCCACTCCTGCGTAACAACTCCTGCTTTTGTAATCTTCGTCTCTGCGTCGTAGAGACTGACTCTCACACAATGCTGGTCTGGTCCATCTGCGATGGTGCCGGCCTGAGCCATGACCGCTGTCTCTGTCCCGTCTGGCGCTTTCGTGAGGAGCTGTATGCCATGAATCGAATCACCCTGCCGCCGTGCAATATGTAACGTGGCCAGCCCGCTCGCGCCACTATGCCAGACTAAATCATTACCAGCTTGGACAAGGTTAACCGCTTGGTTCGCCGATGTCGCTTGCTTCTGCGAACAACCGCAAATAAGCAAGCCCGATAATAGAACGGCGTGTGTTGTTTTCATAAAGCGTAGCAGCCTAACGACCAGGGCTTTTTCGCCACGCGGACAAATGATTTGCGCCGACCGGAAACCCACGGCGAAAACTAACCGGCGTAACCGGCGTTGGCTGCAGCGCGGCGTTAGGTCCCAGGTTTTTCGCGTATTCTGACATGGCTCTTCTTCTCAATGTCTCCGTAGCCTTCTGCCGGCACGAAAACGAACTTGTCGGCAGAAATAGATATGATGCGGTCTTTTATCACGACACCAACGGGCACAACTTGCGTGTTGCTGGACTTCACGCTTGTCAGGATCAAAATACTGTTTGTTACCATCCACTGGGTCTCAATACGAATGGCTGTGGATTGTGGTTGGCTGACTGGCCAGACTAGCTCAACACTATGACCATCCGCAAAATAGGTGACTCTGCCGTGCATTGGCTCCTGCTCTGAAGGAGCATCAATCCATGTTCCAAGCAGCGCTTTGGAAATATCCACATCACTCTGAACTTTCGTGGCACCGCAAGCTGCGAAAGCCAAAAATAGTTTCTTCACGGTTCATAGTGGGTAGAGATCAAGCTTCCCACAGAAGAACAGGATGCGAGTGCGGTAATTTTTGAAGTTGCGAAAGCCCCGGGCGGCAGATTTGAGGCTCTGGATTTTTGAGTTCAAACCTTCGGTGACCGCGTTGGTG
>JAGWNY010000022.1 GCA_028872915.1 Verrucomicrobiota bacterium
GGCCACCGGCAGCGGAACGAATCATGCCAACATCCCCTTCAATGCATCGCTTTTCCATAAATGCCCTTCTGTTCAGATGCTTTCATGGCTACCCACTAGAAACGTCGAGGAACCAGAAAGAATATCCATTGGCCGGAGCGACGTGGATTTTAGGAAGGGATTACTGCACGTTCGCTTTACGATTACAAAGAACGGCAAAGACCGTTGGATTCCGCTCAACAGCAGTTTACGGCAACTATTGGAGAAAATGCGCGCGGAGCGGCCCAAAGAATCGGCGGACAAAACTGTGATGCGGGTTTTCGAGTGTCAGAAATCCATAGACCGGGCGGCAAAGCTGGTCGGCGTGAAACGCATCACGCACCATGATTTGCGGCATCTGTTTGCCACGCGGTGCATTGAGGCCGGCGTGGATATTCCGACAGTTTCACGCTGGCTTTGGCATCAGGATGGCGGCGCACTGTGCATGAAGACATATGGCCAATGGAAAGTTTCAGGGAAACGGAACCGACGCTGCGCTCGATCATCCGCGCCAGCCGGATGACGCGCGGATTGTGCGTATGGATTTGGCCGAAGGGAATTTTGCAATACAAGTTGAAGTTCGGCCATGAGCTCGTAACCGCTGCCATCCGGCAGGCCGATGTCCGAAATCAGCAATTGAAATGTCTGGGCGCTGGCCAGCGCGCGCGCCTCGGCAATCGATCCGGCGGCCGTTACCTTGTATTGCCGCCGTTCGAGCAGTTGCGCCAATGCAATCCGCGTCGGTTCATGGTCCTCCACCAAAAGAATGTTCATGTCCCCGTTGGCGGAATGGCTTCCCGCCGCGTGCGCCGCCGCATGGGCCGGCGAAGGTTCCCCGTTGATCGGCTCTGCAATGAGCGGCAGTTCGATCGTAAAGGTCGCGCCGCGTCCCGGTCCTTCGCTGTGCGCGCTAATCCGTCCGTTATGCAGTTCCACGAGCCTCCCGGCAATCACCAGGCCCAGGCCCAGCCCGCCAAACCGGTGAGAGTCGCCCTGGCTGGCGTGGTCGCCCTGCGAAAAGGCTTTGAAAAGGCGCCCCATTTAACTCCTGGCTCATCCCAATGCCCGTGTCACTGATTTTGATGGAGATCGAGTCGTTCTCGCAGGCCGTCTTGATGGTCACCGATCCTTTTTCGGACGTGAATTTGACGGCGTTCTTGAGCACGTTCCAAAATACCTGCTGCAGCCGCACCGCGTCCCCAAATAGCTTGAAGGAATAATCGCTTGCGCCATCGCCGTTGGTGGGAGGGCGAATTAATGTCTCGGTTTTCATGCTCTTTTCCACTGGCTCAACCGTGGATTATGAACGGGTCATCAACGCTGCTTGCGCCTGTTGGCCGGCACCACGCAGTGGTTTGGGCACCGTCTTTCCGGAGGGGTTGAGTTGTCCGGAATTCTTGCCCTACGCAGAAAAAATGCCAATGGGTTGAATACCCCAGCCCTTCTTTTCCTTGATTTCCAAGCAGTTAAAAAAACCGTTTTTTACGGCGTTACACCTTGCAAGACTTGTTGCACATCGCAATAAAATCGCCCCACCGTCTTTTATCCGGCTGTGGCTGAAAGTATCGGAGCCAATACCCGTAGCTACACTGTGTAACTGCCGGCTGCCGTCGTTCCCCCTTTGCCCGTCCAATTGGTGTGAAAAAACTGTCCGCGCGGCTTGTCCATCAACTCGTATGTGTGCGCCCCGAAATAGTCGCGCTGCGCCTGCAACAAATTCGCCGGCAACACGGCGCTGCGATATTGGTCGTAAAACGCCAGCGCCGTTCCGAAAGCGGGCGCCGGAATTCCTTTCTTCACTGCCGCAGCCACCACGTTCCTCCAGCCCTTCTGGCATCGCTTGATCTCGCCGCGAAAATAATCGTCGAGCAAGAGGTTGCTCAACTTCGGATTCCCGTCGTATGCCGTCTTGATCTTCCCCAAAAACCGGGAGCGGATGATGCAGCCGCCGCGCCACATCAGCGCGATGCCGCCATAATTGAGGTTCCATTTGTATTCCGCCGCCGCCGCCCGCATCAGCATGTAACCTTGCGCGTAACTCACGATCTTCGACGCGTACAACGCATCCCGGATTTCCCCAATGAATTGTTTCTTTTTCGCCTCATTCCGCGCCACCGACAGCAGCGGACGCGGCCCTTTCAACTTTCGGGCCGCTTTCACCCGTTCATCCTTGAGCGCCGAAACGCACCGCGCGTACACGGCTTCCGCAATCAACGTCACCGGCATTCCCAGGTCCGCGCTGTTTTGGACCGTCCATTTGCCGGTGCCTTTCTGGCCGGCAGTGTCGAGAATTTTGTCCACCAGCGGCGAGCCGTCGGTGTCCTTGTAGGCCAGAATGTCGCGCGTGATTTCGATCAAATAAGAATCGAGTTCGCCGGTGTTCCATTCCGCAAACGTCTGGTGCAATTCCCGCGCTCCCATTCCCAGCCCGTTTTTCATGACGTTATACGCCTCGCAGATGAGCTGCATGTCGCCGTATTCGATGCCATTATGGACCATCTTCACGTAATGGCCGGCGCCATTCTCGCCTACCCAATCACAGCATGGCGCCGGCGCGCCGCTTTCATCCTGCGCCTTCGCCGCGATGCCCTGAAAAATTTCCTTCACATGCGGCCACGCCGCCGGCGATCCGCCCGGCATGATGCTCGGTCCGTGGCGCGCGCCTTCCTCGCCGCCGCTCACTCCCGTGCCAATGAACAGCAGCCCCTTGTTTTGGACGTATTCCACCCTCCGATTCGTGTCTTCAAACAGCGAATTGCCCCCGTCAATAATGATGTCCCCCGGTTCCAGCAACGGAATCAAGTGCTCGATGAATTCATCCACCGCCTTGCCCGCCTTCACCATCAGCATGACGCGGCGCGGCCGCTTGAGCAGCCCGACCATCTCTTGCAGCGAATGCGCCCCGATCACCTTCGTCCCCCTGGCTTCATTCGCCAGGAAATGATCCACCTTTTCAACGGTGCGGTTGAACGCCACCACCGTAAAACCGTGGTCGTTCATGTTCAAAATGAGATTTTGGCCCATCACGGCCAGCCCAATCAATGCGATGTCAGCTTGTGGTTCCATTTTTCAAGAGCGCGCCTAAAAATCGGCGAATGCCAACCATACAGGAAAGCCCGCAGGCTGCCAGCAGTTTTTTGCCTTAAAGGAACCCAAATTTGTCCCGGCGCCCCGCTCCAAGCCAGTCAAAGATTCACAATCACTCCCGGAGACAAATTGTCCCGGTCTGAGTCGGACGATTGGCCCAGCATCTCGGCCACGTGGTAGCGTTCCAGCGCAATCCGCGTGAGCCTTACGTTGATGTCGGAAACGCCTTCGTCCCCAAAGATGATGCGGGTGATGTGCCGCGCGACCTGGTCCAGCGGGTCCGGGGCGCCGTTTAATCCTTTCTTGCCCTCGCCCTCGGCCGCCGCCGTGCGGTTGATGATCTGCGGAATGTTGTAACGCTCCAGGGCGATGCGAGTGAGGCGGCGCTGGATTTCGGAATGCGGTTGGTCGCCGAAAATAATCCGTGTCACCTCAGGCACGAGTTTCTCCAGCAGTTCCTGCTGGTCCTTGCCCGTCTCCTGGCTGGACGGCGCCCCGTTTACAGCCGGTGGAGGGGCCGATGCGGGAGGAGGAGGAGATGCCGGAGGCCGGGCGGGTGCGGGATCCGCCGGTTTGGGGGAGGCGGTTGCCCGGGCCTCCGACATTAGTGGTGTTGCCGGCGAAGGCGGCGCGGCCGGCGCTGAACTCGCGCCCACGGTCCGTGCCAGACTTTCCCAACCGGCCTTTTTATCACGACCGCCAGCGGAGGCGTCCCCCGCCAAAGCGGGACTGCGCTGCGGCTTGGCCGGAGCGGCCGGAATGGGCGGGGCGACCGTTTCGCTGACCGATGCAACCCGCTTTTTGGCTCCAACGGCGCGGTCGGGATGATCACTCGGATCCAGCAGGCGCATCACGGTTTTGAGCGCCAATTCCAGCGGCGCAATCGGCTTGGCGATCAAATCGTTCCCGCCGCTGAGGACCGCCTGGGCGCGGTTTTGAAATTCCCCGTTTGAGGTGACGAAGATCACCGGCGTCTTTTTGTATCCCGGCAGTTGGCGGATTTTTTCGCACAACTCAAAGCCGCTGATACGGGGCATTGTGATATCAAGCAGGATGACATCGTATGTCTCCGTTTGCGCCATTTTGAGGGCGGTCAGCGGGTCCTGGGTGCTCACCGCCTCCATTTTGGCGCGTTTCATTGCCGCGACCGTGGCAAAATTGCAAATCGGGTCGTCATCCACCACGAGCACCTTCGCATGGAGGGTTTCCTGGGCCATCTCCACGTCCTGGGCCTGAAACAACCGTCCCAGGCAATCCACCGCCTGGGCAATGCTTTGAAACATCGAAGGCGACGAAATGTTTTTCTTCAGGATGATTTCGAACAAAATCGCCTCCAGCGCGGAAGCCAGATGCCCGACGCGGCTGCATTCGCCGAGGCCGGCCCGCACGCAAAGGAAGCGGACGCGCTGATACAGCTTGTTCAAGACCTCGCCGCGCTGCGCGTCGTCCGCCGCTTTCACAAATCCAAGACATAATTCACGGATTTTGGACACTTCCGCCGGCCCCTCCTTCATCAGGTCCGAACGGCTTTCTTTGAGGGAAGCTTCGTCGGCCCCTTCCCGCGATGGCCGCGCGGCCTTCGATCCGGTCAGTTCGCGGACCGCTTCGATCATTTTGGCGGGCGTGCATTGGGTCTTCTGAAGCCGTTTGTTGGCGCCGGCGGCCATGGCTTTGGACGATCTCTCGTCGAGGTA
The DNA here is from genome assembly GCA_028872915.1 of Verrucomicrobiota bacterium. Lineage (GTDB taxonomy): Bacteria > Verrucomicrobiota > Verrucomicrobiia > Limisphaerales > UBA11358 > UBA11358. The sequence continues at coordinate 4,800 of JAGWNY010000022.1, forward strand.
GGCATTCGAAAGGACGAGCACGGGCGTCTCCTTCAATTCATCGTCTCCGCGGATAAACGTCAGCACGTCCATCCCATCCAATTTCGGGAGCATGAGGTCCAGAATCACCAAGCAGGGCCGCAACATCGGCAGCTTTTCCAACGCAATCAGCCCGTCTTCCGCCGCCTCCACACTGTACCCCTCAGCCTCCAGCCGGTTCCGATAGATGGTCAGAACGAGGGGATTGTCCTCGACAAAAAGTATGGTATTCGTTGTGTTTTTGATTGCCATGCCCGCACCTGCGCAATCCAAGGCAGCACGTATCACGCCAAATGCTGATATTGCACAACATAAACCACTTCCTCCTTGTTGTCTAACAGCCGCTTAAAGCGGAACCATGGTTCCGGCTTAAACCGCTATTCGTGGACCTTTATCATTTCGGCCCCATGCGGCGCGACGGTCATTGAAAATTCATCGGCGACGCTGCCCAACTCCTTCTCACGCCAGAGATCGCGCACTTTATGCGGGCCGGAAATGCCCAAGTCGGACCATTTCACGGTCATCTTTGCCGGCGTATCGCCGAAATTGAAAAGGCCAACGGCTTTTGAGCCGTCCGCCAGGGGCCTTGCCCATACCTGCAACGGAGTGACCTTGAATGGCTTGCCCCGATTTCCAGGCCGCGGGACTTCAACCGGTTCTCCGGTTTGAGAGACCGGCACGGCCTGCCTGCCCAATTCATCCTGGTCAACCGCAAGCACTTCGTCATTTTCAAGCAAGCTCAGCGTGAAAGGGTCCATTTGCGTCAGGTCGTTCCCCAGCAGCAACGGTGAGGCCAGGAGGCACCAAGCCGTCATGTGCGTGTATTCCTCATCAGCGCTCAAACCCGGCTGGCCATGCTCGCGCGTCCCGATTTCGAGCATGTCCGGATCGTTCCAATGCCCCGGACTGCTGTAATCCGCCCACTTGACCTGCGCCATGATGTGGATGACCAGACTCCACCAATTGGCCTTGATGTCCCCGGTTGTCCGCCAACTGTTCGCTATCTTCCCAATCGTGGGCGCGTTTTTGACGTTCATGTTGTTCGAAAGACTGAAAATGATGTCGCGCCCGCTTTGCCGCAACGCCTCATACATCGCCTCCGTCTCGGGAAGCTCAATCGGGTTCCAGTCATACTTTAAATAATCCACGCCCCACGCCGCCCATTGGTCCGCGTCGTTGGTCCAAAACTGATACGGCCCGATGGCCCACGGAGGAACATTATGGTTCACGTGCTTCCTGCCGGTCGGCTTGGTCCAGTTGCCCTGAGAATTGTCCGAGCTGCCGCCGGGAAATCCCGCGTATGACGTCTCCCACGGTGTTGAATAAATCCCGAATTTCAATCCCATGGCATGGATCTGGTCGCAGAGCCGGCCGATGTCCGGGAATTTCTTATTGCCTTGAAGTCCATGGTACCGGCCGCCGCGCTTGCCCTGCCAAGTATCGTCAATGTTTACATAGGTCCATCCATGATGGATCAGCCCGGAATCCGCCATGGCCTTCGCATTTTCGAGGACAATCGCCTGCGTGATGCGGGAGCCGTAATGGTTCCAACTGTTCCAGCCCATCGCCGGCGTCAGTGAAATCGTCTCTCCCACCACGATCTTGAACTTCTTGCTGTCCTCGCCCAGCGCATTTTTGGCATGAAGCGTGACTGTAAACGAGTCGCCATCCGTCGCGCCCTGGATTGTCCCGGTAAAATTCCCCATGCGCGCATCCAACGCCAGGCCCTTGGGCAAATCGTCGGCTGAATATCGGATCGGCGGCTTTCCCGTGGTTGGAATGTGGTAAAGGAACGGATGGTCCGGGCGAACGCCAAAAATGTCCGGCCCATTGATCCGCGGCGTGGCCGGGGCCGGAGGCGTGCGAATGACTCCGCCGCTGCCGCTGACCGTTCCGGCGGCGGGCGTGCGATCTACCGCCGGCGCCTGGGCCGCAAGGCTCAATGGCAGCAATAACATGGGAAGCAGGAAGACCTGGGAGATGAATTTCATGGGGCGAGTCTGACAAAAATGCAGAACACCACAAGATATATTTAGATCCATGTCGCAAAGCGGGGCTGGGGCGCATCTCACCTTTTTGTGAGCTTCCGGCCAGACGATGTCCCCCCCTGACGGGGCTCGCCCAATTGCCGGAGGACGCTCAAACTCAAGCTTCAAGCAAAAAGTCCACAGTTCGCCAGATATCAATTACCGCTTCAAACCAAGAACCAGGAGGACCAGATCAATGATGAATAGTAGAACGATGGTGATTTCGAGGATCATCATCCAACGATTGGTCTGGTCCTGCTTGAGGAGCTGGTAAAGATCGGCCAGAGTGCGGAGCTTGCCGTCTATGTTCCGGTGCCAGTCGGCGAGGTGAAAACGCGAGGCGATCCTCTCGTAAATCCGCGCCAGATGCCAGTCGCCAAAGAACTTGGAGGCGTTGGACAATTGATCGTTGAAACGGGCCATATCAATGCGTATTTCGCGTAACTCGCGCAGGATATGGGCGCGCGAGCGGAGGGGACGGGCGGCCAGGTCGCGGTAGGACCGTTCGAGCGCCTCGTCCAAAATGCGATCATAGGCCTCCAACTCGGCCAGTTGCAGGTTGGCCAATTCCATGACGTAAAGCGCCTCGTCAAAATCGTCCGGCTCATCAATGAGCAGAGCCGCGTCCCAGTCCATGACCAGGAAATCGTTCTGGTAATAACTGAGATAGCGGGCGGTGGATTCGTCGGCTTCCTCGCGGGAGAGCCTCTCCATTTCGGGTTCCTGGGTCAGGAGCGCGGCCACCTGGCGCCGGTTTGCCTGGAACCACTGCATGGCGCGAACGGGACGGCCTGTTTGATCCATAACCGGCGCGGCGAGGCAGAAGACGGTGTAGGCTTCTTCTTCAGGCAATTCCGGTTGGGGCCGGATGAAATGGGACTTCAATTCCTGTCCGACTTGGCCGGCCAGGCGGCGGACTTCATCATGAAGGGAGCCTTCGGCGAATTGCAAATCATGAAATGCGACCAAGTCTTCGATGCGTTCCAATTCAAATGGGACGCGGACGGTGATACTGATGGCGCCCACTGGCAGCAATTTGACCGCCCGTTCGATCCGCACCGGCCCCTGGGGTCCCACTCGTTCGACGGACGGGAGGCGGACCATCTGGGGCCGGTAAAAAAACAATTGGCGGGGCGCCCGCTTGTCGCCATCCACGGAAAATTGTTCGACCGGCTGGCCCAGGAGCGTTTGGATGGGCTGGCGCACGGTGTCATACGCCATGTCAAAGGCATAAATGTACACGACCTCGCCCGTATAAGGGGCGGTCTTGCGCACCCCGGTTTTGGCCTTTTGGGTCATGAGCATCATACAACTGAAATTTAATCCATGAACGGATGCTTGTCGAAAATCGGGGCCGGAGGGGCCGTTCCGGGTGGGAAAAAGGGTGTTTGGACCGAATTTGGAAGACGGGGCGAGCGGGGCAGAAGGGCCGTCACCGGTTTGTCACGCGGTTGTCACGCAATTGAAATTGTGTGACGATTTGCCGCAGGCTATAAGATGAGGCGTGAAATCCAGAATACTGGTCGTGGATGACGAGCCGGAGGCGACTGAACTGGTGGAATTCAACCTCAAGCAGGCCGGCTACGCGGTCACGACGGCTTGCGACGGGGCCGAGGCGCTGCGCAAGGCGCATGCCCAGCCGCCGGAATTGATAGTCCTGGACGTGATGCTGCCGGAAATGGATGGGTTCGAGGTGTGTAAGGTCCTGCGCCTGGACCCGGTAACGTCGCGCGTGCCGATCATCATGCTCACGGCGAAGGCGGCGGAAATTGACCGTGTCCTGGGCTTGGAACTGGGCGCGGATGATTACCTGACCAAGCCGTTCAGTCCGCGGGAATTGCTGCTGCGAATCAAGAAAATCCTCACCCGCGCCGTGGCGGAGGAAAAGCCGCGCGAACAAATCCGGTTCGGGGATTTGACGATTGATTTTCCGCGCCACGTTGCGGCATGGAAGGCGCGGGCGATCGCGCTCACGGCGACCGAATTCAAGCTTTTGGTCACGCTGGCGCAGCGCGCCGGGCGGGTGCAGTCTCGTGACAGTCTTTTGCGCGACGTTTGGGAATACGAGAGCGTGATTGACACCCGGACGGTGGATACCCACATTCGCCGGCTGCGTGAAAAGCTCGGCCCTGCGGCAAAACACCTGGAGACGATCCGGGGGGTCGGATATCGCTTTTTGGAATGACCGGCTCATGCAGGCGGAGGCGGGACATTCGGGGTTGAAAATTGGCATGGATATTTGTTAGTCAAATGCCGTGTGGTTCGCCCTTTTCATTCTTGCGCTGGCGGCGGCCATTGGGATTCATTTTTGGTGGCGGGCCAGTTTCCAGGCCCGCCAGCGACAGGCGCGCGCGGACATCGAGACATTTCAGCGCCGACAGCAGCAGACGACCATTGACGCCAAGGCCCAGCAACAAGTCCTGTTCAATTCCATGCTGGAAGGCCTCCTGCTGCTGGACCGGAACCAACGGATTTACCTGGCCAACCGGGCCTTCAAAAGCCTGTTCGCGATCCAGGCGGAGTTGCGCGGCAAAACCATCATGGAGGCCCTGCGCATTCACGAGCTGGCCGAACTGGTTCGGCGCGTCGAAAATGAGGGACAGGTGTTCGATTATGAGGTGCAATTGGCCCGCCTGACGGAGCGGCGGTTGCAGGTAAACGCGGCGGCGATCCGCAATTCGGCTGGAGAACGGGAAGGGACGATCCTGGTTTTTCATGATCTGACGCGCCTCAAGAAACTGGAACGCACCCGGGAGGAATTTGTGGCCAACGTGAGCCATGAGCTTCGGACGCCGCTCTCGCTCATCAAGGGGTACGTGGAAACGCTGCTGGACGGCGCGCGCAACAATCCTGAAACGCTTGAGCGGTTCCTTAAGATCATCGAGCGAAACGCGCAACGGCTGGATCTGCTGATCCAGGATTTGCTGACGATCTCGGCGTTGGAATCGGGGCGCGTGACCCTCGAACTCCACACAGTGGACCTCCGGGCGCTGGTGGAAAAAGTTTTCAACGATTTCCGCCAGGCCGCGTCCGGAAAAGGCGTGAGCCTGATCAACCAAATGCCGGAACTGACGGTCAACGCGGACGTGCATCGCCTGGAACAGGTTTTTGCCAACCTGCTGGACAACGCGATCAAGTATGGACGCGCGAACGGCGAGGTGACCGTGGGCGCAAAACAGGCCGGCGGCAGCGTGGAAGTATTTGTGCGTGACAATGGCCCCGGCATCCCGCCCGAATCGCTCGACCGGGTGTTTGAACGGTTTTATCGCGTGGACAAGGCGCGGTCCCGGGAGCAGGGGGGCACGGGCCTGGGTCTTTCCATCGTCAAACATATTGTGCAGGCCCACGGAGGCGACGTGCGCGTGGAAAGCACCCTGGGCCAGGGGGCGATATTTTCGTTTACATTGCCTGTGATGGCAAATAAAGGTTAGAGCGGTTTCAGACATACTGTAGCCATGCGGTTCGGAAGAAGGGAGCAGCGGTTATTTTGGGTTTTGGCTTCGTTTTCGCCCGGTTACAGGCCGCTTTGGGCATGCTCCCTCGCTCAGCCTCGCCAAAACCCAAAATTCCTCGCTGCCGCACGGCTCCATCATTTCTTCAACCGCTCCAAATCCCGGATTTTTTGCGTTCTGCAACCCGTCCGAACGCAAAGAATTGCGCGATGCAATTAAATACGGACACCGGAGAGTGGATAAACCCTGTATCTGCCGGGCAATTTCGATGTTTTTGGGCCATATTCATCATCCGGCACGCCTGCTGCTAAAGGAGAGCGCATGGGACGAGGTCGTTTCCGAAAAGCATGAAAACACTGGAACAACTTTTTTTGGACAGCTTGGCGGACATGTTTTACGCCGAAAAGCAGTTGACGAAGGCGCTGCCGAAAATGGCCACGGCAGCGACGCACGGCGATCTGCGGGAAGCTTTCGAATTGCATCTGGCGAAAACGGAAGGGCATTTGCAAAAAGTGCAGCGCGTGTTTGAATTGTGCGATGAATCGCCGTGGAGCAAGCGATGCCCGGCCATCGTGGGCATCATCAAGGAAGCCGAGGAACTGATTTCCGAGAACAAGAAGTGCCCGACGATCAACGCCGCGCTCGTCATGGCGGCGCAAAAGGCGGAACACTACGAAATAGCCTCCTACGGCTGCCTGCGTGATTGGGCCAGGCAGCTTCAAAAAGAGGACGCGGCGAAAGTTCTCGATGAAATTCTGGCCGAAGAAAAAAAGGCGGATGTGAAATTGACCGAACTGGCCAAGGCGCATTGCAACATTACGGCCGAAATGGGCGAGGAAACGGAGCGCCCGCTGGCGCGAGCCGCATGACAAGAATCTTCCCGGGCGCAAGCAACTAGCGCCCAATCCCACTCAGCCGGAGCTTGCCTGTGCTCCGGCTGTTCTTTTTTTGGGGTTCGCTTTGCGGGCATTGTTTTTTTATATTGGGGCATGGTTCACGTTGGCATCGGCTATGACGTGCATGCCCTGGTGGAAAACCGCAAGCTCATCCTCGGCGGCGTCGAAATCCCTCATACGAAGGGACTTGACGGCCATTCCGACGCGGACGCGCTGATGCACGCCATCTGCGACGCGCTGCTGGGCGCGCTGGGCGAGCCGGACATCGGCCATTTCTTCCCCAATACAGACCCCCGCTGGAAAAATGCACCGAGCCGCCTCTTTCTGGAAGAAGCATCACGCGTGATTGCGTTGCGGGGCGGGCGAATCGTGAACGTGGACGCGACGGTTCTCGCCCAGGAACCGAGGCTGTATCCGCACATACACCAGATGAAGCGGCATATTTCCGAGGCATTGGGCATTCCGGTGGAACGCATCGGCATCAAAGCCACAACGAATGAAGGCCTGGGGTTTGTGGGCCGTTGCGAGGGGATTGCGGCAATGGCCGTGGCCAGCGTTGACGTGGTGGATCAATGACCCGGGTTGCCGTAGAATCCATGCCCAAAGCGGAAATCAGTTGGAAACGAATGGCCGGTGACGGCGTCAAGGTGCAGGTCTATGCCCGGAAGGTCGGACGCGAATGGAAATTTTTTCAGCGGCAAAAGCGGTTCGATATCTGGCAGCCGAAACCCGATCCGCCGCTTGAGGATTGGTTGGCGTTATTGGATGCCCTCGCGCGGCTCATCACGCGCCGCCGTTACCAGCCGGCTGATGAAGAGCAATTGCGGCGGCAAATCCGCGAGCGGTTTCCCGAAGCGGATGTGTAACGGACAGAGCCTGGATTAGCGAAGAGCCAGCAGCATGCGCATCAGGTACACGCTGCTGACCGCTATCCCCACGATAATCACCGCGCCGCAGAGGTCCGCCTTCGCATCCAGCGCGTGGTTGCAGGGGACAATGGTGCGCATGAGATGATACAACGGACTGCGCCTGATCTGTCTTTGTTTTGACACTTGGGCCATGGGCTGTCCTTTAGCAGAAAACACGCCACGGGAATTTTTTTATCGTCAAATCGGGCAAAGTCCTTATGCTCAACTTCATGGCCCGCCAGCCCCTGATTCTTGTCACGCCCAGTGTCGAAAAACGGGGCGTTGAATTCCATGATTTATCCACGAGCCTTTCCGTGAAATATGAAATGGCCGTGGCGCGCGCAGGGGGCATTCCGATGGCGGCTCCGGCCGTGGAGGAACGGGCGCTGCTGGCCGAATGCGTTCGCCGCGCGGACGGAGTATTATTGAGCGGCGGCGATGACATTCAACCTTCTCTTTACATTAAAACACTTCCGCCTGCGGTGCGGCGCACGGTGAACCCCCCGCCTGACGGCGGGAAGCGGGATTGGCGGGAGCTGGTGCTGATTGATGAATGTTTTCGGCAACACAAGTCGCTGCTGGCGATCTGCCGGGGGCATCAATTGCTGCAGGTGGCGTTTGGGGGAAGGCTGGTCGCCGACATCCGCAGCGAAGCGCGCGGCGCCTTGAACCACAACCCTCGCGGACGGGAAGACGAAATCGTCCACGAAGCGCCATTGACAGAGGGTTCATTCCTCTCCAAGATTACAGGCAAGCGAATTCTCGGCGTGAACAGCTCTCATCATCAGGCCGTCCTGAACCCGGCCGGGCCGTTCACGGCGACAGCGCGAACGCGCGATGGAATCGTGGAAGCGATGGAATTGAAGCCTGAAGCGGCGGGTTGCATGCCTTTTTTGATGGGCGTGCAATTTCACCCGGAACGGCTTGCCGACAGGCACGCCGAACATCGGGCCATATTTTCACGGTTTATCGAAGCGGCGTCCGAAAACGCAAGACATGAAAGCCAAAGTTCTGATAGTTGACGATGAAAGGGATTTACGCGCCCTGGTGGCGACCGTATTGAGCGACCGCTATGACGTGGCCGAGGCCGCCAGCGCCGCCGCGCTTCAGAAGACATTTTCCCAGCCCCAGCCCGACGTCGTCCTGCTTGATGTCAACCTGCCCGACGCCCACGGCCTCGATCTTCTGCCCCAGATCAAAAAGTCCTGGCCCGAAACCGAGGTGATTGTATTGACCGGGCACGGCACGGTGACCATGGCGGTGGAGGCCGGGCGCCGGGGGGCGTACAATTTCCTCACCAAGCCCTTCGAGAATGAGAAGCTGGTGGCCGACATCAAATGCGCCGTGGACCGGAAACAGCAGAGCGAGGAAAATTTGACCCTCCGGCGCGCGCTCGAAACGATGAGCGGGACCGCGTCGCCCGTCTTTCGCAGCGCCGCCATGCAGGAGGTGGTTCGCACCGTGGAACGCGTGGCGCCCAGCGACGTGCCGATCCTGATTACGGGTGAAAGCGGCAGCGGCAAGGAAGTGATTGCCGATCTTGTTCACGCCCTCAGCCCGCGGAGCAAGGCGAAAATCATCAAGATCAATTGCGCGGCGCTGCCCCGCGAATTGATAGAAAGCGAATTATTCGGGTCCGTCAAAGGCGCGTTCACCGGCGCCCACATGGACCGTGAAGGGCTGTTTCGCCAGGCCGAGAGCGGCACGTTGCTGCTGGATGAAATTTCGGAAATGCCCATTGACACGCAGAGCAAGCTGCTGCGTGTATTGCAGGACCAGGAAGTGCGCCCGGTGGGCGGCAAGGCCAGTTACAAAACCAATTGCCGCATTCTGGCCGCCACCAACCGCAAGCCTGAGAAGGCCATCAGCGACGGCAAGCTGCGCGAAGACCTGTTTTATCGCATCAGCGCCATTTCGGTGCATCTGCCGCCGTTGCGGGAGCGGCGGGACGACATTGCGCCCCTGGCCAATTCATTCTTGAAACGGTTTGCCGCCCAGGCCAGCCGCAACATCCGCGGATTTTCGGCCGACGCCATGGAGCGACTCATGAGCTTTGAGTGGCCCGGCAACGTGCGCCAGCTCCAGAATGAAATTCAGCGCGCCGTTCTGCTGTGCGAAGGAGACGAAGTGGCCGCCGCCGACCTTTCCATCACCAATGCCACCAGCGCGGCGGGAATGGGCGCGATGTCGGGCGAGGAAATGGACACGAATTTCACCCTGCTCGAAGGGGTGGAACGCAATATCATCGTTCAAATGCTCAAGGAAACGGGCGGCAACAAAGTAGAAACGGCCAAGCGCTTGGGCATCGGCCGCCAGACCCTCTACAACAAGATCAAAGCCTACGCGATCGAGGTCTAAGCCGGGCGCGCGGTCTTTCAACGATTCGCGACGAGTTTCGACGATTCGTAGTTGATGTCTCCGTGTTTCATCCGCTGGCGGAGATTTCATTTGCCCAATTGCGCCCCCGATTCTAATGTCAACGAAGCGGCCGGGACGACCGGACCGCTGGAGGAACAACTATGATTAAGAAACCGCTTTCGGGCGCGGAATTGGACGATTTGGTGGCGGGGTTGCACCGCCTGGCCCGCAATATATGGTGGACATGGGACCAGGACGCGCAGGATTTGTTTCAGGAATTGTCGCCGCGCGCCTGGCAAAACCTATACCACAATGCGGCGGCGATCCTGCGCGAGGTTTCCGATTACGAATTGAGAGTGCATTTGCAGGACGCGCCCTTTGCCCAACGGGTCCGGAACGTCCTCGCCAGCTTTCAGAAATATCTTGCCGAGGAAAACACCTGGGCGCGGCGCCACGCGCCGGAGCTTCAAAAAAAACCCGTCGCGTATTTTTCCGCCGAATTCGGCTTTCACGAGTCCCTGCCCATTTCGGCCGGCGGCTTGGGAATACTCGCCGGCGACCATGCCAAGTCCGCCAGCGATCTCGGATTGGGCTTTGTCGGCGTCAGTTTGTTTTACCGCGAGGGCTATTTCCAGCAGGCCATAGACATGAACAACTGGCAGACCGAATTTTACAATTTGATTCATCCAGAAAACGTGCCACTGGAACCCGTCCTGGATGCAAATGGCCGGCGGCTGCGATGCACGGTCGAAATCGGGATGCATAACGTGGAATTTCAAGCCTGGCGCATCAATGTGGGGCGCGTCCCGGTATATTTGATGGATGCGAATCTGCCTGAAAACGAGGAGCGATTCCGCGATCTGACCGCGCGCGTCTATGGCGGCGACAGCACCACGCGCATTATGCAGGAAATGCTGCTGGGCATCGGCGGCATTCGCCTGCTTCGTGCGCTGGGCGTTGAACCGTCCGTCTATCACATGAACGAAGGCCACGCCGCCTTTCTCGCCCTCGAACTGATGCGGGAGAAGATGGCGGCCGGTAAAGCCTTCACCGACGCCCTCCAGGACACGAAAGCCTGCTGCATTTTCACCACACACACGCCTGTTGAGGCCGGCCACGACCGGTTCAATCCGGATTTGATGAGATTCGCGATGCAGAGCTACGCCACCCGCTGGCCGGCGCCGTTTCAAGAATTGCTCGCCTTGGGACGGGTGCATCCTGAAAATCCGGAAGAAGCATTTTGCATGACGGTCCTGGCGTTGAAACTCTCGCGGGCCGCCAACGGCGTCAGTGAACTGCACGGAAACGTCAGCCGCCACATGTGGCAGAATCTGTATCCCGACCTGGCTGAAGACAAGGTCCCCATCGGCCACGTGACCAACGGCATCCATCTCCTGGGCTGGATGAAGGGAACGGTGCGGCAGTTCTGGAGGGAAAAATTATTGAACAATCGCGATGCCGAGATGCCCGGCGACACGGCGCTCTGGAGCGCCCGCGCGGGGAGCAATTGGGACGCCACCCTTCACTCCCCCGAATTCTGGAAACGCATCACCGACCCGGAATTTCTCAGCGACGAGGAGCTGTGGGCGCTGCGTTACAAACTGCGGCGCGAGATGATCGAATTCATCCGCCGCCGCCTGCTTTACCAGGCGCCGCACAGCGGCCCGGGAGATTTCATTCGCTACGACCGGCTGCTGAATCCCGATGCCCTTACCATTGGGTTTGCGCGCCGGTTTGCCACTTACAAGCGCGCGCCGCTCATCTTTCATCAATTTGACAATATCGTCAAACTCGTCCATGACCGCCAACGGCCGGTGCAATTCATTTTCGCCGGCAAGGCCCATCCACGCGACGACGACGGCAAACGCTTCATTCAGCAAATCATTCATCTGAGCAAACACAGCGAGCTGGCCGGCCACCTGGTGTTCATTGAAAACTACGACATCCACGTGGCCCGGCAGATGGTCAGCGGGTGCGATGTCTGGCTCAACAATCCCCGCCGTCCGCTCGAAGCGAGCGGCACCAGCGGCATGAAAGCCGGCTGCCACGGCTGCCTGAATATGAGCATTCTGGATGGCTGGTGGCGCGAAGGATATGATGGCGCAAACGGCTTCGCCATCGGCGGCGATTTCCATCCCGCCAGCGTCGAAGAGCAGGACCGCAGTGACAGCGCAAACCTGTACAAAACCCTGACCGAACAGGTCATTCCGATGTTTTTTGACCGCGACGAACGCGGCATTCCCCGCCAATGGATTCAGCGCATCCGCCGGGCCATGGTGACGCTTGTCCCGCAATTTACGACCGACCGGATGGTCAAGGAATACACCAACCGATATTACCTGGCCAAATGAGGGGGCAATTTGCGATTGGCTGCCGGCGGTTTCGGGCCTAAACTTGCGCCATGAACCTGCCGGAATTTCCCGTCTGCCGGCCCCGCCGCCTGCGGCAATCGCCTGCGTTGCGGCGGCTTGTGGCTGAAACCCACCTGGCCGTGTCCCAACTCGTCCTGCCGTTGTTTGTCCGGCCTGGACGCCGGCTGCGCCGTCCGGTTGCGGCCATGCCCGGCGTGTTTCAACTTTCGCCCGATGAACTTGTCGGCGAGGCCGCCGCGGCGCACGCCTTGGGCGTGCCGGCCATCCTGCTTTTTGGAATTCCCGACAAGAAGGACGCCGCCGCGAGCGGCGCGATGGCAAAAAATGGAATCGTCCAGCAGGCGGTGCGATTAATCAAAAAGGAATTACCTTCGTTGCTGGTGATCACCGACGTCTGCCTGTGCGAGTACATGGAGCACGGCCATTGCGGCGTTGTCCGCGCGGGAAAGGTTTTGAACGATTCCACCCTGAAGCTGCTTGCCCAAACGGCGCTCAGCCACGCGGAGGCCGGCGCCGATATTGTGGCGCCCAGCGACATGATGGACGGACGCGTGGCCGCCATTCGCGCGGCCCTGGATGCCCACGATTTCCAAGACACGCCCATCATGAGCTATGCCGCCAAATTCGCCTCGGCCTTTTATGGTCCGTTTCGTGAGGCGGCGGAATCCGCGCCGCGCTTCGGCGACCGGCGCAGCTACCAGATGGACGCCGCCAACGCGCGGGAGGCGTTGCGGGAAACCGCACTGGACATCCGCGAAGGCGCGGACATTGTGATGGTCAAACCGGCGCTGGCCTATCTCGATGTCATTCATATGGTCAAGAGTGAATTTGGATTTCCCACGGCCGCCTACGCCGTCAGCGGCGAATACGCCATGATTAAAGCCGCCGCCGCCGCCGGCTGGATGGACGAGCGGGCGGCCACGTTGGAAAGCCTGCTCGCGTTGCGGCGGGCCGGCGCTGATATCCTGATCACCTACGCCGCCAGGGACGCCGCAAAGTGGCTCAAAGGCTGATCTGAGACGGCTCTCAACACTTTCAAATGAGATGGCAGAACATGCCGTCGCGCAGTTTCGGCTCGAACCACGTGCTTTTGGGCGGCATCACGCCACCCGCATCCGCCACGGCCATGAGATCCTCAACGCTGGTGGGAAACATTGAGAATGCGCAGGCGCAGGCGCCGCCGTTGACGAGCTTTTCCAGCTCCGCCGTGCCGCGGATTCCGCCGATAAACTGTATCCGGTCGCTCGTGCGCGGGTCTTTAATGCCTAAGACCGGGGCCAGAACGTTTTTTTGAAGCAGCGCAACGTCCAGATTTTCCACTCCTCCCGGGTGCAACAATTCCCGGCGAAACGCGAGCGTCCGCCACCGCCCCTGAAAATAAAATCCCACCTCGTGCTTTCGGCCCGGAACGGCGGCGCCGGCCCGGGCGATGGTGAAGACGGCCTCCAGTTTTTCGAGCAACTGCCGCGGGGAATTTCCGTTCAAGTCCGCGAGGGCGCGGTTGTAAGGCAAAATCCTGACCTCATCCGCTGAAAAAATGACGGCCAGAAACTGGCCGCTTCGCGCCGCGCCCTTGCGCGATTGGAAAATCCGCGCCGCTGCCGCGCTGCGATGATGGCCGTCGGCAATGTAGAGGGACGGTATGTGCGCAAACTGTTGCGCGACAAATCCCATTTCTTTCGCGTCGCCAATGGTCCAGGAAGAATGGCGCACCCCATCGGCTGCGGTAAAATCCACATCCGGAACGGATTGAATTTTAGCGGCGATCAATTGATTCAGAGCCGGCACGGGCCGATACACCAGAAACGCCGGGCCGGTCTGCGCGCCCAGCCCCTCAATGTGGCGCACGCGGTCATCTTCCTTGTCCGGCCGGGTAAACTCATGCTTTTTTATGGAACCATCCAGGTATTCCGCGCAGCTTGCGGCGGCGACAATTCCCGTTTGCGAATGAGCGGCCATCACCTGGCGATACAGATAAAAATGCGGCTGCGCATCCGGACGCAGAGCGCCATCCGCGACCAGTTTCCGAAAATTTTGGGCGCCTTTTTCATAAACGCGGTCCGAATGCAGCGGCGTGCCCGCGGGCAGATCAATTTCGGGCTTGCTGACGCGCAGAAAACTGAGCGGGTTGCCGGCGGCAATCCGCCGCGCTTCCTCCGATGACAGGACATCGTACGGAAGTTCGCAGATTCGCGCCGCCAGGTCGGGTTTGGGCCGGAGGGCGGCGAAGGGTTTGAGCATCGCCATAAAGCGGCGCGAGGATACTGGCGGGCATCGGAACGCGCACGGAAAAATGTGGCCTCGTTCCGCCAAACCAAATTCTCCAACAGCCGGAACCTTTTCAATCCGATGTTGTGGACGGGAAAAAGTCTGTTATGTTTTTTATCAAAGCGGTTGCAAAGTGATTTGCAAAACGAGGGGAGGAGTATGAAAAATAGAATGAGATTCTGCGACGTGCGGCTTCCGGTCGCGGCGTTGGGTCTCTTGATCTGCGGTTGCGCTGCCACCGGCCGGTTGGCAAGGGAAGAAGCCAATCTGCCCAAAGCACAGGTCAACGCCCGCGGCCTGTTTCTGGAAAATTGCGCCACTTGCCATGGCCGCGACGGACGCGCCCGCACAATCCATGGACGTCTCCTCGGAGCACAAAACCTCACCGACCGGAATTGGCGGCAAACCACGTCCACCGCCGCTGTCATCCACGCCATCCAAACCGGTCCCGGCCCGATGCCCGCGTTTGGACACAAATTGTCGGAATCGGAAATTGAGGCGCTCGCGGCTTATGTGAGAACCCTGGGCGGAAGATGAGGGAATCACCCCCCTTGCTTGTGTTTGCCGCCGGGCGCCAATCCGGTAAATTAAAACCATGAAAATGAGCGCCGCCGCAAAAGCCGGTCTGATCGCGGCATGGATTTTGGGGTGGGGCTTTCTTTCCGGTTGCGCCACTGACACGTCAGTGGATTGGGACGCACGGATTGGCAGTTACACCTGCGACCAGGCGATGAGCGAGTTGGGACCGCCTGACAGAAAATCGGTGCTGGCTGGAGGCGAGATTGTAGCCGAATGGTATCCGCGGCCGGTCGGGGAAACGGGTTGTGGAATCGGCACGGGATTCTCCGCCGGCGCCACGAGCGCCGGTTTTGGGGAGACCACCGGGACGGAGGAGGGTGATCCGGCGCTGATCCTGACTTTCACGCCGGGCGGCCATCTGCCGTCCTGGTCAAAGAATTATTGACAGCTCGTTGATGGTTTAGCCCGGTTTCAGAAATCTAGTTCAGAACCATGCCGCGGCGGTAATAGGTGGGAATGTCCAAGTCTTCGCCCTTGTGGATGGTCGGTTCGCTTTTATCAAAGCGCCCCCTGGAAACCACGGCCAGCGGCAACTGTGTTTGCAGCATCCGGGCGGCCGGCCGGCTGCGTGCCGGGCGCAACGGCATCCGGATGCGCTGCTCCAGAGAAAGCGCCGGGGTTGCGCCTGGCGCGCGGCCCTCCGGAAGGGACGGCTGTTCGGGGGTTTCGGCGGCCGGACGGTCGTCCGCCGCGGCCGCGGCCGGTGGCGGGACCGTTCCATTTTTGGCCGCAATCAACGTCACGGAGAGCCTGTTTTTCATTCCGGCATCAATGGCCGCGCCCATGATAATTTTCGCGCCTTCACAATGACGCTGTATTTGTTCCATCACGCGACCGATTTCGGCCATCGTCAAATCCCGGCCTCCGGCCAGACTCACCAGCAACGCGTCCGAGGCGGCCAGTGCGCGGCCTTCGTCCAGCAGGGGGTGTGACAATAATTTTTCAACGGCTTCGCGCGAGCGCGCCGGCCCGGACGTTTCCACAAATGCAAAGGCGCTTTCCGAATGATGACCACGAAGCACGCCGCACAGATCATTAAAATGAACCTGGATCAGTCCCGGGCGTGTCAGCAGACGCCACACGCCGCGCACGCCTTCGACAAGCAATCCGGCGGTGATTTGAAACGTGTCCAGGACGCTGGTGTTTTCGTCAATGAGTTTGAAGGTTTTTTGATTTTCCAGGCAGATGACACCGTCGGCGGCGGCCCTCAATTGTTCGAGGCCGGCCCGCGCCTGATCGCCACGCCGGTTGCCTTCACAAATAAACGGGAGTGTCACAAAAGCGAGCACCAGCGCGCCGGCCTCGGCGGCGGCCCGCGCCAGAACCGGCCCGATGCCGCTGCCTGCCCCACCGCCCAGGCCCACGAGGATCAAAACCACACCGGCTCCGGCGCAGGCGCTTTTGAGAGTTGAAAACTGCTCCTCGGCCAGTGCCCGTCCCCGTTCCGGGTCGCCACCGGTTCCCAAACCGCGCAGCAATTTGGTCTCCAGATGAATTTTCACCGTTGCGGAGGAGGCCGCCAGCGATGGCGCGTCCGTGTCAACAGCTGCGAATTCCGCTCCGGAAAATTCGGCGCGGTCCAACGCCCCAAGCCACGTGACGCCGGCGCCGCCGACGCCGAATATCCTGATGACGCGCGGTGGCGGCGTTACTTCGGCGGTTTCATTGGTTGTTTTCATAAGGTCCTTTGAAGCGGCGGCGTGGCTTACCCGCGTTGCAACAATTTTCCAAACATGCCTTTGATGCCCGCCAGGGCTGATTTGGCTTCGCGACGCCGCGTTTTAAGCGACCCAAATTTGGCCAGACCGATCGCCGTGACAAATTCGGGCTGGTCAAGAGCTGATTTGAGTCCGCTGATGGAATTGGTTCTTCCGATGGAAACGGGCAATTGCAAGATCGGCTCGGCCAGGCGCGCCAGGTGCGGAATGCGCGCGCAGCCGCCGCAAAGAAAGGCGCCGGCGCGAAGATAATTGGAAACGCCGGCCTGCTCCAGGTCCTGAGCGATGATTTGAAAAATTTCCTCGAGGCGCGCCGACATGATCCGCTGCAAATGCCCCACGTTGACGGTCTTCAACGGCAGGCCCAGTTCGTTGGTAATGGTGACCGTCTGCCCGTCCAGGGCCTTGTCCACGAGGGCCGAACCGTGGTCGCGTTTTAATTTTTCAGCGCGGCTCAACGGCACTTTCAAGCCATGCCCCAAATCGTTGGACACGTGGTCGCCGCCCACCGCCAGCGAGCCGGTGTGCCGGATGACACCGTCCACGTAAACGGCGTAATCGGTCGCGCCGCCGCCGATGTCCATGACCAGTGCGCCGAGTTCCTTCTGCTCATTGGTCAGCAACGCGAGCGACGAAGCCAGGCCGTTGAACACGATCTCTTCGACCTCCAACTGCAATCCCTTTACGAGGCGGATGGAATTTTGCAGCCGGTTGGTGATGCCGTGGACCACGTGCACGTCCACTTCCAATCGGGCGCCGAGCATTCCGCGCGGATTGGTGATGCCATCCTGCCCGTCCACGAAGAAATGCTGGCGCACGGCGTGAATGACTGAGTTTTCGGCAGGCAGATTGATGGCTTTGGCGTTCTTGATGACATCCTGCACGTCGTCCTCGGAAATTTCGCGGTCGGCGGAAACCACCGGATGCACGCCGCGGTTGTTGAAACCGCGGATATGGCCGCCCGTCACCCCCAGATAGACGGTGCGAATTTCCACGTCGGCCATCTGTTCGGCTTCCACGATGGCATTGCGCACGCAGTCCTCGACCTGGTCGGCATCCACGATTTCGCCCTTGCGCACACCTCGTGACGCCGCCTGGCCGATACCGATGATGTTCAATGCGCCATCGGCGGTCTGTTCGCCGGCGACGGCGCAAACCTTCGAGGTGCCTATTTCCAAACCGACAATGATGTTCGAATCGTCAAACATTTTTCCTCCACAACGGCGGGTTGCTTTTTGGGGCGGTCCCCGGATTCATTTCCATCCAGTTTACCGGGACATTGTTGCGCACCGCCAGATTGAGCGATGCAATGGTCCGTCCCAGACGCAGGCCCAAATTGTAAATTTCGCGCCACCGCCCCAATTGTTCCTCCACGTGGTCCAGGGCAAAAGTGACCCTGGCGCCGCCGCTGGTCGTCGCCACCACGACATCCGGCGCGGACACGTCCACACTCCGCAAGTCCACGATGCCGGCCATGGGCGAATGAGCGAAGACCCCGATCAAATGCAATGCCGCTGTGACGGAGGCGGACGTTAGCCGGCGACCGGGCTGCAACTGATAAACGGCCAGCCCCGTGATAACCGGCAGGCTGCCAATCTGCGAAAGAGGAATTGTTCGCAGCCGTGCCTCGACCGGTTGTATCACCCAGCCGTCGGCGTCCAGTTCAAACACCGAGACAGCCACCTCGCCGGAACCGGCGTGCGGCACGTCCACCTGGGCAATGGGGCGGCGTTCCGAAACACGGATACTTAGTGTATGCGGAAGAATCCGCTCCACGGAGACCGATTTTACGGCTGAGACCAGTTCCAGGTTGCGTCGCACGGACGCCAAATCGAGCGCGATGAGGTTTTCACCGGTCTTTACTCCCGCCCACCGCTGCAACTCCGCCGTTCCCAGCGAACCGTCCGTTTGCACGAGGACGACCTGAATCGCGAACGCGGAATTTTGATAGACCAGTTTCTGTAAAGCCCATTCGCCGCCCCGGCACAGCAGAACAAGAAGCAACAACGTAACGCCCGTCGCGATGGCGGACGCCCAGGCCAGCCGCGTCCGCGCCGCCCGCGCCCGATCCGACCGCAGCTTCACGTCCAGCACGTGCCCGCGCCTGAACCGCCGGTTTTTTTGCTGTTTATGCCACATGGTTTTCGCCGATCAAAATCTCATGCCGCCATTGCCGCCGGCGATGGGGACGGCGGTTTCCGCCGCAACGCGAGATCAATCAATTGCTGGCAGAGTTGTTCATAACCAATGCCCGCCGCGGCGGCGCCTTTTGGAAAAAGGCTCGTTTCGGTCATGCCCGGCTGGGTGTTGACTTCCAGGACAACCGGCTCGCCATTGCCGCGTACCATTACGTCCACACGGCCATAATCCCGGCCGCCGATCGCCCGAAACGCCCCCACGCCCGCCTCTTGAATCCGCCGGGTCTGTGCGGCATCAAAATCGGCCGGGCAAAAATAGTCCGTCAGACCAGCCGTATATTTGTTGCGGTAATCGTACGAACCGCTTTTGGGCCGCACTTCGACCACCGGCAGGGGCCGTCCGTCCAGGATGCCGACCGTGCATTCACGGCCGATGATTTTTTCCTCGACGAGCGCCTCGGAATCAAATTTCAATGCTTCGGCCACCGCCTGCGGCCACTCAGCGCGGCTGCTGACAAATTGAAGGCCCACGCTGGAACCTTGCCGCGCCGGTTTGACGACCAGCGGCGGCTTGAACCGGACCGGAAACGGCTCCGTCGGCGAACGAACCACCGCAAAATCCGCCGTGGGTACGCCTGTTTCCATGCACCGCTTCTTCGTTAAAATCTTGTCAAACGCCAGCCGGCTCGATTCGGCATCACAACCCGTATAGAGAACGCCGAGCGATTCGAGCCGGCTCTGGGCCTGCCCGTCTTCGCCGTAGGCGCCGTGCAACGGCGCAAGGCAAACGACATCCGTCCGGGGCGGCAGAATCCAGTCGTCCGTCCGCGGGTCCACCTCAAAAATCACGTGGCCCAGGGCGCGCAACGCCCTGGCCACGCCCGCGCCCGAACGCAGGGAAACCTCGCGTTCGGCTCCCGGACCGCCGCGCATTACGACAATGTTCAATTTCACACTCATTTCAATTCGCGGACCGATGAGCCGAAGGCCCCGCGGCCGCGACGCGACTCCCGCGGCGCGCGCCCCGCACGAGGCACATGGGCGCCGCGCCCGATCTTTGTCAAAAGCACGAGGGCCGCCCGCGCCGCCCGGGCTTCGGGAAAGACATCCTCGAAATCGGCCTCCACGGTGGCAGCCCCGCGGACCGTCGAATCCAGCAGAGACAACACCTCCTGGTTCAAACTGCGCCGGTGCGTCGCCGCCCGCTGTTTCAAGGCGCGGTGCGTTTCCTTGGAAAGGCCTTTGATCGTGATTGTCACCATAACGCAACCATAATGGAACCAATCCGATTGTCAATATCATTCGCCGATGATTTCGACCTCGATTTCCAGTTCGATGCCACGCGCCTGCCGCGCTTTTTCCTTCACCATCCCAATCAATTCCAGAATGTCCGCCGCCGTCGCGCCGCCGTCGTTGACGACAAAGTTGCCGTGTTCGTCCGACACCCTCGCGCCGCCGCAACGCAGGCCCTTGAGTCCCAGTTCCTCCACGAGCCTGCCGGCTGGAACGGAGGCCGGATTCTTGAAAATACATCCCGCGCTCGGCGCGGACGGTTGCGACGCCCACCGTTTTTTGCTGAAAGATATCATTCGAGCCTCGATCTCCGCCCGGTCCGCCCGGCTTCCCCTGAAAACCGCCTCCAACGCCACGCTTTCCTTTAGCGTTCCGCATTGGCGGTAGCTGACGGCCATTTCGGAGGGTGTCAAAACTGCGACATGACCACAAAAATCCATGACGCGAACACGGTCAATGGCGTCAAACGTCGCCGCGCCCATGGCGCCGGCATTCATGCGCAACGCCCCGCCCACGCTGCCCGGAATGCCTTCCAAAAACTCCAGGCCGCCAAGTTCGGCCCGTTTGGCCTCCAAGGCGACTGCTTTGAGCCGTGCGCCCGCCCCACAAACCAACTGATCACCGGCTGCGGCAATTTTGGCAAAGACAGGCTGCGCGAGACAGACGGCCGCGCCGCGAAAACCGAGGTCACGAACCAGCAAATTTGAGCCGCGTCCGAGAATGAAAAACGAAATGCCGCGCCGCCGGCAGAAATCCAGGACCTTCGCCAAATCCATTTCATCCGCCGGCTCGATGTAGTAATCCACCGGCCCGCCAACACGCAACGTAGTGTGTTTTGCGAGTGGCTCGGCGCGCCGAAACACCGTCCCGGCGGAAAGGATGCCTGCAAACTCGCGCGCAATCGTGTCACCGGCGAGCGCCGCCTTTTCCGGGCTGGATTCCATGATTGTCACTTAATTTGTCGCCGCGCTTCCGGGGCCGCCGGACGCATGGCTGCGGCGGCTCTCCTCCAGCTTTTCATGCCCCGCCGCTCCCCTGGCGGCCAAAACTTCGAGCATGTTGGCGGCAATTTGTTCCGCCGCCCCTGGCGCGTCCCACCGTGCCAGAGCCTTTTGAATTTCGCGGCGCGCCGGCTCCTTGTCCACCAGCTCGGCCAGAATCGCCGCCACTTTTTCCGGTGCGGCCTCCTTTTGATCGAGACACCGGGCGGCTCCCGTTTTCTCAAACGCCAAGGCATTAAATAACTGGTGATTGTCCGCGGCGGCAGGAAACGGAATCAGCAGCGACGGAAGGCGCGCTGCGGCAATTTCAGCCAGCGATGAAGCACCCGCGCGGCTCACGGCTGCCGTGGCCGCGCCCAGCGCCCGGTCCATTTCGGCCAGGAATGGGCGAACAATCGCCGTTGTTCCACAGCGCGCATAAGCCGCCTTGACCCGGTCACAATCCTGCGCGCCGGTCAGATGGAGCCATTGCCAGTTCTTTCCGGCAAAGAACGGCATGGCTGCGGGAATCAAATCATTGATGCCCCTGGCGCCCTGGCTTCCGCCCATGACCAGAATGACGGGACGATCCAGCGCCAGCCCGAGGGCGGCCCGGCATTCAGCGGCCTTGAGACGGAAAAATTCCGGTCGGACCGGTGTTCCCGTCACGGAAACACTCCGCGCGTTCAGCCGCTGCGACGCGCCCGAAAATCCCACAAACGCCTTGTCCACGAACCGGGCCAAAAGACGGTTCGCCCGCCCGGGAACCGAATTGGACTCATGCAAAAACGTCGCGGCTCCGGCGCGTTTTGCCGCCAAAACCGGCGGCGCCCCCGTGAAGCCACCCATCGAAAGAGCGGCGGCCGGCCGTCGCGCCCGGAAAATTTTCCGGGCCGCGGAATACGATTTCCAAAAGCCCGACGCAAACCGGAGATAGTTCCGACGTTGCAGCCCGACGGCTGGCAGCGTCAAAATTTCCATTTGTTCCGCCGACTGTGCCGCCTCGCGATCCACGTCCTTCGGCGAAACCAGAAGCGCCACGCGACAGTGCCGCCGTTGCAGCTCTCGCGCAACCGCCAGGCCGGGAAACAGGTGGCCGCCGGTCCCGCCGCAGGCGATGGCGAAAAAGGGCGGGGTGGCGGCCGGCGCGCTCATGCGGACACCCGCGCGGCGAAAGGATTGTAGCCTGCGTCGTCCCGTGCGGCTGGAACCCTTTCACGAATACGCCCGCGGCTGGCCACGCTGAACAAAATGCCGACGCAGGCGAACATGGCCACGAGATTGGAACCACCGTAGCTGATGAAGGGCAACGGCAGGCCTTTGTTGGGAAGGGCGCTGGTGACCACGCCAATGTTGATGGCCGCCTGGAGGCAGATGAGCAACGTGACGCCAACCGCCAGGAATGCGCCAAACGGTTCCCGCGCACGCAGGGCAATAGTAATACCGCAGATGGCGATCAGAACGAACAACAGCACCACCGCCAACGTGGCGACCAGGCCCAATTCTTCGCCGATGTTTGCAAGAATAAAGTCCGTGTTGATTTCCGGCAGGTAGCCAAACTTGCGAACGCCATTGCCCAGACCGACCCCAAAAATCCCGCCCGACCCCAACCCGATCATCGCCTGTTGCGCCTGCAATGCCGCGCCGTTCAAATGTTCCTGTGGATGCAACCATGCCATGATTCGGCGCATTCGAAGCGGGTCCCTCCAAATCTCCGCCGCCACAATGCCTGCGCCGCCCAGCGCCGGCAGCAGGATATGTTTCCAGCAGACCCCGCCCACCATCAGCACGGCCACGGTGACTGTGGAAAGCAGAATCGCGGCGCCACGGTCCGGCTCCACGAAAATGAGGACGAGAATGACGCTTGCCAAGGCCCCCGGCAGCGCCACGCCCCGTTTGAATGCGGCCATCTGTCTCTGGTTGCGGTCGCAATAGGCCGCCAGCGCGATAACCAAGGCGATCTTGGCGAACTCAGACGGTTGCAGGGTCAAACCTGCCTTGAGCCAACGGTGCGCGCCATGGCTGGCGTGGCCAAGGTGCGGCACAAATACGCCCACCAATCCCGCGACCGCCAGGATATAGAAGAGCCACCACAATTTGCCCAACACCTTGTAATCCGCCGCCGCCAGAAGCGCGCAACCCAGGAAGCCAGCCACGCACCATAACAATTGCATCATCAATTCGTGCCCGCCGCCATGCATCATGCTTGAACTGTAAAGCATGACCAAGCCCAGGCCGAGCAGGGCGGCGACGGATGCTGCCAGAGTCGTAACGGCGACTTTCATTTTCTTAAAATAATCGCCCGCCGTTGACCCAATTTCAGGGACCGGCAGGGGCGTTATCCGGTCCCGCCGGCGCGGACGCGGGCGCAGGCGCCGGAGCGGGCGCGGGCGGCGCGCTCACATTTGTGGCCGCCGATTCCACCGGAGCCGGAATCTTCAATTTCTGGCCGACGAGGATTCTCGTCGTGCTAAGATTGTTCGCCTCTCGAATCGCCCTGATGGTCACGCCGTGGCGGCGCGCGATCTTGGTGAGCGTATCGCCTGCTTTGACCGTATAGACTTGTTCGCCGCCCGTTCCTTCGGAAGCGGATGTTGCAGCGCCTCCGGATGCCGCGGGGATTTCAAGCTTCTGTCCGATCTTCAGGCGGGTGGGGCGCACGTCCGGGTTTGCCGATTCGAGCGCACGGAGTGAGACACCATGTGCCTTGGCAATTTTACCAAGCGTGTCGCCTTGGACCACCACGTATTCCGTGGTCGCGGGCGCTTCGCTTGCGGCAGGAGGCGGCGTTATGGCCGCCGGGATGGATGGCGTTTCCTCGACCGGATTGGTCGGCGCAACGGCAGCGGCATTGGTGGACTCTGGCGCCCCCATCGGCGGCGGCACATTCGTATCGGCCTCGAAGAAAGCGTTGGTCCCGGCGTTCGTTTCCGCGTTTGAAGTTTCCGCGTTCTGCTCGCGCTTGCAGCCCTGGATGAGCATGGCCGAGAGGCCTGCCACGCTGATGGCCACCGCGCAGAGCACGGCGAGTTTGAGGCGTGAACGGCGTTTGTGTTGCTCCAAAATGGAGCCTTGGGGAACGAATGGATTAACGGGTTTCATGACGGGAACAGGGTCCTTTCTTTTATAGGGCGTTGACGGACGGGGTTGTGCCGCGGCGAAATTTCCCACGGGAAAATTCCGGCGCGAATAAAGTTTAATTTCTTCATCAAAACGGAACCAAAGTTGCAGCCTGCGACTTTGCGGGAAGCTTTTAACATTGCCGCCTCGTTGTTGCAAGCGTCAAAACGATTCAAAGCGCCTCCGGCGCGTAAAAAATTTTTTCTCATCTCAATTTCAGCGTGGCCAACGCCACCACCGCAAACAACACGCACAAAATGTAAAAACGCATGACCACTTGCGATTCGTACCAGCCCTTTTTCTCGAAGTGATGGTGCAGCGGCGCCATCAGAAAAATCCGCCGCCCGGTCCCCGTCCGCATCCGCGTGTATCGAAACCAGCCGGTCTGCAACAGAACGGACGCCGCTTCGATCACGAAGATGCCGCCCGCAATGACCAGCACAAACGGCTGATGAATCAGCACCGTCACCACTCCAAACGCGCCGCCCAGTGCCAGCGACCCCGTGTCGCCCATGAACACCCGCGCCGGATGACAATTGAACCATAAAAACCCCAGCCCGGCCCCGATGAGCGCCGCGCAAAACACTGTCAACTCCCCCGCCCCCGATACGAACGGAATGTGGAGATACGCCGCCGCCCTGGCGTTTCCCGCCAGATAGGTAAAGACCAGGAACACAAACGCCACGATCAACGAGCAGCCAATCGCCAGCCCATCCAGGCCGTCCGTGAGATTGACTGCGTTTGACGTGCCGACAATCGCCAGAATGACAATCAAAATGCCCAACCACGCCGCGTCCGTGGCCACCGGATACTTGCAAAACGGCACCATGATCTCCGAAACGAGGCGGCTCGTGGAGGGAGTCAGCCAAAGATAAACGCCAATGAACCCGCTCACCGCCGTTTGCGCCCATAGTTTCACCCGTGGCGGCGTTCCTCCGCCGGTCTGCTGCAGGATTTTTGCGTAATCGTCGTAAAACCCCAGGCCCGCCAGCACAATCACCGACAGCAGCGTCAGTTCGATCAGTGCGTTCCACCATTCGGCCCACAGCACCGTCGAAAATACCAGCACCAGCACGATTAAAACGCCGCCCATTGTCGGTGTGCCCTTCTTGCTCAAAACGCGCGCCGCCAGCCCGCCGGCCTCCTCGGCCTTGTCGCGGTAATCCTGCCCGAACCTTAACTGTTTGAGCCAGTGAATCACCTTTGGTCCGAACCACCAGCTCAACGCCAGCGACGTGACAGCCGCCCCGGCGCTTCGCACCGTAATGTAATGAAACAGCCGCAGCCACGAAAAATCGCCCTCCCACGGCGTCCCGTGCAGCCATTCCAGCAGTTTCTGGCTCAAAAAATAGAGCATTTTCTCGTTTCACAACTCCGTCTTTTTAAACTGTGCGTTCAATCCTTCAGCGCGCCCCCCATCCGTTCCAGCCGCGCCGCCCGCGACGCCTTCAACAAAACGACGTCCCCGGCCTTCAAAAATCTCTTTACCGCGATCATTGCGCTTTCCACATCTTCAAATTCCATTACGCGCGCCAATCCGGCCTCGCGGGCGCTTCGCCCGGTCACCCGGGCCATTTTGCCCACCGCGAACAACTGGCCGATTTTCAATTCCGCCGCGCGCCGCCCTGCTTCCGCGTGGGCCGCCTCGCTGTGCGGCCCCAATTCCTCCATGTCGCCCAGCACCGCCACCCGCCGCCCTTCCAGCGGCAATTCGCATAGCGTTTCCAGCGCCGCGATAGCCGAATCCGCGTTGGCGTTATACGCGTCGTCCAAAATCCGGATGCCATTGCTTTCCCACAATTGCAGCCGCATCTTTGGCGGCTGGCAGGCGGCCAGGCCGTCCCGGATCGCGGAACGGCCCAGTCCCAGTTCCTCACTGACCGCAACCGCAAAAAGCGCGTTGACAACTTGATGCCGGCCCAGCAACGGAATCCGGTACTCCTCCGGCCCGATCCTGTCCGGCCCGAATGCTCGAAAGCGCGTGCCGCTCTTTTCCAGGCGGATGCCTTCCGCCCGCCAATCGTTTGCCCTGCCCAAGCCGCACCGGACCACCTTCGCCCGCGTGCGCCCGATGATCTTTTCCGTCCATTCGTCATCACCGTTTACAAAGAGCATTCCATCTTCCGGCAATTGTTCGGCCAGCCGGCCCTCTTCCCGCGCGACTCCCGCCAGGTCTCCAAAAAATTCCATGTGCTCCCGGCCGATGTTCGTCAAAACCCCGATTTTCGGCCGGATCATTTCCAGCAGCGGCGCCAGTTCTCCAGGATGGTTGGCGCCCGCTTCCAGCACGGCCGCGCGGTGCGACGCACTCAACCGCAACAACGACAGCGGCACGCCGATGTCGTTGTTAAAGCTTGCCTCGCTCCGCAGCGTCTCCAATTTTGCGCACAACGATGAAGCGATCAGTTCCTTCGTCGTCGTTTTGCCATTCGATCCGCATACGCAAATGACCGGCAAATCGAATTGCCGCCGGTAACAGGCCGCCAGCCGTCCCAGCGCGGCCCGCGTCGCGTCCACCATCACCACCGCGCAGCCCCCGTGCCGCGACTTCCAGTCGGCTTCCCGCCACGCCGCTTTCCTCGTGCCGCCCGCCGCTCGTTCGATTACCACCGCCGCAACACCCTTGCCCGCCGCTTCGTCCAAAAAGTCGTGCCCATCGAAACGCCCGCCCCGAATCGCAAAAAACACGTCGCCACGGGCCGCTTGGCGCGAGTCAATGCAAACGCCGGCAACTGCCGTTTCCGGCGACCCGTGGCGGATTTCTCCGCCGCAGGCTTCGGCGACAAATTTCAAAGAGCGCGTTTCCACGGCCTTTACCGCGCACCCGATGCCACCAGAGGCTGCGCTTCAATGCTCCGCTCCGGGGTAATATTCAAATAGCTCGCGCAACGTTCCGCAATCGTCTTGAAAACCGGCGCGCAAACTTCCCCGCCGTAATAACCGCCCTTCGGCTCGTCCATCACGACCGAAACGCAAAGCTGCGGATGGTCCGCCGGGAAAAACCCAATGAACGACGCAATGTATTTCCCCGGCGCATAAACGCCTTTCTCCGCCTTTTGCGCCGTGCCGGTCTTTCCCGCCACCACGTAATCCTTCATCGCTGCCGCGGCCGCCGTGCCTCCGGGAGATACCACGGTCTTGAGCGCCTCGACCATTTCCCGGTCCGTTGCCGGGCTTACCACGTCCTGCATGGGCTGGGGACGGTATTGTTCGGCGACGTTGCCGTTGCGATCTTCAAGCCGGCTGACCAACATCGGTCGCATCAGCCATCCGCCATTGGCAATCGCCGCCATCGCCATGACCATTTGCAGCCGGGTCACCGCCACGCCCTGTCCCATCGGTATCCGCGCGAGGGACAGCTTGCTCCAGTCCTTCACCGGATACAAAATACCCGCCACCTCCCCGGGCAGCGGAATGCCCGTGCGCTCTCCAAATCCATATTCCGTCGCATAATGATAGAGCCGGTCCGCTCCCAGCCTGATCCCAATCTGCACCGCGCCTATGTTCGAAGATTTCCCTAAAATCTCTTCTGTCGTCAGCATTCCCAGCGGTTCGGCGTCGTGCAGCGTCCTGCCGAAAAAAACGCAACTTCCGTGATGACAGTCGAACACGTCGTTCAAATGCACGACTCCATCATTCAACGCTCCTGAAACTGTCACGATCTTGAACGTGGACCCTGGCTCCATCACGTCCGTAATCACGCGGTCCCGCGTTTTCGTCGTCACGGTGTTGAGATGGTTCGGATCATAGGCCGGCAGCGACGCCAGCGCCAGAATCTCGCCCGTCTGCGGGCGCACCACGATTGCTGTGGCGTCAAGCGGCGAATGCTTTTGCATGGCGTCAGCCAGCGCCGATTCCACAATGTGCTGAATCACCGAATCAATCGTCAGCACTACGTTCAGACCGTCGCGCGGCTGCACGTCCTCGTCGCGCATCGGAATCAGTTCGCGCCGGTTGCCATCCATCCCCGCCACCTGCCAGCCCGCCACTCCCGTCAACACCGGATTCAACGCCGCCTCGATCCCATCCCGGCCAGCCATTTGCGAAATGACATGCCCTTCCATGTCAACGTCCTTCATCGTGCAAAACCCCAATACCTGCGCCGCCAGCGCCCCGTTGGGATAAACGCGCATCTGGCTAGGCTCGGCAAAAATGGCTTCGTGCCGCAGTTCATACAACGACAGGTCGAACGCCCTGCCCGATCCCGCGACGCGAAGGTTCTGCATCGCCAGATGAATTTTTTTCCATGTATCCTCCGAAACGTCCTTGCACAGCGGCGCGTAATAAAGATGATTTGTTACCAGCAGGCCGCCCCGGTCGCGCCCAACTACTGGAAAGAGTCTCGGGTAAACGTCCGCGTCATTCATCCGCAACAGCGGCGCTATCGTTCGCGCCACCAGCGCCTGCTCGCCGCGCATTGCCGACGGGTCCGCGCATACGGTTTCCACGGAAACGCTCGTCCCCAGCGGATTGCCGTGGATGTCCAGGATGTCCCCGCGCCGCGGCGCCTCCCAAAATTCGTGCTCGGCGCTCTGTTCGGCAACCGTGGCCAATTGGCCATGACGGAGGACCTGCAGGTCCACCAGACGATAGCCCAGGCCCGCAAACGCGCCGCAAAGAGTCAGTGCCAGCGCCAGCGCGCGTCGAAATTGCTTCCGTGTTGTCATCTAAAAAATGCCGGCCGCCCGCGGCGACTGGTTCCTCACGCCAGCGGCGTCACGGGCGGCGGCCAAATCATTTGTCATCTTCCGGCCATCTCCACCGGCCGTCCATCTGCTGCTGCGCCGGATCCGGGTTCCGGCAGCCGCCACACCTGCGTCGGTTGCGCGGGCGCCAGGCCGGGGTCCATTTCCCGAACCCGCTCATCCAACATCACCGGCGAACGCAATATCGCCAGTTGACCAGCCAACCTGCGGTTCTCCCCGCGCACCTGCGCCAGTTGCGTTTCGTTCGTCCGGATTTGGACGCCCAATTCGTAAATCCGGCTCTTCTGCCACACGTAGCCGATG
This sequence comes from Verrucomicrobiota bacterium, assembly GCA_028872915.1. Lineage (GTDB taxonomy): Bacteria > Verrucomicrobiota > Verrucomicrobiia > Limisphaerales > UBA11358 > UBA11358. The sequence continues at coordinate 33,936 of JAGWNY010000022.1, forward strand.
GCCGAACCGGCAATCAGCATGCACAAAAACAACGCCTTGAAGGCCGGCACGAACCGGATCAAAGCCCCCTGGTTTTTTCGACTTTTTGCCATTTCAAAATTTTCAATCGTTTCCATCCCGCCGCGCGGCGTTAATGACACCCGCTCAAATTTTTTCCAGAACCCGTAGCTGTGCGCTGCGGCTCCGCGGATTTTCCTTCGCTTCGTTCTCCGTCACCAGCCATCGCCCCGCCTTTTTCATTACCGGCGCCCGCGGCCGCCGCAATTCCGGGGCATCCACCCCGCCTTCAAACGTGTAATCACGCGTCGTGGCCCGCTCGAATTCCTTGAACACCCGCGTTTCCAACGAATGAAACGTGATCACCGCCAGCCGCCCGCCCGGCCTTAAAATTCTTAACCCCGTTTCCAAGCCCCGTTTCAAGGAACCCGTTTCATCGTTCACCGCGATTCGCAGCGCTTGAAACGCTTTCGTGGCCGGATGCGTCTTCCCGCCGCCTCCGCCCAACGCGCTCTCAATCAACTCCGCCAACTGCGCCGTGGTCTCAATCCGTTGTCGTTCCCGGCTCCGGACAATCATCCGGGCCAGCCGCCGCGACTGCCGCTCCCCTCCGTATTCCCAAAAAATCGCCGCCAGCTTCTCCGCCTCGGCGCTGTTCACCACCTCCGCCGCCGTCAACTCCTGCCGCTCGTCCATGCGCATGTCCAGCGGACCATCCTGCTGGAAACTGAATCCGCGCCCAGGCGAATCCAGTTGCGGCGAACTCACGCCCAGGTCCAACAACACCCCATCGCAACTATCCAGCGGCACCCACTCAGCCATGTCCGCAAAATTTCCCCGCCGGATTTCAAATCGTCCCGCAAATCGCGCCCCCAGCCGCCCCCGCGCTGCCTCAATCGCGGCGCCATCGCGATCGCACCCATACAGCCATCCAGTCGGCGAGCTCGCGGCCAGAATCGCTTCCGCGTGGCCGCCGCCACCGATTGTCCCGTCGGCGTATTTCCCGCCTGCCCCCGGCATCAGCGCTGCCAGCGCCTCCGCCGCCATCACCGGCCTGTGAACGAAATTTGACACCTTGCATCGTGCGTCATCAAAAAGAGCCGGCCTTCATCAGCCGTTCCCCCAATAGTTCCCACGATGATTTCGCCGGCGGCAGATCGGGAACTGGCGCCCGCGATTTGATCGGCACCACTTCCACTTCGGCGTCCGTTAAATCATTCTGCACCACCTTCACGCGGTCCAGCGACAACTCCGCCTGCGTCATTTCCGGCGTTCCCGATTTTTCCGCCGCCGCCGAACGGCTCCCCAACGGATTGAATTTCTCCATCCAACTCGAACGTCGCAAGACATCAGGCGGCGCAGTCGGCCGTTCCGGAGCCGCTGGCACTGCCTCATCCTCCCGCCCGTCCGCCCCTCCCGGCGCCCCGCTCTTGGGCGCCGTAAATGGATTTTTGGCGGATTCAAACTTCGGCAGGTAAATCTGCTTGTTGGCGCGATACGATATTTCCGCGCGCCCGTTTACAATGCTTTTTCCGGCAGCGAGAAGTTTTGCAAGTTTCATAGTTATTCCATCATTTTGAAGGCGTCCGGCGCCATTGCCACATCGGCAGCCTGCACCTTCTCGTAGCGTTCAGGGTTCCAGACTTCAAACCGATCCAGCAACCCCACCAGCACCGCCTCCTGCTGGATGCCGGCCTTTTGCGCCATTTCTTCCGGCACACAAATCCGGCCTACTTTGTCCACACTCACTTGCGCCGAATCGCTGCCGATGATCCGCTTCAACACTACTTTCTTTGGATCGCTGTTGGCCATGTCATCAATGGACTGCATCAGCCTGGCCATTTGCGCCGGCGGCAGCACCCGGATGCAATAGCCCACCCCTTCCCTCGGCCAAAGGATCACCGTCAATTCCACCCCCGCCTTTTGCGGCCTCCATTTCGCTGGAATCTGAACGCGCCGCTTCTCATCCACACCGTGGCGAAAGCGCGAATTGTAATACGTCGGCTCGTTCATTTTGACACCTGTCATCTTGTTCACCAGGGAGTAGGGTTTATACCCTATTCCCCACAACGACCCATTTTTACCCACTTTACCCCACTTTGTCAACTTTTTTGTGAACGATTTTTGAAGACTTATTCCGAGCTTATTCACAACCCCTTTCTTGCCTTTCGCCCTGCAAATTTCACCCTTCGACGGTGGGACTTGAATGTTTCGGCTCTTCCATAGAAATTTGAATCGTGCAAACCGCCGCGTTTCATTTCAATTTGCCGCAAAATCTGATCGCCAATCATCCTGCGGAGCGGCGGGATCAATCCCGGCTGCTGGTTCTGCGCCGCGAAAAGGCGTGTCTTGAACATGGACACTTTTTCGACCTCATCCGTTACCTGCAGCCTGGCGACGTGCTGGTTGTCAATGATTCACGGGTCATCCCCGCCCGGTTGCAGGGAGAAAAGGCCGGCACTGGCGGAAGATTTGAACTTCTTCTGGTCGAACAAAACGAACCCAATGATTGGTGGGCCATGGTCCGGCCGGGCGGGCGGGCGCGGATCGGCACGACCATCATGCTAAAAAGCGGCGGCCGTTCCTCCATCACCGCCACGGTGTCCGACGTGGCTCCGGATGGACAACGGCGGCTCAAGTTTTCCGGGACGCCGGACATCATGGACGAACTGGAGCGGCTGGGTGAAGTTCCCCTTCCTCCCTACATCAAGCGCGCCGCGCCGATGGCCGAAGACCGGGAACGCTATCAAACCGTGTTCGCCCAACCACCAGGTTCGGTGGCCGCTCCCACCGCCGGCCTCCATTTCACTTCGGAATTGCTCGCTCAAATCCGCTCGCTGGGCGTCGGCGTTTGCGCCGTCACATTGCACGTCGGACCGGGCACGTTTTTGCCCGTCAAAACGGAGAATCCGCTGGATCACAAAATGCACGCCGAACGGTTTGCCGTTGGCCCGGCTGCCGTCAACGCCATCAATCGCGCCAAGGAAGAAGGCCGCCGCGTGATCGCCGTTGGCACCACGACCGTGCGCGCCCTCGAAAGCGTGGCCGCCGCAAACGATGGAAGACTCAATGTTTATGCGGGTAAAACGAACATCTTTATTCTCCCGCCGTTTCGGTTTCAGATCGCCGATGCTCTCCTCACGAATTTTCATCTTCCCTGCTCCACCCTCCTGATGCTTGTCAGCGCGTTCGCCGCCCCGGGCGAAACGAACGGACGCGACGTGATATTCCGGGCCTACGACGAAGCCATCCGGAACCATTACCGCTTCTTCAGCTACGGCGACGCCATGCTCATCCTATGAAGAAAAACAGCGCATTGTTTCCCTTCGTCCTGTCCAATTTCGCCATGACCGCCGATGGCAAGATCGCCTTTGCGCGCGGCAATTATACTCCGTTCAGCAGCGCCCGCGACCGCCGTCACATGCTCGAATTGCGCGCGACGGCGGACGCCGTGATGACCGGCGCGCGGACGGCCGAGCCTGCTGGCGTGCGGCTGGGAACCGGCCCCGCCAAATATCGCCGCGCGCGCCTTGCGCGCGGCCTCAACGAATGCCATCTGCGGGTCATTGTCAGTGGCGCCGGTTCGGTGGACCCGCGCGCCGACGTTTTTAAACATCGCGTCTCGCCCATCATCATTTTGACATCCGCTCGCGCCCCGCGAAAGAAGCTCGAAGCGTTGCGCGCCGTGGCCGACGAGGTAAAGGTATTTGGAAAAAATGAAATAGCCTTTCCGGCGGCGCTGCGCTGGCTGCGCCGCAAATGGAACGTCCGCCGCCTGGTCTGTGAAGGGGGCGGAGAACTTCACGATGCCCTCCTTCGCTCCGGCCTCGTCCATGAACTGCACCTGACGATTTGCCCGGTGATTTTTGGCGGGCGTCTGGCCCCAACCATCGCCGATGGCCATGGCTTTCCGAGGCTCTCGCGAGCCTCCCAATTCCGCCTGGCCTTATTTAAACGCTTCGGAAACGAAATATTCACCATCTGGCGTCGCCGGGCATAAAACCTTTGATACACCCGTGTTATTCACAAGGCTTTTTGGCGAATGACGCTTACAGCGTCGACCCCACCGCACGTGAGGTATTGACCCGATAACCCCCGCCACAAACCGGAGGGAGAACTCACGCAAAACCGTCGGCTCCTACGAGCAAACGATGGGCGGCTTATTTTTGGCTTCCGCGGCCCGTGACAGCAACCGGGCGAGAGTTTGCGCCAGGAGGGGGGACGGAATCGGTGAAGAGGGGTTCACTCGCAAGCGCACACGGGGTTGCGGTCGCCGTAAACGTTGTCCACGCGGCCGACATAGGGCCAGAATTTGAAGTCGAGGAGGCTTTTTGCCGGAAAGGCGGCCAGTTCCCTCGTGTAGGGATGGTTCCATTCGCTGGCGGCCAGCATGTCCGCCGTGTGCGGCGCGTTTTTCAAGACGTTGTTTTTTGGGTCCGCGGCGTCGGTTTCGATGGCCGACATTTCGGCATGGATGGAAATCATGGCGTCGCAGAAGCGGTCCAACTCGGCTTTGGATTCGCTTTCAGTCGGTTCGACCATCAGCGTGCCGGGCACCGGCCAGCTTAACGTGGGCGCGTGAAAACCATAATCCATGAGCCGCTTCGCCACGTCTTCGGCGGTGACGCTCTTGAACGCGCGCAAATCGAGGATGCACTCATGGGCGACCAGGCCGTTGCCTCGATAGAGCGTGGGAAAATACGCCTCAAGCCGGCGCGAAATGTAGTTGGCGTTGAGGATGGAAAATTTGGTTGCTTCGGCCAGCCCGTCCGCGCCCATCATGGCCACGTACATCCACGAAATGGGCAGGATGCCGGCGCTGCCCCAGGGCGCCGCCGCCACCGGGCCGGTTCCGCTTTTGGGATGGCCGCCGGCCGGGGAAACGGAAGCCAGCGGATGACCGGGCAAAAATTCGACCAGGCGCCTTGCCACGCCAACAGGCCCCACGCCCGGACCGCCGCCGCCATGCGGAATACAAAAGGTCTTGTGCAGATTCAAATGGCAGACGTCGGCTCCAATGAATCCGGGACTCGTCAGGCCCACCTGCGCGTTCATATTCGCGCCGTCCATGTACACCTGGCCGCCGTGGGCATGAATCACGTTGCAGATTTCGCGGATGGCGCTCTCAAACACGCCACACGTGGATGGATAGGTGACCATGAGGCAGGCGAGGTCGCGGCGATGCTCCCGGGCCTGCGCCTTTAAATCGGCCAGGTCAATGTTCCCCTGGCTGTCGCACGCCACGGCCACGATTTTCATGCCAGCCATTGCCGCGCTGGCCGGGTTCGTGCCGTGCGCGGAGGCGGGAATCAGACAGACGTCCCGATGGCCCTCGCCCCGTGATTCGTGGAAGGCCCGGATTGCCAGCAGCCCCGCATATTCGCCCTGCGCGCCCGCATTAGGCTGGAGCGACACCGCCGCAAAGCCCGTGATTTCCGCCAGCCATTCTTCCAATTGCTGAAACAAGCGTTGGCAGCCGCGGGTCTGATCCGCGGGCGCAAAGGGATGAAGTTTGGCAAATGCCGGCCATGACACGGGCGCCATTTCCGCGGCGGCATTGAGCTTCATTGTGCATGAACCCAGCGGGATCATCGAAGCGGTCAGGGCGAGATCGCGTGATTCGAGCCGCTTGATGTAACGAAGCATTTCGGTCTCGGAATGATACCGATTGAAGACCTCGTGCGTAAGAAATTTGGATTGCCGCGCGCCGGCCTCCACGGATGCGGACGCCGGAAGTTCGGCCGGTTTGTCCCCGTTAAACACTTGCAGAATTTCGGCGACGTCCGCCGCGCTCACTGTCTCATCGAGCGAAATGCCGAGCGTTGTTTCGTCAATGACGCGGAAGTTCATTTTATGGCGCCGCGCCGCCTCCAAAATCCGGGCCATCGCGGCGTTTTCGACGGCAATGGCGAGCGTGTCAAAGAATGGCCCCGAATTGCGAGGGCTGCGGCGATAGCCCGGTTTTTCCAAGCCGCGCGCGAGGGCCGCTGTCAAGGCATGAATCCGGTCCGCGATCCGTCTCAAACCCTCCGGGCCATGATAAACCGCATACATGGAAGCCATGTTCGCGAGAAGGGCCTGGGCCGTGCAGATGTTGCTGGTGGCCTTTTCGCGGCGGATATGCTGCTCGCGCGTGCCCAGCGCGAGCCGCAACGCCCGTTTCCCGCGCGAATCGCGCGACACGCCAACCAATCGTCCGGGCATCTGCCGCTTGAATTCGTCACGGGTGGCAAAAAATGCGGCATGAGGGCCGCCAAATCCAAATGGAACGCCCAAACGCTGGGTGTTCCCTACTGCAATGTCCGCTCCAAATTCCCCCGGCGGCTGGATGCGGGTGAGCGCCAGCAAATCCGTCGCCACCGTCACCAGCGCTCCCGCGGCATGCGCCCGCTCCACAAACGCGGCAGGATCGCGAATTGCCCCAAACGTATCGGGATATTGCACCAGCGCTCCAAAAACGTTCCGGTTAAACGTGAACGTCTCCTCGTCGCCAACCACCATCCCGATACCCAGCGCCCGCGCCCTCGTTCGCAAAACCGCGATGTTTTGCGGATGGCAGCGCTCTGAGACAAAAAAGGTATTTGGCGCGCATCCCGATCCCTCGGCATCCACCCGTCGTCCTCCCTTCACCCGGTGGCTCAGTGCCATCGCTTCGGCGCAGGCTGAGGCTTCGTCGAGCAGCGACGCATTCGCAATATCCAGCGCCGTCAATTCGACAACCATGGTCTGGAAATTCAGAAGCGCCTCAAGCCGGCCCTGGGAAATTTCGGCCTGGTAAGGAGTGTAAGGGGTGTACCAGCCCGGATTTTCAAAGATATGACGCTGGATGACCGCCGGCGTGATGCAATCGTAATAGCCCATCCCGATATAGGAGCGGAAGACCTCGTTTTCACCCGCCATCTTCCGCAAGTCGCCGATCGCTTGAAATTCACTTCGCGCGGGCGGCAGGTTCAATTTTCCGGCCAGGCGAATATCTTTGGGAATGGCGGCGTCAACGAGATCGTCGAGATTCTTGAAGCCCAATGACGCGAGCATGAGGGCGGCGTCGGCGGGGTCAGGCCCAATATGACGGCGGACAAAACGATCCGGATGTTCAAACAACGTTGCAGTCAAATCCATTGCCAAGATTGGGGAAAGCCCGAAAAAAAAGCGAGTCATTTGCAGTTATTTAAACCGGAACCGTGCAGTTGGGCCGGTCGAATTCGAATAGATAATCAAGATGAACAAAAATGCTACTATCAGCCACTATCTCAACGATCAGCATCGCCGAGGTAAAAATTCCCTGTTTCGTAACCGTTGCGCCATAGTCCGCGTCTGATCCCACGAAACGAGGGGGCGTTCCTTTACTGGTTCTTTGACACGTTGGCGGGCACGCCGCCGATGTCGAAATCGTTCTGGCCCCGCGCCCAGCCGGCCCGGACGACAATGCGGTAAATGACGCCGGTTTGCAGTGGTTTGGGGCGCGCGCCTTCGACCGCCGGTTTCATTCCACGCAACGGCTGGCCGTAAAAGAAGCGCGCGACGGGTTGCGACCCTGCATCGGATGTCAAATGCCAGAGGGGCGGAGCGGGCGGATTCGTTTTGGGCGCAGCCAGCGGGAAGACCTCAACGTCCGTCAGGTTGTAGCTCCCGGCCAGGTTGAACGCGACGAGGTTATGAGCGACGCCCCGCCGCCCAAACTGGACGGGGCGGCTGGTGGAGGAAATTTCGATGATTTGCGGCCGGAACCAATCCGTGAAATAAATCACGTAAACGGCGGCAAGAACGAGAAAAACGGCCGTGAGAAGAGCATTTTTAGCATTCATAAAGACATTGCCGAAGATTCAGACGCCAGCCGTGCCAAATGGTTATGAAAAAAGACAATCACCACGCCACGCCGGGCCGCCCGGCGGCTTTTACGCTCATTGAATTGCTTGTTGTCATTGGAATCATAGCGATCCTGGCCGCGATGCTGATGCCGGCCCTGGCGCGCGCCCGCCAAACGGCTCAGCGCATCACGTGTCTCAACAGCCTGCGGCAGGTCAATATCGCGTTGGGAATATACGCGAATGACAATCGCGGCTGTTATCCGCCTCGCAACGATACCAGCCGCTGGCCCAACCGTCTCTATGACTATTACGGCAAAAACCTGAAAGTGCTGGTTTGTCCCAACGATCCCAATCAGATGAGCTTTGGCATGTCGCCCTCCAACAACGTTGCCGACGCGGCTCCCCGCAGTTATATGATCAACGGTTGGAACGATTTCTTCGCGCAACAGATCGGGTCATACGATTGGGGAACGGTCGAAACGTACCTCCTGCGCCCCGGCACGGTGATGAGAGAAGCCCAAATTCCGCAGCCCAGCGGCACGATTGTTTTGGGCGAAAAAAGCCATGAAATTGCGCCGACGAAGCCCGGCGATTTTTACATGGATCTTCTGGAAAATGGCGGCAACGATTTTACCGGCGTTGCCGAGCAAAGCGCCCACGACGCCACGAAGCCCGGCTCGGTCACCGGCGGCTCGAACTACGCGTTTGGCGATGGCAGCGCGACCTTCATGAAGGCCTATACGGACCTTTATCCGCTGAATTTGTGGGCGATTACCGGGACGAACCGGATTGCGTTTGCCGACAGCCCGCCGGAATAGGGGCGTCGAGAGCGAACCACCAAACCCCGAATCAGAGGTCTTCACCGGCCTCTGAAACGGTCAGGCCTCGCACAAAATCTTCAAAGGAGATGCCGGCCAGTTTTGTTTTGAATAGCGCGGGCAAATCGGCAGTCGGGCAGGTCAAGACGCCCGATTTGTAATTGAATTTGCCGGCAATCCATTGCGCCAGTTCCACGGGCCAATAGGTCATGCTCATTTGAATCAATTTTGCCCCGGCGCGCCTGGCATGTTCCTCGAGGCCGGAACTTTCTCCCAGGCCAATCATCCATTTGCAGAATTGCGGTTCGGATTTTGGCGTTTGGCGAGCGAGGCTTTGGGAGACCAGCCGTGGAATCCGCCGCGTGAAATCCTTGGCCGCCTGTCCGCACGCGGCTTTAGGGACGGACGGACAAATGACTCAACGCATTCAGCAGCTCGCTCAAAAATTCAATGGCCAATTTCGACCGGAGCTAATATGTGAGTCTCCGGCCAATTGCATTGCGGCGATGCGGAGCGGCTATTACGCCGCGCTTGTGCCGTTATTGTCTTGGACTTCGTATCCAGAAATGCCCTGCCATGTTGTCGAGGACACGCCGCTCGAAATTCTGGACCGAAAAGTTGTTCTGACCTGGCATCCAAGATTGATGGAAGTCCGTGACAGCGCGGCGCAACTCACGAAAAACGGTTTGTCAGCAGCGTTGCGCATAAGGGGTTCTGCCGACGTTTAAGTTGCGACAATAATGTTATTTTGGCTCACAAATCGCCAGGAGCAGCTTTTTGATTTCCTTCAACCGTCCTCCGGCGTCTTTTTTTGTCAAACGCGGGAATTTGCCGCCGGGCATCACCAAATCGCCGCGGCGCAAGAGCATCAGCTTGTCGTCCTTGCCCTCAATTTCGCTGACGGATTTTTCCGCCGCCAGAATTTTCACTTCCGCCAACTGAAACAACAATTCCGCGGGCGGGGGCAATGGGCCGAAACGGTCGCGCAACCCGGCTCGCGCCCGCTCCAAATCGGCCTTGCTGACGGCTTGGGCGATTTTCCGATGAAACTCAATGCGATGCCGCGGCTCCGAAATGTATGACGTTGGAAGGCAGGCCCCGGATTTGCCTTGTGCGTCGTTCAAGTCCAGGAAATCGAGGCGCACGGCGACATCCACGCGAGGCTTGACGGTCTGGCCTTTCAAGGATGCGACGCTTTGTTTGATGATCTGGCAATAGAGTTCAAAGCCAACGGCGGCGATGTGACCGCTTTGTTCGGCGCCCAGGAGATTTCCCGCTCCGCGGATCTCAAGGTCGCGCATGGCAATTTTAAATCCACTGCCCAACGTGGAATACTGGCGGATGGCGCTGATGCGCTTGCGGACGTCGGTGAGAAGCCGGGCGTGGCGGGGGAGCAGAAGATAGGCATAGGCCTGGTGGCGGTAACGGCCCACGCGGCCCCGCAATTGATACAGATCGCTCAACCCAAACCGGTCGGCGCGGTCTATGATGATGGTATTGGCATTGGGAATATCCAGGCCGCTTTCGATGATGGTGGTGGAAAGCAGGACGTCGGCCCGGCCATTCACAAAATCCGTCATCACCGTTTCCAACTGGTCTGAATCCATCTGGCCATGGCCCACGACAATGCGGGCGGCGGGCACGAGTTGACGCAGTTTCGCGCGCACGGTTTCGATGGTCATGACCCGATTGTGAAGAAAAAACACCTGGCCTCCGCGGTTGATTTCCTTTTGGATGGCGTCACGGATGAGGCGTTCATCGTAGGGCGCGGCGATGGTTTCGACCGGCAGGCGATCGTGCGGCGGCGTCTGGATGGCGCTCATGTCGCGCGCGCCGCTGAGGGCCAGATACAGCGTGCGTGGAATAGGGGTGGCGCTCAAGGTGAGGACATCCACGAGCGTGCGCAGGCGCTTGAATTTTTCCTTGTGGAGCACGCCAAAGCGCTGTTCCTCGTCAATGACAACGAGGCCCAAGTCCTTGAACGCGATGTCATCCTGCAACAGCCGATGGGTGCCGATGACAATGTCCACCGAACCGTCCTGGAGAGCCGCGATGGTTTTTTGCTGCTCGCGCCGGGTTCGGAAGCGGGAGAGCATTTCGATCCGGATGGGATAATCGGCCATCCGCTCGCGGAAGGTATTCAAATGCTGTTGGGCGAGCACGGTTGTGGGGGCGAGCACGGCGGCCTGCCTGCCATCCATGACGGTCTTGAAGGCAGCCCGAATGGCTACCTCGGTCTTTCCAAAACCCACGTCGCCGCAAATGAGGCGGTCCATGGGCTTGGGCTTTTCCATGTCGGCCTTGGTTGCGGCAATGGCGGCCAGTTGATCGGGCGTTTCCTGGTAGATGAACGCGCTTTCAAATTCACGCTGCCATGCGGTATCGGGTTTGAACGCGTGGCCGGGCTGGGACTCGCGGGCGGCCTGGATGCGGAGCAACTCGGCGGCAATGTCGCGCACGGCGCGCTCGGCCTGCTCTTTGGCCTTGCGCCAGCGGACACCGCCCAGTGTGTTGAGCGGAGGCCGCGCCCGCCCGACGCCGATGTATTTGCCAACCAGATGCGCCTCGCTCATAGGCACATACAACTTGGGCGGTTCCGCGCCCGGTTCGGATGCCGCATATTCAATGACCATGCACTCCGTTGCCGGCGCCGCGCCCCGCCCCTGCTGTTTTCCGGTGTCAGGCAGGGATTTCAGGCCTAAAAACCTGCCAATGCCATATTGCAGATGCACGACGAGGTCGCCCTCATCAAGGCTCGTAAAATCGCCGTCCATGTCCGAGCGCGGCGCCGCACGGGGCGAGCGCAGCCTCCTGGGCCTCTGGACCTTGTATCGCCCGAAAATTTCGGCATCCGTCACCACCACCAACATCTGCTCTTGACCCAAAAACCCGGCCGAGAGCGAACCGATATGGAGCGCGAGCCGGTGTTCGCCCGGCGGCCCGGACGGCGAGCCAAGGCGTGTGGTTTCGTTCCAAATCTCCATAAATCGTTGTCGCTCGCCGTCGTTGTTGCAGAAGACGTGGACGGAATAATTTTGACGCAACCAGCGATGAAGCTGCGTGAAAAACTCCCGTCTTTGCGCCTCGGCGACATGCGGTTCGGCCACCCGATCCGTCATCGGGCGAAACGACTCAAGACTTTGGAACCTCAAATCGCAAGCCGTTGACGGACCTTCCGAAACCCCTTCACTCAAACTCACCATGCTGATGTTTTTGCCGGCAACCGCCTTTTGAAAATCATTCCAGGAAATGAAGAGCGAGTCTCCAGCGGGGATTTGCGATTGGTATTCAGCGGCGTGGACCGTCAATTCCTCCGGCTCGCACAAAATAAAAATTGCCGATTCGGAAAGGTAATCCGCAAGTGTCGCGGCGGCGGTTCCGGTTGCCTCCGCCGTCCTCAAAATCCCCAATTCGCCCGCCGGCGGAATTGTGATTTCGGAAATTTCCCCGCGCGAAACCTGTGTTAGCGGATCAAACTCCCGCAGGGATTCCAATTCGTCGCCAAAAAACTCCAATCGCACCGGCCACGGATGGCTGGGCGGAAAAATGTCCACAATGCCGCCGCGCAACGCAATTTCGCCCCGTTGCGCGACCTGCGCCTCCGGCTCGTAACCCCGCTCTTCAAGCCATTCAATCAAATCCAGCGGCGCAATCCGGTCGCCCCGGCGCAACCACCGCTTCTTGTGATTCAAATCGGACGGCGCAAACGTTCGCTGCATGAGCGCGGCAGGGCTGGTCACGATGATGGGCGCCGATTCCCCACTTGCGGCGCCACCAGCCAGGGCAAGCAACGCGCGCAGCCTGTCGCCGATCACGTCGGCATGAGGCAGCTTGCCCTCGTGCGGCAGGACCTCCCACGGCGGATAAAACAGAACGTTGCGGCGCGCAGCCGGTTGACCCTCTGCCTCCGGCGCCGCCAGCCAGATTTCCAAGTCCTGCTCGAAACTTTCCTGGGCCTTGAGGTTTTCGGTCACGACGACAATGGCGCGCAGGGGAAACATTTTGTGGAGGATGGCGGCGAAAAACGGCTGGGCGGGCGCGGCGACTCCGGCGCAAAACAGCGCTCCGCCATTCTCCAGGCGCCGGGCCAGGGATTGGGCGGCGGGAGTCTTCAAAATATCAGCGAACAGGGCCTCCGGCCCCGTCTCTGCCGGATGCTGTACCAGAACGTGGCAAAGTCGCAGGGCACGGGCGGTTCGTCAAGGGGGACGGCTGGGCCTGTCGGAACTCCATGAGAATGTCCCCCTGGCAACTCGATAAGAATGTCCCCTTTGGCGCGGTTGCGGTAGCAACCGCGGCCACACATGGAGACATTGAACATGAGCAAGAAGGAACGGGAACGGCTGGGGGTGCTGGCCGGAGTCAAA
>JAGWNY010000077.1 GCA_028872915.1 Verrucomicrobiota bacterium
CGGGGATTTTTTCATAAATTGAATGGTTTCATCTGGCTCGTGATTTTATTGCCTGTTCACGTTTGAAAGTCTCGTCCGCATGTTGAATCCGCGGCAGGGGAAGCGCAAGCGCAATCAGTCGTTAACGACATGGTAGCTTTCGCCTGATTTCCGTTCCCTATGCGGTCATGTCGGCCAGCCAACCACATCGCCGCCTGTTGGGAGAAGCCATTCGCGCCAAACGCAAGAAGGCCAATTTCTCTCAAGAAAGGCTGGCGGAAAAAGCCAATCTTTCGACAGTCTTTATCAGCCGGGTTGAACGCGGCAAAGAATCTCCTTCGGTGGACTCGCTCGTTAAGATTGCCAAAGCATTGGGCGCGTCGGCGCGCGATTTGGTGCGCGAATTTTGATTGCTGTTCGTTTGACGCAACCGGCAAAAAGAGGTCGCGCGAAATAACGAAATTTTTTCCTTTTCGGAATTTCATGTTCTAAATTTTTGTTCAGCTTGCCTGCAAATCTGACTGCCGATAACGCCTTATCGTGGCGTGTTGACTTTTCAGCAAAAAAACTTCCGCTGTAAACTGATTTGGTTTCAACGCTCCAACCGCTGCATCCACGTGACAACAATTTTTTTGTTAATTTTGCAAGACGAAGACCTAACGGATTTTGGTTTTGTGAAACCAATTTATGGCTTGACCAAAAGCGTTTCCCGCCGACAACGCAATGCTCTTTGAATCCGAACGAACGTCGTGAGCAATATGTTCACTTTACCAACTTCGCATGGCTGCAGTATTTCTGAAACCGCTCTTAGCGAAGGAGGATGTCCATCCGTCGCCGGGGAAATTCTTTGCTGGCGAAATCCCTCATTTCACCCCCGCGCGCGGACGCCGCCGCAACCCGTTTTGCAGCCATAATCGCCACACCATTATCAGCGCTTCCCGCACGATATGGCCCGACATCTTCGAATGTCCTTCGCTCCGTTCCGTGAATATGATCGGTATCTCCGTAATCCTGAATCCCTGCCGCCACAGCCGGTGCGTCATTTCAATTTGAAAACTGTAGCCGTTGGAACGCACGCAATCCAAATCCACCGCCTCCAGCGCCCGCCGCCGAAAGCATTTATAGCCGCCCGTGGGGTCGGTGAACGGCATCCCCGTGATGAGCCGCACGTAAATTCCCGCGCTTCGGCTCAACATCAGCCGTTTCAACGGCCAGTTGATCACCCGCACCCCTCCGCAATACCGCGAGCCGAGCACCACGTCCGCGTTCCGGCTCCTCGCCGCCTCCAAAAATTGCGGGATGTCCTCCGGGTTATGCGAAAAATCGCAGTCCATCTCAAAAATAAATTCATACCCCTGCTTCAGCGCCCATTGAAAGCCCCCAATATACGCCCGCCCCAACCCCTCCTTCCCAGCCCGGTGCAGCGCGTGGATTTCAGGATGGCGCGCCGCCAGCTCCTCCGCAATGGCCCCGGTGCCATCCGGAGAATTATCGTCCACCACCAGAATGTCCGCTTTGACCGGCAGACCCAGCAGCTTTTCCGTCATGCGCGGAAGATTCTCCCGCTCATTGTAAGTGGGCACGATGACCAGTGTATCGTTCACGTGAAAGCGCCGAATTGTGCCGCGGTATCGGCCCGAAAAACAAGCCGCGAGTTTGGGCCTCGCCCGGTCAGGGGCCGCGGAGTCCGTGCCGGAAAATTCAGACGCCCCACGATGGAAAAAAATCCGAAGATTTTTGTTGCATTATTTCACGCTCCGTGCTATACCTGCTCCTGAAAGCCGTAAACGGCTCGCTCTTTGACATCCCGCGCCTGGAAAACACCCAATAGCCGCCTCGGTTCCAGCCAGGATGAAGGTCAATTTGAGTGGATTTGAGTGAATTTGCCCCGCGCGTTTCTGGGGCTGGGCCGCGGGAAATGTTTCATTGCCACCGAAAAATCTTCGGCATAGCTTCGCTCCATGTTCACTTCGCTTATTGGAAGGCTGCTGGATTGGCCGCTCTTGTTGAGCAGTCCGTTGTGGCTGGCGATCACCGTCTTCCAAATTTGGATGTTCGTCCACGCCGTGCGCAACGGCGAATGGCTTTGGGCGGTGTTCATTTTCATCGGCTGGGGCGTCACCACGCTCCTTTACTTTTTCCTCGTGTATCGCGCCGCGCCCTCGGCGATGCGCGGTTTCGAATTGCCCGGCGCCTTTGACCGGCGGCGCATCCGCGAATTGCAGGGCCAAATCCATCATCTGGACAAGCCCCATCATTACTCGCAGCTCGCCGATATTTATTTGCAACAGGGCAGATTCGAAGACGCCGAACGGAACTATCGCGCCGCCCTGGAACGCGACCCGCGGGACATTGACACCCGCGCCCATTTTGGCCAGTGCCTCCTCCGCCAAAAACGTTCCGCGGAGGCCCTTCCGCTTCTCGAAGCCGTCATCGCCGAAAATCCGAACCACGAATACGGCTACACGCAAATGGCCCTGGCCGAAACCTTCACCGCGCTCGGTCGAGCCGATGACGCCATGCGCGTCTGGCGGCAGGTCACCGAAAACCATTCCTATCCGCGCGCCAAGGTGCAGCTCGCCGAATTGTATCTCGCCAACCATCAGCCCGACCTCGCCCGCGCCGAACTGAAGGATGTCGTGAGCGACGACGTTCACGCGCCCGCGTTCCAACGCAAACGGGACCGCGTCTGGGTGCGCAAGGCCCGATCGCTGATGCCTCCGGGTTGATTGCGCCAATCCAGTGAAAGCAGGCAATTTTTTTTGCTTTGGCCATCGTGGCGCGCGCGGACATGAGCCGGAAAATACGCTTCGCGCCGTGCGCAAGGCGCTCGCGTTGGGCGCGAATGGAATCGAAGTGGATGTTCATCTGGCCGACGGCCATCTGATGGTCATCCACGATGACACGCTGGAGCGCACCACCAATGGCAAAGGCGCCGTGGCGGAAAAATCGTTCTCCTGCCTGCGATCGCTTGACGCCGGGCTGGGCGAGCCTATTCCAACCCTGGCGGAAATTTTTGACGCGGTGAACCGCCGCGCACTGATCAATGTCGAACTCAAAGGTCCGGCCACCGCGGAGCCTGTGACGTTGCTCATCGAGGAATATGTTCGATGCGGCTGGCGATATGAGGATTTCCTGGTTTCGTCGTTCGACTTTGCCCAAATCCGCGCCGCGGCAACGTTGCAGCCGGCGCTGCGCACGGGAGCATTGATCGAAGAAGTTCCACGCGGATTGGCCGCGCCGGCAGAACGGCTTGGCGCATGGTCGCTGCATTGCAGCAAGAAATGTGTGACGGACGAACTGGTCGCCGACGCGCACCGCCGCGGCTTGAAGCTCTTTGCCTATACCATTAACGCCCCGGACGATATTGCGGCGATGGTCGCGTTGGGCGTGGACGGGGTATTTACCGATTATCCCGATCGCGTCCTGGCGTTCCTTCAGGGGCAAAATTCCATCCGCCGGTGAACCGCGGCGCCTTTCTTCAGACCATCGCCAGCCGGCATGAGGCATGGGACATGGCCATTGTTGGGGGCGGGGCGACCGGCGCGGGCGTGGCGGTGGACGCGGCGTCGCGGGGCTGCAGCGTCGTCCTTTTGGAACAAAGCGATTTCGGCAAGGGGACTTCCAGCCGCTCCACCAAACTGATCCACGGTGGCGTTCGCTACCTGAAACAGGGGAACGTGGCCCTTGTGGCCGAAGCTTTGAAGGAGCGCGCCATTCTGTTTCAAAACGCCCCACACCTGATGCGCAACCTTGAATTTATCGTGCCCAATTATGAGTGGTGGGAAGCTCCGTTATATGGCGCTGGCCTCAAAATGTATGATCTTCTGGCTGCCGGACACGGCTTTGGCCCCTCGAAAATGCTTTCGCGTGACGAAGTGCTCCAGCGCGTTCCGGCGCTGGAACCAAAAGGATTGCGCGGAGGCGTCGCTTATCACGACGGCCAGTTTGACGACAGCCGATTGCTCATCAACCTGCTCCAGACCGCGGCCGAACACGGCGCCGCCATTCTGAATTACAGCCGCGTGACCGGATTCCTCAAGGATGCCGCCGGCCGGATTGCCGGCCTCGCCTTCCGCAACGGCGAAAGCGGTCGCGAATACAGTATTGGCGCGCGTTGCGTCATCAACGCCACCGGCCCGTTTTGCGATCAGGTCAGGCGTTTGGATGATGAAACCGCAGCACCCTTGATCGCGCCCAGCCAGGGTGCGCATATTGTGTTGCCGAAGGAATTTCTGCCGGGCGATTCCGCCATCCTGGTTCCCCACACTGCCGATGGCCGGGTGATGTTCGCCATCCCCTGGCACGGCCACGTCGTTGCCGGCACGACGGACACGCCGGTTTCCGAAGTCGCTCTCGAACCCAGGGCCACCGAGAACGAAGTGAACTTGATCCTTCAAACCACGGGCCGATACCTGGCCCGAATGCCGGCGCTTGCGGACATCTTGAGCGTATTCGCCGGAATCCGCCCTCTCATCAAGGGCAAATCCACCGCCACTTCGGCGTTGCGCCGCGATCATGCCATTCGAGTTTCCCCTTCGGGTCTTGTGACCGTGGCGGGCGGCAAATGGACGACATACCGTAAAATGGCTGAAGACGCCGTGGACTGCGCCCTGGAACTCGCCTGTTTGCCTCACCGGGGCTGTAGGACGCACCAATTGCCCGTGCATGGGTTTCAGCGCCCGCAGCAATCCGGGCCGTTCGCAAACTACGGTTCAGACGCCGAGCCTATTGCCGCCCTGATCCGCGAACAACCCGGCTTGGCCCGGCCGTTGCACGAATCGCTTCCGGTTTGCGGCGCGCAAATCGTATGGGCCGTGCGCCATGAAATGGCGGCGACGCTGGAGGATGTCCTTGCGCGGCGCACCCGTGCCCTGTTCCTCAACGCCCGCGCCGCGCTTGCCATTGCGCCTGCCGTTGCTCGTTTGATGGCCATTGCGCTGGACCGCGACGAAAAGTGGGAACACCTGCAACTTGCGGCCTTTCAGGAAGTCGCCGCCGGCTTTCTTCCGCCTGCCACAAGGGCCGAAAACCTTTAGTAAGAGCGGTTTCAGAAATACTGTAGCCATGCGGATGGGGAGAAGGGGCAGTTCTTTTGAGTTTTGGCTTCGTTTTCGCCCGGTTACAGGCGGCTTTGGGCATGCTCCCTCGCTCAGCCTCGCCAAAACCCAAAATTCCTCGCTGCCGCACGGCTCCATTATTTCTTCAACCGCTCTGGCCCAAAAATCTGCCGCGCAACCACTTCCCTCCCATCCGCATGGTCCCGGCTCAGGGCCACCCGTCAGGGAATGGAAAAAAACATGGGCGGAATGCCTGGACGGCACTCGCCCTGGTGCTGTTGACGAAGCGGAGCAGTTCTGGCTATTGCCATTGGCGGCGTTCGCCCCTGTCGCGGCGTTCGCCCCAATTGGACCGTTGAGGCCGGTCTTCGCGCGGACGCGCGACATTGACGGTGATGGCCCTTCCCTGGAAGTCCTTGTTGTGGAATTGTTCGATCGCCTTTTGCGCCTCTTCGGGGGTGCTGAATTCCACGAATGCAAACCCCCGTGATCTGCCCGTGACCTTGTCCAACATCAGATTGACCGATTTGACCGCGCCGGCCTGGGAAAAATAATCCTGAAGGTCATTTTCCCCGGTCTGATAGGACAGGTTCCCAACGAATAATCTTGCTTGACTCATAACATGAACGTCCAAAATAGAGAAGGAGAGCACTGCACCGGCAGAATCGCTGAATGTCGCTGGCTTATGGTTGCGGACATCTGTCTGTTGTTGACACCAACCCGTTTTTTGAACGAACGCCTCCCTTTTTAACACAATTGGCGCACAAGTCAATCTTTCTTTTCTTTTAATTTTAGCTGATTTTATTTGAGCAAAAAGACCCGTTCCGTTATCTCAAATGTTTCAGTGAACCAAAGCCTTGAAGATGCATCGACCGAAAATTTGTGGCGGGACACCCTCCATTGCTGGAACCGCCTGCCTAACAAGGCCTTTTTCTTCATCTTGCTGGCCGCGTGGCTGGCGATTTTTCAATTTTGGGGCAATGCGATTCTGGGCTACTTCCATTCATCCTCGCTCTTCGCATGGCTGCTGGATCAATACCACCAGCATCCGGATGACCAGGGCCAGGGCAAATGGATACCCTTTCTTGTGGCAGGCCTTTATTGGTGGCGCCGGCATGAACTCCTCAAACTGCCTTTGAAGGTCTGGGCGCCGGGGCTTTTTATTGTCGCAAGCGCGCTCGTACTGCATTTGCTGGGGTTTTTCATTCAGCAGACCGATCTGTCCATTGTCGCCCTGTTCGCGGGAGTCTGGGGCCTCATGGGATTGGCCTGGGGGCGCGATTGGTTGCGGCACAGCCTGTTTCCGTTTTTTTTGTTTGTGTTCTGTGTGCCTATCGGACTTCAAACCGTCACCTTTCCGCTGCAGGAATTGGTCTCCTGGCTCACGGAAAAAGTGGCTCATGGCCTGGGGGTGGACGTGCTTCGGGAGGGAACTCAATTGTTCGATCCGTCCGGCGCGTATCAGTACGAGGTGGCGGCGGCGTGCAGTGGCATTCACAGCCTGATCGCCATTTCCTTGCTGGCTGCCGTTTATGGCTTTCTTGTTTTTCGGGGCGCCTGGCAGCGAGCCTTTTTGCTGGCGCTTTCCGTTCCCTTTGCGGTGCTGGGAAATCTGCTGCGGATGCTGCTGATTATTATCACCGCCGCAATTGGCGGACAGGCGGCGGGCAATTTCGTCCATAACAACTGGCTTTTGAGCCTGACACCTTACGTCCCGGCCATCGCCGGCTTCCTGCTCATTGGCCGCTGGATGGAGGGTTTGGAACAAAAGGAGGCGGCGTGAAAGCCCAAAAATGGGCTTTGTTTTTCGTGACGCTGGCCCTGTTTACCGGCGGTGCGCTGTTACTGGCGCGTTTTAAGACGCATCCGCGCCTCGGCCAGCCGGGCGTGAAGGCCGCGCCAATACCCGGCCGCATGGCGATGAAGCTCTTTCTGCCCGCGAAGGCGCTTGATTACACCTCCACAAACGTGCCTGAGCCCAAAGTAGTGCTGGGATACCTGCCCCATGATTCCAGCTATGTGGAGCGGATGTACGTCTCGCCGGACGACCCCGCGCCCGTTCAGGCGACGATTGTGATGATGGGGGCCGACCGTACCAGCATTCACAACGCCAATTATTGCCTCGCCGGCCTGGGCCTCGACCCTTACGAGAAATCCGTCGTGAACGTTCCTATCGCGGGCCCGGCGCCGTATTCACTGCCGGTTTCGCGCTGGAACGTGCGCGGGACGTTTCAACAACCGGACGGCAGCAGGATCGAAGCGCATGGCGTCTATGTCTTTTGGTTCGTGGCGGCCGGCGATGAAACCCCAAGCCACTTTGAGATGTTGAAACGCCTGGCACTCCACCAGTTGCGGACCGGCATCAAGGAGCGATGGGCTTACGTCAGCTATTATTCCCCATGCCTGGCGCACCGGGAGGATGCCGCGTTTGACCGCATGGAGAAGCTCATTGCCGCTTCCGTGCCGCAATTCCAGTTGCCCCCGGCGGCGACAGCCGTTGCGCAACGCTGATTCTTCTGCTATGGTTTCCAGTCGTTTCAGAATTCAGAATTCAAAGAATTCATCCAGACAATGTTGCGACGCGACCGCCAGATTCGAATACTGATTCAGCAATTGACCGACGCGTGTCTCGTGGCGGCCAGCTTCTGGATCGCCTACGTTCTCCGCGCCAGCCTTTACGTGACCAACTGGTTGGGCCTCGCGCCGCCGCCGCCGCATATTTTGACCGATGCCGGAACGGTTTTGCTGGCGGTTGTCCTGATTCCGATCACACCCCTGATTTTGGAGTCGCAGGGATTTTATGAGCATCCGATTTCCGGTTCGCGCGCCGCCATTCTTTGGCCGCTCGTCAAAGGCTGCATGATCACCGTGATAGGCCTGGCGCTCGTCGCCTATGCGTTTCACATGCCGGTGCCGCGCGCCGTGCCGACATTTTACGGATTGATCAGTTTGGCGCTGCTTTATGCCAAAGTGGAATGCCGACGGCTGATGGCCAAAGGGCGCCTGCACATCACCCCGCACAAGCGGCGCCTGCTGCTCGCGGGCACGAAGAATGAGTTGGCCCGTATGTGCCGCGAACTCGAAGGCCGCCGCGATGACGCCGTGGCCATCATTGCCCAATTCGATCTGGCCCACCCGCTGGCGCAGTTTGTGCAGGCCATTCATGATCATTCGGTCAGCGGCGTCATTTTGAGCGCCAGGCACACCTATTTCGAGCAGATTGAAAACATTATCAAAGCCTGCGAGTTGGAGGGCGTCGAAGTCTGGCTGATGGCGGATTTTTTCAACACCCAGATTTCGCATACGACCTCCGACGAATTGTTCGGGCATCCGCTGCTCATCTTCAGCAGCACACCCCAACTGTCCTGGCAAAGCATGTTCAAGCAGGCGCTGGATTTTTTTGGCGCGGTCTTTCTTCTGATTGTCTCCAGCCCGGTGTTTGCGGTGGTTTCCATCATTATCAAGGCCACCTCGCCTGGCCCGATTTTCTTCAGGCAAAAGCGCTCCGGGTTGAACGGCACGCCGTTCCACCTCTATAAATTCCGGACGATGGTCACCAACGCCGAGCAATTCAAACAGGAACTGGAAGCCATGAATGAAATGAACGGGCCGGTGTTCAAGCTCACCAACGATCCGCGCGTGACGGGCGTTGGCAAATGGCTGCGCCGTTACAGCCTCGATGAACTGCCCCAATTATGGAACGTTCTGCGGGGAGAAATGAGCCTGGTCGGCCCGCGTCCGCTGCCGGTGGACGAGGTCAAACGCTTCAACGATTTTGCCCATCGCCGCCGCCTGAGCGTCCGGCCGGGCCTGACCTGCCTCTGGCAGGTGAGCGGACGCAACCAGATCACCGATTTCAAGGAATGGGTGCGCCTGGACCTCGAATATATTGACAACTGGTCCCTCTGGCTCGACCTGAAAATTCTGTTCAGGACCATTCCCGCGGTCTTCACCGCCACCGGCGCCAAATAAATGTTTCTTCACGGTTCATAGTGGGTAGAGATCAAGCTTCCCACAGAAGAACAGGATGCGAGTGCGGTAATTTTTGAAGTTGCGAAAGCCCCGGGCGGCAGATTTGAGGCTCTGGATTTTTGAGTTCAAACCTTCGGTGACCGCGTT
>JAGWNY010000108.1 GCA_028872915.1 Verrucomicrobiota bacterium
GAACTCCGACTTAATTTCGGTTTGCAGCGCGGATGCGGAGCATCCGGCTAAACACCTATTGGGACTCCATCGAGCCGGCCAGAGTTCAAAGGGAACCTCAACCGGTTTTCCAGTCCCCTGATCGAACGCCAGGGAACGGTCCAGAAACACACAGCAGTGAACCCACGCGCTATCCAAGCATTTTGGCCGACGGCTGCCCGAGCGTGCTGGTCAAACTCGGAGCTCCAGTGTTTTGCGGACGTGCGAATGGGGCGGATGCTCCAAAGACAGAACGTTCTGAAGCGATGCGAGCGCAAGCTAAAGGGAGCCGGGGCCGATAGCGAGCCATCCAGCTCGCGGCCCCGGCGTCGATGACCTGCGATCAACGACCGCTGGCGACCTGGCCCAATCATTTTTAGGGAGTCCTGGTGGATCCATCTCAGGCCCGAGTGTTCAAAACACCAGGGGTCCGGGTTAAATCGGGATCTCACGTTTGATCGGCTCCAGTGTGTGGTGCGGTTCAGGTCGCCAGGGTCAAAATTCAGTTGCGTGCGATCGCAGCCGCCAGGCGCTGGGGATCAAAGACGGTTTTGCTCTTCAGCATATAGTACACGGAACGGGCCAATTTGATGGCCAGGACGGCGTTGGCTTTGAATTTGTTGCCATTCATGCGGGTCAGCAGGCGTTGATAGAACGGACCCATGAAAACCGGATCGCGTTTGGCAATGATGGCCGCCTCGCCGAAGGCCCAGCGCAGGTAGGGGTTGCCCAGCTTGTGGCCGCGCAACCCCTTGATCTTGCCGGCGGAAGCAACGGTGCCCTTGACCAGGCGACAATAGCTTAAGAAGTCTTTGACGGTGGGGAAGCGGCCGATGTCTCCGATTTCGTAGAGCAGCGTCAGGCCCAAATGCCTGCCGATGCCGGTGACGGTCTGCAGCAGGATATAATCGCGGTGAGCGTGGGCGTTGGTTAACTGTTGCAATTGAGCATCCAGGAGGGCGATTTGAGTATCGAAATGGCCAATGAGGGCGAACTGGTTTTGGAGGGCTAATTGGTAAGGAGCGTTGGGTTCCTGAGCCAGTGACTGTTCCTGCCAGCGCTGGCGGTTGGCCGAAGCATTAGGGATGCGATTGTGGGCCAGTTGATGGGATTGGACGCGAGTAATCAGTTCAGTGCGTTCCCGGACGAAATGGATACGCTGGCGCAACAGGGCTCGCAGTGGGCGCTGGGCGGCGGGATAGACATAGCTGGGCGGGATAAGATTGGCGCGCAGCAGTTGAGCGAGTTTTTCGGAATCGATGCGATCGTTTTTGTTTTTCCCGCCATGAATGGCCTTGAGGTAGAGCGCGTGAGCCAAAACAAAATGAATGTCGGCTTGGGCGCAGGCATCGGCCAGCCAATACCAGCCGAACATGCATTCAGCACAGACGGTCAGGTCGTGACGATAAGGGGCGACCAGCCGCAAGAAGAAGCCGAAATCATTGTTTCGGATATTGGTGTGGACCAGGATTTTACCGGAACGGTTCACCAGGCAGACATACATCTGACGGGAATGGAGATCGATTCCGCAGTTGAATTCGGTCGTCGAGGTGTAATACTTCATAACGTAATACTTCATCGTTGATGGGCATCACAGATGCCCGTTGACTTTGTTTACGC
>JAGWNY010000078.1 GCA_028872915.1 Verrucomicrobiota bacterium
TTTTCATGTTCGTGGTTCAATCCGCCAATCGGGCAGCCTTGCGGGGGAACGCCACGTTTGATCAAGATCGGGAAGAACAACGCTTCCTCCCGCTGATGGTGGCGCCGGTCGGCATAAACACGCAGGAATTCCACGACGTTTCGGAGTTTTTCGACATTGAGCCGCTGCCAATTTCCCAGCGCCGTAACGGCGTCCTGAAGTGATTTAATGACGGTTTCAATGTGCCGGTGCTCGGCGGTCATTTGGTTTATGGCGGTCGTTTTCATTTTATTTCTCCTTTCCGACAGAGAGCTGGAAATCATGTCTGGCACGGACTCCAGCGTCTCGTCCGTGTCGCGGCATTGCCGGTTGGTGTGAATGTGCGTTCACATTGCCACTCTACGCCGCACCAGGGCGATTTCTTTGACTTGAATCAATTTTTGGCGTTGTGGCTCAGAATGCCCAGCGCGACACCACCTGACAGAATCAATGCTTTTTGGCGGGCTCGGTGAAGGAGACAAAATATCTTGAGCCGGCAATGCCGATCGGCACCAGCAGGACGGCCAGCACCAGCCAATCTCGCATTGTCTGGTGCCGGAACATCTCCACCACCAGCAGTAGGACCGCCAGCAGCAACAAGGTCAGGGAAATCCCCCGATGAAAACGGTTCAGTTCCGATTGCACCCAAGCGTCGAGGCGGCTTTCCAATTCACGACCGTTGTCGGAGTCAGTGCAGTCCTTTTTGCAGTGGCAGGCATTGCACTTGTGAGCGGGGGCACGATAGCGGGCGATTTTGCGTTCAAAGTCCGTCTCAACCCGTGTCAAGTGATGGCCGGTCGGACATTCCCACACATCCATTTTGCGTTTATAGGTGAAACCCGAGTTGCGGTAATGCTCCGAGCGCCGGTGCGAATGGCGGGCCAGCCATTCCAATCCCACCGCCACGCCCACCAGAAACAGCGCGTAACCGCTAGCGAGCAGCACTTCCACATGGACACCCTCAATCATGCGCCGAACTTTTTCACTTCCTGGATTTCAGTGAACAGCACGCCGTCCGGTTCCTCCCGCGGCGTGTGAGTTTTCATCCGCGCCACGCCCAGCCAGCAGAGGTAAAGAACCGGCAGTGTTCCACCCACGATGAACAGCACGTCGCCCGGCAGCCGCATCCATTCCAACAGCGAGACCGTGTGGTTTGAGAGAAACTTCAGCGACCGGGCATTGAAATAGCCGTAGTCCACCGAGTGATACAACTGGATCAATCCCACTGGAAACAGCGACGCAAACACCATCCACGCCAGTCCCAAATTGAGCGACCAGAAACTCACCTTGGCCGCGCGGTCACTCCACAATTTTTCGGGAATCAGATAACGCAGGCAGAACAGCGCCAGCCCCACCGACAGCATTCCATACACGCCCATCATCGCCGCGTGGCCGTGGTTGGGCGTCAGCGCCGTGCCGATTTCATAATAGGACACCACCGGCAGATTGATGAGAAAACCGAAAATGCCCGCGCCCAGAAAATTCCAGAACCCGACCGCCGCCAGAAACATCACCGCCCAAAAATGCGGGAAGGGCGTGCGCGCTTCCGATCCCTGCTGTGCGCCCAGTTGCAGAAAGCTCCAGGATTCCAGCGTCAGCAGGGTCAACGGAATCACCTCCGCCGCCGAGAAAAACGCGCCCAGGGCCATGTGCACCGCCGGCTCGCCGGAGAAATAAACATGGTGCATCGTGCCAATGACGCCGCCCGCTGAATACAACACCACGTCCAGATAAATCAGCCGTAACGCCACACGCTCATGCACCACGCCCAGCAGCACAAAGACGTAGGCGACCATGACCGTTGTGAACAGTTCCAGGAAATCCTCCACCCACAGGTGGACCACCCAGAACCGCCAGAAATCCGTGGTGGTGAAATTTTGTCCCGGTTTTGCCAACAGGCCAACGGCGTAAAATGCCGGGATAGCCAGCGCCGCAAAGAAGAACAACCAGGGCATGTTGCCCATGTGTTCGGTGCGCAGGCGGTTTCGTAATCCGCGAAACAGAATCACCACCCAGAACAACAAACCAACCGTCAGTAAAATCTGCCAGAATCGGCCCAGGTCCAGATATTCAAAACCTTGATCTCCAAACCACGACCAATTCTTCTGAATCCAGCCTTCAATCCCGCCGTATTCGCCCGCCAGACTGCCAAAGACAACGATTGCCAGTGCGCCCAGCAGCGAATAGGACAGCCAGCTTTGGCCGCGCGGTTCGCGTCCGGTAATCATCGGCACCAGAAAGATGCCGGCGGCCAGATAGGAGGTGGACACCCAAAAAATCGCCAGTTGAATGTGCCAGGTGCGGGCAATATTGAAGGGCAACACGCGCGCCAGATCCAGCCCGAAAAAGTTGGAAAGGTCGGCGCGATAATGTTCGACCGCTCCGCCCAACAGCGTCTGAATCGTGAACAGCAGTGCCATGACCAGGAAAAACCAGGCGCACGCCCGCTGCGCGGGTGTCAGCATCACCTGATCGGGTGGCCGGAACTGAATGCGCTGCTCCTCCCGCCCGTGCCAGCCCAGAAATTTCCACCGGCCAAAGGAAGCCATTATCAGGCCGATGCCGCCCAGCAGGGCGGTCAGGGAGAGCACGCTCCACAACACGGCGTCGGCCGTGACGTGATTGCCCACCAGTGATTCGGGCGGCCAGTTGTTGGTGTAGGAATAGTTTTTATGAGGCCGCAATGCCGAAGCCGCCCATGCCGACCAACTGAAAAAGGCCGTCAGTTCATGGATTTGGTTCGGGTTGGTGATGGCGTCGGGCCGCAAACCGAACTTGGTCGTGGGGGTTCCAAAAAAGCCGGCGTAATAATTCGTGAGTTTCTCAAACGCTTCGACCTGTGCCGCGCTGTAGGTCAGCACGCCGGTCGCCGCGTCGAAACGGTTCGTTTTGAAATCGGCGATGGTTTGCTGTCGGGCTGCGTCGGAGGTGGTCCCGCCGTAATAGGCAATTGCGATTTCGGCTGCCCGATGAAGATAATCCGCCGTGTAATCCGGCCCCAGATACGCCCCGTGGCCGAAAATCGAGCCGTATTCCATCAGGCCGTTCTTGAGAAAAATCTCCTGGCCGGCGGAAATGTCCTTGCCAGTGAACAAGACATTGCCATCCGGGCCGACGACCTTCGCGGGAATTGGGGGTTCATCCGTGTAGGTCATGTGCGCCAGCAGGCCCAGAACGAAAAAGCCAAAGAGCATGACCAGCGCCACCGCCTGAATCCAGCCCTTGGAAATCAACATGCTATTCTTTGATGATTTATTCATAACGTCCTTTCGTATCGGGAATTGAATCTCCTGATTTTTATGTTAAGTGTGGGGAATTGTCAAAGGGGTGTTTGAATGACAAATGCCGGCCAGGCATTTGACGGAATGCGGTTCGTGGCGAAAATTCATTCGCCGTCATTCTATAAAAACCAAGGATTCAATTTTTTGACTTAGGTCAAAACTTTCGCTGGCGAGGACATTTAAGTTGAAGTGTCGGAGTATGGATGATGAACACGACCAACAACAATCAGCCACAGGTGGTGGTGCTGGGCGCCGGATTCGGCGGCCTGACATTTTGCCAAGCGATCAGTCATCCCACCGCGCAGGTCACCTTGGTGGACCGGCAAAATCATCATCTCTTCCAGCCGCTCCTTTACCAGGTGGCCACGGCGGGATTGTCCGCGCCGGAAATCGCCCAGCCCATCCGGTCCATCCTGCGGAACAAGCGCAACGTCAATGTTCTGCTGCGCGACGTGACCGGCTTTGATCTGGCCCGGCGCGAAATCTGGTTGGGCGATGATGTCCTGACCTATGATTACCTGGTGTTGGCGCTGGGCAGCAAGACCGGCTATTTCGACCATCCCGAATGGGAGCAATATGCGCCCGGTCTCAAATCACTGGACGACGCGCTGGGAATCCGTCGTCGCATTTTATTGGCCTTCGAGCAGGCGGAGAACAGCGCCGATCCAGCCGAACGGGAGAGTCTGATGACAATTGTGGTGGTGGGCGGCGGCCCAACAGGCGTGGAATTGGCGGGTGCCTTCGCTGAACTCACCCGGCGGGTATTGAAACGGGATTTCCGCCAGATTGACCCGCGACAGGCGCGGGTGATTTTGCTGGAAGCCATGCCGCGAATCTTGCGCCCCTTTTCCGAACGGCTATCCGCCAAAGCAGTGACGCAACTGACCCGGCTGGGAGTCGAAGTGTGGACAAACGTCCGCGTGGAAACCATCGGCGACGGTTTTCTGCAACTGGCCGATGGCCGTCGAATTAAGAGCGCCAACATCCTCTGGACGGCTGGCGTCATTGCCAATCCGCTGACGCGTAAACTCGGCGTGGAACTTGACCGCGCCGGCCGGGTCATCGTCAATTCCGATTTGAGCGTGCCCGGCCATCCGGAAGTTTTCGCCATCGGTGATCTGGCGCTCGTTCGTAATGAACGCGGCCAGCCGGTTCCAGGCGTATCCCCTGCCGCCATGCAAATGGCCCGCCACACGGCGAGATTAATTGAGGATGATTTGAACAATGAAACCACTAATCCCCGTGCGCGGACGGCATTCGAGTATTGGGATAAAGGCACGATGGCAACGATTGGCCGGTCGGCGGCGGTGGCGCAAATTGGCCGGCTGGAATTTTCCGGTTGGCCAGCGTGGGCCGCGTGGCTGTCGGTGCATTTGATTTTCCTTATCGGTTTTCGCAACCGACTTGCAGTGCTGCTGCAATGGACCTATTCGTATTTCACTTACAAATTGGGTTCGCGCATCATCACCGGGCTGAATGATTCGCGAAAGACGGACCAGGATCCAGATGAGGAGCCGATGGTCTGTAGTTCGAAAAAATAGATCGTCTTACTACCAAATCGAAGAATGTGTATGATCCAGACCAAACGAGTTTATGAACCAGCCGCCAAGACCGACGGTCAACGGTTCTTAGTCGAACGGCTCTGGCCGCGCGGCATCAAGAAGGAATCGCTGTCGCTGACTGGCTGGTGCAAGGAAGTGGCACCCAGCCACGAATTGCGGAAATGGTTCAACCACGACCCGGACAAATGGAACGAATTTCAGCGGCGCTATCGGACTGAATTGGAGTCCAGGCCGGAAGCCTGGCAGCCGTTGCTGGAGGCGGCCAAGGCAGGCAATCTCACTCTGCTCTTCAGCGCCCACGACCCGGAACACAACAACGCCGTCGTGCTCAACAATTTTTTGGTAAAGAGCTTGACGGCAACCGTAAAATGAAAAGGACAAAGAAAGGAAGGTCATCATGCAACAACAACGAATCAAATACACCGAAGTCGCACCTGATGGTTACAAGGCGATGGCTGGTCTCGAACAATACGTGCGGCGCAGCGGCCTCGAATCGTCACTCTTGGAATTAGTCAAGACCCGCGCCTCGCAAATGAACGGTTGCGCCTTCTGTCTGGACATGCACACCAAGGATGCCCGCGCCGCCGGCGAGACCGAACAGCGACTTTACACGTTGTCGGCGTGGCACGAGACGCCGTTTTTCACCGACCGCGAGCGGGCAGCGCTGGCCTGGACGGAAGCGCTTACCAAGGTTGCTGACACCCATGTGCCGGACGATGTATATGAACTGGTCCGCAAACATTTTTCGGAAAAGGAGTTGGTGGATCTGACTTTGGCGATTGTGGCGATCAATGGCTGGAACCGTCTGGCTATTGCCTTCCGAACTGTGCCGGGCACGTATCAGCCGGCGAAGCGCTAACGAACATTCCAATCGAACACAAATCTTTCAAAATGAATATTCAAATTTTGGCCTTATTTGTAGGCCGATCGAAGCGTATCGCCGCCCGCAGCTCGAATGAGTGGTGGGACCAACCGTGGGAGAGCGGTATATTCAAAGAAGCTGCGTCCGGCCCCGTTTGGCTGGCCTATGGCGGGCTTCAGGGAGACGAGCAGGCGGATCGCAAAAATCACGGCGGCCCCGAAAAAGCCGTGTGCGCCTATCCGGCGGCGCATTATGATTATTGGCGCCGCCGACCGGGGCTGGCGGATATCCCGTTCGGGGGTTTTGGAGAAAACCTCACCCTGGGCGGTGCCACGGAAACGCAACTCTGCATTGGCGACCGTTTCAAATTTGACGATGCCATCGTGGAAATCTCGCAGCCACGCCAGCCTTGCTGGAAGCTGTCGCGCCGATGGCACGTGAAAGATTTGAAGGAACAGGCGGAACAAACCGGCTTTACCGGTTTCTACTTCCGAGTTGTGAAACACGGCTGGCTCAGGCTAGGCGGTGTGGGAGTATTGCTCGAACGCCCTTGTCCAGAATGGAATCTGGCTGGGTGCAACGAAATCATGCATAAACGTCTTCAAGACTTTGCCGCCGCGCAGCGGCTTGCCCAATGCCCTCAGCTTTCGGGTAGCTGGAAAGACACCCTCTTTGCGCGAGCACGCTCTTTAGACAAAAAATGGGCAGGCTCCGAAATCGCGAAAACTTGACTCCGGTCAAAGTCATTCCGGCAGGCATAATCTAAAATTACCCGCATGAGTAGCGAAATAGTAGATTTGGATGTGCGGGAGGAGATTGCGCAGGGCCGTGAACCGTTTGGGAAAATCATGGGCACGGTGGCGCGCCTGCGTCCCGAAGAAAAACTCCGGCTGATCGCGCCATTTGAGCCGCTCCCGCTTTTTTCGGTGTTGGCCAAAAAAGGCTATTCCCATGCCAGCAAACAACTCGAATCGGGCGATTGGGAGGTCGTATTCACGCCTGGTGGTGATAAAAAGCCTGAAACTAAACGCGACGCGCCAGCCACCGCGAGTTCTGGCGTCGGCGAAGCCCAGCCGTCATCATACATTGAAGTGGACGCGCGCGGACTGGAGCCGCCGCAGCCGATGGTGAAAATTCTGGAGGCGCTCGCCAACTTACCTGCCAAAACGGGGATTCGCGCCCACACAGACCGCCGCCCAATGCATCTCTATACCCATCTCGAAGAGCGCGGCTTTGTGGGCGAAACCACGGAGCAAACCGATGGCAGCTTCCTTACCCATATCCGTCGGCGTTAAACCGGCGCCAGTCAGCGCGGCTGCTTTCAGCCCGGCCAAGGCCAGCACGACTTCCATTCGGCTGCCACTCCAATTCATGGTGGTCGGGCTGCTGGCATTATTCGCTGGCACAGGTTGGCTGGTGGCACAACCGGATGTTTTGGCGGTTTCTCGCTACGCGCCAGACGCCGTCGCCATGACACATTTGTTTGTCTTGGGTTGGCTGTGCTCGGTCGTGATGGGCGCGGTGTATCAACTTGTGCCGGTGGCGTTGGAGACGAAACTTTACAGCGAGCGCCTGGCCAATTGGCAATTTGTTTTTCACGTCGTCGGGTTCGTCGGGATGATTTTGATGTTTCGAACCTGGAACATGAAACTGCTGGGATACTTCGGAACGCTGTTGACCGCCGGCGTCGTGATCTTCGCCTACAACGTCGCGCGGACGTTGTTTCGCGTGCCCAAATGGAACGTCATCGCCACCGGCGTGGCTTCGGCGCTGGCCTGGCTTCTGCTGACCGTCACTGCCGGGCTCCTGCTGGTCGCGGGACAACGCGGTTGGGCGCCGGTGCTGCGGTTCAATCCCATCGCCACTATGGACGCCCATGCGCATTTGGGCGCGGTCGGCTTCTTTACCATGCTCATCGTCGGCGTCTCTTACAAGCTGGTGCCGATGTTCACCTTGAGCGAAGTGCAAAATCATCGCCGCGCCACTTGGTCGGTCGTGGTATTGAATGTGGGGCTGGTTGGTTTGTTCGCCGGCATCCTGCTGCAAAGACCGTGGAAGCTGGTCTTCGCGTTGGTCATCATCGCCGCACTCGCGCTCCACAGTTGGGAATTGCGGGCTATTGTCCGGGCGCGCAAACGACGCACCTTGGACTGGGGCGTCACGTATTTTCTTACCGCCATCGCCATGCTCTTGCCGCTTTCAATCCTTGCGGTTGTGCTTTGCTGGCCAGATTTGCCGGCAAACCAATTTACGGGACAGCTTGAAATCGTTTACGCCCTGCTTGGATTCATCGGTTTCGTGTCGTTTGCCATCCTCGGAATGCTCTACAAAATCATCCCCTTTCTCATCTGGTTTGGGATTTACAGCAAACACATTGGTCGTTCGCAGGTGCCGGCGCTGGCCGAGATGTATTCGGCGCCGCTGCAAGCCATCGGGTATTGGACGTTTCTGGCCGGTCTACTCGCGACGGTGTCGGCGACGCTGTTCGCCAGCACGACGGGCGTTCGCATTGGTTGCGGATTGCTCGCTTCGAGCCTGGCCGTGTTTGCATTGAACATCGGAAAAATTCTCTCGCATTACTTTCGCCCCAAACTGACGCCGCTGACGCTGAACAAAACAACCAACAGGACTGTAATATGACTGCAAACTCCCCAACGGAAGCCGCCATTCTCGAAGCGTTGCATCAGGTGATTGACCCGGAAATCGGCTGCAACATTGTTGACCTTGGCCTGGTTTACAGCGTGGCCGTCACCGACGGCATCGCCAAAGTCACCATGACTTTGACCACACCCGGCTGTCCCATGCACGAAAGCATCGGTTGGGGCGTTAAGAATGCAGTGTCCGGTCTGGAAGGCGTCAAGGACGTGGAAGTCGAGATCGTCTGGGACCCGCCGTGGAATCCTTCCATGATGACCGAAGCCGGCAAAGAATTCACCGGCGTTCACATTTGATGAGTTGCTAAAAGCAGACACTCTTCGGGCACGTTAAATCCACCAGTGAGCCGCATTTGCGATTCACGAATCTCTGGTGTCCAGTTCAGTCAGTTACTGGTTGCTCACTATGATCAATTGTTCCGCATTGCGGCGTTGATTTCTGTCGCGTTCTACCGCCGTCTTTCCGCGCTTCTGGTTGCTCCGCTGCAATTTCGTGCCACGAAATAATTCGTGGCACTGCATTGCTGGCCGCTCCGCTGCCCGCCAGCGCCGAAACCCGGCTCTTTGCGTTTCGTTGAGGGCGGCCTTGCTCTCCCGGAACCGAGGCGAGGAGAGCAATTCCGCCCTCCTTCAAAACGAAACGCAAAAAATGAACACGACAGAAAACTTATTCTCAACGCCTCAACTGCCGAACAACATC
>JAGWNY010000079.1 GCA_028872915.1 Verrucomicrobiota bacterium
TTTGACTCCGGCCAGCACCCCCAGCCGTTCCCGTTCCTTCTTGCTCATGTTCAATGTCTCCATGTGTGGCCGCGGTTGCTACCGCAACCGCGCCAAAGGGGACATTCTTATCGAGTTGCCAGGGGGACATTCTCATGGAGTTCCGACAGTAAAAACGAACGAATTGACAAATCGCGCGGCGGGAAGGACATTACGAACACGCCCAAAAGCAGCTCATTCGCAACGTCCTGAACAAATCAAATCGGAATTCCCGGGTCAACAATCCGTTTGTTGCGCCATGGCGGGGATTTGCTTTTCTTTGTCCGGCGATTGTTTTTGGTTTTATAACCACGGCCGTGGCAGGCTCGACCAATCTCAATTGGTTTGCGCGCTCGTGGCAAACGGCGGAAGGCCTCCCCAATAACCGCGTTGACAGCCTCGCCCAAACTCCCGACGGATTCTTGTGGGTCGCCACGCCGCGCGGCCTCGCGCGATTTGACGGCGTTACATTCGATGAAATTTCCCTCACCAATTACGCCGGCCAGGGCAATCGCGGCGTCGCGGCGCTGCTGCCGGGCCGCGAGGGCGGATTGTGGGTGGAGATGGACCGCGGCGCGGTGGTGGATTTGAACGGAAACAAAACCTTCGCCGTCAGGCCGGCGAACGCGCACATGGATTCGGCCGCGCAAACGATGATTGAATGGGGCGATGGAAGATTGTGGATTTCGTATTTGGGGGGCGCGATTTGCTCTTTGAAAGGCGGCAAAGCCACGGTGATCGGGTGGCAACTCGGCCTGCCCTGGGCGCCCGTCGGTTCCATTGCGAAAGACAGCAAAGGCCGCCTCTGGCTGGCTCGCGCCGGCGAAGTGGGAATTTTTCACCATGGAAAAGTTCAATTGCTGGCCCAGCCTGGGAATCGTTCCATTCGGTTGGCCAGGGCGCGCGCCGGGGGAGTTTGGATTTGCGCCGGCGGGCGGTTGTTTCACTTTGACGAAGGCGCGCCCATGGAGCTGAAGGGAACATTGCCGGCGGGCGACTCCCATGCCGAAGCCTCCGCCATGCTTGAAGATCGCCGCGGCAACGTATGGGTGGGCACCGCGTACAACGGCTTGTTTCGTTTTGACGGTTCCCGGTTTGAAAAAATTCCGGTTTCGTATCCGGAAATTTCCTGTCTGCTCGAAGACAATGAAGGAAACATCTGGGTGGGCACGCACGGGGGCGGATTGGATCGTCTGCGGCCTCGCGCCATGAGCCTGGAAAACGCCCAAAATGGCCTGCCGTTTGAAGCCGTCCAATCGCTATGCGAAGACGCAGGCGGCGACTTTTGGGCGGTGACCGACAACGGCTTGCTCGCGCGCCGCGGTTTGGACGGATGGCAAACCATTTACGCCGGCTGGCCGGGCGGGCGCGCCACTTGCGTGGCTTCCGACAAAAAGGGGGGCATTTGGATAGGCACGCGGAATTACCACTTGATCCATTTTCAAGGCGGCCGGTTTGATGCCTGGAACCGAAAGGATGGACTCGGGGTCTCTCCGATCGCCGCTTTGATGGCCGCCAGCAACGACGATCTGTGGATCGGCGGTTACGGCCACGAGCTGCAATTTTTTCGCGACGGCCATTTTCATACGGTGCCGCTGCGCGAAAACACGCATACGGTTCGCGCCATTGCGCAGGATGCGGCGGGGAAAATCTGGATCGGCACGTCCCGCGGGCTGCTGCTGGAGATTGCCGGCGGGAAGGCGATTGACCGCACGGAAAAAATTTCCGGCGCGATCCGGTCCATTCGCAGCCTCCGCGCCGCGCCGGATGGAAGTTTGTGGATCGGCTACGCGGGATTTGGCTTGGGGCGCCTCAAGTCCGGACATTTCGGCCACGTCACGACGGCGCGGGGTTTATTTGACAACTATATTTCGGAAATTGTTCCCGATGGTCGCGGCTGGATTTGGCTTGGTTCGGACCACGGCATTTTCAAAGCGCGGGAGCGGGAATTGATTGCCGCGACTGAAAATCCAAACATGCGGGTGCGCTCGATTCATTATGGGCGCGGGGAAGGATTGGCGGGACTGGAAGCCAATTTTGATTTTTCTCCCAGGGCGGTTCTCAGCCGCGACGGGCGCGTTTGGATGTCCACCCAAAGCGCGCTGGTTGTCATTGACCCCGAAAAATCCGACAGCAACAGCCATTCCCGGCCGCCCCCGGTCTTTTTGAAGCGCGTCATCGTGGATGGAAAAACGGTTGCCGCGTATGGCGGGCCGGCGCCGTTGGGCGGCGTGATGGATTTGCGGAAGCCGTCGCCTTTGCGACTGCCGCCCAATCATCGCGACATCGAGTTCGATTTTACCGCCTTGAATTTTTCGGCCCCGGAAAACGCGCGGCTGCAATACCGGCTCGACGGATTGGACGGCAATTGGATTGACGCCAATCCGGAGCGCGCCGCCAATTTTTCACGGCTGCCGCCGGGCCAGTACCGCTTCCGCGCGCGCGCCGGCAACGGCGAGGGAGCGTGGAACGAAAACGGCGCGTCCTTTGCATTCAGTGTCACGCCGTTTCTTTGGCAGCGATGGTGGTTTCGATCGGCGGCCCTGGTCGCGTTCGCCGCAATCGTGATTGTGGCCGTGCGCTACATTTCGTTCCGCAGATTGCGCTGGCGCCTGCGCGCGCTGGAACAGCAGGCGGCGTTGGACAAGGAACGCGCCCGCATCGCCCGCGATCTCCACGACGATTTGGGAAGTCATTTGACGGAGATTGTTTTGTTGAGCGATTTAATGTTGGATGACCCGGACAAATCCAATCATTCGGCGCGGCGCGTTTCGGAAACAGCGCGCCAGGTCATCAAGACGCTGGACGAAACCGTTTGGGCCGTAAACCCGCGCAACGACACGCTGGCGCATTTGATTGATTACATCGGACAATTCGCCGTCGAATTTTTGCGCATGGCGGGAATTTCGTGTCAAATGGACGCGCCATTGCGGGTTCCGGAAAAAATGGTTTCAACGGAGGTGCGGCATAATTTGTTTCTCGTGGTCAAGGAAGCCCTCAACAACATTGTGACCCACGCCAACGCCACCGAAGTCTCATTGAAAATCACCATCAACGAATCGGACGCGCGCATTGCCATCGAGGACAACGGGCGCGGATTTGCCCTGGCTCCAAACAACGGTTCCGCCGACGGCTTGCGCAACATGCGCCGGCGGATTGAAGAAATCGGCGGGGAATTTGATTTGCAAAGCCGGCCGGCGACGGGCACCCGGATTACCGTCACCGCGCGCTTGAATCAATGACTTGAAGACCGTCATTTCTTTCCCCGCAAAATCATGCCCATCACTGTTTCCATCGTTGAGGACAATGAGAAAACCCGCGAGGCGCTGGCGGCGAGGGTCAATCGCGCCCCTTCGCTGCGTTGCCTCGGCACTTACGCGACCGGCGAACTGGCGCTTCGCGGCATCCCCGCCGAGAAACCGGACGTCGTTTTGGTGGACATCAACCTGCCGGGCATGAGCGGCATCGAGTGCGTGGCGAAATTAAGGGAGCAAATGCCGCAATTGCCGGTGTTGATGATCACGACTTACGAGGAATCCGAGTTGATTTTTAATTCCTTGCGGGCGGGCGCCAAAGGTTATTTGCTCAAAAACACCCCGCCCGCCGAATTGGTGCAGGCCATTGAACAACTCCATGCCGGCGGCGCGCCGATGTCCATGCAGATTGCCCGCAAGGTGGTGGACCATTTTTGCCGGATACAAAAGCCGGCGTCGGACATGGAACAATTAAGCAAGCGCGAGGAGGAAGTTTTGACACTGCTCGCGAAGGGACGCCTTTACAAGGAAATCAGCGACAGCCTGGGCATCAGCATGGCGACCGTGCGCACCTACATCCAGCGCATCTACGAAAAGTTGCACGTTCAATCACGCACCGAAGCCGCCGTAAAATTTCTTGGGCGCGATTAGCGGTTGAAGAAATAATGCAGCCGCGCGGCAGCGGGAAATTTTGGGTTTTGGCTTCGTTTTCGCTCGGTTACAGGCCGCTTTGGGCATACTCCCTCGCTCAGCCTCGCCAAAACCCAAAAGAACCGCTGCTCCCTTCTTCCCAACCGCATGGCTAATTTCCGAGCCCGCTCTACCACAGCCGCTTGCGGCGTTGTCGGATGAATGTCCGACAGGCGCGCCACGAACGGTTGTGTTATATGAATTCAAAGCCTTAAGCTTTACGACACGCAACATTCTTGTGTTCATTGCGAATCGTCATGGCCGGCAAACTGAAACCAGACCCAAATGATATCCATCGCCCAAACCCGTCCCATCCTTAAACCGGCCCTGATGTTCTCGCTTCTCCTTGGAGCCGGAATAGCCCAAGCGCAAGTCGGCAGCGGCTGGACGCAATATTATCCCTCAAAGCAATACAATGGCGGCGTCTCCCAAAGCCTGCGCTATTCCATCTCAGGCGACGTGGAGCATTTCTGGGTCTATAATACCGATCCGAGCGCCTTTCCCGGACAAGACAGCGGCCCGCGCAGCGAATGGCGGGTGTTTAATGATTATTACACCGGAAACCAGCAGTTTCAGGGAGATTTGAACCCGGAAAACGGCACATCCAGCTATACCTGCTTCCAAATCTTCGGTTCCACAACGCAAGCCACCTCCATTCAACTCCAAATGCGTTCGGGCAACGGCACCTTGAGACGTTATGACAGTGAAATTCTCGTTCCCGCTTGGTGGAATCGTCGCCGCCGTGGGAGCGCGAAATCGAAATGTAACATCATAATTCCATGACCATGAAAAAAATCTTGGGTTTAGGGTTCGTCCTTTCCCTGCTCGCTCAACAGGTTTTTGGCACGAGTGCGCAATGGGTCCACTATGACTCCAACGGCAACCTCGTTTATTTCCAGGATGATTTGGGCAACCGTATCGCCGACTTTTCCTACGCCGGTTATCGCGGCGGCGGCGTTGCCCTGCCGAATCTTTCGGTAAAGCAGACGGTCACGCCTTCGGGCGGTGACGACACCGCCAACATCCAGAACGCCATCAATGCCGTCGCCGCTTTGACGCCGGACACCAACGGGTTTCGCGGCGCGGTGC
Source organism: Verrucomicrobiota bacterium (assembly GCA_028872915.1). GTDB lineage: Bacteria > Verrucomicrobiota > Verrucomicrobiia > Limisphaerales > UBA11358 > UBA11358. The sequence continues at coordinate 5,052 of JAGWNY010000079.1, forward strand.
TCTTGAAAGCCGGCAATTACAATATCTCCGGTCGCATCAACCTCAATGCCAACGGCATTGTCCTGCGCGGCGAAGGCAACACCACCAGCGGCACCGTGCTGAAAGTGTCCAAGGCTTCCAGTGAAGTAATTTTCGTGGCTGGCTCCAGTGGACGCACGCTCACTGGCTCGTCCGTCAGCATCACCGACACCTACGTTCCGCTCGCCGCCACCACCGTCACCGTCAGCAGTGCCTCGGGATTCGCCGTCGGCGACCAGATCGCCATCAACCGGCCCTGGACGCAATCGTGGATCGATGCTATTGGCATGAACGGCATCTGGAGTCCCAACAGCGGCATCTACTTCGAGCGCACCATTACCGCCATCAACGGCAACCAGATTTCCTTCGACATCCCCCTCGGCAACCCGATCGAGCAAAAATTCGTCACCGGCAACGTGCAACATTATACCGACACCGGCCGGGTGCAGGAATGCGGTGTCGAAAATCTCTACCTGCTTTGCACTGACACCAACGCCGTCGGCGGCGCCCGTGCCGTCCTGCTCAACAACTGCAAAAACTGTTGGACCCACGACGTAACCTGCGACACGTTCAACAACGGCTTCAGCATGTCGCCCAATTCCAAATATTGCACCATCCAGGATTGCGTCTATGCCAACGGCCAGGGCGGCGGTTCCGCACGGCCCGGCTGTTACAATATCGAAGGCGAAATGTGCCTTTACCAGCGTTGCAGCACCACCGGCATCCACCCCGTGGGCGACGGTTCCTGGATCCTGACCACCCAGGCCAACACGGCCGGGCCCGATGTCTTTTTCCGGTTGAATTCCTACAGCGACCATACCGCCGCCCAATTGCATGCGCGCTGGGCCGCCAGCCAGCTGATCGACAACCTTGGCGGTTCGTCGATCAGCAGCGTGTCCATCCAGAACCTCGGCACCGGCGGCAACGGCCACGGATGGACAGCCGGTTACAGCATCGCGTATAATTGCCGGTGCTCTTTCAGCGTCGAACAGCCCACGGTTGACCACCATTACAACTGGATTATCGGAGGCATCGGAACGGTCAATCCGCCGGGCTCCCATCCGGACACCGGTCCGGGAACCTACGACACGACCAATGCCATCGTAACGCCCGGTAGTCTTTATCTTGCACAATTAAAAGAACGTCTCGGCCCTGCGGCGGTCGAAAATATTGGTTACCAACTTTTCGCCATTTCCGCCGTGCCGAATTCGGCCACGGTCATCGCTGGCAACAACGCTACGTTCACCGTGACCGTCAGCGATACCAATGACCTCCAAACCCGCGTCACGCTGGGCGCGTCGGGACTTCCCGCCGGAGCGACGGCCAGTTTTAGTCCATCCCCCGTTGTCGGCAACGGCACCTCGACCATGACTATCACTACTTCGTCTTCAACTCCGGCTGGTACCTACACGCTGACCATTACCGGAACCGATGGCACGTTGACCCATACCACCACCATCAGCCTGACGGTCAATCCGCCAAGCTCTCTGCCCCCTGGCTGGACAGATGCGGACATCGGATCAGTCGGCCTGGCTGGCAGCGCCTCGTATAGCGGGGGCACATATACCGTCAGCGGCAGCGGCGCGGACATCTGGACAACGGCTGACGCCTTCAATTACGCCTGGCAATCCGTTTCCGGCGATCAAACCATTATCGCTCGCGTTGCTTCCGAGAATGGCACCGCTTCCTACGCCAAAGCGGGCGTGATGATTCGGGAAACCACGGCAGCCGATTCCGTGGAAGCCTCCGTCTTGATTACGCCCACCAACGGCGTGGCGATGGAAATCCGGCCCACCACCGGCGCCAGCTCGATCAACGTCGCTGGCTGGATACGGGGAATTTCGCCGCCGCAATGGGTCAAGCTGGCGCGTTCGGGCGGCACGTTCACAGGCTATTATTCCGCCGACGGCTCAACTTGGACCCAAATTGCCAGCACGAACGTGACGATGGCCGCCAGCGCGCTGGCTGGTTTGGCGGTCACTTCGCATGATAATACGTCCCTCAACACCGCCACGTTCGACAACGTGAGCATCGCGGGGCCAGCGCCGGACTTTTCCATTACTGCGAGTCCCCCATCGCAAACGATCACGGCAGGCAACGGCGCCAGCTATACGACAACCATCGGCTCGATCAACGGCTACAATGGCACCGTTTCCTTGAGTGTTAGCGGCCTGCCCGCCAATGCCAGCGCCAGCTTTAATCCGGCCTCCGTCACCGGTTCGGGCAATTCCACGCTGACGATCAACACGACAACGAGCACCCCGGCCGGGACTTATACACTGACCATCACCGGCACCGATGGCACCTTGACGCACTCAACCACCGTGAGCCTCACGGTCAATGCTGCGCCGCAGCCGGACTTTTCGTTGTCCGCCTCGCCGACCAGTCTGACCATCGTCCAAGGCAACAACGGGACGAGCACCATCACGATAAATCCCGTCAACGGCTACAATAACACAGTCAGCCTGTCGGCTTCGGGATTGCCCAGCGGCGTGACGGCTTCGTTTAATCCTTCATCCACGACCACAAGCAGCACGCTGACCTTGACAGCCAGCAGCACGGCTGCGACGGGCACGGCCACCGTGACCATCACTGGCACCGATGGCACTTTGACCCATACCACCACCATCAGCCTGACCGTCAATGCCGCCAATGGCGGCTTGCCCGCGGGCTGGACGGATGCCGACATCGGCTCGGTGGGCCTGGCCGGCAGCGCCTCGTATAGCGGCGGCACGTTTACTGTGAATGGCAGCGGCGCGGACATCTGGAGCACCAGTGACGCGTTCAATTACGCCTACCAATCCGTTTCGGGTGATCAAACCATCATCGCCCGCGTCGCCTCGCAGCAAAACACTTCAAGTTGGGCCAAGAGCGGCGCCATGTTCCGCGATTCCACTGCTGCCAATGGAGCTTATGTGGCCGTTTATGTGACTCCCGCCAACGGCGTGAGCATGCAAATCCGGCCATCGGACGGGGCCAGCGCGATTGACGTGGCCCGGCAGACCGGGTTGACGGCGCCGTATTGGGTGAAGATTGTGCGGTCGGGCAACACGTTTACGGGATACAGTTCATCGGACGGTTCGACGTGGACGGAAGTGGCGGCGACGAACGTAACGATGGCCAGCAGTGTGGACGCGGGATTGGCGGTGTGCGCCCACAACAACACGGTGCTCAACACTTCCACGTTCGATAACGTGAGCATCAGCGGCTCGTCTCCGACGCCCGACTTCTCATTGTCCGCATCGCCGACCAGCCTGACCATCGTCCAGGGCAACAACGGGACGAGCACCATCTCCATCGTCCCCGTCAATGGCTACAACAACACAGTCAGCTTGTCAGCCTCCGGCCTGCCTTCGGGCGTGACGGCTTCATTCAATCCTTCCAGCACGACCACAAGCAGCACGCTGACATTGAGCGCCAGCAGCACGGCTGCCACCGGTTCAACCACCGTGACCATCAGCGGAACCGATGGCACGTTGACCCATACCACGACCATCAGCCTGACCGTCAATGCCACCGTCAACTTCTCCGGCATCTATCAAATCCAAAACGAAGCCAGCGGGTTGGTCTTGAACCAGCAGGGCAAATTGACCAACGGATCGCCGATCACGCAATGGACATCGGTGGCCAGTTCGAATCTGGACTGGCAATTCTTCCCCACCAGCAACGGCTATTACCAGATCAACAGTTGCAAGAGCGCTTTGGATGCCGTCGTCCAAAGCGCCTCGACGGCAGCGGGAGCGGGCATCGTCCAATGGTCGTTCGGTTCCTCCGGGGACGATCAATGGCAGCCGCAGCAGAACGGGGATGGGAGCTATACGTTTGTGAATTTGCACAGCGGGCTGGTGCTTGGCGATCCGGGCAGCAGCACGTCCACGAGCACGCA
>JAGWNY010000023.1 GCA_028872915.1 Verrucomicrobiota bacterium
ATGCCATTCATAGATGCACTGAAAGCCCGCAGGCCACCGGCAGCGGAACGAATCATGCCAACATCCCCTTCAATGCATCGCTTTTCCATAAATGCCCTTCTGTTCAGATGCTTTCATGGCTACCCACTAGAAACGTCGAGGAACCCAAATCCTGAATTGCACGATGCGAAATCCGACGAAGGTTGGACCCCGTTACATTTCGCGACACAACCGAACCTTGCCAAACTGCTACTCGCCAGCGGTGCGTGCGTTGACGCGAAGACTAACGATGGCATGACCCCTTTACATTTAGCAGCAATAGACGGCTCAACAGAGGTCGCAGAACTGCTCCTGTCGAATAACGCTGATGTTAACGCGAGGACTGACCGCGGCCATACAGCACTACATTTTGCAGCAAAAGAGGGGCGAAAAGACATTGTAAAATTGCTTTTGGCCAAGGGCGCGAATATCAATGCAATGACCAATAATAATTGGACGCCACTGCATTTTGTAGCATGGATGAACCACAAAGAAGTTGCCGAATTACTGCTCACTGAACACGCCGACGTCAACGTAAATAGCAAGGAAGGCGAAACGCCACTTAGTAAAGCGATTGAGTGGCACAGTGATGTCGTTGCTACGATGTTACGGGTACACGGGGCGAAAAAATGAAAGCGAATTTATTTGAATTCCGCCTGCAACCGACTGACACGTTTGGCGCTGCTGCCAGCGACCCAGCCAAGTCCCTTGCAAAGGAATCCATGCCGCCGGACGAGCAAACGAGTCCCGAACAGATTGCCGCGTGGCGCGCCATGACCGGCGTCCGGCGCTGGCGTCTGGCGGAGGGGCTTTACTGGACCGCCCGCAAACTGACGCTGGCGGGCTTGCGCGCCCGGCATCCCGGCTGGCCGGAAGAACGGCTGGCCGAAGAACTGCGACGGATTTTGCGCCGTTCCCGAACCTGACTTGTTCACCTGTTGTTGAACTCCGCCCGGAGCCGGCTATTTACGCCTTGCTGGAATTTGCCTTTAGCCATGCGGCGTATTTGGCTTCGCTTAAATCGCGGGCGGCCAGCGCCAAGGTTTTCACGGTGGCATCCACTTCGTCCGCGTGGAATTCGTAGCCGTTGATTTCGAGAAACACCACCGCCGAGAGAAACCCGATCCGCTTGTTGCCGTCCAGAAAGGGATGGTTCCGCACCAGCCCGCCGGCATAGGCGGCGGCCAGTTCAAACAGATCGGGCCGGCCGTAGTGCAGGCGCTGTTGCGGACGGTCCAGCGCGGAATCAAGCAAACCCGCATCGCGCACGCCGGCCAGCCCGCCAAATTCGTCCAACAATTGTTCGTGAATGGCCAGCACCGTTTCCCGCAACACCCATTGCGGCGCTTTCATTTGGCGAGTTCCCGGAGCGTGTTGCGATAGCGGCGGATGACGCCTTCCGCCGCCCGCATCTGTTTGGCAAACTGCTCCCGGCCCGCGCTGGACGGCGTGACGCGCAGGCTGCCATCCGGCGATTCGGTGAGCGCAATCGCGTCGCCCGCGCCGACCTTGAGCCGCGCCAGAGCTTCCTTCGGCAAAACGACGCCGACGGAATTGCCGACCTTGCGAAGTTTTAATTCCAAAACCATGCCAGCAATGTAACCACGGTTGTAATAACGCGCAAGGTCAGACCGAATTTACCGGGCGGTTCTTGAATTCCGCCCGCAACCGACTGATACGTTTGGGACTGGTGCGGACATCCCAGGCCAGCCCGGCGCAGAGAAATTCGTGTTTCTTTTCCCCTTTCAAGCCGAGGCGTTGAACTTCCAAATCCAGTTGCCGCAGCTTTTCCGCGTCCTTGATTCGCCTGGCCACGCCTTCGGCCAGCGCGGCGCCCTGGCGTCCGGGAACGCGGGCGCGATGGAGCCGGGCAATGGCGTCCCACCGGATGTCGCGCTTGGGATCGAATGACCAGTAGGCGGGAAGGTGAATCATCGTCCCGTAAGGCGTGAGAGTGACCGCGAGCTTTAGTAGGAGCGGTTCATCGTGTTGCATTCCGTAAAGATGCCAGCGCAGGCAAAAGGCATCGAAGGCCGCCTGAAACGCCTCGTCCCGACGCCGCAGGTTCACGGCAAATGACGGGCGCAAATTCCGCTCAACGCTCATGCTGCGGCGAATCACGCCTTTGTAATCCTGATAAACTTTGACATCGAACGCGGCCTTGATGTCCGCCCATTGCCGGCGCAATTCGGGGTCGTTCTTGATGGCGAGTTCGTTCTGGGCGTATTTGGCCTGCGTCTTGACCAGATTCTCGTAACTGCCCTTCTGGATGTGCAATTCGTGGTCGGCCACCGCCGCGCGGATGGATTCATCCGGCGGTTCCGGCAGCAGGTCAATAATCAGCCGGCGCCGGGCGTTCAGGCGTCCGCCCTTTTCCAGAGCCGTCAGGCAATCTTCCAGCACGTCTTGAATGTTGAATGGCCAAAGCGTCGGCGGGACGAACATCCAATTGTAAAGGCTGCGGAGCGGCAGCAATCTTGAATCGCCCATTTTTGCCGCTGCCGCATGATAACGTCGCAGACAGCCCTCCGCCAATTCAGCCCGGTCAAAGGCGCGGGTTTGGAGTTTTTCCAGGTCGAGGGAGAGCGCTTTCGTCATTGATTTTATGAAGCCAGCATATCCCTGCGTTTGAATAAATCCAAGTGTTCACGAAATGGAGCGTGTTCAGGGCAAAATTTTTCAATTTGCATGATTGCTTTTCCCTTCAGAAAACGGGCTGGATGAGCATCAAACGGAATTGGATCGCCCTCACTCGTGAATATGCTTGATCACCCCCACCATCCGATCAATTGATCTTGCGTGCCACGAACCGAAACGCCACACAAAGCCAAGCCGCTCCACGGCCAGAAGGCGTCCGAAACAAACGGCGACGATTTTGCCCATGCCGAGCTGATTTCCCCCGCGCGTTTTGAACTTCGCGAAGACGGAACGATTGCTGTCGAACGACGCGACGCGAAACGCGCCCCGGTTTTGACTTATCACGACGATGCCCGCCAAATCCGGCTTTACCACGGGAACAGCCTCGAACTCCTCGACGCCATTTACACCAAATACGGGGATGACGGCCGCTTCGACACCGTCTTTGCGGACCCGCCCTATTTCCTTTCCAATGGCGGCATCAGTTGTCATGCCGGGCGGATGGTGAAGGTGGACAAGGGCGATTGGGACAAATCGCGCGGGCCGGAACTCAACCACGAATTCAACCTGGAATGGCTCAAACGCTGCCAGCGCGTTTTGAAACCCAACGGCACGATTTGGGTAAGCGGCACGCACCACGTCATTTTCAGCATCGGGTTTGCGATGCAACAACTTGGCTTCAAAATCCTCAACGACATCGCGTGGGAAAAGCCAAACCCGCCGCCGAATCTTTCCTGCCGTTATTTCACGCACTCCACCGAAACCGTGTTGTGGGCGGCGAAAAGCGAAAAGTCCAAGCACGTTTTCAATTACCAGGAGATGCGGAAGGTCACCGGCAAGCAGATGAAAACCGTCTGGCGTGAAGAAGAATTTCCGATTGGCGAGGAGGAGATGCCGCTCATCTGGACGATGCCCGCGCCGAGCAACGGCGAGAAGGCGTTTGGCAAGCACCCCACGCAAAAGCCGGTGGCACTGGTTGAACGCTGCATCCTGGCATCCACACAGCCCGGTGACATGGTGCTCGATCCATTTTTGGGGGGCGGCACGACTGCCGTTGCCTGCGCGCGGCTGAAGCGCGGCTGCGTTGGAATTGAATGGGATAAAGATTATGCCCGACTCGCTAAAGCACGGGTGGAAGATGAAATCCTAAGTGCTTTGCCACTTGGGAGGACGCCAAAATGAAAACCAGCAAAGAGTGGTTGGCGCAAAACAATTATGAAGACGTGTTGAAAAAGATACATGCCGTGGAGCAGGGCTGGAAAAGAAAGGGAACAGGAACACGGCGCGACTGGTGGGAAGTGTTGGCTGGCAACCAAAATGGTAGTCCCAAGAAAATTGAGGGGAAGAAGTTTCCGGTTTTGAGTGCGGCTCGAAAACGAAAAGGATGGCCCGTTACCAACGACTGCCTCTGCCTTAATCCCAATGAGGAAGCGCCTTCGGTCGTTCCGCAAATCCGATGGGAAAAATGCAAGGCTCACTCTCACAAAATGGGGAAAAAAACAATATGAGCGCCGAATCTGACAACCAGGTAAGAGCTTTTAAATTCATTAAGGCGAAATTTAACAGCCAAGAACTTTTCACTGAGGAAGAATTTCAACGCGCGACCGGCTATTCGAAGGTTTCGTTCAAAACGTATTCGTCGAAGCAGTTCCGGGGCTTAATGATTCCAACCGACGAACGGCACTTTCGCATCAGCGCCGTTTTCCGGCAATTCAGCACATGGAAAAAGTTCAAAGACAAGGTTGTTACCCAAAACCGAAATTTTGGGAGAAGTTACAGCCAAATTTGCTACGAGAATGTTATCGTCTTTGAATTTTACATGCCGTTGCGCAACGAGGAATACCTTCGGCAGACGCTTGATTCGTTGTTCTACAAAGATTCGGTGTTATTTCGGCTGAAATTGATCAAGCCATCTGATCTCCACAAAGCTTTCCCAAAAGGAGATGGAGAAGACGAACCTCAATACTTCGAACGAATCTGCGAATTTATCTCTGACAAGTTCGTCGGTTATTCCGTTAACCATGTCAATGGCCGGTACAGGGCGACGGACATCAAAACGATGCAGGAAGCCTTGACGAGCGGAGCCGCTTCAGCAGAGCGCTACCTTGTTGATGAAACGACGGCGGTAGTCCGATTTATTTTTCCGTGCAAGGCCAAACCAGAAAAACCGGAGAGTTTATTGCCTCCAAATGAAATGCGAAGCGCCGAACCTGATGCCAATCTCATCCGCTGGTTTTTTATGCAGCTTTTTGTTCAAAGCATCCTCGAAGTTGTGAATGCGGAAGATGAAATCTGGCTACTCGAAACTGGAATGCGAAATCGCCTACACATCTGGCGTGCGAAGGACTAGTTATGGCTGGGAAAGCAACCGCAGTTCAAAACGGAGGCGAGCTTGTTCAAGAAGTCGTCAGGCTTGCAAAGACCCTCGGACTCGAAACGAAGGAACAATTTCACGTCGCTCGCCGGATATGGGGAGCGAACCGAAAGATTGACGTAATTGCGAAGTTGATTTCCGCCGAGGCGCATCCCACGGGGCAAGCGGCTCACTCCTCGTCCCGCCCAAAAATCCGCCGCGCAACCACTTCCCTCCCAACTGCATGGTCCCGGCTTATCTCCCTTGAAAAACGAGCATTTACCGGACGATTCCGGCCATTGGCTCCATTTCATAACGCTAATTAGAGCGGTTTAAAAAATACTGTAGCCATTCGGGAAGAAAAGGATGGGAAGCGGTCTTTTTTGGTTTTGGCGTCGTTTCGGCTCAGTCACAGGGTTTTCAAACATGCTCCTTCGCCGAAGCCTTGCCAAAACACCAAAAATCCCCGCTCCGAACGGCCACATTATTTTTTAAAACGCCCTAATCCCCGATAATCTTGACGAGCACCCTTTTGCGCCTGCGTCCGTCGAATTCGCCGTAAAAAATCCGTTCCCACGGACCGAAATCGAGTTTGCCGTTGGTAATGGCCACAAGCACTTCGCGCCCCATGACCTGGCGCTTCATGTGCGCGTCCGCGTTGTCTTCGCCGGTCCGATTGTGTTGGTATTGCGAAGTCGGCGCGTGCGGCGCCAGCTTTTCGAGCCACACCTCATAATCATGGAGCAAGCCGTCCTCGGCGTCGTTAATAAAAACGGAGGCCGTGATGTGCATGGCGTTCACAAGGCACAAACCCTCCTTGACCCCGCTCTTTTTGACCAAACCTTCAACGGTATCCGTGATGTTCACAAATCCGCGCCGATTCGGGACTTCAAACCAAAGATGCTCCGTTAAAAACTTCATGCCATTGATATGACAGAGTGCGCGGCCATTGGCACGATCAAATCTGGCGAATTTCAAATGGCTCAGCCAGACTTGCGCGGTGTTCGAATTGCTCAAAACCGACAGCCAGACGCAGGCGAGACGGGGACGGCTGACCACCGCGCACGGGGTCGTCCAAACCCCCGTGTTCATGCCGGTGGGCACGCAGGCGAGCGTCAAGGCGATAGACACGCGCGAATTGGATGAAATGGGCGCCGGCATCATCCTCGGCAACACCTATCATTTGAACCTGCGTCCCGGATTGGAGGTTCTTCGCGCCGCCGGGGGCCTGCACGCCTTCATGAACTGGTCCAAACCGATCCTTACCGACAGCGGCGGCTACCAGGTTTTCAGCCTTGCGGGGATTCGGAAAATCAAACCTCATGGAGTGGAATTCCGGTCGCACATTGACGGCTCGCCGCTGTTTCTGGGGCCGAAGGAGGCGATGGAAATCCAGCGGCATCTGGGTTCGGACATTGCCATGGCGTTCGACGAATGCCCGGCGCACGACGCGCGGCCGCGCGAACAACGCCTTGCGGTGGAACGCACCATTCGCTGGGCGCGCGAATGCCGCGAGCAACAACGCGCGGCCGGCCAGCAGGTGTTTGGCATCGTGCAGGGGGGGTGCAACGCGGCCTGGCGCGAAGAGTGCGCCCGCGCGCTTGTCGAAATGGACTTCGACGGCTACGCGATTGGCGGGGTGAGCGTCGGCGAAGCCGAGGCGGACATGCTCAAGGCGGTTGAGTTGACGGCGCCGCATTTGCCGCATGGCAAAGCCCGTTACGCAATGGGCCTGGGCACTCCGGCGCAGATGCTCGAACTCATCGCGCGCGGCGTGGACATGTTCGATTGCGTCCTGCCCACCCGCGTCGCCCGCAACGGCACCGCCTTCACCCGCCGCGGCGCCTTTGGACTGAAGGGCGGCGCATACAAGGCGGATTTCCGGCCCATTGACGAGACCTGCGATTGTTTCGCCTGCAAACGGTTCACCCGCGCCTACATCAGGCACCTCCTCAACGTGGGCGAAATTCTCGGCCTGCGAATGGTCAGCGTGCATAACACGCATCTTTTCCTCAAAATCATGGCCGATGCCCGCGCCCATATTGAAGCCGGGACGTTTGCGGAATTTTACCGGGACTTTATCGCCAACTACACCCCCTCCAAAAAAGTCCTGGATTCGCGCCGGGTTGGCGCCGGCGGACAATAGCGGCCCGGCCAAGGAGCGGGAGCGGACGCAGCGCGCCCTGATTTTGACGGATTTCTCCAGGAAAACCAGAGGGAGACGCCCTTTGGTTTCTTGCAGCCCCGTTCCAATTGATGTTTCCGAAACTGTTAGAGCGGTTTAAAAAATACTGCAGCCATTCGGGGAGAAAAGGATGGGAAGCGGTCTTTATCCGTGTTCCATCCGGGGCTGAATTGCCTGCTTTGCGGTCAGGTCATCTTCCGAAAAAATTCCCCCGCCGTCCGGCACGTCGCCGCGCTCAACGTCTCCAGCGGACATTGCCTGACCCGCGCGACCATTTCCGCAATTTCCCTGACATAAGCCGGTTCGCATCTACCGCCGCGATAGGGAACCGGCGCGAGATAGGGAGAATCCGTTTCCAGCATGAACATATCGAGCGGCGCGGCCGCGACCGTATCCCTCACGTTCCGCCCATTCTTGAACGTGACAATGCCGGTAAAACTCACCAGTCCTCCAATTTCCAGGACTTCCCGCATCCGCCCCGGGGTTTCGCCGAAGCAATGGAAAACGCCGCGCACTTTTCCTGCAAACGGTTTGAGACGCGCCAGCGTGTCGTCAAAGGCGTCGCGCTGGTGAATGACGCAGTTCAGTCCGGCCTCCGCGGCCACTTCAAGCTGTTGCTGGAAAATTTCGGCCTGTTTTTCCTTGTAACGGGAAACGTCCGACGCGGGCAAATGGTGATAATCCAACCCCGTTTCGCCGATCGCCACAACCCTGGGATGGCGCGCCAGTTCGCGGAACAAATCGCGAATATCGCCCGGGGCGTCCGCGGCGTTCGAGGGGTGCCATCCCACGGCGGCAAAAACGTTGTCATAGGTTTCCGCGAGCTTGACGGCCCTGCGGCTGCCGTGCAGGTCCGTGCCGATGGAAATGATTTTGGAGACGCCCGCGGCGCGGGCGCGGGCAATGACCCCAGCCAGGTCGCCGGCGTAATCCGGATAATCCAGGTGGGCATGGGTGTCGAAAAAGACGGCCATAACGGCGGCGCTAGGGCGTGTAACTCTTCATCTCCCGGACACAGCGCGTGATGTCGGTTTTGTTATTCATGGCAATGGCCAGGTTGAGCAGACGCTTCATGATGTCGAATCTTCCGGGATAAGCCGGGTTTTCCGTCAATAATTTTTGGAGGTCGTCATAAACGGCCGGTTTGTCGTTCCGGGCCTCGAACTGGCCGGCCACGGCCAGCCGGAGACGGATTTTTTGTTCCGGGGACGGATTCAGTATGATCGCCTTTTGATAAAAATCGAGGGCGGCGTTGGTTTGCCCGGCTGCGTCGCAGAGATCGGCGAGTTTTTCAGTCAGGACGGCGCTGGCCGCCGTGAGCGGCAGCTTTTTGAGGGATTGAATGAGACTCGCCTTGGGGACGCCGCGGTTGCCCGCAAGATTGACGACGCGCAAGATGGACCATGGCAGGAGGGGGCTATGCTGGGCAAGCAGCCATTGATCCAATTGATCGGGAGTTTTTCCGAAGGGGCGGTAAAGGGGGTCGCCGACCACCGTGGTCTGCCAGGATAACGCTGGCTGCGCGGCCCACGCGGCCTCGCCAAACGTGAATTGCGCGACTGAGAAGCGGGCCAGAAACAGCGCGACGTCCGGGGTGAACTGAAGGGATGGCTCATCCACGCAGCCCATGGTGCAGGTGACGCCCCTGGCGAGCAGCGGCCCGACCCAATGCGTGGTTGCGCCGCGAACGGTTGCGGCGCTGTACGAATGCAAATGATACGCAAAGGCGCCCGGCATGAATTCGACGTTGGTCAAAGAGAATGGCCCGGATACGTCCTCGTCATACCAGCCCGCATAAATAGCAATCTGGCTCATGGGAAAGGCTGCTGAGAAAGTTGCCGGCTGATCGTCCACAACCGTCTCGTATCCGAGCGCCCGCGCAATGCCCGCGGCGCCAAGAATAATGCGGTCGCCGAGGTAGTATTCCGAACCCGGCTGCAACCCGCGCGCGTCGAAATAAGCCCGCCCCCAAAGGCCTTGCCGCCCGGCTTGAAGGGCCTTGTCCACGAGGCCCTCCGCAATCGCGGCGGTGGGGCCATCGAGCCGGGCTACAAGCAGGATTCCGTTCGTCGGATCCAGCCATTCGGCGTTGGTCACCCCGTAGCACCAATTGCGCAACGGTCCATCCAGGGGGATATGCGCCCGGATCATGGGCAGCCACGCCAATTCCGAATCCACGGAGGCCTCGTTGCGCCGAAACATCGTCGGCAACCTGCCCGCGCCCGGCTGGTGGAGCGACGGGTCTTCGGCAATTTTCAAAGGAATACCATAGCACAGGACGGCGTAGCGGATTTTTGACGCAACCACCTTTTCAATAACGCGCCCCGGCGCGCCATTCGTTGTCCGAAAAGTTACCTTTCCAAAGCGCCACAACCTCTCCTTCCGCAGCGCTCGCAGCAACGGCTCTTGCAATGAATTGACATACTCCGTCCGCGACACGACCTCATTGGTCGTCGTTGAAAACCCGAAAACGCGGTTTTCCGGCACGTGGCGCACATCTGCGTAATGCTCCGCCACAGATTTGGAACCGGGCATGTTCCGATTGTAGATCACCACGACTTCATTTCCGTTCGCGCGCGCGATCACCGGCGCCAGCGCGGCGGCAAACAGGACGAACCCAATCCGGAGACGTTTCATTCCGGACATTTGACGTTTCCAGCGCCGGAACGTTGAAAAAAAACGGTCCCAGCCGTCCCGGACGCCCCGGATCGCGCCCTCGCAACGCGCGCCGTAACGCCATTCGCCTTTTGCATCAAGTCGCCATCCTCCGCGTCCCGGCGCTTCCACGGTAAACAATTCAGGCATCGGCCCTTCCCGCCACTTTGAGGCCATCGTAAGCGAGCGCAATGCCCGCCGGCAGTTCCGCCTGGGCTTTGTCGTGATCATAATCATGCGTCAAATGGGTGAAATACGCGCGCTGCGCGGCAATCCGCCGGGCCGCCGTGAGCGCCTCATCGAGGCACATGTGAGTGGGATGCGGGGCCGGGCGGAGGGCATCCAGCACGGCCAATTCAACACCGCGGACGCGTTCAAGGGCCTCCGGGGGAATTTCCTTGCAATCGCTCAAATAAGCCAGGCGTTTTTCGCCGTTTTGCAAAAACAAAAATCCGAGAGTCGTCATGGCGCCATGCGGCAGAGGCAGTGGGACAATTTCGAGGTCTCCGAGCATGAAAGGCCCATCAATGAGGTGTGGTTCGGGATGAAAATACCCCTTCCAAATCGGGCGCCCGTCGAAAGCATAAACGAACACCCGTTCCAGGGCCGCCATGGTTTCTGCGCCCGCGTAAACCGGCAGCGGCCCGCCGCGCAAATCGCAAAAGCGGCGGCAATCATCCAGGCCCATGATATGATCGGCATGGGCGTGGGTCAGCAGCACCGCGTCCAGCCACACGATTTTCTCCCGCAGGCATTGCAGCCGAAATTCCGGCGTGGTGTCCACGACCAATTTCACTTTTTCGGTCGCCACATAAATGGCCGGGCGGGTTCGCCAATTTTTTGGATTGGCGAGAAATTCCGCCGGATAATCCCGGCCAATCACCGGCACACCCTGGGACGTGCCGCTGCCCAAAAACGTGAACTCAAAAGACATAACAGCCGGGCACAGCGTAGCATGGCGTTCAAAAGCGGCGCGAACCATTTCGTCCACCCCGCCGACCGGCAACGGCGCCCGAACCGTTTCCCCCGTTGCCCCAAAGTGCGACCCATCGGATTGCGACCGTGAAGATTTGAATCGGGATTGAAACCGAAGGCGCGCATTGCACGGCGTGATTCCCAGAAGGGATTCCCGTGCAAGACTATGGGCCGAGCGACTTCTCGAGGAAAGCAAGGGTAGGAGCCATTTGGGTGGCCATGAACGCGGGGTCCTCGTGACCCGCCCCTGGGATAATAGTCAGCGTGGACTTTGCCCCGGCATTCGAGAGCGCATTCTGGAGGCGCCTGGCTTGCGCAGCGGAAATGACCGGATCGGCATCGCCATTGGCGATCATGAATGGCGGCAGGACCTTGGCCGTCGGGATATAGTGGGCAATTTGGAGCCGAGGCGGGAGCCGGTCTTCGGCACCGAACCATACGACGACCGCTTGAACGGAGGTTGAGACACCCGGGTTGCCTAACGAAGCATCGTCATAAGGCGTTGGCTGGTCGCCCGTCACACCGAGCATGGCTGCCATATAGCCTCCCGCCGAATTGCCCCAAACCGCGAAACGAGCCGGGTCGAGACCATACTTGAGAGCGTTGGCACGCAAAAATCTGACGGCCGCCTTGGCGTCCCTCAAACCATTTGGAGCGGCGAGTGGGAACCAGATTCCGAGGCGATAGTTGACGCTCGCCACCGCGCAGCCCTTTGCAATCAGCGCCGCGACATCCGGAACCTGGATTTGATATGGGCCCATCCGGCCGCGAGGTTTTGGCGGCGGACCGAATTGCTTGCGTGGCATCGAAGCCTTGTCTCCCACCACAAATCCGCCGCCGTGAAACCAAATGACCAGCGGGGCCGGCTTGGCGCGTTCCGCCGGCAAATAGAGATCCAATTTCTCGAAGGGCGACTTGTTTGCATAAGCCAGGTCGGCCAGGGCGGGTCGCAGCAGGTTGTGGTCGGTACCGCGCACCCCCGCGGGCGAGGAATTGTCCAAGGGAAGGCTTTGGTACGGCACGCGAGCGAACGCGTAGAGAACGCGCCGAACCAGATTGCCACCGGACGCGGCGAGCATGAATAAACCGATTGCGAACGCCATAAGCCCGAATCCGAGCCTGCGGATAAATCGCCGACGGGCGCCTGGCATATTGCCGAAGAGCGGAGCCAAAGCATGCCCGAAAGTCAAGGCGATACCGCGCGATACCGCGCCTGATAAAACCAATTCGTCGGCAATCATCCTGTTTCGCGCCTACGGCTCTTTGAACGGTCAGCCGCGCTGTATGATGGGTTATTGGTTCATGGCTGCGATGCGCGTGAATTCCCGGGGGTCGAAGCCCTCCATGAGCCGGCCGGGTTGCGGGGAGGAAAACATACGATTCGTCATGTCTGTCCCTTTTTGACCCCTTTTCGCCGGGGTCGGCGCTTGCTGGATTGGGAATTCTGCTTTTCCCCGTCTCGCTCCTGGGCTACCCTCGCGTTCCGATGATTGAACGGATTGCCTACTTCGATTTGGCTGCCCAAGTGCGAAGCATTCGCGGCGAATTGGACGCGGCCATCGCCCGGACGCTCGACAAATGCACCTTTTGCCTCGGCCCGGACGTGGAGCAATTTGAAAAGGATTTCGCGAAATCATGCGGGGTCACCCATTGCATCGGGTTCAATAGCGGCACTTCCGCCCTGCACGTGGCGATGCGCCTGCTGAACGTCGGTCCGGGCGACGAGGTGATTACAACGCCCTTTACATTTGTCGCCACAAGCTGGGCCATATCTTACGCGGGCGCCAAACCCGTTTTTGTGGATATTGATGACGCCACCTGCAACCTGGACCCCGCGCGCATCGAACGCGCCATCACTCCCCGCACCAAGGCCATCCTGCCCGTCCATCTTTACGGCCTTCCCTTCGATCTGGCAGCCGTTTCCGACATCTGCCAACGGCATCATCTGCCGCTGGTGGAGGATGCGGCACAGGCGCATGCCGCCGTTTATCAAGGCCGGCCGGCCGGCAGCTTTGGGAAAATGGCCTGCTTCAGCTTTTATCCCGGCAAGAACCTGGGCGCCTGCGGCGAAGGCGGCGCACTGGTGACGCAGGACGCCGCGCTGGCGGCACGGGCGCGTTCGCTGCGCGAGCACGGCTCGGCCACCCGCTATTATCACGATGAAATCGGCTACAATTATCGGATGGAAGGCTTTCAAGGGGCGGTTTTAGGGGTGAAATTGAAATACTTGGAACAATGGACGCGCGAACGCCGCCGTGTGGCCCGGAGCTATAGAGAATTGCTGGCTGGCACGCCCCTGCAATTGCCCCGCGAGCCAGCCGGTTCCCAGAGCGCCTGGCACCTCTACGTCGTCCGCCATCCGCGCCGCGATGAAATCAAAAAACACCTTGAAGCCCGCGGCATTGGCTGCGCCCTCCATTACCCGCTGCCCCTGCATTTGCAAAAGGCTTATGCGTTTTTGGGCCACCGGCCCGGCGATTTTCCCCATGCCGAAAAAGCGGCGGGCGAATGCATCAGCCTGCCCATCTATCCGGAATTGACCGACGCCCAGGTTCATCGCGTGGCAGCGGCCATCAAGGAATTTTTTGCAAAGCGCCCGGCCTCTTCCGGCTGAAAGAACCGACATCGAGACCCAACACCCGAAACCCATTGAGAAAGGATGGATGCCATGAACAAAAACGCTGAAAAACGGCCGTGTGGTATTTTGACATTTTGGCCCTGTGCGGCCCTGATTTTTGCGGCTGCGCTGGCTGTGAGCGGCTGCCGCACCGCCGGACGCCAAACCATTTCCACCGTTTCCGCGGCCCAGCCGCCCGCGCAGGGGGACACCAACTCCATCATCCTGCGGGAGGGGGACGTCGTGAGCGTTACTTTTCCCGCATCCGCGAGCCTCAATACGACCGAACCGATCCGGTTCGATGGAAAAATTGTCCTGCCTTTGGTGGGGGAAGTCCAGGCGGCGGGCCTGACACCGGAAAGCCTCCATGAGAAGTTAATCCAATTATACGCCCCCCAAATCTCAACCAAACAGATCGTCGTCACGCTCCAATCGTATTCGTTGTCGGTTTATGTGACTGGGGCGGTGGTGCGTCCGGGCAAAATCACTTCGAACCGTCCCCTGTCGGCGCTGGAAGCCATCATGGAAGCCGGCGGATTCGACTATAATACGGCCAACTTAAAAGCCGTGGAAGTGATCCGGCAGCAGGGCAACACACTCAAGCACTACAAGCTCAACCTCAAACGGGATTTGACCGGCAAGGCAACCAAACCCTTTTACCTGGAACCATCGGACATCCTCTACGTGCCGCAGAAATTCTCCTGGTTTTGACGCCGCGGGCATTTCAGCCTCTCCCCGGTGAAATCGGCTCAATAAACCTTCCGCAAATTCGAAGGCAGGATGCCCAACTCATCACGGTATTTGGCGACGGTGCGGCGGGCGATGTTGATGCCCTTTTCCCGAAGCATCCTGACGACTTCCTGATCGGACAGGGGGCGGGTGGGGTTTTCCGCCTTGAAGATATCGGCAATCATGTCCTTGACGCTGGCATTGGAGACGCCGTCGCCGCTGGCGGTTTGGAGGCCCGCTGTGAAGAAAAATTTCATCTCGAAAACGCCCTGCGGGGTTTGCATGTATTTGCCGGACACCGCCCGGCTGACGGTGGTTTCATGGACGCCGACCACCGCGGCAATCTGCGCCATGGTCATCGGCCTGAGATGCGCCACGCCCTTGTCCATGAAGTCGCGTTGCCGCGCCACGATCTCGCGGGCGATGTTCAAAATGGTTTGCTGGCGTTGATGGAGGCTTTTGATGAGGAATTTTCCGGCGCGGATTTTTTCGCGGATGTAGTTTTTGACTTCGCTGGAGTTTTCGCCCTGGGCCATGAGGTCCTTGTAAAGATTGCTGATCCGCAGATGGGGGATATGCTCGTCATTGGTCGTGACGGCAAACTCGCCGGCGGATTTTTGAACGAACACCTCGGGCAGCACGTAATGGTCGTTGTCCGGCAGAAAGGCGCGACCTGGACGGGGCTCGAGGCGGGCGATGCGGGCGAGCGCCTGCTGGACCTCGTCAACGGAATAATTGGTGCCGCGCGAGATTTCGGGGATCCGGCGCTTTCCCAGGGCCTCCATGTAATCACGCACAATGCGGTATTCGAGCGAATCCTGGCGCCCGGCGCGTTCGAGCTGGAGGATCAGACAATCCCGCAAATTCGAAGCGCCCACGCCGGGAGGGTCGAAGGATTGGATCGCTTTGAGGACGGTGGCGACCTCCTCCGGCGCCAGGTTGTTGCCGGTTGCCAGTTCCTCGACGGTCGTGTTCAGGTAGCCATAATCGTCAATGTTGCCGATAATCAGTTCGGCTATGGCGCGTTGGTGTGGGGTCAAATCGGTTTCCCGGATTTGCTCCATGAGAAATTCGGCAAGGGAAGTCCCCGCCGTCAGCGAATCGAACATGAACTGCCGTTTTTCCTCCTCCTCCTCCGATGCGCGCAGCGGAATGTTCGTCTGTGAAAAATGGTCGCGCCATTCCTGGTCCAACTGGACAAGCTTGTCGAATTCAGCCTGGAAATCGTCCGGCGGTTCGGAGGTTTTTTCGGTCTCGAATGATGTATCCTCCTCCGGTTCCGGGTGTTCGCGCTCTTCCTGTTCGGTGTCGGGCTTCTCCCGGAATTCCGTATCGGCGCCTGGAACCTCTTCGAGCACCGGATTTTGCTCCAGTTCATGCTCTACGAGCGCCTTGAGTTCCAGCGTGGGAGCCTGCAACAGCGCGAGGGACTGCTGCAATTGCGGGGCCAGCACCAAAGACTGGGTTAACCGTTGAGAGAGTTGTAAGCCTTGCACCATGTGGTGCTTATCGTAAGCCTTCTTTGAAGAAAAAACAAGCAAAAATTGGCATGAATTTCGCTGCGTAGCCGGTTTGGGTCAGGAAAAACTGGATTTTCCGCCGCGCGGATTGCATCTTCCCGGTAATGAAATTGATCCTTTCGACCCACAACGTCACGTTGACGAAAACATTGGAGGACCGCGTTGTGAAGAAGCTCGAACAACTCGAACATTTCGATCACCGGGCGGTGGATGCGCGAGTCACCCTGGAACACGACCATCGGCGGATACCGGAAAGGCAGTTCCGGTGTGCCATGCAACTGGCCATGCGAGGCCCGGACCTGTTCGCGGAAGCGCGCGAAAGCGACCTTTACGCGGCCATAGACGTCGTCGCCAAAAAAATCGAGCAGCAAATCCGCAAACGCCATAGCAAGCACAAGGCGCACAAGCACAAGGACGCTGCCAGGCTCAAGAACGCGCGGCGACAGGGCGCTCTCCAAACGGCGGAGCCTTGACCGCTGATGGAGCAGTCGCCAGGCATGGGGTGCGGCAAGGGGCTGGACAAGGGTGCCCGTTGTTCGGTCATCCGGGCGCGTGTTGTTTATCCCGGCATTGGGCGACCCATTGACAACGGAGCGGTCGCCGTATCGGGCGGCGCCATCTCCGCCGCCGGTAAATGGCGGGACTTGAAAGCGTTGGGGGGCGGCCCGGAAACTGTATTGGACGCCGGCGAGCGGGCATTGCTGCCGGGGTTGATCAACGCTCATTGCCATTTGGATTACACCGGGATGGCCGGGTTGTGGCCGCCGCCAAAAGGATTTACGGATTGGATTCCCCTGATGCTCGCCGCCAAGGCGGAATACGGCTACGCGGACTACGCTCGATCATGGCTTGCCGGCGCCCGGATGCTCGGGGAAACGGGCACGACAACCGTCGCCGACATCGAATCGGTCCCTGAACTCCTCCCGGAGGCATGGGATTCAACTCCGTTGCGCGTGTTTTCGTTTCTGGAAATGACCGGCGTGCGATCAAAAAAATCGGCGGCCGGCATCCTTGGCGAAGCTCTTGAAAAAATTAAATCGCTTTCCCATCCCCAGTGCGGCGCGGGGTTGTCGCCGCATGCGCCGTATTCCACGTTTCCCGGACTGCTGCGACTCTGTGCCGCGGCGGCGGCCGGCCAAAACCTCCGCGTCTCAATGCACGTGGCCGAATCGTTGGACGAATTCGAAATGTTTGCCCGGGCGCGCGGGCCGATGTTCAACTGGCTGGAACGAAACGGGCGGGACATGGGCGATTGCGGCGGGGCGTCGCCCGTGGCGCGGGTTGGCCACGCCGGATTGCTGGGCGAAAATTTGCTGGCCGTTCACGTCAACGCCCTCGCGCCCGGCGACGTTGAATTGCTGGCGCAAAAAGGAGTCCACGTCGTCCATTGCCCGCGCAGCCACGATTATTTTGGCCATCCGCCGTTCCAGCGGGCTGCCCTGGCCGCCGCCGGCGTGAACCTCTGCCTCGGCACGGACAGCCTGGCCACCATCCGCAAGCACGACGGTCGCAATCCCGAACTGGACATGTTCGCCGAAATGCGCGCGCTGGCATCCAAGGATGCGGCGGCGTCCCCTCAAGACATCCTCCAAATGGCCACGGTCAATGGCGCCCGCGCCCTGGGCCTTGCCGGAAAAGCCGGCGCCCTGGTCGAAGGCGCCTTTGCGGACCTGATTGCCATGCCGTTCTCCGGCAAAGTCTCCGGGATCGCGGAAGCCGCCGTGCATTTTTCCGGCCGCGTCGAAGGAGTCATGATCGGCGGCCAATGGATTCTCCAGCCCGAATGAGGGACTTTCCCCGGCGTTGAAATTCGCGCCGCCAAGCCGTAACTTTCGCCGTCGTGACCACTTTGGACGAATACCTGGCATCGCATTTGGACGGGCTGCGGGGCCAAAACCTGTTTCGCGAATTGCGGCGCGTGGATTCGCCGCAGTCGAGCCGCATCCAGATGGAGGGCCGGACTTTCGTGAATTTTTCGTCGAACGATTACCTGGGCCTGGCCAATCACGCGGTTTTAAAGGAAGCGGGCATCAAGGCGATTGAGGAATTCGGGGCCGGGGCGGGGGCGTCGCGGCTCGTCTGCGGTTCGCTGGCGCCGTTTCATGAATTGGAGGAAACGATTGCGGCGTTCAAGAAGACGGAAGGCGCCCTGGCTTTTTCGACCGGCTACGCCGCGGCGGTGGGGACAATCTGCGCGCTGCTGGACACGCGGGACGTCATCGTATTGGACAAGCTCGTTCACGCGAGCATTGTGGACGCCGCGAAATTATGCGGCGCGACCCTGCGCATTTTTGCGCACAACGACTTGAACGAACTGGAAGCGCGATTGAAATGGGCGGCGAACCGGCAATCGCGGGCGTTGATTGTGACCGAAAGCATTTTCTCAATGGATGGCGATGCCGCGCCGCTTCGCGACATTGTGGCGCTCAAGGAGAAATTCGGCGCCTGGCTGATGGTGGACGAGGCGCACGCCACCGGCGTTCGCGGCCACGGCGGGCGCGGGCTGGCCGATGAATTGGGCGTGGCGGGCGCCATCGAGTTGCAGATGGGCACGCTTGGAAAGGCATTGGGCGCCGGCGGCGGGTATCTCTGCGGTTCGCGAACGCTGATTGACTTTCTGGTCAATCGGGCGCGGAGTTTTATCTTTTCCACGGCGCCGGTCCCGGCGGCAGCCGCCGCGGCCACGGCGGCCATTGGATTGGTGGAATCGGACGATGGCGCGGCGCGGCGCGAACGGCTTTGGAAACGAATCGCCGAAGCGCGCCAGGCGATTCAGCGCTTCGGCCGCTTGGGCGAATCCGGCAGCCGGGAGACAAGCGGCGCCATTTTCCCGATGATTTGCGGCGATGAAGCCGCCGCGCTTGCCGCCGCGGCGGCGCTGCGGGAACGAAACATTTATGTTCCAGCCATCCGTTTTCCGGCAGTGGCGCGGGGCAAGGCGCGGCTGAGAATCACCGTCACAGCCGAGCACACGCCGGAGGATATCCAGGCGCTGGCCGACGCCTTGAAGGCGGCCGGAAAAATTTTTTGAAATGAACAAGCTTGCGCGATTGGACCGCCGCCACGTCTGGCACCCTTTCACCCAGATGCGCGATTGGATGCGGCGCGAGCCGGTCGTTATCGTGTCGGGCAGGGGCGCGGAATTGCGGGACGTTCATGGCCGGACGTTTCTGGACGCCAACTCCTCCATCTGGACGAATCTTCATGGCCATAATCATCCTGGAATAAACGCCGCAATACGGCGGCAATTGTCAAAAATCGCCCATAGTTCGGCCTTGGGCCTGGCCAACGAACCGGCATCCTTGCTGGCCGCCGGCCTACTCCGGGCCGCCAATAAAATCGGCGACGGGTCGCTGGAAGATGCCGGGAGAAGGCGGCAGGCGGCCGCATTGCAAAATCGCCGCCTGGAAAAGGTCTTTTATTCGGATGACGGTTCCACGGCGGTGGAAGCGGCGCTCAAAATGGCTTACCAAACCGTCCGCCGCGAACGAGGCGGACGGGCGCGGCCAAAATTTGTTTCCATGCAAGGAGCGTATCATGGAGACACGGTGGGCGCGGTTTCGCTGGGCCACATTGATTTGTTTCACGGGGCTTATGGCGGATTGCTGTTTAAAAGCGACGCCATCATGCCGCCTTACTGCTATCGTTGCCCGTTCAACCGCGCGAAACCCGGCCGGGACGACGCCCGAAACTGGCGCAAATGCAATTGGGAATGCGTTGGCCAGGCCGCGCGGAAATTTTCGGCGCAAAAAAAACGGGGAAATCCGTATGCGGCATTTGTGTACGAGCCGGGGATGCAAGGCGCCGCGGGAATGATTCCGCAGCCGCCGGGCTGGCTGAAACAGGTAGCCGACATGGCGCGGGAGCACGGAACGCTGCTGATAGCCGATGAAGTGATGACCGGTTTTGGGCGCTGCGGCGGAGGCGTGCGCGGCAGCCTGTTCGCCAGCCACCGGGAACACGTGCAACCGGACTTTCTTTGCCTGGCCAAGGGCATGACGGGCGGGTATCTGCCCATGGCGGCCACGCTGACCACGCGGCGAATTTTTGACGCTTTTCTGGGCGATTACGATGAGTTCAAAACTTTTTTCCACGGCCATAGTTACACCGGCAACCAGCTTGGCGCCGCGGCATCGCTGGCCAGCCTGGAGATTTTAGCGAGCCACCCATCGGCGCGCGCGCGGCAAACGCTCGAAATGAACTTAAGGGAAGCATTGGAACCGCTCTGGTTGTTGCCAAACGTGGGCGACATCCGGCGGACGGGATTGGCCGCCGGCATTGAATTGGTGAAGGACTGGCGCACGCGCGAACCGTTTGATTTGCGACGGCGCGCCGGCATCCGCGTCTGCGAAGCGCTGGCGCGCCGCGGCGTCCTCACCCGGCCAATTGGAAACGTCATCGTCATCATGCCGCCCTATTGCACCACGGCGGCGCAGGTCGGCAAAATGATCACGGCCCTGGGCGATGCCATCCGGGAAGTCCTTGGCCGATAAATGGCAGGCCATGAAAAGCGGAGCCAGGGCGGACCTTACCACAGCGCTCCACGAATGGCGAACGCCGCCGCAACCAAAACGATGGCGGCGTCAGCCGCCGCCGGCACCCATAACCGCTCAATGGCGCATCCGGCGCCAAAGAAGACGATGGCACCGAGCCAGAGCGCCAGCGGATGGAAATCCGGCCCGCGGCGTTTGCTCAACTGCTTGGCGATGAGCAGCGGCGTGACAAAGACCAGAATGAGGGCCGTAAAAATGGCCCAGGTGAAAAATCCCGTCATGGGCGCGCCCTGCCATGACGGAATCTTCATCGGCTCCCAAAACCAGTAATGGCGCACGTGCTCCGCAAACGGCTCCAGGGCAAAATCGAACAAGGCCGCCAGCACGGCCGTGAGTCCGATGAGCCGAAAACCGTAGGTTCGGGTCTTTCGCCAGGGCCGAAGGATGAGCCGGCCGGTTCCGCGCGAATTGAGGATGGCGGCGAGCCAAAGGAAGGGAATTACCCAGGTCACCGGCCGGGCCGCCAGCGGCCCTGAGCCGGCGGGCAGGATGGCGCCGAAAGGCATTCCGGTTTCGAGATTCAGCCATTCAACGCCGGCGGCGAAGAGGGCAATAAGAAGGCTGGCCGCCAAAACATTCGAGGCCGGCAATTGCCGCAAAAGGGCGATAATGGCCGAGATAACGGCCAGCGCCAGCAGCACGGCATCCAGCCATGACGGGTTAAACGGCGGATGCCACAACGCGCATAGCGCCGTCACGTCGAGGACATAGGCGACGGCGAGCGCAGCCGTTATCGCCCAAAGGAGGGGGTTGGGCCGGGACGAACGTTCCGGCGCGGAATCGGCCTGGCCGTAACCATGCAGTTGGCCCGGTCGTGTTTGCTTGGTCTTTTTGTGCATAGACTTCGTCGTTCGCCGCTTACAGACCCATCAAGGGTATGCTCGCCCCGTGGGATAACGGTTCGGGCTTTGTCCCGCGCGGGAGAGCAAAGGCGCATCCCACGGGGCAAGCGGCTCACTCCTCGTCCTGCCCAAAAATCTCCAGCGCAACCACCTCCCTCCCAACTGCATGGATACGGCTTGGGCGGTCGTGGAGCGGGTTCGTCTTTCGCCTGGCATGAAGAACCGGGCCACGGTACAGGGAGCCGGACGGGCCGGGCAATTAAATTCTTGTGTTTGGATGCCGGACTTGGTTGGCTGATTGCCGATGACGTTGGACGAGGCCATCAACGAGATCAGGACCTGCGCCGGCCGCATGAATGAGCGTTATGGGAACGTCGTTTTCGACGAATGGGCCGTCATTTCACTGGCCGAAAACAAGGCGCGCGTGCTGGCCTACATCGGGCCGCGCAATGATGAGTTCCTGAAAAATTTCGTCAGCGACCTCGGCGCGCTGCGTTCCGGCCTGCTCGAGGCGACTTATGGGGCCGGCGATTTCGAGTTTACGCGGCACGGCATCGGCACCGGACTTGAATCGTTTTTGGTCATGGGCGCGGGCCTGTATCTCCTTTGCAATAACACCCGGCAGAGCATGGACGCGATCGCGCAAAATCCGCGCTGGCTCAATGCGCAGGAGGCGTTCGCCGATTTGAGCGAAAAAATGCGCGCCAACCCGTTAAAGGTCACGGGCGATAACACCCGATTTTTCCGAAAGTCCTGAGCCGTGGCGGTGGAGGTGTTCGGTGTTCGGAAGCGGCGGAAATTAGAGATTCCTCGCGTCGTCTCCTACGGTACGGCTTGGCTGCCTGAAATCTTTGTCGAAAATGCTCGAAGCTTCGTCATTGTAGTACGGATACCCAGGGCGGCGCGCTCCCGCCTTCGCCAAGTCTGCGGCGGGCAGGCCCAACTGCATGGATACGGCTCAAAAGCACTCTTTCTCGATATGCTCGGCCACGAATTGTTTCAGTCGGCTCACGTCCTTTCTTTTTTGTAAACTTTTCCCCTCTTTAGCTGGCGGCGTGCCATTTGCGCGGCCGGCAAAATTTGCGGTTACCCATCGCCCGTTTCCGAATCTCTGCCTCCTTCGATCGTGAAAAATGCGCGAACCGTCCGGGTCCAACCTGCGAAATGCCCAGCGCGGTTGCGCAGGGGCGTCCCATGATTTTAGATAAATACGGGGTGGAAGCAGATTAAGGATTCATTTTGCATGGAAAATGCGCAGCCACGTATTTAACGTCGGCATTATTCGGCGGGGCTGGCGGATGACCAAAATCATGAGCTTTTTTAATGTCCGTGGAGCTGGCAAAGGTGAGGGTATCCTGAAAGAGCCAGCGGTGGGCTTCAACATGGCCGTCGGCAAAACTGAAAGTGCTCGAGTCAATATGAAACGCCGCAGCGCTGTCAACCCATCGTGAGTTAATAAAATATGGCGGCACCCCCTCAATGTCGAAATCCCAGTCATTCCAGTTGTCCCCGCGCGAATCGGCCTCTTCGACAAAGACAAAACGGTCCGCTGGATGGGCTATCTGCGCTTGCCTTGTGAGCGCAACCACGCGTGGTGTGGATTTCTCGAGTGATCCATTCAACCCTTGAACCACGGAATAACTGTCCCAAGCGGGGATGTTCGCTTCCCAGCGATTGTCGCCCGGACAATGCAGAATGTCCACGTTGGGAGCATAGCTGAACAGGGCGGCTTCCCGATAGCCTTCCTCAGTCTCCCATCTGATAAGGTCGTTGTAAAGCGATGATCCGGGCGTGGCGCTTGCATAACTCGGCGGGGCGTTTTGCGCAAGGCTGTTCCAAGTTATAGCCGCATTCGCGCCACCCCCTTCGCTTTTGCAGCCAATCCGCCAAGTGGTGCGGTCCGAACAACGACCGGCCACCATATAGCCGTGATGGTCATCCGCATATACCTGCCACCCCAGTTCCAGTTGTTTCTGGTTGCTTAGACATACCGCGAGGGTTGCACGTTTTTTGGCGGCGGCCAATGTCGGCCCCAATAGCGCCGCCAAAATGGCGATAATGGTAATGACAACGAGCAATTCGATGAGGGTGAAGCCGCGGCGCGGGGCGGAAGTCGTGGTGAGTGTCTGGAAATTCCGCATATCGACATCTACTTTATGGATTTTCAGCGCAAGGGAAATGTGTAGCTATGTACGTGACGTCAACATTATGGACGATATCCGGAGTTGGCTTTCGATAAAATTTCGGATTGCTTTCGTCAGCCGGTGTTGCCGCTGTGCCGGTGCTGCTACTGCCTTTGCTGTCTTCTGTGGACCTGGCCAGAAAGAGGGTGTCCGGCATCAGCCATCGGTGGCTTTCAGCATGGCCGTCGCCAAAACTGAACGTGCTCGAGTCAATGTGATATGCCGCCGGGCTGTCAACCCAGAAGGATCCATTAAACTGCGGCGCCGGGCCAATGTTGAAATCCCAGGAATTGATATTGTCGCCACGCGAATCCATTTCCTCAATAAAAACGAAACGGTCCGCTGGATGCGCGATCTGCGATTCCTTTGTCAGCGGGATAATGTGTTTCTCACCGCCCAACACTTCCCCGTTCAGCCCTTGCATCCCGGAATAACTGTCCCATGCGTCTTCGTTTGCCTCCCAACGATTGTCCCCCGGACAATGAAGAACGTCCACATTGGGCGCGTAGCTGAAAAGCACGCCTTCCCGATACCCTTCCTCAGTTTCCCATTTCACTTTTGCAATGGGGTCCGTTATGCTTGGGACAGGTACATTCAGAGAGTTCCACGGTGGAGGAGTTCCGCCGGTTGCCTGCGCGCCAATCCGCCAGTCCTTCTTGGTCTTGCACTGTGTCGAAGCCAGCAAACCGTGATTATCATCCGCATACAACTGCCACCCCAGCGTTAGTTGTTTCTGATTGCTCAAGCATGTCGCGATTGTCGCGTGTTTTTTGGCGGCGGCCAATGCCGGCCCCAATAGCGCCGCCAGAATGGCGATAATGGTAATGACA
Source organism: Verrucomicrobiota bacterium (assembly GCA_028872915.1). Classification (GTDB taxonomy): domain Bacteria; phylum Verrucomicrobiota; class Verrucomicrobiia; order Limisphaerales; family UBA11358; genus UBA11358. The sequence continues at coordinate 24,098 of JAGWNY010000023.1, forward strand.
ATCAGCAATTCGATGAGGGTGAAGCCGCGGCGCGGCGCGGAAGTCGCGGTGACGGTGTTGAAATTGTTCATATTCGCTTCGGCGATTTGTCTGTCTCGCAATTTTTGCATTGAATCCCGGTCGCGGGCCGGATGCCTCCGGCGCCGTCCCATGATTTTAGATAAATTCGCGGATCAGACATCCCTATGGATTTTGAACGCAAGGGAAATGTTTGGCCACGTATAGAATGTCAGCGTTATTCGCCGGCTTCGGTTGATGATAAAACTTTACGCCGTCCGACGTGCTTGTGTCGGTGGAGTTGGCCATATTAATGGTATCCTGAAAGAGCCAGCGGTGAGCTTCAACATGGCCGTCGGCAAAACCGAATGTGCTGGAGTCAATGTGAAATGCAGCCGGGCTGTCAATCCAGGATGAACCCAAAAACTGCGGCGCCTTGCCAAGATGAACCTCCCAGGAGCCTTCGTTGTCGTTGCGCGAATCGTTCTCCTCAACAAAAACAAAACGACCCGACGGATGCGCTATCTGCGATTCCTTTGTCAGCGGGGTGGTATCTCCGGTCTTTTTGGTTGAGTTCCCCCCATTCAGTCCCTGGGGCCCGGAAAAACTGTCAAAGGCGAGTTCGCCTGCCTCCCAACGAATATCCCCCGGACAATGAATAATGTCCACGTTGGGAGCATAGCTGAAAAGCGCGCCTTGCCGATAACCCTGCTCCGCCTGCCATTTCAGTGCATCAACGGGGGACAATCCCGCTGGCGCGGTAATACCAGGAAAAGGGTAGCCAATCCGCCAGGCCGTCGGACCCCCCGTGGTCATCGGAACCTCATTGCCATGATGGTCATCCGCATACCCCTGCCACCCCTGCTGCAGTTCTCGCTGGCCGCTCAGACATGCCGCAAGGGTTGCACGTTTTTTCGCGGCGGCCAATGCCGGCCCCAATAGCGCCGCCAGAATGGCGATAATGGTAATGACGACCAGCAGTTCGATCAGGGTAAAGCCGCGGCGCGGGGCGGAGGTCGTAGTGACGGTGTTGAAATTGTTCATATTCGCTTCGGCGATTTGTTTGTCTCGCAATTTTTGCATTGAATCCCAGTTGCGGGCCGGATGCCTCCGGCGTCGTTCCAAGGATTTGAAAAAGTGTAATCACTTTTTAATTTTTTGTCATTTCAAGTTTTCGGAAATTTATTGTGTTTTTTCGTCAGAAGCGCATGTTATGGAGCGGGCTTTGGCATTAGAACAATTGCCATGCTTATTCAACCCATGAAGAAAAAAACGGATTTAGATCGCCCGCGCGTCGCCCTGTTGATTGAGTCCTCGCGCGCCTATGGCCGCCGCACGTTGTTCGGCGTGGCCCGTTATGTCCGCGAACACCGTCCCTGGTCCATTTTTTTGCAGGAGCGCAGCCTAGGGGACGTTTGTCCGGCCTGGCTCAAGGATTGGCGGGGCGATGGGATCATCGCGCGCGTCGAAAATCGCCAGATCGCCAACGGCATCCAGCGGCTGGGCATGCCGGTGGTGGACGTGCGGTATCTGTTGAAAAACCTCGCCATGCCGTCGGTGCGCCCGGACGACGCCGCCGCCGCCCGGCTGGCCTTTGAACATTTGCGGGAGCGCGGCTTCCATCAATTCGCCTTTTGCGGTTTCAACGGGGCGGATTATTCCGACGTCCGCCGGGACAGCTTTTGCGCCTGCGCCGCCGCCGCCGGCATGACGTGCGACGTTTACGAGGACCCCGTCCGACTTCCCCGCGCCACGACACAACAGCACGAGGCCCGCGGCCTGAAGGACGGCGAACACGTGAGCCGCTGGCTCCAAAAGCTGCCCAAACCCGTTGGCATCATGGCCTGCAACGACATTCGCGGCCAGCAGGTGCTCAACGCCTGCCGTGCCGCCGGAGTTCCCGTGCCCGAGGAGATCGCCGTCGTGGGAGTGGACAATGACGAAGTGCTCTGCGAGCTTTCCGATCCGCCGCTTTCGAGCGTATCGCTGGACACGGAACGGATCGGTTACGAAGCGGCGGCGTTACTGGACCAATTGATTGCGGGCAAAACACCGGCGCAGGAATTGATCCTGGTTGCGCCGGCCGGCGTCGTGACGCGGCGCTCCTCGGACGTCCTGGCCATCGAAGACCCACCAATAAGCACCGCAAGCCGGTTTATCGGGGAGCACGCCTGTTCGGGAATTGACGTGAGCGATGTTTTAAGGGTTGTGCCGCTTTCGCGCAGCACGCTGGAAAGACGGTTTCTTCGCGCCTTTGGCCATTCGCCGAAGGAGGAAATCCTGCGCGTCCGAATCGCCCGGGCCAAACAGCTTTTGGGGGAAACGAACCTGTGCCTGGACGAGGTGGCCCAAAAAGTCGGCTTTGAACATCCCGAATACTTGAGCGTCCTGTTCAAAAAAAGAACCGGCATGACGCCCGGCAGATTTCGCGCCCGCACGCTGGCTGCAACCCGCCGCGAAGGCTCCGGGCACAATCCGCGGCCCGTTCGCGCCCGCGGCATCCACCACGCCGCCCGCCTCTGATGGATTGGACGGCGGGGCCAGGCAAGCTGGCCGCCGGATTTTGACGGGGTGAAATTATTGAAACCGCACGGCCCAGCCAATCGTGCCGCTCACGGACGGCTCGATCCTTGCGCGCACCAACCGTCCATCCTGCGTTATTGACGTTTTGGCGGCATCCACCGCGCCGGGTGGGGAGATGGCGACGGCAATCGCCCGCCGATCGCTCACGATGCGCAATTCATAGCTATCGCCAGCAACGACCCGGCTGCGGCCAAAGAGCGCTTTGGCCGTGCGGTCCCATCTTTCGTCCGCGACATCCACAATCCCCTGCGTGATATGGCGGGAAGTGCTGATCAATTGGGGATGATTCGCCGCGCGCCGCACGGCCAGCACCAAGCATGAACGCGCCGGGACGGACATTTTCAAACTCGTCTTCAAGGGTTGCAACAACCTGTCTCCCCAATAGTCGAAAGCGTCACAAGGCCCGGTTTCATGGAAACCGAGGCGGGCCAACGGCACGGCGATTTCCTCAGCATGGCCGGCCCAGTTGAAAAGGCCGATGACGTTGCGGTGCGGCGTCACGCGGCTGTCGGTGAGCAGCCAGATTCGGGGCGGGTCGTGCTCAAACAAATCCACCGGACGGGTGGAGAGCAGATGATGGGCGGGAATCGTGCGCCGCAGCAAATCCAGGCGCGCCGCCGAAAGCCCCGGATACCATTCGCTGCTGGTGTTCATCGCGCCGCTGATCGCCACCCAGGAGCACAGCGCCCGCGCTTCATTCAGCGGCACGGTGTCCCGCGGATAAACCGGATCGGGATCGTTATACCAAACGCGCCCGTTCAAGAAGTACTGGCGCGAGCCAAACGTTGGCCCGCGCAGCATGGCCGCCCACGTTGCCTTGTTGTCCGGCCCGATGCGCATGGCGTCCACGATGCCCATGGCAGGCCCGTAGGAGCGCATGTTTTGAGGGCCGTTGCACCCCAAAATGAAGACGTTTGTTCCCGCCACCGCCCTCACCAATTTCAGCCCGCTCCGATACGCCTGAACATTGGGGGTATTGGGCACGTGAAATATCGCGTCACCCATGCCGTCATTGGTGTAGCCGGTGTTGACATACCGCAAGGGTGTCGCGGTGCCCGTCCAAAGACCGTCAATTTTGATGTATTCAAAACCCCATTCATGCGTAATCCGGTAAACGACGTTGCTCACATAATCGCGCGCGCCTGGGTCCGTCATGTCCAGGCAAGTTCCGCCCCATTTGACCTCGTAAGGCGATCCATCCGTGTGCCGCACAAACCAATCCCCGTGTTGTTTGAAGAACGGGTCGTAATACGTTCCGGCGAACGGCTCGAACCACAAACCCGGACGAATGCCCAGCGCCTTCACGGCATCCGCCGTCGCCTTCATCCCATGAGGATACGGACCGCGGGGATTGGAGAACAAAAAATCGCGATGCGGTCCGTTTGTGGAAATTCCTTCCTGCCAGTGATCGTCAATTTGCGCGACCGAAAATCCATACGGTCCGAGGTTCGTGACGGCAAATGCCACGTTTTGCGCAAAATGCTTTTCGTCCGAGGCCGCGCCATAGGGCCGCGAATACCAGGTGCAATAAACGACCGGTTCCGGCGGCAGATGAATGTCATGCTCGCGCGCCACGGCATCGGCCCAGGCTTCCAATCCCAACCGGGCGTCGTCGAAATCCCCCACCGCGAGGGTCTCAAAGGGCGTCGAACCCGGCCCCAGGCTCAAATTTCCATAATCAATCCGCCCGCAAATTTGCACCGTGTCTCCCTTGACACCGCTGAAGAGCACGCCGCTGCCGCGGTTTTCCGTAATCCAGCCCAAAACCACTCCATGCCGGCTTTCCGGGTCCGCCACGGCAAGCCATACATAGCTGCCCGGATTGGCTGCCGGCGCAAGCAACCCGCCTGTTCCGAGCGTTTTCAACCGCGTTGCCGGTTTGCCCACGTCCACCGTGCCGCGAAAAGCGCGGACGGAGTGAATCAGAGCGGGTGTTGACGCGGCGGGCCTGATCGCCGCCGACTGGAAGAGCGCAAAGGGCAGGCCGGAAAAAAGCATGACACGATCCCGCCAGCCATTGCCCGTTACCTCAATCGCCCGGCCATCGCCGAACCGCGTAAATCGCGACCCTCTCACAGCCACAATTCGCGCCACGCCATTCGTAGCCATGAGCGCCACGTCCCGCATAAACGGACGGCCCAATTTTGAAATCAACGAAAAGCGATGAGTCGCCGCCGACCATTGGACGGTCAGAAAATCATTGTGGATTGCCGGAGTTGACGTGTTCCGCCCCGGCGCTTGAACGGCTTGAAATACCATTAAAGCCAGCCCGATGGCCATCGCTGATTTTTTCATGGATAACTCCTTGTTCGCTGTTGACAGGCTAAAACTGTTTCAAGAAACGGAGGTCGTTTTCGTAAAAGAGGCGGATGTCATTGATGCCGTAGCGCAACATCGCGATGCGTTCGATCCCAAAACCAAACGCCCATCCGCTCCAGACGTTCGGATCGTAACCCACGTTTTCAAATACCCGTGGATGCACCATGCCGCAACCCGCGATTTCCAGCCATTCCTTTCCCATTTTCCGCACCAGCCCGTTGCTGAAATCAATCTCGTAACTCGGCTCGGTGTAGCTGAAGTAATGCGGGCGGAAACGTATCTTCACGTCATCGCCCATGATCTCCTTGAACACGAATTCCACCGTGCCCTTCAGATCGCCCACGGTCACGTTCTTATCCACGTAAAGACCCTCGATTTGATGAAAGGTCGGATTATGCGTGGCGTCGGCGTTGTCGCGCCGATAGACGCGCCCCGGAACGATGATTCGCACCGGCGGCTCCTGCGATTCCATCACGCGAATCTGGACCGATGAGGTATGAGTGCGCAGCAGCCATTTCCGCCCCGTTTTCCCTTCGGCTTCCGCCTCGAGATAAAAAGTGTCCTGCGTGTCGCGGGCGGGATGGTCCGCCGGCGTGTTCAGCGCGTCAAAGCAATGGTATTCGTCCTCAATCTCCGGCCCGTCGGCCACCGCAAAGCCGATTTTTCGAAACGTTCGCACAATGTCGTCGGTGACCTGCGTGAGCGGATGCAATCCGCCCATCCGCCGCCGGCGGCCTGGCGCCGTGAAATCCGCCGGCTCGGCGGGCAGGGCGGCCTTTGCTTCGATTTCTTCGCGGCGTGAAAGCAGCGCCGCTTCAAGTTCCGCCTTGGCCGCGTTCATCGTTTTTCCAGCGGCCGGACGTTCCTCCCTGGGCAGCGCGCCCATTTCTTTCATCAATGCCGTCAGTTTGCCGTGCGGCCCGATCCACCGGCCCTTGGCCTGTTCGAGCGCCGCCAGGTCCGCCGCATTGTTCAGTTCCGCCAGGGCCGTTTGTTTCAATGGTTCGACTTCGCTCAGGAAAGACATTGAAACGATTTTAAGTTTAAAATCCAAGGTTCCAAGCCCCAAGTTTGCCGGATAAAAACATGGCGGCCGTTATGAATTCATTGAGCCGCGCAGAACCCGGATTTTTGACGGGATGGACGGCGCAGGGGACGTGAAAAATCAGAGACCCGTTGCTTGTCTCCCGCGGTTTATTTGCCGATCCGGCCAAAGCCGGGACACCAGGCACTACGCCTTGGCGAGGGTGGCGGCGGGCTTGTTCTTGAGGGCGTTTCTGGCCGTGGCGAGCAGCGCCGCGAACGCGGCCGCGTCCCGGGCCGCCAGATCGGCAATCACCTTGCGATCCAGCGCGCACTTCGCCGCCTTGAGTCCCTCCATAAAACGGCTGTAAGTCAGGCCGCCGGCTCGCGCGGCCGCGTTGATGCGGATTTGCCATAGATAGCGGAAATTCCGCTTTTTGGCGCGACGATCCCGATAGGCGTATTGCCGTCCGTGGTCAACGGCATCCGAGGCGTAACGATACAACTTCGAGCGGCGCAGTCGAAAGCCCTTTGCCGCTGTGATCATCCGCTTGCGCCGTTTGCGGGAGGCCGGGGAATTGGTGATTCGCATATAAAATTTCCGTAAAGGAACAGGGCCGTCTGCCTGTCTTCGTCTAGTGGCTGAAAGGCAGGTTTTGGGTGATCCGATACGCGTCGGTGGAGTCAACCACCACGCTTTTGCCCAGGCGCCGCAGCCGATGCGCGTTTTTTGACTGCGCCAAATGCCGACGGCCGGCCCGGGAGCGCATGGCCTTGCCTGTGGCCGTGATTTTGAACCGTTTGGCCACGGATTTGTTCGTTTTAATGCCTTTCGGACGTCGCATAAAAGAACGTTAATTATAGATGGCCCAGGACCGCCCCGCAAGCCAAATTCCTCCTGAATTTTGGGCAAAAATCGCGTCCGGCCAATCCATCAAAAGATGTTTGTGCGGACAACGGTCGGTGTTGGCGGGGGAATCGAATTGGTCACGTTCAGTCCGATGGGCGCGCCCGCGTTGAGCCGGGCGATGACGGCCTGCGTCAAATCATCTTTTCCAGCGCTGAAAAGGAGCATGGGCGTGGCGTTGACGGTTTGGGCCGCCGAATCAAGCACCAGGGTATCGCCCTGGCCCTTGGCCACCGACACCACCGCGGTCTGGATTTCCTTTATCAGATTGGCGCGCATCCGGGTGGACTGGTCCTCGAGACGCGCCTTGGCGGAAGTATCGTAGTCCTGGAGGGCGGAGCGCGTCTGCTGCAATTCCTTGAGTTTGGCATCGGCGGCCTTGCTGTTCTTTTGCCGTTCGGTGTCGGAGAGCGCCTGGTTGTCCGCCGCGTCCTCCAATTTTTGATAGTCGGCGTTGCCTTCTTTGAGCGTCTGCACCATCGTGGCTTCGTCCTGCTCAATCTGGTTTTTGAGATTGTTGATGTCCTGTTGGGCCAGATCGTATTTGTAATAATTTGTGAAAACATCCTCCAGGTTCACTGTGGCAATTTTCACCTGCGCCTGCGCCGCCAGCGCGGCCAGCAGACAGCCGGGCAAAATCAGTTTCAACGTCAGTTTCATGGCAGCGCAGGAAACCACAGCCGGCCCCAAAACGCCAGCCTTAAAAACAAGCTAAAAGGGCCGGGTATAGCCGACGTCGAATTGGAAGTGGCCGGCCTTGCCGTTGTAGGCGTCGTGGTTAATGGGAATGCCGTAATCCAGTCGCAACGGTCCCAGATGCGGTATGTCCAGCCGGATGCCCGCGCCGTAGTCGTCGTCGAAATTTCCGGCGAAATCGAAAGGCCCCGCGCCCACGGCTCCGACGTCATAAAACACCGCGAACCGCAGGCTTGGGCCGTTTTCCGTTCCAAAAATGGGCACGCTATATTCCGCGGAGGCAAACCAGAAACTGTCGCCGCCAATCGGTTCGGGCGAATCCGATTCGCGCGGGCTGATATTGCGGTATTTGAACCCCCGCAAATCATAAAGTCCGCCAAGATAATACCGGTCGTAAAAGGGCACGTCCCCGCCCTGGAAATTTCTGGCAAAGCCCGCCCGCCCGCCGACTTCGAGGACGTGACCGTTGAAAAGCCCGGGAAAATACCATTCGGTCAAGGCTTGGACCTTGTAATAATCCTCGTGGCCGATATCCAATTCCGGGTCAATCTCGGTGCGTTGGCCGTGGTTGGGCAGCTTGACGCTGTTGCGCGTGTCGTATGCCAGCGACGCCCCAAACCGGTGAAATAAATGGTCGCCCACCTCGTTCTGAATCGCATTTGGCACAACGACATTGGTCTGGCCCGTCAGCGAAATGCCCATGTTCTCAATCGTGTAACTCACGGTTCCCAGCAGATTGTCGCTCCCCAACGCCCGCGTGAGGCTGAATCGAGCGCCGGTGCGCGTCTCGTTGAAGACGTCATTGGGACTTTCAAAATCGAGTTCCTGGCGGTAAAGGCTCACACCCAGTTGCAGTTTGCGGTTGAAGAGCCACGGCTCGATGAAATCCAGTTGGTAATCCTGCTGGAGGGTCCCCAACTGGACAAACAACCGCAGTTTTTCGCCGCCGCCCGTGAAATAAGGCGGGTGAAACAAATCGAAGTTGCCCTGGGTAATCTCCGCGTAACCCACCAGCGCGTCCACCGAACTGAACCCCGCTCCGAGCGTGAAGTTTCCCGTGTCCTGTTCCTGCACGTTGATTTCCAGGTTCTGCCGGCCGGGTATGGGCGGGCTGAGCGGTTCAGGTTCCATGTCCACCCTCGAAAAATACTCGAGGTTTTGAAGGCGTTCCTTGCTCAGCTTGACCCGCACCATGTCGAACACCTCGCCCGGCGCAATCGCCAGTTCCCGCCGGATCACCTTGTCCTTGGTCTTGACGTTTCCGTGGATGTCAACCCGCTCCACATAAGTCTTGCTGCCCTCCTGAATGTCAAATTGCAGGTCTATCGTCCCGGTTTCCACGTTCGGAATCCGCCGGGCAATCAACGTCGCGTCCCGCTGAACGTTTATGTAGCCGCGGCTTCCGTAAAAATCTTCAATCGCCGTCAGGTCCTTGTCCAGGCCGCCCGCGGTGTAAACGTCGCCCGCGTCCATCGGGAGATTGTTCGTTCCCAAATGGTCGCTCAAGCGTTGGAAATCATGCACCTGCCGAAGCCCGGCGCGAATGGCCGCGTCATTGAAAATCCTGTTTCCGGTGAACGTGACCGTGCCGACGTGATATTGCCGCCCTTCGAAAACATGGAACACAATCACCATTTGGTTGGGCCGCGGATAATCGAAATGCACGGCCTTGATTTCAAAATCGAGGTAGCCGTGGTTGTGGTAAAAGGCCGCCAGTATCTCCCTGTCATCGTCAAACTGGTCCCGCTTGAAAACCCCGCTGCCCGTGATCCACGAAAACATCCAGTGGCGCCGCGTTTTGATTTGTTTGCGAAGCATCTTTTGCGGAAACGCGCGCGCGCCCGAAAAAATCACGTTTACGATCCGGATTTTCGGCGCTTCCTGAATCTGAAAGCTCACCGACGCCGTCCCCGCCGCCTCGTCCATTGAACTGAGCACATACCGCACCTTTGTTCCGGGATACCCGTATTTTTCATAGAGTTTGCGGATGGCCTCGGTGTCCTCAAACAATTTCTCCTCGTCGAGGGCCTCGCCGCTCTTGACCGTGATTTTCTTTTTGATTTTTACCGTCTTGACCCACTTGTTTCCTTCGATGGTGACGTCTGTGATCCGCAGGTTGGCCTGCACGACATACGTGACAACGATGTTCCCGTCCGGCTGCGGCGTCACGGCCACGCGGATGTCGTAAAACTGCCCCGTGCCATAGAGCGAATGCACGTCCGCGTCCGTCATGGCCGGGCTGTAAACCTGGCCGGCCTTCACGCGGATATGGGAGCGAATGAACTGCTCGCTGACTGAATGCGGCCCGACGTATTGGATGTCCACCCGGTCCACAATCGGGCCTCCTTCCTGCGCCAACCCCGCCAGCGGGCAGATGAAAAGCAGCCCGCACCCGAATAGGCGAAAAAACAATTTCATCGTCTATCGGTCCATCGGCACGTCTTCGTCGCTGACTTTGGCTGCGCTTTCAAACCGCGTGTATGGTTTTAAAAATGTCAGATTCACGTCCCCGGTGGGGCCGTTGCGTTGTTTGGCAATCAACAGGTTTACCGGCACGCCGTCCGCTTCTTCCATGGCCTCGTCGTCGTCGCCTGAACTCGGTTTATACAACAGACCCACCACGTCCGCGTCCTGTTCAATGGCGCCCGATTCCCGCAAATCACTCAATCGCGGCTTCCGGTTCTTGTCCCGTTCCAGTTCCCGGTTCAACTGCGACAACACCAGCACCGGCACCTTCAATTCCTTCGCCAATGCCTTCAGGCCGCTGGAGATATCGGCGATTTCCTGCTGCCGATTGTCCTGTGAACGGCGCCCAGTAGAATGCAATAATTGCAAATAATCAACCACAAAAAGCTTGATGCCATGCTGCTGCGCCAGCCGCCGCGCCCGCGCCCGCAACTGCAAGATCGAAAGTCCGGCGCTGTCATCTATAAAGAGCCTGGAGCCCGCCAGCCGGCCCGCCGCGCTCGTGAGCTTTGGAAAATCCGATTCCGACATGAACCCCTCCCGGATGCTTCTGAGGTTCACCCGGGCAATCGAGCACATCATTCGCAATACCAGCGATTCGGCGCTCATTTCCAGGCTAAAGACGGCCGCCGGCAGTTGCTCCTCCAAAATCACGTGCTCCACCACGTTCATGGCCAGCGACGTCTTGCCCATGCTCGGCCGCGCCGCCACCACAATCATCTCGCCCGCGTGAAATCCGTCCGTCATCCTGTCCAGGTCCGGAAATCCCGATCCCAAGCCGTTCAGCGCCCCCTTGCGCCCGAAGAAATTTTCGATGGTCTGGACCGCCTTGCCCACCAGTTCCTTCACCCCCAGCGCGACCCCTTGCACCCGCGATTCGCTGACGCGCAAAATGTCCCGCTCCACTTCGTCCATCAACGCGTCCACCTCGCCCTCGTAATCATAAACCCGGCCCACCACCTCAGTGCATACGGTGATCATTTTTCGCAGCAGAAATTTCTCCCGCACGATGTCCAGGTAATACGGCAGGTTCGCCGCGCTGGGCACCGCGTCCTGCAATTGCGACAGGAACGCAATTCCGCCCACCTGTTCGAGCAACTGCTTGTCCTTGAGCCGCTGCTGCACCGTGATCACGTCAATGGCTTCCCGTGCGTTGAACATTTCCACCAGCGCCTCATAAATCGTCTGGTGCCGCAAATCGTAAAAATGCGAGCCGCCCGGCCCGCCCTTGCCGTCGTCCTTGAGCTTTTCGATGACCTCGCCAACGCACTCGTTGGGCGAAATCAAACAGCAGCCCAGAATGCCCTGTTCCGCTTCCGGGGAATGCGGGGGCAGACGGTCCAGTTTGATTGCGTCGGGCGCCATTGCCTTGCGCCGCGGCGTTTTCTTCAAGTCCGCCTGTGAAGCCGGTGAATCCGAAACCGAGTCAATCATGCATGCACCCAATCATAAAAGACGGGGGCGGCAACATCGCGTTATTCCCAAGCCCGAAAGTTTTTCACAGGCTTATAAACAAAGCCTTTGCGGCGTAAATTTTTCGGGAGCGCGCCGGGCCTGTTTTCGGTTTCCACCTGTGGATAAGTTTTCCGGGACCGCGCTGCTTCGGCCCCCGCCGCGAATCGAAAAATTGGCCGCATTTTTTCAGCATGGCCAGCAGCGGCATTCGCCGCACCCTTTGGGAACGCCGCCGCTTCGACGAACGCCTTCGCTATTCCGAGGATGACGAATACACCCGCTGGTGCCGTGCCGAAGGCTGGAACGTTGCCTATGTGCCTGAATTTTTGACCGGCGCTCCCCATCCTCCTCTGGATGTCCTGGCGCGACGATCCCGACCTCCTCCGCTGCCAGCAAAAGCATCTGGCCGCGGACGGCAACAATGGCGCCGACAATTTTATGGCCGCCTATCGCCGCCTCTGGCGTCAGGTAAAACAATCTCTTCGCTTAAGAAAATGACATGACGGTTTGATTTTTCGCGCCATCACAAAGGACCGTCAGGCGAGGCCGCTCCGGGCCGCGTTGTAACCGTTTTGTTGCATTTGTTACGGATTGTTCACATGACATTGTCCGTCTGGTTTGCTAAACAACCTTCATTATGAAGAATTTTCCCGCAATTCGAATGGCCGCCGGGCTGTTCCTGGCCGGCGTTTTGAATCTGAATGCGTCCGGACCGGCGCCTGGCAGTCTTGACGCCTTGCGCAAAGCCGCCGCCTCCGGCGATTCCAAGGCTGAATATGCACTGGCCAAGCGTTATGCCGATGGCGTCGGTGTCCGCCGCGATGACGCGATGGCGGTTGAGTACCTGCGCAAATCCGCCGCCCAGGGGTATGCGCCGGCGGAGACGGGCCTGGGTTCCTGTTATGCCCACGGTCATGGCGTGCCGCTGCATCTGGCCGAAGCAGTCAAGTGGTATCGCAAGGCGGCCGCGCAGGGTGATGCCTTGGCCGAATACAGCGTGGGCGTGGCATACGCCAATGGCGGTGGCGCTCCCATGGACATGAATGTGGCCCTCAAATGGTGGCGCATGGCCGCCGAAAAGGGCCGGATGGAGGCGGAGAATGCCCTCGGTCAGTTTTATTATCACGGCAAATTCCCCGGCGACACGGCTGACATCAATTATACTCTGGCCAGCCAATGGTTGCTCAAGGCCGCCCACCAGGGTTCTCTGCCGGCCATGGCCACTCTCGGATATATGTATCAATATGGCGTCGGCGGTCCTCCCGATTGGCTCCAAGCCCTCAAGTGGAACCGCCTTGCCGCCGAACGCGGAGATGCCGGGGCGCAGGATGATCTGGGCCAGATGTATGAAAATGGCAACGCCGGCCTCCCGCACGACAATGTCCAGGCATACAAATGGTTCCTGTTAAGTTCCAGGCAGGGGAACAAAGACGGACAACATGATATCATGGAGTATCAGATGCATCACATTCTCCCGCCCTCGGAAATTGCCAAAGCCCAAACTCTCGCGGATCAATTCCGGCCGCTGCCCGCCCCGGCCACCGGCGACGACAGCAAAACGGCGGAACACTGAGCCGGGACCATGCATTGGAATTTTAACCGCATGGTTCCTCCCGAGGGGCTTGGCTTGGCGGTTGGTTACTTCAGCTCAGCGGCCAGTTCTTTGCCCAGAAGGGCCGCGTCTGATATGGCGCGTCTGCCATGTCCGCGCCTCGCCCGCTCATGGCAAAAGGAAACCGCCCGCATCCGGACGTGGTTCTCATCCGCCTCCGCATAAGCGGCCACCGGACTTTGGCAGCCACCCCCCATTGCGCTAAGAAAGGCGCGTTCAGCCGTCACGCACTGGAAGGTGTTGAAGTGATTGAGCCGTTCGCAAATTTTGGCGATGCGCCCGTCATCGGCCCGAATCTCAATGCCTATCGCGCCCTGGCCAACGCATGGCAACATCACCTCATCATCCAGCACCGAAGCCAGCAAGCCATCGGGCACGGCGTCCCCCAGTAATTTCCCATTGGCTTGCACCGAAAAATTCAGCCGCTTCAATCCCGCCAGCGCCAGGATGGTGGCATCCAATTCACCGCGTTCGGCGATTTTCCTCAGCCGCGTCGGCACGTTGCCGCGAATTTCAACGACGTTCAGGTCGGGCCGGGCGGCGAGCAGTTGCATCTTGCGGCGGGTGCTGCTGGTCGCGATGGTCGCGTGATCAGGCAACGTCGCCACCGTCAAATTCGGTCCGAAACCGCGCAACGCGGACTGTCCCGGCCTCCATTCGACGACTTTTGAATTTTCGGTCTCATCCCGGAGTTTCCGGAAAAAGGCTGCATCACGATAAATCAGCGCGTCGCGCACGTCCTCGCGGCGGGGTGTGGCGGCCAGGACCAGTCCCGCCGGAACGTCGGTCGGCAGGTCCTTGAGACTGTGGACGGCCAGATCGGCGCGGTTCTTGAGCAGGGCCGCTTCCAATTCCTTGGTGAACAATCCCTTGGGCAGGCCGCCTTCCAGTTGGGCCATGGACGCCTTCTGCAATTTGTCTCCGGTGGTCTTGATGATTTTCAGTTCAAATCGCAGGCGGGGAAAAAATTTACGGCATTCGGCGGCTATGCAATTCGCCTGGGCCAGTGCCAGCGCGCTGCCGCGTGTGGCGATAATGATGGCTTTTTCAGGCATGAGAACTCAAGTCACGCCAAACCGGCGGAAGTGCCCGGCGCGGCTGTCGCTTGCGGCTGTATTCGCTCAAAAATTGCCCTGACATTCTCCTGAATGATGGCTTCGCCCCGGGCAATTTCATCCCGGCGCAGTTTCAGGTAATCATCGGCAATGGCCTGCAAATCGTCAATGTCATAGAGATAAACATTTTCCAGAATATTCACGTCGGGATGCACGTCCCGCGGCACGGCAATGTCAATGAGCAGCAGCGGGCGGTCGCGGCGCGCCGTCATCATCGGCTCAAGCGTTCGCCGGTCCAAAACCGGCTGGGGCGCGGACGTGCTGCTGATGACGATGTCAATGGCATCCAAATGCCGCGGCCAATCCTCGAACGGCACGGCCTGCCCGCCAAATTCATTGGCCAGCGCCTGCGCCCGCTCCAGGGAGCGGCCCGCAACGACAATGCGTTTTGCCCCGCGCGATTGTAATGCGCGCGCGACCTTTGCGCTGGTGTCGCCGGCCCCCAGCACCAGCACCGCCACTCCCGCCACGGACGCAAAAATTTTCCCGGCCAGTTCAACCGCCACGGACGCCACCGACACGTTTCCCCGCTGGATGTTCGTCTCCGTGCGCACCTGTTTGGCGGCATGCAACGCCCGCTGGAAAGCCCGGTTCAATGCCAGCCCGGTGAAACCGTGGCGCTGCGCCAGTTGATACGCCCCCTTGATCTGGCCCAGAATTTCCGTTTCTCCGGGCACCATCGAATCGAGTCCCGATGCCACCCGAAAAAGATGCGCCAGGCATTGCGACGCCGCATGGACGTAAAATTCCCCTTCCGCTGCGGCGTTGGGCGGCCCGCCTTGAGCCGGCATGGCGGCGGAAGAAACGCCCTTTCCCTGTGCCCTTCGGAAAAGAAATTGTTTCAAGGCAGCCGCGGCTCCGGGCGCATCCAGGCGGGTCGCGGCGTAAATTTCCACGCGGTTGCACGTGGAGACAATCACCACCTCATCCACCGCCCCCGAGCGCCGCAATTCCTCGAGCGCCGCCGGCACGTCCGCCTCGGCAAAGGCGAATCGTTCCCGCAATTCAACCGGCGACGTGCGATGACTGATGCCAACAACGACGATCATGAGGGCATGGGATGGTGGAGGGGCGAAAGGAGGTTGACACCCCAGAAAGTCAAGAGCAGAAACAGGAAGACCGCGATGACAGTCGCCGCAAACGCCCGGCTCGATTGCAGGCGCTTGTAATGGCCGGCGATCACCGCGAGATACACCAGCCACAGCAGCACCGACCAAACCACCTTCGGATCCCCCCAGTCCTTCGCATGATCGGATTCGGTAAGCAACGGCCCGGCGGCCAGGCCGATGGAAAACAGCACAAACCCGGCCAGCACAAGCCGGAAGGTGACTGTTTCGAGCCGTTGAATGGGAGGCAGGAGCGACAGGACGGCCCGCAGTTTGTGGAATTTCAGATCATGCTGCTGGGTCAGGAACATCCCCGCCGCCGTCGCGCCCAGCCCGAACGCGCCATAAGCGAGCAAAATGGTCGCCGCATGAAGGCTGACAAGGCCGTGCGAAAAATCCGGCTGGGCGCCCGCCGGTTTGCGGTCCAAGTCCGGCATCAGCGCAAAAACGCCAATTGCCAGCAGCACCGGCGCCGCAAACGCGCCCAGGAACCGCAGCGGACGATAAATGCCCAGGACCAGATAAGCGGCCACGATGGTCCAGGAAATAAACGTCGTAGCCTCGTAAAGATTGTTTACCGGGCAACTGGCAATGGAAAAACCGCGCTTGATCATGGCCGTGGTGTGCAGGGCAAAGGCGGCGAGCAACAGAAAATAATTGATATGATCGTCCCGTCGAAACCCTTTTCGCCATAGAAAGACCGAATAGACCGTGCTCAGCCCATAGCCAATCACGGCCAGCAGAAAAAAATGGCGGTCCGTGAACCAGTTCATGTGAGGATTTTCAAGGCTTGGACGAGAAGGCTCCCGGCCTGTTCCTCATCGTCCGGGTGAACGGCGATTTCAATCGTCGAGCCGCGGCCCCAATACCCGCCCCACATGGCCGTGAACGGGTCCATGCCGCGCAGACGGGAATTGTCGGCGCGCAACTCAAACCGGATATTCGCTGTTTCAAAGGCTTTCAAAATGCGTCGGGCATCCACCACTTGAAACCGGCCAAGCGATCGAAAGGGCCGGCCATCCTCGCGCTCGTCATTTTCCATGTCAATGCGTTTGTCTGTGGGCCACCCTCCCATTCTAGAAGACACGCCCCGGTTTTCAAACCGTATTCCTGCGCCCCCGCGACCCGCTGGGGCACGCGGAATATCTTAAGGAGCCGTCAAGAAATTAAGCTTGCAAGGATGACGCAGCGATTTTGGCGGCTGGCAAGGCGCGCCAGGAGCATGTCAGCGGCAATCTGTGACGGGCAACCAACGCCGCCAGCCGCCAAAAGAACCAGTCAGACTGCAAAATGTGACGATCGGGCTTGTGCGTTCCGACGGCGGTAATTTTCAGGTGAGGACGATCTTGTCGCCTTCCTTGAGGGTCACGATGGCCTTTTTCCAATCGGGCGCCTTGCCAGCCTGGATGGTCCGCTGGCGGCGCGGTTTTCCACGAACGTTGAGCGTGTTGACGCGCGTAACCT
Source organism: Verrucomicrobiota bacterium (assembly GCA_028872915.1). Lineage (GTDB taxonomy): Bacteria > Verrucomicrobiota > Verrucomicrobiia > Limisphaerales > UBA11358 > UBA11358. Next base: position 40,841 of record JAGWNY010000023.1, read on the forward strand.
TCACCTTGAATAATTCCTGGACGGCTTGGCGTATCTCGGCCTTGTTGGCCCGCCGGTCGGCTACAACTGTGTATTGATTGAATTTTTCCCCCTGCCGCGTGCCTTTTTCGGTGAGCCGGACGGTTTTGATGATTTCGAAAGCGTTCATGGATGATTTTGTCTTTCAGCCCGTGTTATTCCCGGCTCAACCGTTGCTGAACCTTTTCAAAGGCGTTTCGTGTAAAAAGCAGTTTGCCCGGGTGCAGGATATCATAAGTATTCAGCGAATCGCTCGTGGCGAGTGCCACGTTCGGAACGTTCCGGGATGCCAGCGCCAGATTTTTGTCAACGCCCGCCGAAACGATGAGTGTGGTTCCCTTCAATTCGAGCCTGGAGATGACGCCGACAAATTCCTTCGTTTTGGGGGAATTCAATTTAAAGTCGTCCACCACGACCACGTCCCCGGCCTTCAGCCGCTCGCTCAATGCCTTGCGCAATGCGAGTTGCTTTGTCTTTTTTGAGACTTTTTTTCCAAAGTCGCGCGGTTTGGGGCCAAACACGACACCGCCGCCCACCCACAGGGGCGATTGGAACGAACCGGCCCTCGCCCGGCCGGTGCCCTTCTGGCGCCACGGCTTCTTGTTCGTGCCGGCCACTTCGCCGACGTTCTTGGTGGATGCCGTCCCGCTGCGCTGCGCGGCCCGGTACGCCACAACCACGTCGTGAACGGCCTGCGTTCCGCGGCCGTCTTCAATCAACGGGAATTTGACTTCCAGTTCGCCTTGTTCCTTGCCATCGAGATTTTTAATCGCAATTTTCATTTCCGCTTTGGGCCGGGATTGATGTTACGCAATCATCGCCGGCGCTTGCCCCATTATTTCTTGGCAGGCGCCTTCGCTTCAGGTTTCTTTTCCGCCGTGGCGGCCTTCTTCTTCATGGGTGCCAGGCTCACCGGCGGTTTCCAGCCCTTGGGCCGCTTCTTTGATTCACGAAGGACCACGTAATCGCCTTCCGAACCTGGAATGGAACCTTTGATCAACAACAGGTTGTCCGCCTGGCGGACCTGGATAACTTGCAGGTTTTGAACCGTGCGGCGAACCTGACCCATGTGGCCGGGCATTTTCAAGCCGCGCTGAACGGTTCCGGGAAACAGGCGCTGTCCAATGGCGCCGCTGCGCCGGTGCCAGCCTTTTGCCCCGTGGGTGGAATCGCCGCCGGCAAATCCATGCCGTCCGACGACACCTTCAAACCCCCGGCCTTTTGTCACGCCAATGGCATCCACAAAATCACCCGGCGCGAACAAGTCCACGCCCACCACGTCGCCGGGCTTCACGTCCCTTGAAAAATTCCGGAATTCCTTGATGCGTTTGACAGGCGTTGCGTTTTGCTTTTTTACGTGACCCAACAGCGGTTTCGTCATCCGTTGCTCCTTTTGGTCGTCAAAGCCCAGTTGAACCGCGTTATAGCCGTCCTTCCCGCCCTGCGTTTTCACCTGCATCACGCGGTTGGGTCCGGCCAGGACTACGGTGACCGGCGTAATGACGCCGTGCGCGTCATACACCCGCGTGTGTCCAAGCTTTTTTCCTAAAAGTCCGACTGGCATAATATGTTTTGGCGCTGCAACGCTTAAATGTTCGGTTAAATTTTGATGGTGATGTCCACGCCGGCCGGCAGGTTCAATTTCTTCAATTCGTCCACCGTCTTGGCCGTTGGATCGAGAATGTCAATCAGCCGCTTATGCGTGCGTTGCTCGAAAGTTTCCTGGGATTTTTTGTCGGCGTGCGGCGAGCGTTGCACTGTAAAACGCTCCACCCGCGTCGGCAGGGGAATGGGACCGGCCACCCGCGCGCCGGTGCGTTTGACGGTGTCCGCGATTTCCCGCGCGGACTGGTCTATGACGCGATGGTCATACGCCTTCAGTCGAATTCTAATGCGTTGCGCAGCCATACAAAGAGCAATTATCTGTCAATGGTTTAAATTAATGCCGCTCCAGTTTTCCAAAGCGGAGGGGTAGTGTATCAATTCACCGCCCGAATGCAATGGATTTTTTTAAGAATTTTACACTCGACGCCAAAAACGGGGGCCGGGAGGACGCGAACTTTTAGCCACGCATAAAACGACGGTCGGGCAAGTTGCCCGTTCCACCCAAAATTCCACCGCATGGTTCAACGATGAGGGCAACCCGGCCAACAGCATGGCCGGCGCTTTCCTTGCTTAAGATGCAGGCATACTCTCGCGATATGGCTGCTTCTTGTCTCCGCCTTCTTAACGGAACTGACCCAGCATATCCATTCATTGCGGGCGAGCGGGGTAAGGCTGTTCCACAATGCCAGCGCCGCCGCGTCGGAAACCAGCGCTGTTCGCAGGTCCGAAGGCGTCCGGTGCGCGGTTCCGCTGGCGACATTTTTCCTGGACATGGTTGCAATGTAACTGAGTCCGCCAATTTTACCCGGATTTTCGCGCAGAGGAACGGAAAACTTCAATTTTTCACCGCTCTGACAGATGCAATCCCTGTGCGTTCTTTTGCGGCTCATCCTCAAAGCAGAAAAGCCGGGGCATGACCCCGGCTCGCTGAAAAACTGGCGGCGACCTACTCTCGCGGAAGCTATACAACCACTACCATCGGCCCGGCAGCGTTTGACGGCCGTGTTCGGAATGGGAACGGGTCGGACCGCTGCGGCATTGCCACCAAAAACAGGCGCGCGAAAATTGGCCCTTTGGGCCGACGCGGCTTTCGGCCGCGACGTCTTCGCGCGTTGTAAAAGAACATTCCGGCGAACCGGCGATTCGTTGAAAACTACACATGGGGGAAAGAAGATGAGGGACGCAATTCGCGAGTTGAAATCGCCTTTTCCCGTTTGGGAAAAGCGATCAAGCCGCACGACCGATTAGTACCAGTCAGCTAAACGCCTTGCGGCGCTTACACCCCTGGCCTATCAAACGGGTAGTCTGCCCGTGGTCTTCAGGCGCCTTGCGGCGCGGGAGACATCATCTTGGGAGGAGCTTGGCACTTAGATGCTTTCAGCGCTTATCTCTTCCGCACATGGCTACGCAGCGCTGCCGCTGACGCGACAACTGCCACACCAGAAATGCGTCCAACCCGGTCCTCTCGTACTAAGGTTGGAACCCCTCAAGTCTCCTGCGCCCACAGTGGATAAGGACCGAACTGTCTCACGACGTTCTGAACCCAGCTCGCGTGCCGCTTTAACCGGCGAACAGCCGGACCCTTGGGACCTTCT
>JAGWNY010000080.1 GCA_028872915.1 Verrucomicrobiota bacterium
CCGCTGCTTCTCGCGGTCAGCACATCAGCGGAGCAGAGCAAAGAAAGGCCGCAGTGCGGGCACGGCATCTGCTGATTCACACATGCCGGCGGCACCTCGAAAGCCTTTCGGCAACCAGGGCAACCAATCCAGAAACTCTGACCACTCATGGCGCTTTCGGCCTAACGCTCCAAACCTGATCCACGGCGCGAAAAACCGCAAGCGCGAAAATTACCGCTTGACTCATTTGCCATTACACGAGGCATCAGCCTTCCGCTCACGCTCGGCTAACAACCGCTCCAACTCCGCGACGATACTCTCGCCGCGAATCCGGCTAAATCCAAAACTGAAATTACTCTGCTCTCGAAGCAAATCAGAAAACCATGGCAACGCTGAAACCTCGAATGGCGGATGAAACGGGGTGCCAGTGCCGATGATGCCAAAACCGTCTGACTCTGGCCGAACTTCCGAAGGCGTGAAAACGCCGACCAGCCGATAAAGCGTGCGCCTGCCATCGCGCCAACCAACGACAACCCAAACTCGGCTTCCGATGGCACTCCGAAGAAAACTATCCGGCTTTCTGCTGAAAAAATGGAACTGCTCCGTCGGTTGGTAATCTCGCTCCATCTTTTCGACGCTGTGGTATGCAATGAAGTCGCTCATAATTTCTGGTGCTCGCTGTCGCCTAAAAATCCAACTGAGCCACGCCGACCGGCGCGTGGCTCCGCTGGCCCGATAATCGTTGTATAAATCAATCCGTCCATAAACTCACTTGTCGCGCTGCGGTGCAGCGAAGGCGGAAGGCGCAGTCGGCTTGGGCGCCAGCGCGCGGCCGATGTGTCACGAGTGAACTGGTGCTGCCGGTAAACGACGACCAAACATCCAATAGGCGATGGCGCCCAAAAATGATGTAAGCAGGACCGCAATCAGCCAAATGAACTGCTTTCGCTTTATACACCCAATCAAAGTCCAAATCCAAACAATGACGAGTGGGAAGCCGAACAGCAGCTCATTGACACCAACAACGGCCATTCCGAGCATTACATGATTCATACCTGTCTTTCTATTTTGTTTTGTGTTCTCAATCGGCCTAACGATCCACGCCGCGAAAAACCGCAAGCGTGAATATCGGCGTGAGCCTCAGCCAACGGCGAACTCGCGCCGTTAGATGCCAGCGCGGTGTTAGCCGCCGAATTCCGCCCGCCTGCCCTGGGCCTCAAGCCACTCACCACCCCGTGACTTTGACGCAGGTTCCTTGCGAGGCGTCTCAAGGGCTTGGAAATCGCCCATTTGCCTGATAAAAGTCATCAAACGCCTTGCGCTGGGCCGTCTTGGGGTCTTCTCCTCTCTGCTCATAATACCTGGTGGAGTGCTCAATCTCGATTGCATCCACATTACCGTCATCGTGATAATGAGGTCCAGACCAGCCCTGTCCCGGAGTATATGTCCATTCAAATGGCGTTAAATTCGTGCAGCCGCACAAGCCACAACAAAATAATGAAAGCACCACCAACTTGATTTTCCAGTGGTGTAACGCATGCGCCAACGAGCCAATATAGCCACGCCGATCCGCCTTCGCCCGGCTGCGGCACGACGGGCCGGCGAGCGGCCGCGCCAAATCCGCCGCCCCGGAACGGACAACAAGCTCCGCACGTGCATCCCAACCGAATGAAACGCACTTTCCCCACCCGCGAATTTTACGGCACACGAACCCTTCCATTTTAACGCGCCGCCCTGCCTCTTCAAGCCTTTTTAAGCCATCCCTGCCCCATGCGCATCTCACGTTTTAGGCGCGGAACATGTCGCTGACCGGCAAAAATTTGATCGCTCTTTTGCCTCAACCCGGACAATGCGGTTGCAGAAATTCAATCGTCGCGTTCTTTGCCTCCCTTGCGTGGGGCCTTTTCCTCGTGCCATTCGCGACGATTCCCCTCCATTTCGCGCGCCGCAATCTGTTCATCCTGTCCATCCTGTTCATCCTGTCAAAAATCTCCGTCCACCCCTCCGCGTCCTCCGTGCCTCTGTGGTGAAGCCTTCGCGTCCCTTGCGTGAGTCTATCTTCGCCGCGCGCCGCGATCTGATAATCCTGTTCATCCTGTTCATCCTGTCAAAAATCTCCGTCCACTCCCCCCTGTCCTCCGTCCTGCGGGGGTGAAATGCGATGTGTTCGCGTTGAAATTCCCAAAAAAGTTATTCAACTTGGGCCAAATCAGTTAGATAACTTTTTGGAACCCGTTCCCTTGCAGGAACTTCCGCGATAAATCCAGTTAAATAACTTTTCGTGGACTTCCTTCCGTCCACGTGGTTTAATGCAACTGTAGTAATGAATGCATCTGTCGTAACGAACAAGATGGAATCCGGGAGCACGCCGGTGCCGCCGTTGGAATCCGCGTGGTTTAATGGAACTGTCGTAACGAACAAGATGGGCGCCGAAGGGGGCGACGTCCCGGTGGCCGACGTTGCCGTAATGAATGGGACTGTAGTAATGAATGCAACTGTCGTAACGAACAAGATGGAATCCGGGAGCACGCCGCTGCCGCCGTTGGAATCCGCGTGGTTTAATGGAGCCTGGCCGGGACCAACCGAGCCAACTGCATCGTTGCGGCCGGACATGGGCAAGGCCGTGAGACACCACAAATGCGCCTCGCGTGCGAGCCATGCGATGTTTATGGAGTTGTAGTATGATCAAGACCGTGAGACTGGCTGAGCCGCTGCCATCCCATTGGCTGGCAGGCGATTGCCCCGCCGCACCATTCGCGCCAAAAAACATCCTTTCCCCCGCCCGGGCCGCCTGCGCCTGTCGCCGCTCATCACCATTTGCAGTGAACCGGGGGTATTTGCAGTTAATTTGGTTTGCCGGGCATTTTTCCACCGCCTTCAATGCCCATATTCCCGGCGATCGGGATGATGACCGTTGCGGTTGCGGCGCAAGCCGCGCCGGGCGACATTCATTTCAAATTTCTGAACCTCTTTGGCGGCCGCTTGTCAAACCTCTCCAGTTCCTTTATTTTACCGCAATGTCGTTTAAGAATTACATGGCTGTTGGCGCGGCCCTCTTATGCGGATGCCAATTGGCGGGGGCCGACACCATTCAATTGAGGGGAAGCGACGCGGTGACGGGCAAAATCCTGGCTGAAAAGCCGGATGCCGTGGTGGTGGACGTGGGCTATACGGTGCTGATGATTCCGCGGGGGGACGTGTTGAAAATTTCCAAGTCGCGCGAGGCGGCGGCGCCTTTTGAAAGTTCATTGATGGAGGCGCTTGCGCCGCGGTTTTACACGATGGGCGGGGTCAATGAGCCGGCGAGCGACGTGAGTTCGCTGGTCAAACAAATCGGCGAAGCGGTCGTCCAGGTCAGCACTCCCGGCGGCCTGGGTTCGGGTTTTTTCATCAATCCGGACGGCTTTTTGATCACTAATTTTCACGTGATCGAAGGCGAAACTGAAATTTCGGTGGAAGTGTTCCGGCAGGTGGATGGGCAGCTTGAGCGCGACACTTACAAAAAGGTGCGGATCGTGGCGATCAACAAGTTCCACGACCTGGCGCTGCTGCGCATCGAGGACAAGAAGGCGCCGAAATTCAAGTACGTGTCGCTGGGCAGTTCGGACGCGCTGGCCGTGGGCGACGCGGTGTTTGCCATTGGCAGTCCGATGGGCCTGGAACGGACGGTTACGCAGGGCATCATCAGCACCAAAACCCGCGAAATGGAGGGCGAACTGTATTTGCAGACGACGGCCCAGATCAATCCCGGCAACAGCGGCGGCCCTCTTTTCAACATGGCCGGCCAGGTGGTCGGGGTGACCAATATGAAGATCATGTTTGGCGAAGGGCTGGGCTTTGCCATTCCGGTTGAGCTGGTGAAAAGTTTCCTGAATCATCGGGATGCCTTCGCTTATTCAACGGACAACCCCAACAACCCCTATCGTTATCTTGCGCCGCCGGCCCGGATGACGCGCAAGACGCCTCAAAAGTGAAACGGTTCATTTGCCGGCGGCCGATTACGGCGTGGCACGCGGTTTTTTGCCTTCTTCTTGCGGCGTCCGCGCCCGCGCGCGCCGCGATTCCGCCCGCGGAAAGCTTGTTGCCCTCTGACACGTTATTTGTCGTCACGATTCCCAATTTTGCAACGCTCAAAACCCGGGCGGGGCTTTCGCCGCAATGGCGGCTCTGGAACGACCCGGCGATGAAGCCATTTCGTGAGAACGTGGAGACGCGATTGAAAAAGCAGTTCGTGGGGCCGCTTGGACGGGACCTCGGCGTGAACCTGGCCGATTTCGCGGATTTGCCGCAGGGCCAGTTGACGTTTGCGGCGACGGGAGATTCCGGGAACGGCGCCGGGCGGCAATCGCCGGGGCTGCTGCTCCTGCTGGACGCGGGACACAACGCCGGCCTCCTGGAAACGAACCTTGAGGCCTTGAAACGCAAATGGCTCGGTTCGGGCAAATCATTGCGCACGGAGAGGATTCGCGGCGTGGCGTTCTCGGTGGTGACGCTTTCGAGCAATGACATTCCGCCGTCGCTGGCGCCTTTTTTTCCCCATGGTGTCCCCGTGCAGGAGTTGGGCCGCCCGCCCGAACGTCCCAAGGCGTGTGAACTGGTGGTGGGGCAGTATCGCTCGCTCTTGATCGCCGGAAATTCGGTTGCCGCCGTCGCGCCGGTGGTGGCGCATCTCACCGGCAGCGCCATGCCCGCTCTGCGCGATGACGCCTCCTTTGCCACGGACAAACTGTTGGAATTTCGCAACGCGCCGTTGTATTACGGCTGGTTCAACGCGCGCGCGTTGTTTCGCATTCTCAAGGGCCTGCCGTCCGCGACGCCCAATCCCGAAGCCCCGACGGTTTTTCCGCGGACGCAGTGGGGAGAAATTCTTGACGCGGTCGGCCTCTCGGGCGTCCGCAGCATCAGCCTTGCCTTTCGCCAAAACGCGGACGGCGCGGAAAACGACCTTTACATCGCCGCCCCGCAAACCAGCCGCGCGGGGATTTTCCGGATTTTTGCCACCGAGCGGAAAAACGCCGCTCCGCCGCCTTTTGTGCCCGCCGACGCGGCGAAATTCTGGCGCTGGCGCGTGGACGGTCGGCAGAGCTGGCGCTCGTTGCAACAGGTGCTTGACGGGGTTTCGCCGGCGGCCGCCGCCGCCATCAAGGCCGCCATTGCCCTGGCCAATGCCCGCGCGCAACTGACGGAGCCGGCTTTCGATTTGCGCGAGTATCTTTTCGATAATCTCGGTGATGATTTTCTGGGCTACCAGGAAAAGCCCGCCGCCGGCGCCCCGCCTGGGACGGCGCCGCGGTCGCTGTTCCTGTTCAGCGCGCAAAACAGCGCCAATGCCATTGCCGCCGTTCAGACACTGGTGTCGCTTGCCTCGCACTCGGAGGAATCGCCGCCGGCGCCGGATGATTTCGAGGGACACGGGATTTATTCCATTCCGCTTGGCGGGGGCGCGGCCGGCGGCAACTTCCTTTACTGCGCCGCGGGCGGCGGCTACGTGGCGCTGACGGCGGACAGGACGATGCTGGAGCAGTATCTGCGGGGCGCCGCGCACCCTGCTGATTCGCTGGCAGCCACTCGAGCGCTGTTGCAGGCGGCCCAACGCGTGGGCGGCGCCCGGCACGGATTTTTTGCCTATGAAAACGAGCGCGACACGATGCGTTCGACGTTTGAAACACTGAAGCGGAGCGGAGCGGCCATGCGGACGAGTCCGCCCGGTTTCCATTCGCGGTTCGCCGCCTTGAGCCAATGGGCGGATTTTTCATTGTTGCCGGATTACGATGCCGTGGCCAAATACTTCTATTTTGTCGTGTATGCGGGTGATTCAACGGCGGAAGGCCTCTCGTTCAAGACCTTTGCGCCCGACCCGCCCGCATTGCGCCTGAATTGAAAATTGAAAAGATGGCTTTGCCATCGGAATGGAAGCCACGCCTTGGGCTGCCGTGAGAAATTGCCCGGCAAATCCATCCGCGCAAACTTGAAAGGGCTGGGTTATGATTTCTGATTGCGGCAAAAAAGAAACCCCGGCTCCTATCAGCCGCAAGCGGCCGAGGAAGGCCTTCCGAGGTCAACGTTCAAGCTCTACACCCATTTCTACTTGCCGGCAAGCATGAATCACACTTTTTTCAGAGCATTGAAGCCATTCTGGACGCGGAACGCCTGGACGCTTACCGGCGCGACGGCGTGCCGCCTGTCACGACGCTGGCTCGCTATCTTTGGAACGTGGCCTTGTGCGAAAGTCTCTATTCGCCGTTGCAAATGGCCGAAATCGCGCTGCGCAATTCCCTTCACCATTTTTTCTCCGCGCGTCTCAATTTCTTTACAAGCTTCTTCACCAGCACGAATTTGAGCGGGTCAGGCACGGAAAATCAAAACTCAACTTCCGACATCACGCGAAGCTCCCGCGCTACCATTCATTCGCCGCGCCGCACCTTTTTTGCAAGCGCCGTAACTTTGTAGGCAGAGGATTCCTCCCGAAAAATTCCGCCGCCTTCGACCCAATCAAGATTTCTGCCAATGAGCAATTCCGCCATTTCCGCGTGGTGCGTGTTTTTCATCGGCACGGCCTTGGTTTCAAAGCCGTGTTGTTCCGCCAACGTCCGCACTTCGTCGGCGTTGTCGTAGGTCATCAAAAAATCGCCACGCAGCGATTCGCATAGCGTGAACAGGTGTTCGTGGTCAATTTCCGAGTGCGTGTAAAGGCGCGAGCCGGCGCGCTTGCCGCCGGCAGTGTAAGGCGGGTCAATGAAGAAGACAGCATCCCGATTCTTGCGACGTTCGGCGATGACATCGAATGCGTCACCTTGCACGAACCGCAAGCGGCTTGCCACAAGCTCAATGTTGGTAATTCGTTTCGCAATCGTCCGCGGATACCAGCGGGATAAAATGCCCTTGCCGTTTTCGCCATGTTTCGACACGCCCGCCCCGTCCGCCAGAATCCCGCCGTGCTGCGTGCGGTTCTTGATGATGGTTTGAAAGGCAAGCTCGCGCTCGGTCTTTGCCGTCTTGCTCAATTCAGCTTTGGCTGTCTCCGGGTTCAACTCGAAATCAATGATGCGTTTGGCAAGCCACCGGGCATCGCCGCCCAGCATTGTTTTCCAAACCGCAGCGATTTGCCGGTCCAGTTCCACCAGCAAAACTTCATCCGCCAGATATTCAAACGCCGCCGTCAGGCCAATGATTCCGCCGCCTGCAAATGGTTCAACAAGCAATTTAGGTTCGGTGGGCAGGCTTAACATCCAGCGGCGGAAAAGCGGCACGAGCCAAGTCTTGCCGCCGGGATAACGGAACGGGCTGCGCTGCGGCACGGAGGCGACGTTCACCGGCTTGTCGCGTTCGACAATTTCCAGTTCTGGGAATAAAAACGTCTGTGTCATTTCAGCTGTCGAGAGGATTTTCGATTGTTCGATTCGTTGGCGGCGTTTCCCGCTTCTCGTCAACCTTCTCCTGAAGCTGTCGCATGAAATCCTCCATTTTTCCAGGGCGAGATTTCGTGATTTGATTCAGCGCCGGCTCGAAGCGGGTATAGATCGTCCGTTCGCGGAACAATTCGTAATGCCCGCCCTGATTTTTCGGCGGCTTCAAATCGTAAATCAGCCAGGCCATATCGGCGTCCTCTTTTCGAACTTCGGGAAGTTTTGGAAGCGTGTTGAAAAAGCCCTTGTTCAATGCGACCGCCGTTTTCTTCTCCCAGGCATTGATGATAGATAATCCGGGCGCGGATAATTGGCCTCGGTTGTCCAATCCATGCCGCTGCGTTTTGCCGGCGACTCCATGTAATGCTCAAATGGGTTGCGGACGTTGCCAGAAATATAAACCGCCTGGACTTCCAACGCGCCGAAATCATAAACCTTGCCAGCCTTGTCGTAGGCGCAAAGCACAACATCAATGTTCCCAGCCGACCCACCTTCGGCATCTTTCAAGCGAACTTCCGTGAGCGTTGTCCATGTCGCGTCGGGGGCAAAAAAGAAGTCTGCCGCGTCATCGGCAATCAACCAGGCTTGCCGGAAACGTATTGGACAGGTGATGACGACTTCATTTTCATGGAAAACACTGCAAACACCGAGCGGGTCCTGCGCTTTGTCTTTTGTGCAATTCGGGACTTTGTTGTTGAACGGGCAGAGGCGTTTTGAGCGATGGCGGTTGGCACTCGCGCTCATGTTGGTTGCTGGAAAACCGAATACTTCTGGCAGTGGATGTTGCGGTATCATTTTGCCGTGCCGCGATTGTGCGCGGGAGATTCATGGCCGTCAATTCGGGGTTGAGAATTTGAATTTCCTTTGCGCCCGACCCGCCCGCATTGCGCCTGAATTGAAAATTGAAAAGATGGCTTTGCCATCGGAATGGAAGCCACGCCTTGGGCTGCCGTGAGAAATTGCCCGCGAAGGCGAGATGAGAACGTTGCCCGACTGAAAGTTTCCCTTTCGTGGGCATTGCCAGGGATGGATGCGCGTTGCCCGCAACCATTTTGCCGCGCCCGTTTTTGGAATCAAGGCAAAGCTAGCTTCGCCGTCGCGTGCGGCCCGCGCCAATTTTGCCGCGCCCGTTTTTGGAATCAAGGCAAAGCATCAACGAATAGCGTGACTTCATGCGTCACATTTTGCCGCGCCCGTTTTTGGAATCAAGGCAAAGCTGCGTTGGACGCTGGACGGGTGGTGTAAGGAAACGTGTGTAAAAAGGCGAGAGGGTGTATCCCGGTTCTGAAACAAGCGAACCATCAACCAAAGAAAGGATACACCCATGAGAGCCAACACAGCCCTCGTCATTGAGCCTGCCGCCAGTTGGCGGCGATTGCAAG
>JAGWNY010000024.1 GCA_028872915.1 Verrucomicrobiota bacterium
CTCCGGCCTCTCTGCGTCCCGCAGCCCCAACCGGGAGAATAAACAACCAACCACAACCAGGGGACATTTTCTCGTGAGTTAAGAGGGGGACATTTCTAAAGAGTTTTGACAGGAAAAGCGATGGAAAAGAGCGGGCCTGCCAGCCTCACGCTCATGCTTACGGCCGGGGCCGGAGGGCTTTCCACAACCAGCCGAGCGGATCGAAGAATTCGTCAACGACGCGTTCTTTGAGGGGAATGATGGCGTTGTCGGTGATGGCAATGTGTTCTGGGCAGACTTTGGTGCAGCATTTGGTGATGTTGCACAGGCCCACGCCATGGGCGCGCTTTAGTTCGGCGAGCCGGTCTTCGGTGTCCAAGGGATGCATTTCGAGGGCGGCAACAAAGGCCAGGAACCGCGGTCCGATGAAATCATCGTGCTTATGGTGGTCGCGAAGCACGTGGCAGACGTCCTGGCATAGAAAGCATTCGATGCACTTGCGGAATTCCTGGACGCGGTCGACGTCGGCTTGGGACATGCGCCAGGTGCCGTCAGGGGCGTCAGGATTGCGGGGATTGAATTTTTTGATTTTCTTTTTGACCTCGAAATTCCAGGAAACGTCGGTGGCGAGGTCGCGGATGCGGGGAAAGGCGCGCATTGGCTCGATGGTGACGGGCCTGTCGAGGGGAATCTGGTCGAGGCGTGTCATGCACATTAATTTGGGCATGCCATTGATTTCGGCGGAGCAGGAGCCGCATTTGCCGGCCTTGCAGTTCCAGCGGCAGGCGAGGTCGTTGGCCTGCGCGGCCTGGATTTTATGGACGGCGTCCAGAACGACCATGCCATCGGAAACTTCAGTGGTGTAATCCACGAGTTTTCCGGCGGCGGCATCGCCGCGCCAGATTTTAAAGAGAGCTGTTTTCACTTCATTTCTTCGATGACGCGCTGTAATTCGGCTGGCATGGGGGGGATAGGCTCGCGCCGCACGGACATGGCGCCGTCGGGATTTTTGCGGACCACGATGTTGACCTTTCCGAAAGCGGGGTCTTTGCCGGGAAAATCGTCGCGGAAATGGCCGCCGCGGCTTTCCTTGCGTTCGAGGGCGGAGCGGGTGACGGCCTCGGCGACGGTCAATAGATTGTTCAAGTCCAGGCAGGTATGCCATCCGGGATTGTATTCGCGATGTCCCTGGACGCCGGCTTGATCGGCGCGTTGGCGGAGCCTGGCGATGTCGTCGAGCGCCCGGAGCATTTCGTCCTCGCGCCGGACGATGCCGACCAACTCCTGCATCATGGCCTGAAGATCGAACTGGATTTGATACGGGCCGCCGGCATTGGGGGAAATTGCGCCGCGATCGAAAGGTTCGAGGGCGCGGCGCGCGGCGTCGGCGGCTTCGTCCGGGTTGACGTTCACGGGGGGATTGTCCTTGGCGAATTTGGCGGCAAATTCGCCGGCGCGTTTGCCGAAGACGATGAGATCGGAAAGGGAATTTCCGCCCAGGCGGTTGGCGCCGTGCAATCCGGCGGCGGCTTCGCCTGCGGCGAAGAGACCTGGAACGGTGGACATCTGGGTATCGCCATTGACGCGAATGCCGCCCATGATGTAATGGGTGGTGGGGCCGATTTCCATGGGTTGCATGGTGATGTCGAGATTGGCGAGTTGCATGAACTGGTGGTACATGCTGGGCAGCTTGCGTTTGATGTGGTCGGCGGCGTTGGGGATTTTTTCCTTGATCCAGGCAATGTCGAGAAAAACGCCACCATGCGGACTGCCGCGCCCGGCCTTGACCTCGCGCATGATGCAGCGGGCGACGTGATCGCGGGTGAGCAGTTCGGGCGGGCGGCGGGCATTTTTATCGCCCTGGGTGTAACGCCAGCCTTCTTCGGGATTGTCGGTGGTCTGGTTTTTGTAAAGGTCGGGGATGTCGTCGAACATGAAGCGTTTCCCGTCCTTGTTGCGCAAAACGCCGCCTTCGCCGCGGACGGCCTCTGTGACGAGGAGGCCCATGACGCTGGGTGGCCAGATCATGCCGGTGGGATGGAATTGGACAAATTCCATGTCGGCGAGATCAGCGCCGGCGTGATAGGCGAGGGATTGGCCGTCGCCGGTGTATTCCCAGGAGTTGCTGGTGATTTTGTAGGCACGACCGATGCCGCCGGTGGCGATGACGACGGCCCTTGCCTTGAAGATTTTGAAACGTCCGCGTTCACGATCGTAGCCGAAGGCGCCGGCGACGCGGTCACCATGCTTGAGGAGGGTGACGACGGTCTGCTCCATGAAGACTTCGATGCCTTGATGGATGCCATGGTCCTGGAGGGTGCGAATGAGTTCGAGGCCGGTGCGGTCGCCGACGTGGGCCAATCGGGGGTAACGGTGGCCGCCGAAATTGCGTTGAAGGATTTTTCCGTCCGGGGTGCGGTCGAAAACGGCGCCCCAAGCTTCGAGTTCGCGGACGCGGTCCGGGGCTTCCCTGGCGTGAAGCTCGGCCATGCGCCAGTTGTTGACGTATTGGCCGCCGCGCATGGTGTCTGAGAAATGCACGCGCCAATTGTCGCGTTCGTCCACGTTGGCGAGGGCGGCGGCCATGCCGCCCTCTGCCATGACAGTATGGGCCTTGCCGAGGAGGGACTTGCAGACCAGGCCGACTTTGACGCCGGCGGCGGAGGCTTCGATGGCGGCGCGCAAGCCCGCGCCGCCGGCGCCGATGACCAGGACATCGTGCTCAACAGATTCGTAATTGGACGCCATGCGGGTTGTCGTTTTTAAAAGATGATTCTGAAGTCATGCCAGAGGCCGGCGGCGCAAAGCCGGACGTAGATGTCGGTGAATCCGACCCAGAACAAGCTCAACCAGGCCCAGAGCATGTGACGGCGATTGAGGCAACTGACGCAGGCGTAACTTTTTGCGCAGAGAGGGCGTTTGGACGGCTCATCCAGGAATCCACCGAACAAATGCCGGAGCGAATGGCAGCCGAACGTATAGCCCGCCAGCAATAGGACGTTGATGGTGAGAACAATCGTGCCGATGCCGATGCCAAGATGGGCGCCGGATGGGGTGGCAAACCAAAGGCTTTCCCAGGCGTCGTATCCAAGAATGAAAATGAAGACGATGGCGATATAGGTGAAGTAGCGGTGAACGTTTTGCAAAATGAGCGGGAAGGATTTTTCACCGAGATAGCCCTTGCGGGGTTCGCCCACGGCGCAGGCCGCCGGGTCGGCCCAAAAGGCCTTGTAGTAGGCGCCGCGGTAGTAATAGCAGGTGAAGCGAAAACCGGCGGGCGCCCAAAGGACCAGGAACGCCGGCGAAAAGAGCAACCAGGATGGCCACCAGGCGGGCTGGGCGCCAAACCAGGCATGTATGGCGGGGCCGGGGCAAGTGGCGGGATAAAAAAGCTGCGGCGAAAAGAATGGCGAAAGATAATCCGCGCCGTTTCCATGATACCAATAGGCGCAGGCGCCGTTGTATAAGGGATGAAAGGCGGACCAGGTGGAATAGACGATGAATGCGGCGAATCCAAGAAAGACGGCGAGTGGCTGAAACCACCAGGCGTCGGCGCGCGTTGTTTCTCCGAAGTGGCGTTGCGCCGGCAGACTCGTTTCAACCATGATGCGCCAACCTAACGGATAACGATGGCGCTGGTCAATGCATCGTGTAAATTCGCGAAAGTTATAAGGCTCCGCTTTGAACTGATACAGTATTGCTAATCAATGAACAACCGGGGGAGAGGCCGTCCATTCGTTGAGGTCGCGTTCGCCCGCGGCCGGGGCGATGCCCAGGCATTCGAGGGCCTCGCCGACGAGGTAAAGGGAACCGGTGACGACGATGGCGCCACCGGTGGCGGCGCGCGCAAATGCGGCACGAAAGGCCTCCGGCAACGAACGATGCGTTGTGGTAGCGGCGGCCGGGTTGGCGGCACGGCAGGCGGCTGCGAGGTCGCGAGGATTGGCCGAGCGCGGACTGGCGACGGGAACGACGCGGATTTCGCGGGCCAATGGCGCGAACAGGCGGCAGATGGTTTTCCAATCCTTGTCTTGAAGGATTCCAAGGATAAGGGCGCGGGGAGTGTGGGGGAAAGTTTGACGGATGGCTTGGACGAGTGTTTTGGCGGCGGCAACGTTGTGGGCGCCATCGAGAAGAATTTTCCGGCCGTTCCGTTCCACCAATTGGAGGCGTCCGGGCCATTGAACGCCGGAGAAGCCGGCGAGAATCCGCTCATGGCTGACGGGGATGCGGCCCTGCAATTGCCCAACAACGGCCATCGCCAGCGCGGCGTTGACCCGTTGATGGGCGCCGGCCAACGAAAGCGGGATCGGAAGCGCCGGCGTGGCGGCGCGAGTGGCGACGTTGACGAGCGGCGCGCCTTTTTCCCGGGCAATGTTTTCAATGACGGGCAAGGCTTTGGGATCATCCACGGAGGTGACCACGGGAACGCCGTTCTTGATGATGCCAGCCTTTTCAAAAGCAATTTGTTCGAGGCGATCGCCGAGCCATTGCTGATGGTCCAAGGCGACGTTGGTGATGACGGCGGCGAGAGGCGTGACGATATTCGTGGCATCGAGGCGGCCGCCGAGGCCGGTTTCCCATAAGACGAGATCGCAGCGCTGGCTGGCAAAGAACTTGAGCGCCATGACGGTGACAAATTCAAAGAAGGTGGCGTTGAGACCGGCCTGGTTATTCAAAAGGGCGGACAATTGGCCAACCAGCCGCACAACTTCGGCTTCGGAAATCAATTGGCGATTGATTTGGATGCGCTCGCGAAACGAGACCAGATGCGGCGAGGTAAAAAGGCCGGTGCGGAGGCCGGCGGCGCGATAGATACTTTCGAGCATGGCGCACGTGGAGCCTTTGCCATTGGTTCCGGCGACGTGGATAAAGCGCAAGCGGCGATGGGGATTACCGGCCAGTGATGCCAGATGAAGCGTGTTTTCGAGGCCGAATTTCGCGCCAAAGAGGCGCAGATCGTAAAGGAACCGGATGGCTCCGGCGTAGTTCATGGGCGGATTCAATTGAACCGCGCCCGGCTGCGTTCGGATTCAAGCTGGCAGCGGGTGATTTCCATCTTGAGCTTGAGCAATTCGCGGTTCAGCCCGGTCTGTGCCTCGAGTTCGCGTTGCAGTTCCTGCAAACGGTCTTCGTAGGCGCGCAGACGCTCGAAGAGGGGGGCCTGCATGTTTTCCAGGCGGCTGACGAGGGTCATGAGTTCAGCGGCGGCGGTCTGTTGTGCGGCCAAAAGCTGGCGCCGCTGGGCAGCCAGCTCGCGCACCACGGCATCCTTGACGGCGTCGGCAAGGTGGGGGGCGAGAGTGGACTGGAGGGATTCCAGGAGAGTGGAGACGCCGGGCGGGGCAAGCGGTTGAGTTTTGCCGGAAAGAATCCGTGCAATGACATGGTTGGCATCCCGTGTGCCATCCTTTCCGCAAGCCGGGCAAAACACCGGGACGGGCATGCGTCCATCGAACGGTTGAACGTCAAAGGCGTATTTCTGGCCGCAGGGGCAGATGATTTTGACGGGAACGGTTGCCATGGGAGGGCGATTTATTGCCAGAGGAATGATTTTTGTTGAGCCAGAAGTTTTCCACCCTGCCAGAGGGTTACGCGCCATGCCACGAGGTTGCCGAGATTTTTGTAGCGGGTTCCGCGGAGCGAAAGGAAGGACCAGCGGCGGAAATGGCCCGGCGATATTGTTTTTTGAAGCGTTGCCTCGCGGGGCAAGCCGCTGGGAGTGACGCCGCGCAGATCCGCGCGGAGGGTCAACGCGGCGCCGCCAGCGTCCCATGATTTCCACAAGACATCGAAGCGAAGGCCGGAAACTTGATCGGGATGGGCGCGCAATTGCGCCTGGTACGCATCCCGGTCAAAGAGGCTTGGCGAAATGGCGACATGTCCCTGCCGGTCCAGGCAAAAGGGCAGGACCTTGATGACGCGCCCGCCGGTTCCGGCGGCACCGGCGGCAACGGTGGAAAGGACAAACAGGAACAGCGCGGCAAATCGTCGCATGGGCAGGACGATAACGGCGGCGGCGGCAAATTCAATGCGATTTTGGCGTGGCTGGAGCCGTAACCACGGGCTGGCAGGACGGATTGCGCGAACAATTGCGTGAAGTGGTGCATCACTCCAAGACGCTGGCGCGCAGGCGCAACGGCTTGCCGGTGCATGGGCCTGATGCGCGTCCGATTATGGAGGTGGAGGCTCGCTATGAACCGGCGCCCTCCTTCCCTCCAGCCCCCCTCCCAAGGTGGGAGTTTGGAACAGTGCGCAGAGGCGGGTGAGCCAACCGCTATACCGGAAGGGTGGCGCGTTCCACGACACCCTTGGAAATGGCGTAGCGGGTGAGACCGGCGACGTCATGAATGCGCAGTTTGTTCATGACCTGCTGGCGATGTTTTTCAACGGTCTTGATGCTGATGGACAATTCGGCGGCGATCTGTTTGTTTGGCTTGCCTTCGGCAATAAGCTGGAGGACTTCCGACTCACGGGAGGTGAGCAGGTCGGCGCGCTTTTTGACTGGAGTGCCGTTGAGGAAGGCCTCGCGATAACGCTCAACGAGGCGCCGCGAGATGGCCGGGCTGGAGAAAGCGTTGCCCTTGCTGACCTCGCGAACGGCTTTGATGAGGTCGGTGGCGGCGGTTTGCTTGAGCAAATAACCGATGGCGCCCGCTTCGGCGACCTGATGGACGTACTCATCATCGTTGTATGAGGAGAGCACGAGCAATTTGGTCGCGGGCACTTCACGGACAATCTGGCGGGTGGCCTCCAGGCCATTGAGCATGGGCATGGCAATATCCATGACCACGACTTCGGGGAGAAGTTTTTTGACCAACTGGACGGCTTCGCGTCCCGTTCCGGCTTCGCCAACCACGGCGATGTCACCTTCGGCTTCGAGCAGGGACTTGAGGCCCTGCCGCACCACCGTATGATCGTCTGCCAACAATACTCGAATTTTTTCCATAGTTTAATGGACTCCTTGTCGGGCCGGTGATTATTCCGCTCCCCTTGTTCGGGGCAAAAGGCACGCTGACGCAAACGGTCGTTCCGGCGCCGGGCTGCGGTTTAATGACGAACCGACCATTAATCAATCTTACACGTTCCTGCATACCAAGCAAGCCCAAACGTTGACTATGACGGTTTTTTGCGTCCGGCGGGTCGCGGAAAGACCGTCCGTTGTCGGAAATTTCCATGATGAGGTTTCCAGCCGATTTGTAGATGGAAAGGTTGACGCGGGAGGCGCGGGCGTGTTTGGCGACGTTGGTAAGGCTTTCCTGGGCGACGCGGAAAAAGACGGTTTTTTGGTCGTTGTTGAGGAGTTCGGCAACCGGATTTGCAATCAGGCGCACCCGCAGGCCGGTCCGTTGGGCAAAGGTTTTGGCATGGGAACGCAACGCGGGAATGAGGCCCAACTCGTCGAGCATGGCGGGACGCAGTTCGCGGGCAAAGTGGTGAATGGAATCCATGGTGCGTTCGAGGAGCTGCTGGGTGTGGGCGACCTTGCGGGCAACCGACCTTGAAGCGGCGGCCGCCGGGTCGTGTTTGAGGGCGGCCAACATCACGCTGATGGCGGTGAGGGCCTGGCCGGTTTCGTCGTGCAATTCGCGGCTGATGCGTTTGCGTTCGGTTTCCTGGGCGTGGAGGATTTTGCTTGAAAGCTGGCGCCAGGCTTCGTCCGCGAGGCGGCGTTCGGTCATGTCACGGGTTACTTTTGCGAAACCGAGCAATTTGCCGGCGTGACCGCGAACGGGAGTGACAATGACGTTGGCCCAGAAGCGGGAGCCGTCCTTGCGCACGCGCCAGCCTTCTCCTTCATAACGTCCGGCTCGCAGGGCCTTTTCCAGATCGGCGCGCGGCGCCCGGTTTCGGAGGTCGGCCGCGGTAAAGAAGCGGCCATAGTGTTTGCCGATGATTTCGTCGCGGCGCCAGCCCTTGATGCGTTCGGCCCCGGCGTTCCAGCTGGCCACGCGGCCGTCGGGGTAAAGCATGTAGATGGCATAATCCTTGACATTTGAGACGAGCAGGCGGAACCGCTCCTCGCTCTGGCGGAGGGCCTCTTCCATGCGCTTGCGCGCGGTAATGTCCGTGGCGACGCCGCAGAGGGCATAAATGCGGCCATTCGGACCGCGAACGGGAAACTTGGAAACGATGCTGGTGTGCAGCCCGTCGCGATAGCGGGCAATTTCCTCAAAGTCCATGGGTGCGCCCTGCCGGAGGACCTTGCGATCGTTGGCCAGGAATTTCGACGCCTGATTTCGTGAAAAGAGCTGGTGGTCGCGCCGGCCGACCACCTGGCTTGCGATGATGCCGAAACTTTTTTCAAACTGCCGGTTCACGCGCAGGTAACGGCCTTGTGTATCTTTGAGGAAAATCACGGCGGGGCTGTGGTCGAGAATGCCGCGCAATTGGGCTTCACTGTCCTCGGCGGCTCTTTGGGCCTGGCGGCGTTCGGCGATTTCCCGTTCCAGGCGCCGGTTTCGCTCCTGGAGACGGTCGGCGAGTTCGGAAAATCCGCGGTGGGCGGCCTCAAATGGGGAAAGAAGCTCCAAAAAGAAGGCGCCGGCACGGCGGAGATGGTGTGCCCGCCTTTTACCGGATGCCGGCGGGGGAACTTTTGCAAAGGCGTCGTAGTGCAACCGGGCCATGTCCAAAATTCCGAGGCCGCTGGAAATGGCATGGCGTCCGAGGTCGTAAGCCCTTTCGAGGGCGGCCTCGTGAGGGCGGTCGAGAAACTTTTCAAGGGCGGGCGTATAACGCCGCGCCAAGGCGCGTAATTCCGCTTTCATGGCCCCGCGGTGTATCGCGCGACCAGGGCGAGGGCGTCGTCAATGCCCTTGAAGCGCCGGGTCAAAAGCGCATTGGCAATTTGCCGCGGGCTGTTGGATACGATCACGTCGCTGTCAAAGCCTGCGTCCAGGCCATCCGTTGCAAAAACCAGGATGTCGCCACGAGCCACGGGAACGACGCCCGCATGAAGAGAAGGCAGCTTGAAGCCAACCAGCCCCGCGCGCACGAGCGCTTCCTCGCGCGCGGGAACGGCTTCGCGGTTGGCGCGGTAGAGGCGGGCCTCCACGTTTCCCACGCCCAGCCAGGCGACCGTTTCTTCGCTCCGGTCCACGCAGGCCAGCGTGATGACGGCGCCGCGGGTTTGAGCGAGTGCCTCGTGGCAGCGATGAACCAGGGATATGACCGATTCGGCCCCGTGCTGTTTCAACACTTCCACCGCCAGGCGCGCGGCGTGGCTGGCCTCAGCGCCGTGGCCAACGCCATCTATGACGCCCAAGAGCACCGTTTGGCCAAACCGTTTGACCACGCAGGAATCACCGGAAACATTTTGGCCGGCCAGCGGCCGTTTGACGGCGCACCATTCCATGAAACCGGTTTTTTCAATCGCATCGGTCATTCAACGCAGCCACTTTTTCATGGTAACAACCGTGCCGACGCCGATCTTGGTGTCAATTTCGAAATCGTCCATCAGCCATTTGGCGCCCGGCAGCCCCACGCCCAGACCTTTGCGGGTGGAGTAACCGTACTGCATCGCGCGCGCGACGTCCTTGATACCCGGGCCTTCGTCCTTTGCCACGATACAGATACCGCGGCGGTTGCCATGCGTGGCGGAAGAAAAGAAAACCCGGCCTCGCCGGGCATGGTCCACGATATTGCGGGCGATTTCGGAAATGGCAGCGGCAATAACCGTCAAATCCGAGCCATCGAATCCGATTTGCGCGGCCAATTCACGCCCCTTCCGACGCGCTTCGACGATGTCGGCCGCGGAGTTGATCTCCACACACGAATCATGACTTTCCATGTCCTGCGCTCTTCTTGGACAGCAGGTTCAGATACGCCAAGCCTTCCTCCAAGTCAAGGGCCGTTCCGACGCCTTCGAGCGTCAAACCCAGTTGAACCATTGCAAAGGCGACGTCGGGTTGTATGCCGACGATGACGGTCTCGGCGCCGCGGAGCTTGAGCATGTGCGCAACGGTGCGCAGGGTGCGCGTGGCAAAGGAATCAATGACATCCAGAACGGTGACGTCAATAATGACACCCCGTGATCGGAATTGGCCGACGCGATCAGCCAGATCGTCCCGCAATTGCAACAGGTCCGCATCCGACAAAACCGACTGCACGCTTGCAATGAGATAGCCGCCTTGCTTCAGGACCGGAACATGCATGGGGCGCTATTTCTTTTCTTCCGGCGTTTCACCCGTGGAGATGACCTTGTAGCCCAGCAGCCGCTCGGCTTCTTCGATGCCCCCCTGCAAGTCGCCGACGGCGTTCATCTTGCTCAAATCCACGCCAATGGTTACGAGGGTTTGTGCAATCTCGGATGAGAGGCCGGTGATGATGACGCTGGCGCCCATCAGCCGGGAGGCTTCGACGGTTTGGACGAGGTGGTTGGCGACGGTGGAGTCAATGGTGGGCACACCCGTGATGTCCACCACGACGACCTTGGCGCGGTTGTTTCGGATGCCGCGGAGCAATTGTTCCGTCAACTGGCGGGCGCGTTGCGAATCAATGACGCCGATGATGGGCAGAATGAGAAGGCGCTCGCGGACTTGAAGGACTGGCGTGGACAATTCGCGAATGGCCTCTTCCTGCTGGCGGATGATGCGCTCGCGCTCCTGGACGAAGCTGACGGCCACCGTGTTGGCGATGCGGTTGGCCGCCGGCTCGTATGCATCGAGGACCTGGTTGAGCAGATCAAAATCGGCCTGGTATTTCTTGAAAAGCGAACGCGCCAAAACGTCGCGCAGCAGGAGCACGATGCCAACCACTTCGTGGGTTTCCACGCCGCGGGGAATGATGCGTTCAGACAAACTGCGCGCATACGCCTGCAGCGCCTCGACGCTGCCGGTCTCAAGCACCTCCACGTAATTGTCGTAAACGGAGGTCGCTTCCGTGAAAATTTCCTCTTTCGTCATCGCCGTGAGCAACTGCGCCTCGGTGATGCGCCGGGCCCACTCTTCGCGCAATTGGGTGCGGCCCTGGCGCAAATGCGCGACCAGCTCGCGCAACAGCGCCACGCTGACGGAGCTTGTCTGCCCCTGGTGAAGAACGGCTTTGTTCGATGCGACGACTTTTTTCTTATGTCTCATGGCCTGTCTCAAAAAGATCAAGCCAGCC
The DNA here is from genome assembly GCA_028872915.1 of Verrucomicrobiota bacterium. Taxonomy (GTDB): domain Bacteria; phylum Verrucomicrobiota; class Verrucomicrobiia; order Limisphaerales; family UBA11358; genus UBA11358. Next base: position 11,089 of record JAGWNY010000024.1, read on the forward strand.
GGACAGCGCGCCAATAGGGTGAACACCCCAGCGGTCCGCGTTGAAACCCACAAGTTGAAAACGGAGGCCGATTCCGGCAGACTGACTGCCATGAATGGACCGCGCTGTTTGATACTGATGGCGCTCCTGGCTGCTTTTGCCGGGTGCGCAAAGCCGGCAACGCCCGCCGCGCCGGAGACGCAGCCCGCGGTGCCGACCCACGCGCAGCCGCGGCTGCCGACCATGAAAATATATCTGGGCGCCGAAACGCTGGACACGGAGCTGGCGACCACCCGGCGCGAGGAGGAAACCGGAATGATGTTCCGGACTAATATTCCCGATTCCGATTCCATGCTCTTCGTCCTGCCTTTTCCCCAGCAGGCCTCGTTCTGGATGACCAATTGCCCCCAATCACTTTCCGCGGCTTACATCGGTCCCGACGGCGTCATCGAGGAAATTCATCACCTCGAAAAAAACGACAATGTTCCCGTTCTGGCCGGCCATGATAACATCCAATTCGTGCTGGAAACCACCGATGGCTGGTTTGACCGCCATCATATTGGCGTCGGCGCGCTCATTCGAACGGATCGCGGCACCTTGGCGCAGACATTTTTCCCGGGGAGATGAAACGGAGGATGTTCCAGAGAAATTCCGGCTTAGAGGTTGTCCCGCCGGGTTGCGGGTGATTAAATCTTCAAAATGTCTGGCGACATCAAGACGGTTCACTTTATCGGAATCGCGGGCACGGGCATGGCTGCCGCGGCCGCCGCCATGCGGGAAAAAGGCTTCGCGGTCACCGGCTCGGACCAAAACGTGTATGACCCGATGGCGTGCTTCCTGGCGGCAAAAAAGATTCCGGTGATGAACGGCTACAGCGAGGCCAATCTGGGGCATAAACCGGACCTGATTGTGGTGGGGAACGCGATCTCGCGGGGCAATCCTGAAGTGGAATTGGCGCTGGATCACAAGCTCGACTATTGCTCGCTGCCGGAATTGTTGCGGGCGTATTTTATCCGCGGCAAGCGATCCATCGTGGTGGCCGGCACGCACGGCAAGACGACAACCACGGCGCTGCTGGCCTGGACGTTCGAGTGCAACGGCCTCAATCCAAGCTTCTTCATCGGGGGCATCCCCAACAACTTTTCACAAGGCGCCCGGTTCACCGACAGTCCCTGGTTCATCATCGAAGGCGATGAATACGACACGGCCTTTTTCGACAAGCGCAGCAAGTTCATTCATTACCAGCCCGAATGCGTGGTGATCAACAACCTGGAGTTTGACCACGCGGACATTTTCGACGACCTCAATGCCGTCAAAAGAACATTCTCACACCTGATTCGCCTCGTGCCCCGAAACGGCCTGCTGCTGGGCAACGGCGACGACCCCAATCTCGTCCCGCTGCTCGACGCGGGCCATTGCCCGGTCAAACGGTTTGGCCTGGGGGAGACCAACGCCGTCCGCGCCTTTAACGTAAAGCTTGCGCCGACCGCCAGCGCATTTGAAGTTCCCAGCTTCCGGTTCCAAACCAATCTCGTCGGCGAATTTAACGTGCGAAACGCATTGGCCGTGGTCGCGTGCGCGAAGCATTTCGGCCTGTCCAACAAGCAGATTCAATCGGCATTCGATACATTTCAAGGGGTCAAACGGCGGATGGAGACCCGGGGCGTGGCTGGGGGGGTGACTTTGGTGGACGATTTCGGCCATCATCCGACCGCCATTCGCCAGACGTTGGGCGCCCTGCGGATGAAATATCCGGCGCAGAAGATATGGGCGCTGTTTGAGCCGCGCAGCAACACGACACGGCGCAACGTCTTCCAAAATGAGTTGCCGGGCGCATTTGGGAAGGCGGACGCGATTGTCATATCGCAGGTGGCGCGATTGGAACAGATCAAGCCCGAAGAGCGGCTCAATCCGGAAAAGCTGGTGGACGACTTAAAGGCAATGGGCAAGGAGACGGCGTATCTGCCCGACCCGGATTCCATTGTGTCCCACGTGGTGCGACACGCGCGGGGCGGCGACATCGTGTGCGTTTTCAGCAACGGGGGTTTTGGCAGCATTCACGGGAAACTGCTGGAGGCGCTGGGGAGGCGGTGAGGCCCGTTGCTTTTCCCGTTACTTGTGTTCGTTGGGGGCTGCAATTTGGCTCGTTCGAAACTCCACGTTCTTGAAACCCGCCTGCAGCAGGAACAATTTCAATTCCATCCGCGCGCGGTCCCTGGCGTCCAATAAAATGCCTTCGTCCATGGCCGCCAGCCGGATGTCCTGGACGGCGTCCTGACGGGCGGATTGTTGCAGATTTTTGTCGAAGGTTCGGAGCAGGCCTGTTGTCTGGTCAATGACTTTGCTCCTGGAATCGTCGAGGTAGGCGTCGGTGATTTGAGGCAACGGCAGCCTGAGACGGATGGTTAGGCCGGAGACGGTCACGTCGGCGGGTGTGATTTTTTTCAGGTCCATGCCGGCCTTCACGACGCCGTGGGCCAGGAAGAGCACGCGATTTTCGCCGTACCATTTCACATCATCAAGAATTTCAACTTTTTCGACGACATACTTGACGGTGACCAGATCGGCCAGGGTCTGGACCTGTTGAACGACCGTTTCGGTGTTTTCCTCGCGGACTCCGCCGCCGACCTTCAGCCAATGGGTGGCGGTGACACCCAGGTAAATTCCGGCGGCGAAAGCCAGCAACAGCAGCATGATCAGAAAAAACCGTTTGATTGCCTGCATGGGAGATTGTTCGCACGGATTTGGGCCGTTGTCACGAAGTGAATTCCGGGAGACCAGACACGCCCTTCATTGTTATAATGTTGAACCGGTCTGAAGGGGTGTTTAGGCTTCAATTGCAAATTACATTATGGCGCGCTCAAAAAAACGCCGGAAAATTTTCATTATTGCGGCCATTGCCGCGGTGCTTGCGATGGCGGGCGTGGCAGTGGTTTTCCTGAGGCCCAAGTCCGCCATCGCGGTTCAGAGCGGCGAAGTGTCGCGCCACAGCCTGACCAATCTTGTGGTAGCCGATGGGTTGATCGAGCCGGTGGTGCAGGTGACGATCAGTCCCGAAGTCAGCGGAGAAATCGTTGACCTGCCCGTTCATGAAGGGCAGCAGGTCACCAATGGCGATCTGCTGGTTCGCATCAATCCCGACGTGTATGTCGCGGCCGTCAAACAGGCCCAGGCTGGGTATGAATCGGCGCTGGCGTCCAGGTCGTCGGCGGAAGCGGACCTTGAGAAGGCGGAGGCGGACTATAAGCGGAACGAGGAGTTGTTCAAATCCAAGCTGCTTTCGGAATCGGATTTCATCGGGTTCAGGGCGGCGCGGGACGTGGCCAAGGCGCAATTGGAAAGCGCCGGTGACCAGGTGGAAGTGGCCAAGGCGTTGGTGGACAGCGCCAAGGAGCAACTGGCGCGCACGACCATTGTTTCGCCAATAACCGGGACCATTACGCGCTTGAATTCCGAGGTCGGCGAGCGCGTGCTGGGCACCGTCCAAAACGTGGGGACTGAAATCATGACCATCTCTGATCTGCGCCAGATCGAAGCGCAGGTGAACGTGGGCGAAATGGATGTGGTCAAGATCAAGCGCGGCCAGAAGGCGCGCCTGCAACTGGACGCCTTCAACGAGCGCAAGTTTAGCGGCGTGGTGACCGACGTGGCGGATTCCGCAGGGGAGGCGTCCGGCAGAAACGGGAACAATGAAAACAGCCAGTCGGGCCAGCAACAGCAATCCACCCAATTCCAGGTGCTCATCCGTTTCAGGGACAAAGACCCGCAATTTCGGCCGGGCATGACGGTCACAGCCCAGATTGAAACGGAGTATCGCACGAACGTGTTGACGGTGCCGCTGGCCTGCGTGACCACGCGTCCCATGCGCCCGGCTGCTTCCGCAACACCGGACCCGGCCGGCAAGACAAACGGCCCGCCCGCCCATGCCGCGCCGGCCCATGCCGCTCCACCCAAGCCGACGGACGTTGTCTTTGTGGTCCAGGGCGACCGGGTGAAGGCCGCGCCCGTCAAGATTGGAATTTGCGACGATACTTATTGGGAAATCACCGGAGGCTTGACCAACGGCGAGAAAATTATCACCGGCGGTTATCTGGCCGTTGATCGCGACCTTCAGGACGGCTCCAAAATCAAAGCGACCCCGGCGGGGGCGGCGCCCGCGGCCAAGCCTTGAGCAAACGAGTTAGTTTCCATGTCGCTCATCCGGCTTGAAAACATCACGCGCTGCTATCAGATGGGCGAGGAAACCATCCACGCCCTGCGCGGCGTTTCGCTTGAAATCGAGCGGGGCGAATACGTGGCGATCATGGGTCCGTCCGGTTCGGGCAAATCCACTTTGATGAACCTGATTGGCTGCCTCGATACGCCCAGCTCCGGCGGCTACGAACTCAACGGGGCGCGTGTGAGCGAGATGGACGACAACGAATTGGCGGCCATCCGGAACCGGGAAATCGGCTTTGTGTTTCAAACGTTCAATCTGCTCGCCCGGCTTAACGCGCTACGCAACGTGGAGCTGCCGCTGGTTTACGCGGGCGTGCCGTCCGGCGAGCGCCGGCGGCTGGCGCGCGAGGCGCTGGCGCAGGTCGGATTGGCTGATCGGCTGCGGCACAGGCCCAACCAGCTTTCCGGCGGCCAGCGCCAGCGGGTGGCCATCGCCCGCGCCCTGGTCAACCGCCCGGCCATTTTGCTGGCCGATGAACCCACCGGCAACCTTGATTCCAAAACAGGCGAAGAAATCATGGCCTTGTTCGTAGAATTATGGCGCAACGGCAACACGATTATCATCGTGACCCATGAGGAGGACGTGGCCCGGCGCGCGAGGCGGGTCATCCGGCTGCGGGATGGCGGCATCGCTGGCGACGATCGGCATAAGCCCGCCAGCGGCGAGAGAGCCGTGATCACGCCGGTTGCGCAGACCTGATGCCGCAAACCGCGTCATGAAATTTCTTCACCATTTTCGCGAAGCCATTGGCGCGTCCCTCGACGCCATCCGGGCGAACAAAATGCGGGCTGGCTTGTCCACGCTGGGCATTGTCATTGGCATTGTGACCGTGACGCTCATGGGCGCGGCGATCAACGGCCTCAACCAGGCCTTTATCCGAAGCATTTCCTCGATGGGCGCGGACGTGCTGTATGTGTCCCGTTATGACTGGTTTCCGGCCAACCAAGCCGAATGGGGCCAATGGCGGCACCGGAGCAAAATCAATTCCGCGGAGGCGGAAGCCTTTTCACAGAGGGCGGTTTCCGTGCAGGCCGTCGCCCCCGTGGGTGAGGACGATGCCACCGTCAAATACCAAGGCCGGAGCGGCAATGGCGTGGACGTTATCGGCACCACCGACGGCTACCGTGCGATCAACGGCGCGATCGTTGCCCAGGGCCGTTTCCTCACGGTGTTCGATGCCGCGGGGACGCAGCCCGTTTGTGTCATTGGCAGCGCCGTGGCCACCAACCTGTTTCGCACCGGGGACCCTATCGGCCAGGACATCAAGATTGACGACCAATTTTATCAGGTCATTGGCGTGCTCGAGCCGGAGGGGGCCATGCTGGGGTGGAGCCTCGACAACCGTGTCATCATTCCCATCCGGCAATTTCTGCAACAATACGGCGACGACGAAGACATTGACCTGGATGTGAAGACTGGAAATCTGGCGAACCTGCCCGAAGCGCGCGAGACAGTTCGCGCCATCATGCGGCAGGTGCGCCATCTGCGTCCCGGCCAGCCGGATGACTTTACCATCAATCAACAGGACCAGTTTATTGGCTGGTTTCACCGGCAAACGCGTACGATTGCTCTCATTGGCCTGTTCATCACCAGCCTCGCCCTCTTTGTTGGCGGCATCGGGATCATGAACATCATGTTCGTATCGGTCATCGAACGCACCCGCGAGATTGGCGTCTGCAAAGCCATTGGCGCGCGCAGCGGCACGGTGCTGCTGCAGTTTCTCATTGAAGCGATATGTATCTGCCTCTTTGGCGGGGTCATTGGATTGAGCCTGGCGTGGCTTGCCACGCTGGCCGTCTCAAAATGGTTGTTTCCAGCCAGCATATCCGCAGTCGTGGCGGGCGCTTCCCTGCTGGTGGCGGTGGCAACCGGTGTTGCGTCCGGACTGCTGCCCGCCTGGCGCGCCGCGCGCATGGAGCCGGTTGAAGCATTGAGGAGCGAATGACCATGCGCGCCCGACACGTGCGTTTGTGGCTTGGCGAACTTCGCGAAAGCGTTTTCATGTCCCTCCATGCCATTGCCGTCCACAAGCTCCGGTCCACGCTGACGCTTCTGGGCGTCCTCATCGGGGTCTTTTCCATCATTGTGGTGAGCACGGCAATGCGCGTTTTGGAACAGAACGTCGAGCGGAACCTCAGCCAACTGGGCGGCAGCACCTTTGCCGTGCAAAAATTTCCGCCCGTGCAATTCGGAAACCGTCGTGATTGGGAAAAATACTGGCGCCGCAAGGACATCACGCTGGAGCAGGGAAAGGTGGTGGAGGAGAAAGCCACCCTGGCGGGTGCGGTGGGCGTCGAAGGCCGGTTTTGGAGCGGCCGGGTGCGGACCATCTATGCCAAGACGGGTCCGGCGGTTGCGTTGTTTGGCGAAACGCCGGGCAGCTTTGCGGCGCACGGCTGGGAAATTGCCGATGGCCGCATCCTGACCACACCCGACCTGGACGAACGCGCCGCCGTCTGCGTGCTCGGCGCCGCGCTGGCCAAAACAATTTTTCCATTCGGCTCGGCCGTCGGCCAGCCGGTGAAACTCAACGGCATTCCATACAACGTCGTCGGAGTGCTGGCCCCTCAGGGCAAGTCGCTGGGCGGACTGGGCGACAACTTCGCGCTCATCCCGCTGACCACGGGACTGGGGCGTTATGGTTTGCGTTGGAGCGGCCTCAGCATCCTCGTGGAAGCGCGTAGCGCCATCGGCTACGCCGATTGCATGGAACAGGTGCGCGACGTCCTCCGGGGCGTCCGCCACGTCCTTCCCGGGCAGGCGGACGACTTCGAGATATTCTCGAACGACACATTGATCGGCCAATTCAAGTCCTTTACGCTCGCGGTGAGGATTGGGGTGGCCGTGGTCAGTTCGCTGGCGCTGTTGGCGGCGGGGGTGGGCATCATGAACATCATGCTTGTTTCAGTCACGGAGCGGACGCGCGAGATCGGTGTCCGGAGGGCCATTGGCGCGCGCAAACGCAATATAGCCGTTCAATTCATCATCGAGGCGATCGTCCTGTGCGAAATCGGCGGGGCCTTCGGCACGCTTCTTGGCGTTGCCGGCGGCAATATCCTTGCCTGGCGGATGAAGCTGCCGCCGGCGTTGCCGCTGGGGGGCATTGTGCTGGCAGTGATTCTATGTTCCGTCGTGGGCACGATTTTCGGCACTTACCCGGCCCTCAAGGCAGCGAATCTGGACCCCATAGAGTCGTTGCGATACGAATAAACGCTCGTGGAAGCGCGCAAAGTGGAAAAATTTTATCCACGGATTTCGCGGAAAGACTCAAGCCTAATCCTCGGCTTTAAAGGCGCGGGAGATCAAATCGCGGACGGCTTGGCGGGGGTCCTTGCCCTGATAAAGCAGCGCGTGGACTTCATCAATGATGGGAGTGGCCACGTTTTTTTGGCGGGCCAGGTGGTGGGCCGACCGGGCGGTGGGCACGCCTTCGGCGAGCTTGGGATGGGAAGCCTGGATGGCTTCCATGGTCTCGCCGCGGCCCAGGCGTTCGCCGAGGTCGCGGTTGCGACTTTGTCTGGAAAAGCAGGTCAGGACCAGGTCACCCATGCCGCTGAGGCCGGAAAACGTTTCGGCCTGGCCGCCGCAGGCGACTCCCAGCCGGCGCATCTCGGCAAGGGCGCGGGTGACCAAACCGGCTTTGGTATTGTCACCGTAACCCAGGCCATCGCTGACGCCTGCGCCGATGGCGATGACGTTTTTTAACGCGCCGCCATATTCAACGCCCGGAACGTCCAGGCTGCGGTAAATCCGGAATTCGGGACGGTGAAAGAGGCCCTGGATGGCGCGCGCCGTGCCATCGCTTTCGCTGGCACAGACGATGGCAGTGGGAATGCCCAAGGCGACTTCGCGGGCAAAGCTTGGACCGGAAAGCGCGGCGACGCGATTGGCCGGCGCGTGCTCGCGCAAAATGCGGCTCATGGTCTCGCCGGTCTGAAATTCGATTCCCTTCGTGACGCTTACAAAAATTCCCGGATGTCCTTTCAATCCGGCTGCGACTTCCCTGAATGACTGTGAGGGGACGGCCAGCACGGCGCATTCGGCGCCGCCGACGGCTTTGCCGAAGTCGGCTTGAACCTTCCAATCAGTTGGCAGCGGAATGCCAGGCAGATATTTTTCGCTCCGGCCGGCCTGGATTTCGGCGAGGGTTGCGGGGACGGCGTCCCACAGGGTCACGGCATTGCCATTTTCATGCAGCACTTTGGCAAGGGCCGTTCCCCATGCGCCTGCGCCGAGCACCGCCACTCTCATTGGGCCGCCTCCGTGGATTTTTGGCCGACGCGGCTTTCCGTGCCGTTGAGCAGGCGGCGCAAGTTGCCGCGATGTTTATAGAGGGCCATTATCGCAAGGGCGATGGTAACATAGCGCAATAGCGGGCTGCTTTGCGTAAACCAGACTGCCACCGGCAATGCCACCGCGCCCGCCATGGAGCCGAGGGAAACGTAGCGGGTAAGGGCAACAACGGCAAAAAACACGGCCAGGGCCGCGCCCAGCGCCGCCGGAGCCAGAGCCAGGTAAACACCGGCGGTGGTGGCGATGCCCTTGCCGCCTTTAAACCGCAGCCAGCAAGTGTAGTTATGACCCAGAACCGCAAAAATGCCCGCAACAACGGCGATGATATGCTCGTCCAAAGACGGGGCGCCGGCGATTTTTAAATAGAGCGGAGCGAGTTTGACGGCGGCAAAGCCCTTGGCGCAGTCCGCGAGCAAGACACAAATGCCGGCGGGTTTTCCCAGCACGCGCAACGCGTTGGTGGCGCCGATGTTGCCGCTGCCGGAGGCGCGGATATCCAAGCGTTTGGCTTTGCCCGCGAGGTAGCCGGTTGGAATCGAGCCCAGCAGATAGGCGGCTAGGGCCGCGATGGCGCAGGCGACAGTCACGGGAACACTTTAAGAGGGCAAACGGAGGAGTTCAAAGTAAAGTTTGAAGACAATCGTGAGTCTTCCCGCGACGGCCCCGGCTCATCGTGGTTCACAAATAATTGCCATTGACCGCAGCGCATGACCGGATGGAGAACGAGGGACGGATGCGCGTTGTGAAATTTTGCAAGGGTCGCCCCAAAAGCGACAATCCACACGCGCTGGCGACTTTCTACCATCCGGGCCAGGGCGGAGGCGTCCGGCAGAAGACGGTCGGCATCGCGCTCCCGATTGCCTGGAAATTCAAACGGCACCTGGGTCAAATCCACGTCTCCAAGCCAGGGACGATGGACGGGTGAAATGGCGTCGCCGGCATAAAAGGGCAGGCCTTCGGGAAATTTTCCCCAACAGACCAGGGCATCGCCGGGTTTGATGGCGTTTGCCAATTCCAGACCGATGGGTTTGAGCGTCTGGTTGTCTCTCAGAGTAGTTTGGAACGGGGGAATTTCCGCCGTGGTCAGAAGGAATCCAAACAAGGCGAGGCCCGCCGCGGCTGCAGCGATGGCTGTTGGCTGCCATTGCCGGGCCAGCCGGAAAATGAGAAGCGCGGCCACGGCCAGCGCCGGCGTCTGGCATCGAAGCCACAAGGGGGTGGAATCAAGGAAAGCAACGCGAAGGAGGACGGGAAAAATGGTTGGGAGGAGCAGGGCCAAAACAAGTGAAATCCGCCATGCCATTTTCGGCATGGCGATGGCATTGGGGCCAAAGAAGCGCCATGCCATGAGGATGGCCAGGGGCGGAAAGACGGGCAGGATGTAGGCCGGCAGCTTGGCACGGGACAATGAAAATAGAACGAATGTAAAAATTGCGGCGGCGTTTAGAAAAAGCCAGCCGTCTTTTGCGATGGGATCGAGCTTGCGCCAATGGTTACGCCGCCAGAGCCAGCCCGGGAGCGCGGTCCAGGGAACCAGACCGATGGCAAGGATTCCAAAGAAATAGAAGGCGCCGCCAGGGCGATTCTTGATGGTGGTGCCCAAAAGGTGGCCCGCCGCCTGGCCAAGGATCATGTAGCGGGCAGAGCCGGGAACGCGCTGAAAAACGATGAGAAACCACGGAGCCGCCACGGCAAAAAAAAGCAGAAACCCGGCGCCGGCGCCCGCGAGGAATGTTGGAATGGCCGATTGCCGCCGTCGAAAAATCAGCAGAATCAGAAACGGAACGAGCGGCGCGGCCACGGCAATGGGGCCTTTGACCAAAAAACCAGCGGCGATGGCCAGCCAGCCGGCAAGATGCCACGAAAAAAAATTCAGTTTTTGATCGGCGGCTTGTGATTGCATCGCCCACCAGCTTCGCCAGAAGAAATAGAGCGCCCAGGCAACAAATTGGGTCAGAAAAATGTCGGTGGTAAGCATCCGGGCCATGACGAAATAGAGGAGCATGCTTTGGAGGAGAAGGGCGCTCCAGATGGCGACGCGCCGGCCGCCGACGGCGCCGCCCAGCAAAAAAGCGGCCCAGACGCCGCTGACGCCCGCCAGAGCGATCGGCAGGCGGACGGCCCATTCGTTCTGGCCAAAAAACTTCATGGAAATGGCAATCAGCCAGTAAGCCAGCGGCGGCTTGTCGAGATGGGGCAGGTACCAAAGATGCGGGACGAGCCAGTTGCCCGTCTGAAGCATTTCGCGGGCAATTTCGGCATAACGGCCCTCGTCGGGTTCGTTCAGGGCGCGGCAGCCCAGGAGAAAGAAAAAAGTGAAAAGGGTGAGAATTGGCAAACCCCATTTTTGGAGAAGACGTTGGACGGATGCGGGTGCCATGCGCGGTCATCATAAACGCCCGGCGGCGCGCGGCAATGGAAAGCAGCGTGGCGCGTGCCCCATCCCCTGGTTCGTCGTGGGCGGCGCAATGGTCCGGGAAAAAGCTGTTCTGGAAATCCGCGGCAAAAAGCGTTACAACTGTCGTAGAATTTTGAAATGAACAAACGAATCGGCATTATCGGCGCATCCGGTTATTCCGGCGAACAACTGGTGCGGTTGCTGCTCGACCATCCGCGCGTGGAGTTGGCTGCCGTTACGTCACGCCAACATGCCGGCAAAACCCTGGAGAGCGTGTTCCGAAAATTCGCCGGACATCCCAAATCGGGTGCCATGCGGTTCAGCGAGCCGGATGCCCGGGGCCTGGCACGGAACGTGGATGCCATTTTTTTGGCGCTGCCGCATGGCGCCGCCGCCGAATATGCCGGGCCGTTGCTGGATGCCGGCTGCGTCGTTATTGATTTGAGCGCGGATTTCCGGCTCAAAAGCGCGCAAGTTTACCGGGAATTTTATGGGCACGACCATCCCGCGCCCGGCCTTTTGGAAAAGTCGGTTTATGGGCTGCCGGAAATCCGGCGTGAAGAAATCCGGAAGGCCCGGCTCATTGCCTCGCCGGGATGCTATCCGACCAGCATTCTGCTGCCGCTGATTCCGCTTTTGAAAAATGGCTTGATACGCCATTCAAGCGTCATTGCCGACGCGTTGAGCGGCGTCAGCGGCGCCGGGCGGAAGGCCGAAACGGATTATCTCTTTTGCGAGTGCCACGAGAGCGCCCGGCCTTATTCCGTCCCCAAACATCGTCATTTGTCCGAAATTGAAGAGCAACTTTCCCTGGCCGCCGGCGCGCCGGTCGCGATCCAGTTCACGCCGCATCTGGTTCCGATGAACCGCGGCATTTTGACCACGCTCTATCTGGAGCCGGCCGCCAAACTCACGCACGAAGCCGTGGCGGCGTGTTATCATGATCACTTCGCGCGGGAACCGTTCGTCCGCCTGCTGGCGGGTGACAACCTGCCGGATACGAAACACGTCATCGGCACAAACTTTATTGAAATTGCCTGGCGTCTTGATCCGCGCACGGGCCGGTTGGTGGTGATGAGCGCGCTGGATAATCTCATCAAGGGCGCCGGCGGGCAGGCGGTGCAAAGCATGAACCTCGTTTGCGGCTTTCCGGAAACGGCGGGCCTTGTGGGGTAACGGAGAGGAAATGGCCGGACAGATGGGTCAGGCAAAATGGAGCGCGGCCGATTATGCGGCCAATTCCGCCGTCCAACAAAATTGGGCGCGCGAACTGATTGCGCGGCTCCGTCTTGGCGGCGATGAACGGGTCCTGGACGCGGGCTGCGGAGACGGCAAGGTCACCGCTGAAATCGCCCAAGCCGTTCCGCGCGGCGGCGTGACCGGCATTGACGCCTCGCCGGAAATGATCGCCTTCGCCAAAAAAACATTTTCGCCCCGGCGCTTTCCAAACCTTCGTTTCCAGCTCATGGACGCGCGCCGCATCCGCTTCCGCCGTTCCTTTGACGTCGTTTTCTCCAATGCGGCGCTGCATTGGGTGGATGATCATCCGGCGTTTCTTCGCGGCGCGGCTTCCGTCTTGAAGGACGGCGGGCGCCTGATGGTTTCCTGCGGCGGACGCGGCAACGCGCAGGATGTCTTTGACGCTCTCCGTCCGGAGATGCGGCTCAAGCGCCGGCGGCCTTTTTTTCGCGGGATGCCGATGCCTTATTTTTTCCATGCCCCGGGCGATTATGAGAAGTGGCTGCCGGCGACCGGCTTCAAAACGTTCAAGGTGCGCCTGGCGCCGCGGGACGCGATTTACGGGGACGCCGACGCGTTCAAGGCCTGGCTGCGGACGACGTGGCTGCCGTACGTGCAACGGGTGCCGGAAGAGTCGCGCGAGGAATTCATTGCGGCGATCACGAAAAGTTACCTCGCGAAACATCCGCCCGGCGCCCGCGGCGACATTCACGTGCGCATGGTGCGCCTGGAGATGGAGGCGCGGGTCGAGGGCAAGGCGGCACTTTGATCGTTTTTTACCTTCGAATTACGTCAGCACACTCAAATCTACTCAAATCTACTCAAATTCACTCAAATTCACCCTGGTTGAGCGTGCATAGAGGGAAAGCAGGCGGCGCTGTTGCCGCGCTTCCCGGCGCGGGATGTCAAAGAGCAGGCCCTATGCGGAACCATGCAATTGGCTCGGCCGTGTTTGCTTGATCTTTTTGTGCAGGGACTTCGTCGTTCGCCGCTTACAGACCCGTGAAGGGTATGCTCGCGGCTCACTCCTCGTCCTGCCCAAAAATCCACCGCGCAACCACTTCCCTCCCAACCGCATGGTACCGCTGCGGGCTTTCGAGTGCAAGTGTAGCACGCTCGTGAAATAATGCAACATAAATTTTTAGATTTTTTCACACGGGCCAAGGGTTTGGAAGAAAGGGGGTTATGATTCAAAGCGGGGTATGCGCCCGGGCGCGGGGATGGAAGGAGTGGATGAGGCAATTGCAGATTGAAAATTCCAAGCGCCGGGGCACAATGCCCCGGCACGCGATGAAATTCCATTTCAAAGAAATTCCAGGCTCGGTTGTCGCGCCGGAGGGTTTTTTTGCCGGCTCGGTTTTTTGCGACATTAAGAGGCTTGGCACGGGCAAAGGCTCGAACAAGGGGCAAAAACGGGACCTGGCGTTGATTTGTTCCGTCGCGCCGGCTGCGGCGGCGGGAATGTTCACGACGAACCAGGTTTGCGCCGCGCCGGTGAAAGTGTGCAAGGAACGGGTGGCAGGCGGGGTGGCGCAGGCGATTGTGGTCAATTCGGGGAACGCCAACGCCTGCACGGGGGAGCGCGGCCTGCGTGATGCCCGGCTCATGGCCGCGCTGGCGGCCAAGGCCATTACGGATGAAGGCCACGCGGCGGTTCGGCCGCATTTGCGGCGCGGCCCCATCGCCGCGCCGCCGGAAATTCGTCCAGAACACGCGCTGGTGGCTTCCACGGGCAGGATCGGTATTCCGCTGCCGATGCCCAACGTCCGCCGGGGAATCCGGGACGCGGCCAGGGCGTTGGGGCGTTCGGCGGCCGATGCGGCTGACGCGGCCCAAGCGATCCTGACGAGCGACACGCGGGCCAAACAAATTGCGATTGAATTGAAGTTGGCGGGCAGGAAGGTTCGGTTTGGCGGCATCTGCAAGGGGGCCGGAATGATCCATCCGGGGATGTCGGCGACCGGGGAGCGTCCGGCCGCGATGCCGCTGCATGCGACGATGCTTTGTTTCATCACGACGGACGCGGCGGTGGACGCGCCGGTGCTGCAGGCAGCGCTTCAGGAGGCCGTGGCGGGCAGCTTCAATCGCATCACGGTGGACGGCGACATGAGCACGAACGACAGCGTCCTTGCGCTTGCGAATGGGTTGGCTGGCAACGAAAAATTTGGACGGCACGGCGCGCCGTTCCGAATTTTCCAGGCGGCGTTGAACCACGTGTGCCTGACGCTGGCGAAAAAGATTGTGCGGGACGGCGAGGGCGTTCATCGGGTGGTCACGGTGCGGGTGAGCGGAGCGCGGAGCGCGGCGGACGCGGATGCGGCGGCGCGGGCGGTGGCGAACAGTCCGCTGGTCAAGACAAGCTGGCATGGAGGGGACCCGAACTGGGGCCGGATCATGGACGCGCTGGGTTATTCGGCGGCAAAGATCGCGGAGGCAGGGGTGGACATCGGTTACGGAGCGCCGGGCGGGAAAAAGATTGCATGGAGCGTGAAGGGCGGGCGTCCGACGGCGGTGTCGTTCGAGTCCTTACGCGCGGCGGTGGCTCCCGATGAATTTGAATTGCACATCCGGTTGAATGCCGGGAAGGCCGGCGCGGTTATTTACGCGGCGGACCTGACGGAGGACTACGTGGCATTTAACAAGGGCGACCTGGGGGATCCGGCGTCAATGGGAGGGTGAATGCGGGCGGCCAAAAGCCCGCTTTGGTTGGCAGCAAGTCCGGTATCCGTCCGCCCACGACGACGAGACAATCCAGAAAGGAGGCCAAGACTTGGCCCGTATCCATTGGCGCGCGGCGCACTGTCTCAATTTGGCGTGGACTGACAATTGGCCACCGGTAACCCCCTGGAAAATCCGTCAGAAAACGTCCGCGTATCCCCGTCCATTTAACCAAGCAATGTATTGACGATTTGTCAGAAAGGTGTTTTATTCAGGGCATGGAAACGATCATGTTCAAGGTCGAAGATGGCACCAAAGCCCGCCTCAAACGCCTGGGCAGGATGTCCACCGTGCTCCGCGGTCAGGTTGAGAAACTTTTGGCTGGCAAAAGTGATGAAGAAACTGCTTATGCCAAGGCGGCTGGTTTGTGTGGGATATTCTCCGGCCCGACGAACGCATCAATCACGCGCGATCACCGAAAAAAATATGCCCCAAAGGGTCCTCATTGACGCGGGACCGATCGTGGGTTTTTTCGTATGCACGGACCTGCATCACAATTGGTCCGTGGAACAGTTCAAACTCTTCAGACCATTTTTTACGTGCGAAGCTGTTTTAGCGGAGGCGTGCGCCCGTCTGGAGTACTTTGGTTTTGAGCAAAGCCGCGTTGTTGATTTGCTCGCAGCGGGGGCAGTGACGGTGGACTTCGCGATCGTGCCACACGCCGACCGCGTTTCCCGGCTGATGAAAAAATATGCGGATCGCCCGATGGATTTTGCGGACGCCTGCCTGGTGGCAATGACGGAACGTTTTACCGACTCTCTTTTGATTACCACCGACGCCGGTGATTTTTCGATCTATCGGCGGCATGAACGCGAAGTGATTCCGTTCAAATCACCGGCATGATTCCCGCAGTCGCGGCGACTGAGGCTGTTATTGGTGCGAACTGGACGGATTGCGAGTTTCGCCGCCGGAGGCAGGGGTGGACATCGGTTACGGAGCGCCCGGCGGGAAAAAGATTGCGTGGAGCGTGAAGGGCGGGCGTCCGACGGCGGTGTCGTTCGAGTCCTTACGCGCGGCGGTGGCTCCCGATGAATTTGAACTGCACATCCGGTTGAATGCCGGGAAGGCCGGCGCGGTTATTTACGCGGCGGACCTGACGGAGGACTACGTGGCATTTAACAAGGGCGACCTGGGGGATCCGGCGTCAATGGGAGGGTGAATGCGGGCGGCCAAAAGCCCGCTTTGGATGCGGCCATCCCGGGACGCTTCCACACTTTCGCGCTCCAAAGCACTTTTTACCCATTACAAAGGTCGAGAAACCCTGTTTTGTCATGCGACGCCAACCCAGATCGAACTCACGGCCATTTATATACGAGTGTTGCGAAGATACCATGCGCGGTGAAGTTGTTCACGTTGCCGGCGCCGGGTTCGGAATAGTCTGAAAATTGGTAGCGCAAACCGCCGGACAACCGTTTGGTGAGTTGCCGCGCCAGGCCAACGCGCAGTTCATGGCGGGTGAAATCGAGGCCCAGCGGAAGTCCCGTCGTGTTGTTTTGTCCATAGGTGGCTTGCGAAAAGGCGTAGCTGGCATTCAAATCCGTTTTGGCGTTGAGCGCAAATCCGGCGCTCGCGGTGATTGTGTACGTGTTTCCAAAATAGGGAACAACTTCGGGCGAGGCGGCGCTGCCGGTAGTCGCGCGGGAATAGCCGCAGGTGAACGCGCCTGAGAAGTAAAACCGCGGCACGGGCGTGAACATCAAATTTAATCCGAAATCATCCGATTGGGTGCGGCCATCAAGAACCGGCCCGCCCGGCGAAGCCGTGCTGCCGTTGAAATTGGTCGCGGCGGCGGTGGCGCTCGAATAACGCGACTCGCTCCAACGATAAGTGAGCCGCGCCTGCAACCAAAACACAGGTTGTAGGACGAGGTGTCCGGCGATTTCGTCGAGCGCGATGTCGCGGTGAGTAATGAACGCGGGGTAGCCGTTGCCGGGTTCGGCCATGAGGTTGTTGTAGCCGGTGCGGCTGTCGCGGCGGCGGCAGTGGCCGCCGAATTCCAGCCAGGACCAAGGCGATGAGGTGAAGCCGGCGCGGGCGTCATAGAAATGATTGAGGGCGTCGGTGCGCTGGCCGATGGCGTTCACCCCGTCATAGGCGGCGATACCGCCGTTCGCGGCGTCGGTTTGTCCGACGCTTTCCTGTTGCAGCCGCGCCCCGGCGAAGACCACGGTGCGCGGCAAGCGGTTGAATTGCGCGTCGAGATTTTCCGAAAATTCGGCCTGATCCTGGTTGGCGCTGACCGTGCCGGGGATGACGGGACCCGGATCGCCAAAATCCAGGGCCACATCGCCCAAGCCCCGTTCGCGAGTCCATTCGGCTTGCCCGGCGGCGGACAGGCTCAATCCTTTCAGCGGGGTCATCAGGGTGGCGAGACTGGCCACGCGCGAATCGCGTTTCAACGTGACGCCGTCCGTTCGCCAATAGGCGCCGGGGATTGGCGCGCCGGTGTTATCGGCGCCGATGAGATTGAAATAGGTTGCGCCATCGAAACGGGAATACAAACCGCCGGCGGAAACGCGCCACCAATCCGTTAATTGCCTGGCGACGTGGAAAGTGTTCGCGCCCAGCGTGTAGGTTGCTTTCTGATTCATCCGCTGTTCAAGCCCGATCATCGGGAACGCGGGAGTGTCGTCGCGGGATTCGCCGAGGCGATAGAACTCGCCGCGCGCGCGGTCTTCCAACTCCCAGCCACGCCAGTCATACGTGATGTCCAGCTTCAGAACGTGCGTGTGCTCATTGAGGCCTTCGGCGTTGGGATAAATGCTTTTGACGCCGCCGTTCCGGGAAACCGCGCCCCACGCCAGTGAAGCTTCGTTGCCCCGTCTGAATTGGTATTCATAACCCAAAACAATTTGCGGCCAATGCGGCAGCGCAAGACCGAAGTTCACCCACGCCCGGCCAATGTCCAGGTGCAAATCGCGGTTCAGCAAAAACGCGGACGGAGTGAAGCCCGGATAATATCCGCCGGTATCGTCGTAATATTTTCGCCACTCTTCAAAACCGCCGTGAATAAAACCCACCTTGTTCCTGTCCAGCGCCAGCGACAGTTTGAAATCATTTTCGGGAACGAGCGCGTGACCGGCGATGGAAAGCTTCTCGTCAGGACTGATTTGTTCCGCGGCTGAAAAATATTCCGCGCCGCCGCCGAAGCCTTCTGGCATGCCTTCAAGTTCGCGGAATTTTTTTTCATTGCCATGAACGCCAATCCAGCGCAACGCCGGCGTGACTGAAAAAACCAGCGCGGGCGGCGGGGCGTTGCTGCCCCAGGGCGCGCCTTCATCAATCCACGCGCGCAAGGTGGCGATTTGCGCCGGGGTCAACGGTTTGCCGGCGTCGGAGGGCGGCATTTGAATGTCCGGGTCCAGACCGGCCACGTAGCGGATTAACATGCTTTGGCCGCCGCGGCCGGGGACGATGTCGTTGGTGTTGTCGTCGCCGCCCTGCAACGCCTCGGAGCGGAGGTCGAGGCGGAAATCGCTGTGGGGTTTTTCCGGGCCGTGGCAGCGGAAGCAGGATTGCTCGAAAATGGGACGGACGTCGCGGTTGAAGGAAATTTTTTTGCCAGCAGGAATTGAGTTGGTTTCGGCGGCGGAAGCGCCGCACAAAATTCCAAGTTGCAAAATCCAAATTCCAATTAAACTCCAGGTTCCAAACTTCACGGCGGAGCCGCATTGGAGCTTGGGGCTTCTTTGGAACCTGGAACCTGGAGTTTGGAACTTCTCATTCATTCAGTATCTCAGCCGCGGGTCCGCGTCCGAGCCATGAATGGCGGTGTGGCAGGACCAGCAGTCGCCCATTTGCAGCAGCGGCGTGTGGTCCACGTTGCCGATGAAGATCTGGCCGGCGGGCGTCCGGGTCTGGGCGTGGCAGCGAAGACACAAATTGTCATCGGCCTCCGCCAGGAGGGCGCGGTTGACGGAGCCATGCGGGTTGTGGCAGACCGTGCAGCCTTCGCGCCCGGCGGGATGCTCGAAAACAAACGGTCGCGTCTGCTCGCGGTGGCATTGGGCGCAGTTTTCATTTCGCCGAGCCATCGCCAGGCCGCCGTCCGCGGGTTTGAAAATGTCGCCGCCATGCGGGTCGTGGCAGTCGGCGCAACTCATCCGGCCCTCGATGACGGGATGATGATCGGGCAATTCAAATTCCGCGCGGACCTGAAGATGGCAGCGGAAACAGGCGTCCGGATTTTTGCCTGGATTGATGATGAACTTCGCGCCGCCGCCGTCCGCGACGTGCCGGCTGCCCGGCCCGTGGCAGGCTTCGCAGGCAACGCCAGCGGGTGCGGCGAGGTTTTCAACAACCAGACGGGCGTGCGGGCTGGCCGGAAATTCGCGGACGATTTGCGCGTGGCATTGGGCGCAGACCTGGTTGCCGACGAAATGCGCGCCGGGAATCTCCAGCGGCGCGACCTCGGCCGTCGGCGTGGTCGAACAGGAATTGAACAATAACAAAGCGGCGCCCCCGGCAACGACCGGGAACATTGCCACGGCTGCCGTCCGTTTCAATTTCACTGGCAATTTTTCCTGATTTAACGAGAAACGATTGTTCGGTTTGTCACCTCGGCGGCTTTGATGATTTGGCCAACAATTTGGTCCGACAAATCGCCGCTCATCGGGAAAACCATTTGCAAATGGCCGGCGGCGTTCACGATTAGCGTGCGGAAATTGTGTGTGATGGTGCCGTTGTCCGGATCATAAATCAAGCCGCAGGCGCGCGCGAGTTCGCGGATTTTTTCCGGCGGGCCGGTCAGAAAACTCCAGTGGTTCGGATCGTAATCGTGGCTTTCGGCGTAGGATTTCAGGACGGCGGGCGTGTCAAAGGCCGGATCAAAGGAAATGGAGATGAAATGCCAGTTGGCCGGGGCGTTGGTGATCGCCTCGATTTTGTGCTCGGCTGCTTCAAAATTTTCCGAGAGCCGGGGGCAGGCGTTGGGCAGCGGACAGCGCGTGTAAAAGAAGGTGACCGCCAGCGCCTGCCCGCGGAAATCGTTCAAGCTGACGGCGTGGCCGAGTTCGTTGGTGAACTGGTAATACAGGAGCGGATTCGAGTTGGCAATCGGCGCCGCCGCTTTGGGGGCGAGGGGCGTTTTGCTTTCCGGCAACGAAACGGTTCCGATTCGTTTAATCCCGTCCACCCAACTGTCCGTTTCCGTGACGTGCAGCCGAAACGTGATTTCATCGCCCCGCTTCAAACCCGCCCATTCGGTTTTGTCCCTCGCCTTGAACGGCATCGTCATGGCCGCCATGTAATTGGGAATCGCCTCGTGCCGGATCACCACCGTTTGCTCCTTGCGGATAAGTTCCAGCACCACGCCCTTTCCGGCAAATGTCCGCGCGCCTGTTTCATAGCGGCCGCGAGCCGGGGAATCCGCGGCCGCTTTCGCGTTGAATGAAAGCGCCAGGACCGAAATCAGCCCAATCAACGGCCACGTCTCTATTTTCAGGATTTGAATGATCATGCTCCTGGTGGGGCGGCGCGGTTTGAAACGAGGCGCATCATGGATTCGGCAGACGGCCGACGCGGTAAAACGCCGGATTGCCCGTCGCGTTTGTGTCGTCGAAGGTTACAGGACTGCCGCCCGCCTGGTTGGTGCCGAGGGTCGTCCAATTGCTGCCGCTCAAATCGTCGGATCGCTGGACAATGTAATTCAGACCGGCGTTCGCGGTATAATTGAATTGAAAATGCGCCGGGGGCAAAAACCGCGGACTGCTGAGAACAACCGGCGCCGCCGCGACCACGTGAATCGCAACGGAATCCGTGGCAGTCATCCCGCTGTCGTTGGCGGCCACGGCGGAGAAGGAGTAATCCGCGGCAGTCAGATTGTTGACCGGCACGGAATAGGGGCTTGTTGTCACATCGCCCAGCGAGGTTGTGCCTTGGAAAAATTCGACATTGGTAACCGTTCCACCCATATCCGAGGCGGTCGCCGTTAAGGGGAAGGATGCCGGCGCGCTGAAGGTGGTGTTGTTGGTCGGGTTGGTGATGGAAACGGTCGGCGGCAGGGTGGGCGGAGCGACATTGACGGTGCCAGTCATGCCCTCGGAGTAATGAATCGAACAATAAAAGGGAAAACTGCCGGCGGAGGGGAAACTGTTGGTGAACGAGTGCGGTTGATTGTTTACACCCGAATCCCATAATCCGTCCGGTGTTCCACTACTGCCGCTGGTCGTGGAATGGAAATTGCCCTGCCAGGTCCAGATGATCTGATCGCCCGGATTGATGCCGACCACGGCGGGCGAAAAGGTCAAAGAGCCGCCTGCCCCTACCAACACGTTGGTCGTTGCGGCGGACCCGGATGGCGGACTGGCCAGACCCAATGAAAAGGCCGCCGCCGCCGCCCCAAAATTTTTTGTCGAAAATATCATAAGAATCGTTGGAAAAGTTTTTGCGCGGTAGTGGCGCGGGCGTCCCGCCCGCGAGTTTCTAAAACCATGATTGTTGAAACACACAGGCCGGATGCCTGTGCCACTACCCCGGCGCCGTCCAAATCCCATCTTGGTTTATGGTTTTTGTCCGACCAGCGGGCACCAATACACTTCGCCCGTGGGCGTGAGCGTGATTTCGCCGCCGGCGGCCGCCGCAAGCACTTCATTGTCCGAAAAGAACTGATGCGGCGTGTTTCCGGAGGTGAAGGAGATTTGCACTTCCTCCCATACCGGGTTGAAACCGTCGCCTGGAATGGCGTCAATCACCGAAATGAAGGGCTCCCCTCCGGGCAATCCGGGGTCGGATTGGTCAATGAAGTTGATCTGCGAATTGTGCTGGAGCAGCGATTTTTCCGCCGCCGGCGGGAATTCGACAAATTGGATGGCGAACAGGTTGCCATCGTAATACGCCGGAATTTCGCTGGCCGCGCCGTTTCCGCTTCCAGCCCGCGCGCTGGCGGCGAGCGCCAGCGCCAAGCCGGCCGCGCCGAAGAATTTGAGAGTCTGTTTTTTCATAATTCGATCCTTTCGTTTGTTGTCCTTTGTCAATGGCTCCGCCATTTTTCCACCCGGAAAGGGCTGGCCACGCAGGGATGAGAGGAACGAAAGCAAACTTTGTTCCCGGAAAAGTTCTTCAGTAACGGGAATAAGTTTGGTGTGGAGTATCATTTCTTGGCGGCGCCTCGCAATTTGGCGGCGGTGGCGTCGGTCCAGTCCATGATTTTCTTCCGTTGCGCTTCGGTAAGGCGCGCGTCGGCGTGAATCAGCGTGTATCGTTTTAGCGGCATTTCGCGGTAGTCGAGCGCTTCGTTGATCCGTTCCAGTTGCCGGGCGGCGCGGCGGGGATCGGCCGGCCAGTCGGAAAGTTCCAAGTGTTCGCGTCCGTTCTTTACGTCTGACACAATGAACCACGAAACTGGCGCCACGTGGGCATACCACGGCCACTTGGTTTCATACGAATGGCAGTCGTAGCACGCGGCGTGGATCACGGCAGCGACGTCCCCAGGTGGATGGGCGGCGGTGACAAAATCGTTTTTCACCGGCGGGTTGGTGCGCGGTGGATTAAACAGTTGCAGCGACGCGAAAACCGCGAACGCTCCGGGCAAAACCCATTTCAAAAGCTTCTTCATGTTGTCAGGCCTTGCCAGTGAGAGTTTCAAGAAAAAGAATTGTTCCCGGCACGATTCACGGGAACAATCTTTGCAGCGCCGACTCTTAATTCTGTTGCCGCACTATGGCTGAAACCTTGGACTTTGAAAGTCTGGCGGCCCGTCATTACGAGCCGCTGTATCAATTCGCGTTCAGCCTCACGCGCGATGAGTCGAATGCCTGTGATCTCACACAACAAACCTTTTGCATCTGGGCCGCCAAAGGCCATCAGTTGCGCGACCCCTCAAAAGTGAAAACCTGGCTCTTTACGACCCTGCACCGCGAATTTCTGGGTTCACGGCGAAGACAGACGCGCTTTCCGCATGTCAATCTGGACGGCGCGGCGGCGGAACTGCCGGTCGTCTCGCCCGCCGACGTAAACCGTCTCGACGTTGCGCAGGCACTGGAGGCGCTGGCGCAACTGGACGAAATTTACCAGGCACCCGTCGCGTTGTTCTATTTGCAGGACTGTTCCTACAATGAAATCGCCGAAATCCTCGGTGTGCCCTTGGGCACCGTCAAATCGCGCCTGATGCGCGGGCTGGGCCGACTGCACCATTTGTTAACTCACATCCAACCGCCTTCCCCAAAACCGTGAACCACGACCAAGCCAAAAACATTCTCTTGCTCTACCGCCCCGGCATGGCGGACGCGGATGATTCACAAGTCGCCGAGGCGCTGGCCCTGGCCAGGCGGGACCCGGAACTGGGGCGCTGGTTTGAGGAACATTGCGCGCGACAGGAGGCAATTCGTCTTAAATTCCGGCAAATCACCGTGCCCGAAGCTTTGAAGGAGCAAATTATTTCCGAGCAGGCCGCGTTTTCCCGGCGCAAGGCCATCCGTGAAAAGATCGTCGCCGTCGCGGCGGTGGCGGCTATTGTCGTCTCGCTGATAACCCTCGCGCCCTTCTTGCTGCCACACCGCACAACGGTTGACAATACTGTTATCGCTTACGAGAACCGCATGGTCGGCGTGGCCCTGCGCGGTTACGACATGGATTTGAAGACAAATGATCCGGCGCTCATTCAAGCCTACCTCGCCAAAAACGGCGCCCCGGCCGATTATCATTTGTCCGCCGCCTTGCGAAAGGCCGCATTGACCGGCTGCGCCATTGAAGGCTGGCGGAACGCGAAAGTTTCGATGATATGTTTTCGCACGGGCAGGCCGTTGCGGCCGGGACAGCAAAGCGACCTATGGCTTTTCGTGGTGGATCGCGCCTCCGTGAAGAACGCGCCGCCGCCCGGTCCGCCGAAAATTGCCGCTGTCAACCGCCTCATCACCGCCGTCTGGACGCGCGGCGCCAGACTCTATCTCCTCGGAACCGAAGGAAACGCCCGGGCCATCCGGCAATTTCTCTGATGATCAACCATGATGGAAATTTGCGTGAGTCAGTTCCTGTCAAAACTCATGTGGTCCGTCACCCACTCGAAATCCGCGCGCGAAGCAGCCGGAACCGGGATGGGAAGATTGGCGGCATAGGGCGCGGGTGGTTTGATTGTGGCGGTTTCGACCCAGCGATGCAGCGCGCCGTGCCCGTCGGCAAACGAAAAGGCCGCGCTCCCGTCATGATACGACGCGGGGAGATCGTGCCATTCGGGATAGTAGTCGCGTTCGAGAAAATAGCCGTCATTGATGCTGTCCGGGTGCTCGTCAAGAAACACAAAAATCTCCGACGGCTGCCGGATTTGCGTCGTTTTGAAGAATTGGATGTAGTCGGGATTGTTGATGTTGTAACCGTTCGTGGAAAAATCGCCGGCGTTTCCCACCATCGCGTTCATCGAATAACTGCGGATGCGCGCCTCCCATCCGGCGGCCCGCTGCACGGCGCTCAAGGCGTGGTCGGATGGACAACGATAGCAGCGAGTGTTGCCCACATATGGCCCGAGACCCGAATCGGTCAGCGTCGTCAGATTGGTGTTGTCGGGGCTTAAATCCCAGGTCAGGACATTGTTGACCCAATTCAACGGCGTGCGGAATGACGACCCGACCATGCCGAGGTTGTAAGGCAAATCATCGTTGTGATCGGCGGCATAGACCTGCCAGGCCAGGTCAAGCTGGCGGGTGTTGTTCAGGCAAACAATGGCCTGTGCCCGCGCTTTGGCCCGCGCCAACGCCGGCAGCAAAAGCGCGGCCAGAATGGCAATCATGGCGATGACCACCAACAATTCAATCAGGGTGAAACCGCCCTGTTTTGATTCTACCCGGTATGGACGCATTTGACGGAAAAATCGTGTTGATCAAATCGCGCAGGCCATGCGCCACCTTTCTTCGCGGATAACCACACACACATTTCGTCCCGCTTGATCCAATACGGCTCCCCAACAACAAGCGCGAAGAAATGCTGTGCCTATTGCCGGACTCTAAATTAAGACCATGCAAAAAGCAAAAATCCTTTCCTCCAGCCGGATGGCGAATTGCGCGTTATGCCGGGAGGGGAACTGGACAAAGGCGCCCAAATATGTTATGGTTATAGAGGGCGCACGCGACCTTTCAGAAAGTTGCGCAACGGAAGCGGGCTTGCAGCATGAAACCTATGAACAACGTGAGAAATCCGCGTCGTCACGATGGAAATCAAGCAAGCCCAAGGCATAATGCAGGTCATTCCCCCCAAAAATTTTCGCCGAGGCCATTGCTGAAACTGTGCCTGGCAGCGGGTTTTACGGCCATAGCCGCGCTGGCGGGAGCGGCGCAGCCAATGACCCTGGCACGCCTGCCGGCCATGATCCCCCGGCTGCAGCCGCTTGGCCGGCTCGCCGCCACGAATCAACTGCATTTGGCGCTGGCCCTGCCATTGCGCAACCCGGACGATCTGGCGCGGTTATTGGGGCAGATTTACGATCCCGCGAGTCCGGAGTATCGCCATTACCTCACGCCCGCGGAATTTACCGCGCGGTTCGGTCCGACGGAAAAGGATTACCAAGCCGTGATGAACTTCGCCAAAGCGAACGGCCTGAAGATTGCGGCCACGCAGGGAAACCGCAGGCTGTTGGACGTGACCGGGCAGGTCACGGCAATAGAGCAGGCGTTTCACGTTGTCCTGCAAAATTACCGGCATCCGGCGGAACACCGGCTGTTTTACGCGCCGGATACGGCGCCATCCATCCCGACAAACGTTCCGATTCAGGAAATCATCGGCCTCGACAATTTTGAGCTGCCCCATCCCGGCTTGCGCCCGGAACCGAATGGCCAGAGCGCGCCGGCGATTGGAGGGTCCGGGAGCGGCGGAAATTTTTTGGGTTATGATTTTCGCCATGCCTATGCTCCCGGCGTGGGCATGACTGGGACCGGTCAAAAGATCGGCCTGTTGGAACTGGATGGATATTATGGCAATGACATCACCAGTTACGCGCAACAGAGCGGATTGCCGCCTCCTTCACTGACCAACACCCTCGTTGATGGCTTCAGTGGAACCCCCACGACCAACGCCAATTCCGTGGCAGAAGTATCGCTGGACATAGAAATGGCGATGGACATGGCGCCGGACGCGACCATTCAGGTTTTTGAGGCCCCCAACACCATCGCGGCTTTTGTGGACCTCCTCAATGCGATGGCCGCCGACACCAATATCGCCCAGTTCAGTTCTTCCTGGGGTTTTATTCCATACCCCGGCGACCCGCGTGTGACCATGGACACGATTTTGGAGGAAATGGCGGCGCAAGGGCAGTCGTTCTTCCAGGCGTCAGGGGATGGCGATGCGTGGGTAAATGCGATCTGGGTGCCGGCTGCCAGCCCTTATCTGACCAGCGTCGGGGGCACGAGGTTGAACATGTATAATGCCGGAGGCTCATACGCATGGGAAACAGTGTGGAACTCCGGAAGTAATTCGACGCCGTGGTTTGCGAATGGCGGCGGCTATTGGGGAAGCGGCGGGGGCGTCAGCTCCAACTATGCCATTCCGACCTGGCAGCAAGGCGTGAACATGGCCGCCGTCAGTGGTTCCACAACCCAGCGCAACATCCCGGACGTCGCCCTCACAGCCACTCAAATCTGGGTCATCTACGACAATGGCTTTTCCGGTCCGTTTATGGGCACCAGTTGCGCGGCGCCATTGTGGGCCGGCTTTACCGCGCTGGTCAATCAACGGTCCCAGGGCAATGGCCAGGCGTCCGTCGGCTTTCTCAATCCCTTCCTTTATGCGCAAGGCCTGACCAACGACGCTTCCGCTTTCCATGACGTCACCGCCGGCAACGATACGAGTTATGTTAGTCCCACGAATTATTATGCGGCCGCCGGCTATGACCTTTGCACCGGGTGGGGCACTCCCAACGGAACGAATTTCATCAATGCCCTCGCTCCCGAGGCCCTCCAAATCGGACCTTCCGCAGGACTGGCCGCCATTGGTTACACCGGGGGTGTCTTCAGCGCCGCCAGTGATCAGGTGAATCTGACAAACAGCGGCGCGGCGGCGTTGACGTGGGGCGGCGGCGCCGATGTAACGTGGCTGTCCCTTTCGACGGCGCAGGGCACACTGGCCGGCGGCGGAACGGGAACAACGACTGTGGCAACGGCTGCCGGCGCCGAAACCCTGGCGCCGGGTTCTTACATGGCGAATGTGTGGATCACCAATTTGAACGACGAGACGCCACGGTCCATTCCTTTTACGTTGACGGTTCTTCACTGGCCGGTGATTTCCAGCGAGCCAACGAATCAAACGGTGCTGGCAGGAAACACCGCGCAGTTCAGTGTCACGGCGTCGGGCGACCTGCCGTTGCTGTATCAATGGCGATTGAATGGGCAGGACATTTTCGGGGCGACGGGTTCCACACTGACGGTGCCCGATGTCCAATCCAACAGCGCGGGGAATTATGACGCGGTGATCAGCAGCAGCGGGGTCATCGGCTCCATCACCAGTTCGGTGGCGAATCTTACGGTGGTCTGGCCGCCGCAGGTCACCAGCCAATCCCCGGACCAAAGAGCGCGCGTGAGCGGGGCCGTCACGTTTTTTGTCACCGTTTCGGGAACGCCGCCGTTTGATTATCAGTGGCAATTCAACGGCGCGGATATTGCGGGCGCCACCAACGCGACTCTCACCCTTCTCAACGTGGAATTCACGAATGCCGGCCAATATCAGGCCGTCATTTCCAATCCTTACGCGGTGATAACCAATTCGGCCATCCGATTGACCGTCATGGGAGCGCCCTACACGATCACCGACCTGGGGACATTGGGGGGAACAAACAGTTCGGCCGCGGCCATCAATGACCTCGGCCAGATCGTCGGCTCGGCCGGGACTGTGGACGGCTCGACGCATGCCTTTCTCTTTACCAATGGCATTCTGCGGGACCTCGGCACGCTCGGCGGCACAAACAGCGCCGCCAATGCCATCAATAATTCGGGCGTCATTGTCGGCTGGGCCGACAATTCAAACGGGATGGCCTGCGCTTTCGTGAACAGCAACGGCGTCATGTCCGATCTTGGTATAACCCGGTCCACGGGACAGCCCAGCTTTGCGAACGCCATCAACGATGCCGGCCAGATTGCCGGCACCTATGATCTGAATACAACCACTCCCGACGCGTTTCTCTTCTCAGGGGGCGGCCTTTATGGTTTGGGGGCCTTGCCGGGCTATGCCTTAAGCCAGGGGCAGGCCATCAACGAAGACGGCGCCATCGCGGGCAGTTGCCAAACCACGGCGGGCGGGTATCCCTATCACGCGGCCGTTTGGACGCCATCCCAAACCAATGGCGTCAGCGGAACATGGATGGACCTTGAAATTCCCGGTCTTTTCCCCACCAATTCCAGCCCAGGCGACATACACAACAACGGCTCGGGGTGGGGCATTAACGACTCCGGCCTCGTTGCCGGCATGGCTTCGGTGTCCAACAACTACTATCACGCGTTCGTTTATGTGAACGGCGCGATGGAGGACCTGGGACTGGACGGTTTCGTTTCCGCCAAAGCCCTCCACGTCAACAACGCGGGCCAAATCGTCGGCTACCTCGGCACGGACCTCATCGGCAACGGGGGCGGCATCCATCACGCCTTTACCTGGGATTCCGTTCAGGGGATGCGCGATCTCAATACTCTGATTGACACCAACTCCGGCTGGTTTTTAAGCGAGGCGGCCGGGTTGAATGACAACGGACAGGTCGTTGGCGTCGGGGTCATCAGCAACCAGGCTCATGCCTTTGTGCTCAACACAACCACGCTGTCCGTGACCAGACTGATTCCAGCGGGGGGTGGCGGCCATCCCTTCGATTTCATGGACGTCTATTTCAGCGGGCCGGTCCTGGATGGCGGCTTTACCTTGGCCGATGTTTCAATGGTGGACGCCTCCGGTCATTCCATTACTCCGCTATCCCTTTTCAAGGTCAGCGCCACCGAATATGAAATTGATTTTTCGGGATTGACCGGCCAAAGCTCCTATACGCTCACGATTGGTCCTGGCGTCCTGGACGCCAACGGCGAACCGATGGACCAGAATCATAACTGGATACCGGGCGAGCCAGGGGACGCCTATGTGGCGTCGCTCTTTTCCGGCGCGGCATCCATCGGCGCCTATAACGCGGTGGATGATGGACATTATGTGGTGGTGGATAACGCGACGCTTACGATTGACGGCAGTCACACGTTTGCAGGCATGGAAATTCTCGACGGCGCCATCGTCACTCATCCGGCCACGGACACTGTATTTCAACATCAATTGGACCTCACGATCCAGGATTCGCTTTGGATAGATTATTTCTCCCGGGTGGATGTCAGCGCCCGCGGTTATCCCTATGGCTACACGCTGGGAGACACGACCAATGGGGCCTCTACGGGCAGCAGCGGCGGTTCCTACGGCGGCCTGGGTTACAACGATGGGGGCGCGCCCAATGCCGTCTATGGCGACTATCGCAATCCCGATGAACTGGGTTCGGGCGGGAGCGCCGGTGGAGGTGGCACGACCAGTTCCGGCGGCGGACTGGTGCGGTTGAACGCGGCCAGCGCCCAGATTGACGGAGAGATTTTGGCCAACGGCGTCGGCAGCTATTACAATGGCGGAGGCAGCGGCGGAGGCATCTTCCTGAACGTGGGCGCCTTGAGCGGCATCGGCCGGATTGAAGCCAACGGCGGCAACGGCAATTCGTCCGGTTCGGGCGGCGGCGGACGCGTGGCCGTTGATTATGTCACCGACAACGGCTTTGACCTGGACAACAACGTGGAGGCCATCGCAGGCAGCGGCGGGGATGGGGCCGGCGGGGTCGGAACGGTCTATTTAAGCCAGCAAGGCGGCGGCAGCGAGTTGCGCTTTGACAGTCACGGCGGCCCGACGGGCGCCTGGAGTCCTTTGGGGCCGCCGACCAATAGCGTTCTGGCCGCCGATACACTGGTGGTCTCAGGCACCAACGTCATGGCCACGCTCAACGGTTTGGCCGTCAACGCCCAAACGGTCTCCCTCCTCAATGGCGGGCTGTTGCAGCAGGGCGGGCTGCTGGAGGCGAGCAATTTGACGTTGCAAAGCGGGGCGATCCTCACCCAGCCCCCTTCCACACCCAACCAGACGTATTCCCTGACGGTCACGGTGAGCAACCTGGTCATTGACGGAAGTTCGCGCATTGACGTCAGCGCCTGCGGTTATCCCTATGGCTACACGCTCGGAGACACGACCGCCGGGGCGTCGGGGGGCAGCAGCGGCGGTTCCTACGGCGGCCTGGGTTACAACGATGGGGGCGCGCCCAATGCCGTCTATGGCGACTATCGCAATCCCGATGAACTGGGTTCGGGTGGAGGCGCCGGTGGAGGTGGCACGACCAGTTCCGGCGGCGGACTGGTGCGTTTGAGCGCGGCCAGCGCCCAGATTGACGGGCAGATTTTGGCCAACGGCGTCGGCAGCTATTACAACGGCGGAGGCAGCGGCGGAGGCATCTTCCTGAACGTGGGCGCCTTGAGCGGCATCGGCCGGATTGAAGCCAACGGCGGCAACGGCAATTCGTCCGGTTCGGGCGGCGGCGGACGCGTGGCCATTTACGTGCCAGGGGCACTGAGTTTTTCCACAAACAATATCGAGGCCGCCGGAGGAACGGGTGGAACCGGCCCTGGAAACGTTGGCACGGTTTATATTGCCGCCGCCGTCTTTACCAATGCGCCGGTGATGCTTGAGGAAACCCTTCAGTCAAGTTCGACCAACAGTCCCGGCCTGGGCAGTGCGTTGTTGCTCTCGTGGCCAGGCTCGGTCGGCTACCGTCTTCAAAGCACATTCAGCTTGTCGCCGCCGATCCAATGGGTGGATGTGCCGGACGCGCCGATAAATAATGGAATCCTCGACACCGTTACCATCACCAACACGGCTGGAACCAGGTTCTTCAGGTTGATCAGTCCTTGATGAGGAGCAAATCAAGAATTGGCGGCGCTTATCGCCGCCGGCCAGGCATTGTAGTCTTCGCCGGCAGCGACGAACAACTCGCGGCGGCGGACGGGTGGCCATCTACGTGCCAGGGGCAATGAGTTTTCCCACAAACAATATCGAGGCCGCCGGAGGAATGGGTGGAGGCCGCAGGCACAACCTTGACGACGCGCAGCGAGCCATAAAATCAAAGGCGATTCGCGTGGCAGCGGGATGATGAAATGTACTGAACGGCGTTGATACGCCCTGTCAAATTGCGGCAAATTTTCATGCCCAAAGGCGACAAAATGCGACAAATACGTTGCCGCCTATTGTCGCTGGTGCGGATGTGGCTCGATTCGTTGGCCAAATGGTCAAGGGGATGGTGTCTTCATTTTTTCGCCCGTGGATGCAAGCAAGATGAGCGCGAGAAATTTGCGTTGAAGGGATGTGCGGGAATCCGCCTTGCAGACGATGCTTGAATCATTTCCGCTTTTCAATTTTCATAAAATCATGTCAGTAAAATGCGAGCCACCTGTTCCGCAATTGGAGTTGGCAGTCCGACATCAAAACGGCACGACCTATCCAGTTGATTCCGCTGGCGGCGTTCAACTTCAATACGAAAACCGGTTTGGTAAACTTTTTTTCGGGGATTCGCTTGCTTGGTTGAAGGGCTTAAAAACAGAAACGGTTGACCTCATTTTTGCCGACCCGCCTTACAACATAAAAAAAGCAGATTGGGACAATTTCGAGAGCCATGAACAATATGTTGCGTGGTCGAGCGATTGGCTCAAGCAAGCCGCCCGGGTTTTGAAAAAAAGCGGCACATTGTATGTATGCGGGTTTTCGGAAATTTTGGCAGATGTGAAGGTAGCCGCGATGCCTTTATTCAAAAGCTGCCGTTGGATCATCTGGCACTATAAGAACAAGGCCAACCTTGGCGGTGACTGGGGGCGTTCGCATGAAAGCATCGTTCATTTTCGTAAAAGCAATGATTTCACGTTTAACATTGATGAAATACGCATTCCTTACGGCGCGCACACGCTGAAATATCCCAGCCATCCGCAGGCTGAAACCAGCAACTTTGGCAAGAGCGGGAACGGCAAGCACCGAGACAATTGGATTCCCAATCCGAAGGGCGCAAAGCCCAAGGACGTGATAGACATTCCCACCACCTGCAACGGCATGGGCGAAAAAACTCCGCATCCCACGCAAAAGCCCGAAGAACTGCTGCGTAAGCTGGTGCTAGCCTCGTCAAACCCCGGAGATTTGACAGCGGATCCGTTCTCAGGGTCCGGCACAACCTCGGTTGTGGCCGAGCAGCTTGGTCGCCGTTGGCTTGCGTGTGATTGCAACCAACAATATAACCAATGGGCCATCGAACGCTTGGATTGTGTGGTTCGACGTTCCGAGGCTGATTGGATCCGGTTCGACGCTGAAACCGCGCAGCGAAGGGAAAGCATACGATGAAATTGCATGGCCTGGTAAGGACAGCATCGAACAAGGAAAACTTCACCGAATTGAAACACTATGTGGATTTCTGCCTGGAGTTTTTAGATTTCATCGGGACCCCCGGTGCAATACAGGCCGAGATCGTTTCACGGAACGAGACACACTATCGTTTCATCCAGTTTAAGGTTCCTCATTGTTTGTAATGGGTAAAAAGTGCTTTGAAGGAACTGGCCATGAAGCGATCTAGGTGAACAACCGACACTGGCTGGCAGGCACAGCCTCTGAACCGCTAAAAGGCCGTCGGATGGCCAGATCGAACCAAAATGCCTGAT
>JAGWNY010000081.1 GCA_028872915.1 Verrucomicrobiota bacterium
CCGAGCACGCCGGTTTCAGACAGTGGACTGTTCCAAATATCCACCGGCGCCTGATCCGGCGCGAGGTGTTGCAATGGCACGTAAAAACGACCGTCCTCATGGTCATGCAGGATGGCGTGCCGATGGCTGAACGTGCCCCGGCCGCTGTCCTCGCCACTCAATCGCACCCGCACGCCTTGCGTGGCCAAGGTGGCAAAGGCCAGCGACTCAGCGGCGGCCCAGTCGAGCGCGTGTTCGCCACGCGCCATTTTCTGGCGGATTTCAAGGCCGCGCACGATTTTTGGATGCGGATGGAAATCAGCGGGCAGCCGGGTTTGCGCGGCGAGCAGGTTGGAGAGTTTTTGTTTCTCAACGCCCGTGATCGGTTCCTCGGCCGGTTCAAGCCCGCCAAAATAGTTCTTCCATTTGGGCGAGCGCACGACCTTGAGTTGCGTGCCCGGCTCGCTGCGGGCTTCGGCTAGATTCTTTTCCAGCAACGCATGGCGGCGTTCGGCGATTTCATCGGCTTCGGCGCGCGTGACTTCGTTAAGTTTCAGCAGGTGCTCCAGGTAACCTTCATGCACTGGTTTTCGTTCGGCAATCCGCCGATACAACACCGGCTGCGTGAACGTCGGCTCGTCGCTTTCGTTGTGGCCGAGCCGGCGGTAGCCATACATGTCAATCACCACGTCGAGCTTGAACTTCGCGCGGAACTCCAGCGCCAGCAGCACGCATTGCGCGACGGCTTCGGGGTCCTCGCCGTTCACGTGGAAAATCGGCGCCGGCAGCATTTTCGCCACGCTGGTGGCATACATGGTCGAGCGGCCTTCGTCGGGCGGCGTGGTGAAACCGATCTGGTTGTTTATAATGACATGCAGCGAGCCGCCGATCGAATAGCCGGGCACGCGGCTCAAATTGAGCGTTTCCTGCACCACACCTTCGCCGATGAACGCCGCGTCGCCATGAATCAACAGCGCCAGGCTCCGCTTCCGCTCCGTATCGCCGCTGTCGTCCTGCCGGGCGCGCACGCGGCCCGCCGCGACGGGATTGACAAATTCCAAATGGCTTGGATTGAAGCACAGCGATAGATGCACCTTCTTGCCGGTCGCCGTGATCCAGTCGTTGCTGTAACCGAGGTGATATTTCACGTCGCCTCCGCCGTTCCGCGATTTGGAGTCGGCGTCCTCAAATTCGCGAAAAATTTCACGCGGGCTTTTGCCGATGATGTTGGCCAGCACGTTGAGCCGGCCGCGGTGCGCCATGCCCAGAACAATGTCGGTCACGCCCTGTTCGCCGGCGCGTTCAATCGCCAGGTCCAGCAGCGGAATCAAGCTTTCGCAGCCTTCGAGGGAAAAGCTCTTCGCGCCGATGAATTTTTTGCGGATGAATTCCTCGAACACCACCGCGTCGGTCAGTCGCGTGAGGATGCGGATCTGCTCGTTGCGGACCAGCGCCAGATGATTTTGCGTGCGTTCCATCCGTTCCTGTAACCAGTAGCGCACGCCGTAATCGTCAATGTGCATGAACTGGACGCCAATGGAGCGGCAGTAGGTGTTGCGCAACCGCTCGATGATTTCACGCAGCGGCAGCAGACGGTCCGGTTCCATCGTCGCGCAGGCAAATGATCGGTCCAGGTCCGCATCGTTAAGGCCGTGATAGGCCGGATCGAGTTCGGGTGGCGTCGCCTTGGGTTGCCGCAGCGGGTCCACCTGCGCAACGATGTGGCCGCGTGTGCGAAAACTGCGGATCAGCGCGTCAACGCTTTCCTGCAAACCCGCCACACCCGGTTCCCCGCGCGGAGCGGCGCTTCCGCGCCGGCTCGTCGGCGGATTGAAGACGCTGTAAGAACGAAAAGTTGGCCCTGGCAAAAATTCTTTCTCCGCCGGGTCGCCGTTGGTCAGCCCGGCAAAATAACGACGCCATTCCGGTGGAGCCGACTCCGGGTCGCGCAAATAATCCGCATACAGGCCTTCCAGCCAGGCGAGGCTCATGTGGTTGAGAACGGGCGACGTATTAGCCATATATCTACTCATCTTAACTTTACGAAATGACATGCGCAAACAGTTTGCCCATTGGAAACGACATTCAAGGATGAGTCATGGCAATCGGGCGAACGAGCCGGTCAAAATCCTCGTCGGATAAAAAGCCCGATTTCAAGTTGGCCTCGCGCAGACTGATGCCTTCAACATGCGCCAAGTGCGCAATACTGGCCGCCTTATCGTAGCCGATGGCGGGAGTGAGCGCGGTCACCAGCATGAGTGAATTTTTCACGTTGGCTTCAACCCGGGCACGGTTGAGTGTGATGCCGTTTACCAAATAATCCACAAAGACCGGACAGGCGTCGCAGAGCAGCGTTACCGAGTGCAAAAAATTGTGGATGATCACGGGCTTGAAGACGTTCAACTCGAAATTCCCCTGCGAGCCAGCAAAGGCAATCGCCGCGTTGTTCCCGTGAATCTGCACCGCGATCATGGTCATCGCTTCGCACTGGGTGGGATTGATCTTGCCGGGCATGATCGAGGAACCCGGTTCGTTTTCAGGAAGCTGCAGTTCTCCCAAACCGCACCGTGGACCGGAGGCCAGCAAGCGGATGTCGTTGGCGATCTTCATCAGCGATCCGGCCAGCGTGTGGATGGCGCCATGCGCGAAAACCAACTCGTCGTGCGCCGACAGGGCGGCAAACTTGTTGGGATGCGAACGGAAGGGAAGCCCGGTCAGCTCGGCGATTTTGGCGGCGGCGCGCCTGGCAAATTCCGGATGGGCATTCAGGCCGGTGCCAACGGCGGTGCCGCCAATAGCCAGATCATAAAGGCCATCCAGTGCCGGCTGAAGCCGTTCGACGTCCCGGGCTAGAAGGCTCGCCCAACCCGACATCTCCTGTTCGACGGTCAACGGCGTGGCATCCTGCAAATGGGTGCGCCCAATCTTGACCACACCAGCGAATTCTCTCGCCTTGGCATCAATCGCGGCCTGGACCCGTTGAATGGCAGGAATCAAATCGCGGTGGAACCGTTCCGCCGCCGCGATGTGCATGGCCGTGGGAAAAGTGTCGTTCGAGGATTGGGACAGATTGACATGATCATTGGGATGAATGGGATTTTTGGAACCGAGCACGCCGCCGGCCAACTCAATCGCGCGGTTGGCAATAACCTCATTGACGTTCATGTTGGTTTGGGTGCCGCTGCCGGTCTGCCAGACGCGCAGCGGGAACTGGTCATTAAGTTTGCCGGCAATCACTTCATCGGCGGCCTGCACAATCAGGCGCGCCTTCTCTGTCGGCAATTTGCCCAAATCCGCGTTGACCAGCGCCGCCGCTTTCTTTACGACGCCAAAGGCGCGAATCAGCTCCGGCGATATGACATCACGACCGATCTGGAAATGAATCAGCGAGCGCGCCGTCTGCGCGCCCCAATAGACATCGGCGGGCACCTCAATGGCACCAAGGCTGTCTGATTCCACCCGCGCCTTTGTTTTAACTTCTGGGTCTGCCATACGATTCCACCCGTTTTATTCTGGATTTAGACAAGGTTCATCTCGTTTTTGATCATGCCGACAGGCAAGAATTCATTTTGTAGTCAGCAGGTCGCTTTCCTTCAGAAATAAAACCACCGGCGAGCGGCATCATTTTTCAAATGACAATCCGTGTGGCCGGTTGCCACCGTTTAGACGTCAAGCAACAGCACGCTTCGGAAATCGGAGCTTCAAATACTCGCCGATTAAAATTGCAGCCGGATAAAACACTACTTCGTCGGTCCACGCCCGAAGCATGAGGTGTTCAGTGAATGTCACCAGCGCCAGCTTTTGCTCGGTGCGTGCCGCGTGTAAAAGTTGGCGTGCAGCTTCTATAATTTCAGCGTGCTCGCGGACGATTTCAAACATCCTTGCCTTCAAATGCTCCGTCCGGGAAAGAACCTGTCGCATTGCTGGTGTGATTTGCCCTCGGGAAAGTGGCATTAACAGCCCCAAGGTTTGCAGCAAATCGGTTTCCTCCTTTAGCAAATGCGGTTGCAACAGCTTGAGCAGCGTCCGGGCAGCGCCTCCGGTCTTGCCGCCGGCAAGCGCCGCACGTTCGAGCGCCTGACACAGTTGGTTCTGATCCATTCGTAAAGGCTCTGGAATTGTGAATTCCGACAGTTCGTTCAACGGATCTATTTCACTGACGGTGGCCTTGTCTCGCTGCATACGCGCCTCAGTGCAGGAACACAATCTGGATCGGCGTAGCCGGTGAAGGTCGGTTTGATGGACGCTGGACAATCGGGGTGTTTGATTTCGCATTTTCATAATCCTATTCTTTCTTCCAATACAGTCTCCGTTCTTCTGGTTATTGTGTAAAATTCATTATTGTTCATATTTCGATGCATTCTATGAATCAATTTCTAGCCGAGGAGAATTTGAAAAGCCAGCATCAGGACGACACCCACCGTCAGAGCGGCGCCAATGCTTTTGGGCGAAGTCACACTGCAAGCATCGGGCAGAACTTCCGCCCCGATCATCCAGATCATCGCGCCGGAAGCCAGTCCCAGTCCGAACGGCAAAAATGGTTTTAGCAACATCACTAGGAGAAAAGCCGGCACGGCCATCAATGGCTGTGGCAGGCTGGAAAAAATACTCCAGAACCCGGCTTTCCAAAGTTTCACACCCTTCGGAACCAGAATCAAGCCAATGGCCAATCCTTCGGGTATGTTGTGCAACGCGATAACGAGGCTGATGAGAAAGCCGAATGACCGGCTCTCTCCAAAAGAAAGCCCAAGTGCGGCGCCTTCGGCGAAGGAGTGGATCGTCATGATGCCAACAATGATGATGGCTTTCCGCGCATCCGCCCCGGCAAGCGCGCCGACTTCAGGAGCGCCACGCTTATCCAGCCACTTCCGACTGATGATGATTAAAAGTAATCCCACCACCACACCTGTCACGGTGAGGGTGGCATTGGTCCTGGTTCCCTCACCAATCAGATCGAATGCTGCCGCCAGCAAGAGTCCGCTTGCAAGGGCGCTGGACAAACATAGCCATCGCTTCGGAACGTTTTTCAGAAAAAGCAGCGGAATTACTCCGAGGCCAGTCGCAACTGCCGCGATGCTGGAATATAAAATGACCTCTGCGATGCTCGGCATGAGCTTTGCCTTTCATTATGACGTCAAGAATCAGTCATTTTAGTGGCACCTCGACTCAGGAACGGATCATGGTTAAAACCATCTTGAACCGCTTGACCGCTGCCAGCGCGTGCGGCTGCTGGGCTGGCATCAGGATCAATTGGCCGGCAGTGACGTGGTGCGGCTGGCCGGAGATGGTGATCTCAGCCTCGCCTTCCACAATTTGCACGAGCGCGTTGAAAGGCGACGTGTGCTCGCTCAACGCCTCGCCTTCATCGAAGGCGAACAGCACCACTTTGCCGGTCGCACCTTTGAGGATTTCGCGGCTGACAACGGAACCACTTTGATAATCCACCAAGGTGGCAAGCTGGATTGGCTGGGCTGGTTCGAATTTAGTGCCGGCTGAATTTTTATCTTGTGACATAATTACGTCCTTTCATCCTGGTTCAATTTCTTTATCTACAGTGGATTCATCCAGCGGCCACCGTTCCGGCCTGCAAGGAAAGGCTGTTGGCAAATTGCTCCAACCGTGCAACCACCTCCGGGCCGATGGTGCGATCCAGATCGCTGAATTTGATCATCAGTTCCCGGTTGTCGTCCTCGGAGATGAGCCTTTCCGCCATCGGAAACACCATCGCATCCTCCATCCACAGGTGGTGGCGGTAAAGCCTGATGATGTCCTGGAGCGTTTGCCTCAGAGCCTCGTTCGCACCGGTTCGATGCTGCTCGTAAGACGTGATCTGCTCCTCGAACGCTGATACCAGCGCGCGTCCTTTTTCATGTTCGTGGTTCAATCCGCCAATCGGGCAGCCTTGCGGGGGAACGCCACGTTTGATCAAGACCGGGAAGAACAACGCTTCCTCCCGCTGATGGTGCCGCCGGTCGGCATAAACGCGCAGGAATTCCACGACGTTTCGGAGTTTTTCGACGTTGAGCCGCTGCCAATTTCCCAGCGCCGCAACGGCGTCTTGAAGTGATTTAATGACGGTTTCAATGTGCCGGTGTTCGGCGGTCATTTGGTTTATGGCGGTCGTTTTCATTTTATTTCTCCTTTTCGACAGAGAGCTGGAAATCATGTCTGGCACGGACCCCAGCGTCTCGTCCATGTCGCGGCATTGCCGGTTGGTGTGAATGTGCGTTCACATTGCCACTTTACGCCGCACCAGGGCGATTTCTTTGACTTGAATCAATTTTTGGCGTCGTGGCTCAAAATGTCGGCGCACCATCACCTGACAGAATCAATACTTTTGAGCGGGTTCGGTAAAAAAGACAAAATATCTTGAGCTGGCAATGCCGATGGGCACCACCAGGACGGCCAGCACCAGCCAATCGCGCATCGTCTGGGACCGGAACATTTCCACCACCAGCAGCAGGACCGCCAGCAGCAAAAGTGTCAACGAAATGCCGCGATGAAATCGGCTCAACTCCGATTGCAACCACGCATCGAGCCGGCTTTCCAAAACGCGGCCGTCGTTGGAGTCAGTGCAATCCTTTTTGCAATGACAGGCATTGCACTTGTGAGCGGGCGCGCGATACAATGCAATTTTACGCTCAAAATCGGTTTGTTCGCGCGTCAAATGATGGCCGGTGGGACATTCCCAAACGTCCATCTTCTTTTTGTAGGTGAATCCGGAATTGCGGAAATGCTCCGAGCGGTGGTGTGCATGGCGCGCGACAATTTCCAGAATCACCGCGACGCCGACCAGCAGCAGCGCGTAACCGCCCGCCAGAATCACCTCGATGTGGACGCCGTGAATCATTCGCCGAATTTCTTGGATTCTTGAATCTCCGCAAAGAGCACGCCGTCGGGAACTTCACGTGGTGTTTGTTTTTTCATGTGAACCACACCACGCCAGCAGAGCCACAAAATTGGCAGCGTGCCGCCGACAATGAACACCACGTCGCCGGGCAACCGCAGCCATTCCAGTATGGAGTTGGCATGAGTCCCAATAAACTTCAAGGAACGGGCGTCAAAATAACTCACGCTAACCGAGTGGTAGAGTTGAATCAACCCCAGCGGAAACAATGTGGCGAAACACATCCAGGCCAGACCAAGGTTCAGCGACCAGAAGCTGATTTTCGCCGCGCGGTCGCTCCACATTTTTTCAGGAATCATGTAACGCAGACAGAAGAGCGCGAGGCCGACCGCCAGCATTCCGTAAACCCCCATCATTGCGGCGTGCGCGTGGTTGGCCGTGAGCGCGGTGCCAATTTCATAATAGGAAACCACCGGCAGGTTGATAAGGAAACCGAAGACGCCCGCGCCAAGAAAATTCCAGAAGCCGACGGATGCCAGAAACATCACCGACCAGAAATGCGGAAACGGCGCGCGCGTTTGCGAACTTTGTTGCGCGCCGAGTTGGAGAAAACTCCAGGCTTCGACCGTCAGGAACGTCAGCGGAATCACTTCCGCCGCCGAGAAAAACGCGCCGAGCGCCATGTGCAGGGCCGGTTCGCCGGAGAAATACAGATGGTGCATTGTGCCGATGACACCGCCCGCTGAATACAGCACCACGTCCAAGTAAATCAGCCGCATGGCCACGCGCTGATGCACCACGCCGAGCAGCACGAAGATGTAGGCGACCATGACCGTCGTGAACAATTCCAGAAAGTCCTCCACCCACAAATGCACGACCCAAAACCGCCAGAAATCCGTCGTGGTAAAATTGGAGTCCGTATGCACCAGCAGGCCGACGGCATAGAACGCGGGAATGGAAAGCGCCGCGAAGAAAAAGAGCCACGGCATGTTGCCCGCGTGTTCGGTGCGAAGCCGGTTCCGCAAGCCACGAAACAGAATCACGACCCAGAAGAACAAACCCACCGTCAGCAAAATTTGCCAGAACCGGCCCAAGTCCAGAAAAGTGAAACCCTGATCGCCAAACCACGACCATCCGTGCTGAATCCAGCCGAAGATGCCCGCGTATTCGCCGCCCAGACTGCCAAAGACCACCAGTGCCAGCGCACCGAGCAGCGCATAAGTCAAGCCGGCCTGCCCCCGTGCTTCACGTCCGGTAATCATCGGCACAAGGAATATGCCTGCCGCCAGATAGGACGTGGCGACCCAGAAAATCGCCAGTTGCAAATGCCAGGTGCGCGCGATATTGAACGGCAGCACGCGCGCCAGATCGAAGCCAAAGAAGTTGGAAAGCTCCGCGCGATAATGTTCCGACGCGCCGCCCAGCAGCGTCTGCATCAGAAACAGCACCGCCATGACCAGGAAAAATCCGGCGCACGCGCGCTGCGCCGGCGTGAGCATCACTTCGTCCGGCGGACGAAATGAAATGCGTTGCTCCTCGCGTCCGTGCCAGCCTAGAAAATTCCAGCGGCCAAAGGCGGCCATCAGCAAACCGATTCCGCCCAGCAGCGTGATCAAAGACAGCACGCTCCAGAGAATGGCGTCCGCCGTCACATGATTATCCACGAGCGATTCCGGCGGCCAGTTGTTCGTGTAGGAATAATTTTTGTGAGGGCGCAATGTCGAGCCGGCCCAGGCCGACCAACTAAAAAAGGCCGTCAGTTGCCGAATTTT
>JAGWNY010000025.1 GCA_028872915.1 Verrucomicrobiota bacterium
TCGCCGTGCCCGGTTCCTCGACTTTGACCATTACCACGTCTTCCTCCACGCCCACCGGGAGCCATGCCATCCTCGTCACGGGCGTCAGCGGCAGCCTGACCAATTCAACCTCCGCGACCCTGGTCGTCAATCCGCCCAGCACCTTGCCCCCCGGCTGGA
Source organism: Verrucomicrobiota bacterium (assembly GCA_028872915.1). Lineage (GTDB taxonomy): Bacteria > Verrucomicrobiota > Verrucomicrobiia > Limisphaerales > UBA11358 > UBA11358. The sequence continues at coordinate 160 of JAGWNY010000025.1, forward strand.
CGGATGCCGACATCGGCAGCCCCGCGATTGCCGGTTACGCCAGTTATTCCAGTGGCACATTCACCGTTTCAGGCAGCGGCTCCGATATATGGGGAACATCCGACCAATTCAACTATGCCTGGCAATCCGTCTCCGGCGACCAGACCGTCATTGCCCGGCTTGCTTCCGAAAACGGCACGGCCACCTATGCCAAAGCCGGTGTAATGATCCGTGAAACCACCGCCGCCGATGCCGTGGAAGCCTCCGTTCTGATCACGCCCACCAACGGCATTGCCATGGAAGTCCGGCCTTCGACGGGCGCTTCCACCATCAATATGACCGGCTGGATTACGGGAGTTGTGCCCCCACAATGGGTCAAGATCGTCCGTTCGAGCAACATGTTCACGGGTTATTATTCCGCCGACGGCTCAACTTGGACGCAAATCGCCAACACGAACCTCACCATGGCCACCAGCGCCACTGCGGGCTTGGCAGTCACATCCCACGACACCGCATCGGCCAACACGGCCACGTTCGACAACGTCAGCATCAGTGGATCATCCCCACCCCCGGATTTCTCATTGTCGGCCTCGCCCGGCAGCCTGACCATCGTCCAGGGCAACAACGGCACAAGCACCATCACGATTAATCCCGTCAATGGCTACAATAACACAGTCAGCCTGTCCGCCTCCGGCCTGCCTTCGGGCGTGACCGCTTCCTTTAATCCCTCCAGCACGACCACAAGCAGCACGCTGACCCTTTCTGCCAGCAGCGGGGCTGCGACGGGAACGATTACTGTCACCATCACCGGCACCGATGGCACCCTGACCCATACCACCACCATCAGCCTGACCATCAATCCTGCGCCCGACTTCTCCATTACTGCCACTCCATCCTCCCAAACGGTCACCGCCGGCAATGGAACCAGCTACACAACCACCGTTGGCAGCCTCAACGGCTTCAGCGGCAGCGTCTCCTTGAGCGTCAGCGGCCTGCCGTCCAACGCCAGCGCCAGTTTCAATCCCGCCTCCGTTTCAGGTTCGGGCAATTCCACGCTGACGGTCAATACCACCACAAGCACGCCATCGGGAACTTATACCCTGACCATTACCGGAACGAGCGGCAGTTTGACGCACTCAACCACCGTGAGTCTCACGGTCAATGCTGCTCCGGATTACTCCTTGTCCGCTTCGCCTACCAGCCTGACGGTCACGCAGGGTGCCAACGGCACAAGCACCATCACGGTTAATCCCATCGCCGGCTACAATAACACAGTCAGCCTGTCGGCCTCCGGCCTGCCTTCGGGCGTGACGGTTTCCTTTAATCCGTCATCCACCACAAGTTCCAGCACCCTGACCTTGAGCGCCAGCAGCTCTGCTGCGACCGGCTCAGCCACGGTCACCATCACCGGAACCGATGGCACTCTGACACATACCACCACCATCAGCCTGACCGTCAATGCCGCCAATGGCGGCTTGCCCGCGGGCTGGACGGATGCGGACATCGGCTCGGTGGGCCTGGCCGGCAGCGCTTCCTATAGCGGCGGCACGTTTACTGTGAATGGCAGCGGCGCGGACATTTGGGGCACGGTTGATGCCTTCAATTACGCCTACCAATCCGTTTCGGGGGATCAAACTATCATCGCCCGCGTTGCGTCACAGCAAAACACTTCAAGTTGGGCCAAGAGCGGTGCCATGTTCCGCGATTCCACTGCCGCCAATGGGGCTTATGTGGCCGTTTATGTGACTCCCGCCAACGGCGTGAGCATGCAAATCCGGCCATCGGACGGTGCCAGCGCCATTGACGTGGCCCGGCAGACCGGATTGACCGCGCCGTATTGGGTGAAGATTGTGCGGTCGGGCAACACGTTTACGGGATACAGTTCGGCGGACGGTTCGACGTGGACGGAAGTGGCGGCGACGAATGTAACGATGGCCAGCGGCGTGGACGCGGGATTGGCGGTGTGCGCGCACAACAACGCGGCCCTCAACACCTCCACGTTCGACAACGTGAGCATCACGGGACCAGCCTCGGACTTCTCATTGTCCGCCTCGCCGAGCAGTCTGACCATCACGCAAGGGGGCAACGGCACAAGCACCGTCACGATTAATCCCGTCAACGGCTACAACAACACAGTCAGCCTGTCGGCCTCCGGTCTGCCTTCGGGCGTGACAGCTTCGTTTAACCCCTCCAGCACCACCACAAGCAGCACGCTGACCCTTTCAGCCAGCAGCACGGCTGCGACCGGCACGGTCTCGGTGACCATCACCGGCACCGATGGCACTCTGACACATACGACGACCATCAGCCTGACGGTCAATGCCTCCGGCGGCGGCAACTTCGCCGGCATCTATCAAATCCAGAACGAGGCCAGTGGGTTGGTGCTCAACAACCAGGGCAAATTGACCAACGGGTCGCCCATCACGCAGTGGAGTTCGGTGGCCAGTTCCAATCTGGACTGGCAATTCTTTCCCACCAGCAACGGGTATTACCAGATCAACAGTTGCAAGAGCGCACTGGATGCGGTCGTGCAGAGCGCCTCGACGGCAGCGGGAGCCGGAATCATTCAGTGGTCGTTTGGCTCATCCGGGGACGATCAATGGCAGCCGCAAGCGAACAGCGACGGGAGTTACACGTTTGTAAACCTGAAGAGCGGCCTGGTGCTGGGGGATCCGGGTTCGAGCACGTCCACGAGCACGCAGATGGACCAGGAAACGGTCACCGGCGGCAGCAACCAGAAGTGGAAATTGAATCTGCAATAAGAAAATGAGAGCGCGCGGCCGTTGGCCGCGCGCTTTAACGCTTGGGCTTAAACGTAAAAATGACACTGATGAAAGCTGAGAGCCAGCACAAGCTTTTCCGAAAAATCACAACGGCCACATCGGGATGCAGCTATGAAGCAAATGCGTGTCGTCTGCGAAAAGATCAGGCCTCTACTTTCCTGCGTGTCACACCAATCAAGGACATACACGCGCCTGCCTTCTCGTACAAACTTTATATTCTTTCCGTAAAAAAGGTCCTGGAGAGGCTCTCCTGCCACTTGCCGGTTTTACGGGATAGAAAAATAAAAAACCCATGCACATTATGAAAAAATACAGTCTGCTTGTCCCACTCCACCAAAGAGGTAATAAAATGCACTTATCTATGAAAATCCCTGTTATTCTAACCGGCCTGTCGATTTTTTCGACGATCCAATCCCCCGCGGCTTTGACCGATGGATGGACCGAGATTTTTCCAAATTACCATGTACAGTCTCCCTGGAATCTTCCGACATCTGATCGTTTCACCGCCAACAACGGCACGTATACCTGTTGGGTTTACGGCACGGATCAACCGTTCAAGCAGGGTAACACCACCGGCCCGCGCACAGAAATGCGCTGGGACACCTGGGCCAACCAGAATACCGGCAATCAGTTCGAAGCCGATGCGATGTTCGATCCCGGCACCAGCCACACCTGCATCCATCAAATCAAGAGCGATACGGGCGGTGAAGCGATCTACTTGCAGGTGAATGAAGCGGGCACGCTTCGCAATGGCACCGGCGCCGACTTTGTTAGCGGCATCGCAGGCACCTGGTTCCACATCAACAGCATGTTCAACCCGGCCGGAGGCTTGAAACGTCTGTACTACAACGGTTCGCTGGTAGTTAACAGCACGAGCGGTTCTTCCTCTCGCGACTGGTACTTCAAGAACGGTGTCTATGATAATGGCATGCCGTCCAACGCCCGCGCCTGGTCGCAATGGAAAAATATCAAGCAGTGGGTGCAGACGAGTAGCGGTGGCGGCTGCAGTCCCACGCCCATCGTGCCCTACCTGGAGGTCAACGGCGGAAGCTGGCAGCAGACCGACACCGCGACCATTACTTCCGGCCAGAGCGTGACCTTTGGTCCGCAGCCCACCACCGGCGGCTCCTGGAGCTGGAGCGGCCCCAACGGCTTTAGCTCGACCTCCCGCCAGGTGACCGCCAATAACATCACCAGCAGCGGCAACTACACCGCCACTTACGTCAATTCCTGCGGTGATTCGAGCTCCGACACCTTCGCCATCACCGTCAGCGGCGGCGGCAGTTTCACCGGCAATTACCAGATACAAAACGTCGCGAGCGGCCTGTCATTGAATGTTGCTGGAAACTCGACATCGAACGGCGGGGCAATCATCCAATGGGGATACAGCGGTGCGGCCAATGAATTGTGGACGTTTATACCGACGAGTGGCGGTTATTACCAGATCAACAGCGTCCTTAGCGGTAAAGATGCTGTGGTGCAAGGCGCGTCCACAGCCAACGGCGCCATGATCATCCAATGGTCGTTCGGTTCTGCCGGTAACGATCAATGGAAGCCGGTGCAGAACAGTGATGGCAGCTACACGTTCTATAATCTTCACAGTGGTCAGGTGTTGGACAATCCGGCTTCCAGCATGTCTCAGGGCACACAAATGGACCAATGGGGCAACAACAACGGTGCCAATCAGCATTGGCGCTTGATCAGTCACTAACGCGAGAATTTGACAAAGCGCACGCGCGGCTGGTCTCCCCGGCCGCGCGTTTTAACGCGATGTTTGGAAAAATGGCGATGAAACCGTAAGCGTCACGCGTAGCACCACGGAAACGAACAAGAAAAAACTCTGAGGATGAAACCTTTTACTTAGCGATTTGGGCCGGGCTGGAGCCGTCAATCGCAGTCAGCGCCACCGCTATCGCGCGCAACTCGGCTTCGCTCCGCCGCACCTCGCGCGTTCACGCCATAATATTTTTTACTTCGGCGTTGACAATTGCTCTCATATATAGACGCGTATAAATAATTCGACATGTGGCGGCGAGGGTGGCATGCTTCAGCCATATGCGACCGGTATTTGCCCGAGGCAACCAACGAACGGCGGAACTATTGCTGGAGATGCGGACCCAGGCGGCTAACGATGGCCAACCGCGCGTGGCTCAGCGATTTCATGGGATCGCCTTAAGCATTGAGGGCAGAACGGTCAGCGAGATTGCTCGCGTTCTGAATGTCCACCGCACCTCGGTGCCGCTGTGGATTGAACATTGGAACCAACATCAAGAGCGAGGTTTACTGGAAGGACACCGCAGCGGACGCCCCGGCGAATTAACGGCGCGCCAGTGCCAGAACTTTCCAACGTGTGTTCACGGGGGCTTGTTCTTTAGACGACCGTAAAAGTTTTGACACGTCGAAGCCACGACACAAGCACAAGTTTGAAAATTTTTCGAGTCGCGCTTTGTTTGGGCGAATCGAGTTTGGCCACGGCTTGCAAATCCCTCCAATGGCCCGTAAAACATTTTTTGAAAGGACGATGACAAGAAAATTCATCGTTTTCCAAAATCCGCCGTGACCAAAGCGCGGTTTGCTTCGGTCCACACGCTGTCCGTCGCCCTGTTTCCCTTCGCCGATGCCCGTTCTGTTTCGCAAATCCGCACGCTCGTCACCGGCGGCATTTGCATTGAGCGCAGGAGCGGCGGGCTTCCCTCTGCGGCTCGACGGCGGGACGTTTCGCTCCGGCTGCGATTTGTCAAACGCTCCTCTCCGTCTCCACTCCACTTATGGCGCACGGCGATGCAATTCGTGTCTCGCTGACGCGCGTGCCACAAGCGGTGCGATGCGAAGGCGAATCCGCTTATTGCGGACGGATGCCGTATGACGGCCCGTCCGGCGAGCCACTTCTGCGTCCGTGAAACGGCCAAGCAAACGCAATTCCGATTCTGTCCACCGTTTGGGAGTCTTGATGAAACGGACATTCGTAATTTCCAAACGGCGTGTGCGAACACTCAACACGCTCCGGCCAAGTTTGTCCGCCACTGCCTTGTCCCGCATTTTTCCCAGCAGCCGGTCTTGCGCCGGTGTCCAGGGACGCCTGCCTTCCCAACATTGGGCGATGCCAAGCGAGTGCCGTTTGAGTTGAACCGCATACCGCGTCCGGCCCAGCATCCGCGCCACGACCGGATCAGGTCGTTTGCCGAGCAACTCCATTTCGCGTGTTGACCAGCGAGTTCGTTGCGGTGCAAAAATGCGAATGCCGAGCGATTCCCGCCTTGCCGCAATCGCGGCCGGGCTGCGGTGCAACCATTTGGCCAGTTGTTCATCTCGCATCCGTCCGAGCAAACGGGTTTCGTAATCCGTCCACCGCTCCCGATGTGAAATATTCGAGCGCCGTCGGCGATGCAGATTCAGCAGCCGATATGATTGACGCAGAATCCGGGCAATTTCTCGATCCGACTTCGCGCGAATCAACTCGCGAATTGCAATCTTTTCAGCGGTTGACAGCGACTTCGATCGCATTTCCCTTCTTCATAGCGGAAACCCGCCCATCATGCAACGTAAGGCTGACCAGTTGTTCATCATTCGGCATTGATTTTTGTCGTGTTCAGTCGCCGGCTTTCCGCGCTTCCGTTTGCTTCGCTGCAATTTCGCGCCACGAGGCAAATCGCTGTTGAGTGCGCGCCTCGTGTCACTGCATTGCTGGCCGCTTCGCCGCCCGCCAGCACGGAAATCCGGCTCTTTGCGTTTCGTTCGGAGCAGTCTTGCTCTCCCACAGCAGAGGCGAAGAGAGCAATCCCGCTCCTTCAAAAACGAAACGCAAAATATGAACACGACAGAAAACTTCGTCTCAACGCCTCAAGTGCAGAACAACATCGTCAAGCCAATCAAATTTCCACCGCAGCCGCAGGAATGGAAAATTGTTTCATTGCGGGAATGCCCGACACCCGCCGACATCCAACAGTGTGAGACACCGGAACAGGCAGACGCCTATTGGAAAATGCACATCACGAATCATCCGTATTTCAATTCTGAAAGTGAATGCCTAGTGGTTTTAATCCTCAATACACGCCGTAAAATCAAAGGTCACTATTTCGTATCAGTCGGAACGATGGACACCATTTTGGTTCATCCGAGGGAAGTGTTCAGGTTGGCAATCATGGCAAGCGCACACGCCATTGTTCTCATGCACAATCATCCGAGCGGCGAATCAGCGCCATCCGAGGCGGACATTAAGGTCACCCGTGATCTCATCCGAGCAGGTCAGTTGCTAAAAATTGAAGTGATTGACCATGTGGTCGTCGGCAGTGGCAATCGCTCATCGCTCCGGGAAATGGGAGCCTTCGCGTATTAAAAAATTTTCTCCTTCACATCTTCGCCAGTGGCGGAGATTTTTTTGACACCCGCATTTGAGCACCAGCAGCCCTTTCAGCATACCGGGAATTCAAAACTCGTCGGGAAAAATATCCTTCAGCCGGATTTTCAATTTTTCCAAAATTGTCTCCAATTTGTCGAGGGTGAGATGGTGTTCGCCGTGCTCAATGCGAAAAAGCGTCTGATGAGAGATGCCGGTTTTCCTGGCGAATTGGGCGTAAGAAAACCCTCCGCGCTCCTTCCGCAGGAATCTCGCCAGTTGCCGATCCAGATTGTGCCGCACATCTCGAAAAATGACAGAAAGCGCGTCACGTATGCGTTATGATTTTGCTTTACAATGCGACGACCTCCTTGTAAAACCTGCCAGAATATGGCTGAATTTCACTCCGCCCGCCGCCACGCCCCGAAGCTATTTCGCCGGTTTCGAAAGCTCCCGGCGGGCCCGTTTCATGATTTCCTCAAAATCCACGTTCATCGCTTCGGCAATTCGCAACACAGTTTCCAACGTGGGATTTCGTTCGCCATTCTCGACGTAGGCAATCATCTGAGGCGAAAGGCCGGAGTGCTGCGCGATGAAGTATTTGGACAATTTACGCCGTTGACGCTCTTTTTGAAGCATGGCAATGGCTTTCACACAAAGTGCCTGGGCTTTTCGGCTCACTTCTCATTTTTACAGGAGAAAACGGTTGACCACATATATCACTATAGTGGAATATCAAGATTAAATGGCGGCAATTGTTAATTAAAAGCAAGAATTTCAACGAATGAAACCGGACGTCGTCATGAAAGCAGGCCGGCAAACGATCTTGTTCCGGCCGCAGAATCACGAGGCCTCGCAGTGGCTGCATCAGCGTTGCGGTCTGGATGCCGAAAACATCCGAGGCGACACGGAAATCAGGGTTCACCCCGAGGAATGCGAAAGAATCATCGCCGAGTTGAAGGCGGCGGGTTTTGCCGTCGCCAGCGAAAGGGACGCATTATGATGACAGCCAATCAAATATCGCGAGATGCGCGGGCGCAATTGATTTTCCAAGCGAACGGCCAAGTCATGGTTCGGCGCGCGTGGGAAAGATTGACAGACGGCGGCCCCCTTGGAAGGCGGGACCGATTTCTTTCAGAGGCATTTGTTTGGGGAACAGATCGCGCAAATCAATGCGAAGCACTTTTGCCAGAAAAAATAATTCACAATCCGGGACACGGCGCAGCCCCAATTCGAGCTTGGCCAGTGAATGCCGGCTTATTGACCAGCCCAACAATTGCAGTTTCCTGGCCATTGCATCCTGAGACCAGCCGCGATTATCGCGCCACTTGCGCACCTGCGGGCCGACCAAGTTCAGTCCGGTCTTCATCACCTGGCGGCAAGGTAACGGTTCCCGGCGGGAAAAATTGTTTCCCAGGTGAGCACAACAAATTCGGGAATAACGCTTGCCATCGCTTTGCGCGCGGCGTTATAAATGCGCCGGGCACATCAGAAAGCGAAACGATGAACAATTGCTTTCCAGGAATCCAAAACGAACGACGGTTAACATTCGTCCGAATCCGGCATTTATTATCCCCAACGAACACGCCGGGAATCGCCTTCAATGAAAACGCCGCGGACAACCCCATGAAGCAGTCAACCCCCCATGAAAAATAGAAGTGAAATACTTTTTGCATCCCTCCTCGTTGCCATCGCCGTCGCTGTCGCGGTCAAGACGTTTGCCGACATTCCGCAGCCGGTCGTTTCGATAGCGCCTTACGGGACCAATCAAGTTGCCGTGGTCATTACCAACGCCGTGACCAATGTGACGTATGACCTGTATTGGACTCCGGCGCTGGGCAACCCGAACTATCCGTGGACCGGGGCGGCCCTGGGAACAGTTGGCCAGAGCAACTTCATCATTGGCGAGAGCACGCCCGATGGGTTTTTCAAGGCGCTGCTGGACACCAACAACATTCCGATTTGGGAACTTGCCGACCCGAACAATCCTGCCCTCGGCCCGCTGTCCATCACGATAGACAGTCCGCTCAATGGCTCAACATTCAACTGAAAAATTCAGAAAGGCGACCTGATTTATGAAAACATCGCGGTTTTTTTTATTCTTCGTCCTGTTGAGCGCGGGCATTGTCCGCGGGCAGACCAATCCGACGACGCTGGCCCTGTCAGCCGGGCAACACCATGCGCTGGCGTTGCGCTCGGACGGCAGCGTCTGGGCGTGGGGAACCAATCAGGTGGGCGAACTAGGCCTGGGGACGAACAATCTGGCCATGTGGCCGACGCACATTACCAGTCTCTCGAACATTATTTCCATTTCAGCAGGCGCGCTGCACTCGTTGGCCGTTCAGAGCAACGGCACGGTATGGGCGTGGGGACTGAACAGCGACGGGCGTTTGGGAAACGGCACCTTCACCACGGCCAACACACCGGTTCCCGTGTCGCTCATCACCAATGCGGTCATGGTTTCGGCGGGCGGCAATCATTCGCTGGCTTTGCTGGCGAATGGAAGCGTGATGGTCTGGGGCGCAAACTATGGAGGCCAGTTGGGCACGGGAAACACGGTCTCGACGAACAGGCCGGTGCAGGCGGGCAGTTTTACCAACGTCATTGCGGTGGCGGCGGGGACAAATTTCTCGCTGGCGTTGACCGCGGATGGCAATGTCTGGGCCTGGGGAACGAACAATTTTGGGCAACTAGGTTTGGGGAGCACCACCTCGCAGCTTTCGCCGGTCAAAATTTCCGCGCTCAGCAACATCGTTCAAATTGCCGTCGGCAGCTCCCACTGCCTGGCGCTGGACAGCAACGGCGTGGTGTATGCGTGGGGCAGGAATACCGAGGGTGAGCTTGACGATGGAACCACCATCAACGCCACTCTCCCCGAAATCGTGCCCGAATTTGGCTCCACGACGAATTTTGGGGCGGTGGCATGGATTACGGCCGGCTATAACAGTTCGGCGGCGGTGTTGAAGACGGGGAGACTGTTTTATTGGGGGGCCTATGGCAATGGCTCCATTTATTCCAACACGACACACGCCGTGGAACTCAATCCGAACACCGGGTTGGATTTTCAGACGGCGGCCTATGGGGACAGCTATTTGCTGGCCGGGCAGGCGGACGGTTCGACTTGGGCGTGGGGCTTCAACCAATATGGAACCTGGGGCAATGGAACCACCTATGATCCGGGCGACACGTGGCGATACGACTCGGCCAATGCGGAATTCAGCTTCAGCGCCAGCCCCTATCCGCGGGTGACGCGGTTCAATCGCGGTGACCGCAACGATTTCAATTACGGCCCCATGCTTCCCTACAACTCCTTCGTTCTGCCGCTGGACATGGAGCAGGGCGTCAAGCTGGATAATTACGGAGGCGACATTTATTGTTACGGCGCCGGCACACCGTGGTTTTTGCAGGTTCAAAAGACGGAGCGGCAGCACGTCTGGAGGCTGACGTTTGGCACCACGAATGTATCGCGCTTTCAGGTGGACAATCCGGTTGTCGCCTTTGGCAGCGACGCCGGAGCCAGGCCGCTTTACGCGGGCGAAACCTATCGGTTTGGCATCTATGCCGGCGCCTACGACGAACGGACAACGCAAACCAACCGGATTCGGATTCTGGTTTATGATCGCAGCGCCTTTGGTTCCGGGGCGACGAATGTCGCGCCGATTAACATCATCAACATTGCACTGCCGCGCTTAGCCGACAGCAATGCCTGGGCGAATTTTGTGACTAACGGCAATTGCGTTGTGGTTCAAACGAACGATTTGCGCACGGTGGTGCAGTTCCACGACGCCATGAACACTTACAGTTCATGGGACTTGGGACCGATTTTTGAAGCCGTGCCCGGGGTGGACGTCAACGGTTACGTCATCACCCAGACCGCGACCTCAACCAATTATTGTTACGTTGTGGAAGGCATCGGATCGGCGGAGGTTGGCGCGAATGTATTCACGCCAATGGGCGTGACCAACAACACCGGGTGGGCCTACCTGCCGCTGTATGCCATGAGCTTTGACACCTTTCCGGCGTGGCGGTCGCATTTTGTGGACAACCCGTATTTTCTGGGCACGCCGCTGCCGCCAACCTACACCGGGCGAAGTCCGATGGAACTGAACGGCCTGACGGCGGTGATCACCAATCAAATCTGGCTGACCAACAATCCGGCGTTCACGAACCTGGACGATTCGCCCGAACTGCGGCGCAGCCCGATACTGGACCAATTTGTCAACGACATGGGGCGCAATCCGCTGGCGCTGGCCAATTACGTCATCAACGAGATTGGATTAACCGACCCGATGGGTGACTTTGAATACTCGCAATACTTCAACGATTCGGTTTGCGTTGGCGGGGTCAATCGTTCGGCGTTGGGAACCTTTTTGGAGGGACGGGGTTCACCCGTGGAACAATGCGCCCTGCTGGTTTATCTCCTGCGCGCGGCCGGCTACCCGGCCGCTTACGTCTGGCCGACCAACAGCAACTTGAAGCTGATGGACACCACGTTGAGCCGCCTGTGGCAAATCAATGTCCACGGCGTGATTTGGGATTCGGGGGTTCCGGTGGTCACCAACAGCCTGATCACGGTGAACTATCCGTGGGTCGTCGCCAACATCGGCACCAACACGGTGCAAATTTTTCCATGGCTCAAAAACACCGAAATTGTCGAGGGCCAGAACATCTACGATTACGCACCAACCAATTATCCTGACGCCTATTCGTGGGTCAAAGCCTACGCCTTTGCCGACCCGTCTTTGATGGCATTGGGCGACCCCAACGACGGCATCATGCCCGTCTGGAAAAAGTGGCTGACGGACGTGATCAACACCAACTCGCTGCAATCGAACCTTTCGCTGGATGATTTTGGCGTTCGGGCCTTTGACCGGCGCAACACGTACACCAGTTGGAGCCAGTTGCCTGTGCCGGATTTTCTGACCAACCAATCGCAGGCGGCAGTCGTGCAGACGCTCTCGGACAGTTCCATCACCTATCCGTTTTTGACGAACATGTTCGACCGGATTCGCATCCAGGTCTTCAACAACAACACCAATGCCTCAAACCAGATATTTGACACCGGTCTGTGGCGGGCATGCGATTTGGAGAACCGGAAGCTGCTCCTTTACACCAACACGCCCTCGACCGCGAGCCTGTGGATGGATTCCTATCGTCCGGGCATCACGGCGGTGACGAACTTTCAAAACTTCGATTCGGGGACCAACGCCCTGGACATTCAAATTGCCCAGACCAGCGTCCCAAACACCGTTTCCAACTTTCAGGTTCTGATAACCTATGAGCGCCGGGACGGCACGCTGGCCGAGCCGGCGAATTGGTTTCCAAGCGCGGTCTTTTTCTCGGGACCGGCGGGGGTGCTGACGTGCAGCCGGCAGGACATGACGGCGATCATTCCGGGCGTGTCCCGCGTCACGCAGCCCATGTTGCAGGTTTACGCCGACGATTACCAGCGGTTGGAGCAGGAAAAGGCCGCGAATACAAACTTTGTTCCGGCGGTGACGGACGAGGCGGGCGATTCGGCAATGATTCTGGCGTCCAGTTTCTTCCAGAAATTGTGGGACGACGATCAATTCAACCAGCATCTGCAAAAAGTCCGTGCCATGACGTGGTTCTCCGACGGCACGGCGGCACTGACGCCGCTTTCGAGCGGCTACATGCAGGTCAAATTGAACATGAACTGGTTTGCCACCCAGGTGCTGGGCAATGGCTCGCTCCGGCAGGATTCAGGCGACAAGGGCTTTAATTCGCTCAATAATTATCTGACTATGCTCCAGGCCGAGGGTTCGTCCGCCGAGCATTCGGTCATCGCTTCCGTTTGGGGCGATCCCAATCCTGTATCGTCCATCCGGCTGCTGCAACTGGCGGCGCAACGCGCGGTGAGCAACGGCTTCGCCCCGCCGCTGGAGCTGAACATTGACAACTACAACGCCTTGGGAAGCCAATCCTACGCCGGATACGGCGGCACGCTCCTGGAAAATCAAATCCCCGGCTTTTGGGCGCAGGCAACCAGTCCGTTTACATCAGAATGGGATTCCAACCTCGTGCGTGTCCTGATGACGCCCGGGCCGGTGACCAACGTCACCAGTTCGTTCAAGGGCATGTCGGCGCTGATTTTTGGCCAATGGCAGAACGGCGCGGTGATGACCAGCGACCAGATTACGCTCAACGGCGGCTGGAGCGATGAGATGGCATGGATCGGCGCGTATGATGATTATCCCTCCTACGACCTGGCCTACACTCTGGATTACAGCCCGTCGGTTGGTTACTCCTTCATTTTCAACAACCTGACGACGCCGCAGCCGCAGTTTGATTTTTCACCCTATTCAGCCCTGACGATGACCTCCGGCGGCTCCGGCCAGACGGCGCAGGTGGCCTTTACGCCGCAGCAGATCACGCAGGCGTCCGTTATCGCGGCGGGACTGAATCTTTCCTCCGCTTCGCCGGCGGCCGCCATCCGGGCGGAAAAGGACACCGGCTGGTTCGGGCGGGCATGGGCCGGCATCAAACAGGCCGGCACGCTTGTCGCCGAGCCGGTGCAGGTCGTTTCCGGGAATCTCTACGCTGACGACGTGGACATGACGCTGGCCGGGCCGATGCCCTTGCAGTTGCGCCGCAATTACTTGAGCGGCGATCTGGCGGATGGTCCATTCGGGGCCGGCTGGAAATTAAGCTTCACGCCGTGGCTGGTGCTCACCACCAATGCCGCCAATGACCAGTTGATTGATGCCGCCGAACCGGATGGCTCGGTTCTGGCCTACCGCTATCAGTCCAACAGCCTGTGGACGGTGACGGCGGCCGATAATCCCGACCTGGTCAATTTCACGGCGTCGGGCATCGGCGGCAAAGCCAATCTGTTCAACAACTTCATCGAGCAAAATCCGACCAACAGCGCCATTTACACGTTGTTCGGCTCGGACGGCAGCCGGCGGACGTATGAGGTGATGACCAACTTCGCCATCACGGCGGGCACGAATCAAATGGACCGCATCCGTTCCTACCTGACGCGCTGGCAGGACCACGCCGGAAACTATTATCAATTCACCTACGGCACGAATCCCACGAACAATGATTTCGGCCAGCTTTACCGCGTTCAGGGCGCCAACGGCGCCTCCCTGACCTTCAAATACGATTTTTACGGGCGCATCATCGAGGCCATCTCGGACGACGACCGCATCATGCGCTATCAATATGACAATTACGGCGACCTGGTGTCGGCGACGCTCCCGGACGATTCGCAGTGGCAGTACGGATACGATCATTACACGTTCACGACCAACGGGCTGACCTATACCGATTCGGACCACCTGCTCACCAGCGTGACCAAGCCCGACGGCCGCCAATTCGTCAACGCTTATGACAATCTGCGGCGGGTCGTCATGCAGGAGGCAACGGTGGGCGTCAACCGGGAATTGATCACCAACGCATGGTTTTATTACACCAACGATTGCACCGGCCTGACCAACGATTACATCAGCGGCGTCACCAGGATGGATGACGTTTTTTCCAACTCCTATTTTTATTATTACACCAGCAACCTCGTCACGGAAATCCGGCAGCCCCTGGGCCGCACCAACATCCAAAGCTGGTTTGACACCAGCCAGAGCAACCAGCCCGGCTATTATCAGCGCGGCCTCCAGTTCGCGGTGGATGTCCGGGGCCTGACCAATGCGTTTTTGTACGATTCGAACGGAAACGCCACCAACCGGATTGTTTATGGCGACCTGACCGGCAGCGGGATCGGCGGCCAGAGCGCGACCAATACCTGCACCTACACGACCAACAACTGCCTGGCCACCGCCACCTCCCCAAGCGGCAATGAGGTGACGTTCCGTTACGGCAACGCATCCGATCCCTATCAGTTGACCAGCCTGGAATTTTCCAGCGGCGGCATCGGCGTTTCCACCAACCTTTGGAGTTATACCAACGTTACCACAACCGTGGATATGGGCGGATGGTCTGAAACCAACAGTTCGTTCGGGCTTTGCAATCAGGAAGTCCTGGGCGATTCGGCCACCAACCAGTGGCTCTACAACGGACGCGGTTTCCCGGTCCAGCTTACCCGATACGCCGCTTCTGCCGAAACGCCAAACGATGCCGATCCGCCGGTGGTCGAGTATTTCTCGTTCACGCCGCGTGGCGACCTCGCCACGGCGACCGACGCCGACGGGCGGCAGGCGGACATGACCTATGATGAAATGGGGCGGCTGCAATGGCGCGACGTCCTTGACCAGAACAGCAACGCCATCTCCCGCGAAAACTTTTATTACAACCAGAACGGCCAACTGGAATGGTATGACGGGCCCCGTTACAACCCCGACGATTACGTTTATTTCAGCTACGACGGCGCCGGACGCAAGGTCCAGGAAATCCGTTGGCGCAGCCGGGTCAATGCCAACGCCACGGGAATCGAACCGGAGACCGGCGACAATCTTTACGGCACGACTTTTTACACTTACGACCCCTTCGGCAATCTCACGTTCGTCCGGGACCAGCGGGGCGCTTTTACGACCAACTTTTGGGACGCCTTGGGGCGGCTGTCGCAGCGCAACTTTTACGATACCAACGGCGCGACGGTGCTGGCGACCGAGGGCTTCGGCTACGAAGCCGGCGGCCTGATCCAATACTATACCAATGCGCTCGGCGGGGTTGCGGAGACCCTCTATAACGGCCGGGGCCAGCCGCGCTTCCGAAAAAACGCCGACAATTCGACCAATGCCTGGACGTATTATCTGGACGGGCGCATGGACCGCGAAATCCAAGGCAACGGCGCGTATTGGGAAACGACCTACAACGATCCGGCCCGAACGGTCACGCGCATCTTCCATTCCGTGTCCGGCGCGCCGCTGGCCACCAACGTGATGGTATTCGACAGCCGGGCCAACCCCGTGCAATGGACGGATGCCGGGGGCAACACGTTCACACGGACGTTTGACGGCCTTGACCGCGTCAGGAGAACCGCCGGCCCTGCCATTGTCACGGTTCTGCAAACCGGAATGAGTCCCGGCGGTCCCTACACTTACGTTACCAACGTTCTCGAACAGGCCGTCACGAACTTTTACGACGCCGCCAACGATGCCGTAACCAATGTCAACGAGCCGGGCGATAGAACCGTCACCACGTTCGACGCCCTTGGCCGCGCCACCGGTGTCCGGACCTACGCCTTCAACAGTGTCACGCCCTTGCGCGTGACAACCGTCGCCTATGCGCCCGACAACAACAGTTACACCATCACCCGTGGCACTGGCGCAAATGCCATCTCCACCACCACCTACACGGACCCCGAAGACCGTCCCTTGCTCTCGGTCGCTTATCCGTCGCCGGGAACGACCGATGTCGTTCTGCGCCAGTATGATTCCGTCGGGAACCTTTTGTCCGAATCCCAAGGCTCGGTCATCGCCAGCAGCCTGGCCGCGTGGAAAACAAAGTCGTTCACTTATGACGGGTTAAATCGCGTCACCAGGATGATTGACCGCGATGATGCGCTGACCACGTTCAGCTACGATTCTGCGGGCGACATTCAGCAACGGGCCATGCCCGGCAACCTGGCCTGGTCGGCCACCTACAACAATGCCGGGCAAATCCTGACCGAGAAGGACAGCAATGGCGCGCAAACCGCGCGCAGCATGAGCTACACCTATTATCCGTCCGGCAATCCCGATGCCGGCCTGCTGGACACCCTGGCCGATGGAAACGGCGTCACGCAAACCCGGACGTATGACGATTGGCTGCGCCTGACCAACGTCACCACCACCGGCGCATTGCCAGAGCAGCAGATGACCAGGGACTGGCAGTTTGACGCGCGTGGTTTCCTCACAGACATGACCCAGTCGTTTGCCAACCCGGCCACCGGACCGTCGTCGGAGGTCAAACGCAGCTTCGACCCTTACGGCCAGCTTTCGACCGAAGCGGTCTATCTTAATGGCGGGCAATCCGCGGAGGCGGACCAATCCTGGGACGCCGCCGGGCGGCGGACGCGCCTGTCCTTCGGATTCGGGGATTGGCAGGAGGGTTTCCAATATCAGGCGGACGATTTGATGACATCGGCCAATGGCGCCGCCTTTGGCTACGCCGACAATGGATTGCTCATTGGCCGCACCAATGCGTTCCGCTCCTATTTCGTCAACCAGCGCGACGGCGAAGGCCGCCCCTTGGACGCCACAACCACCGTATCCGGCATAACGCAGTTGATGGAGTCATGGTCCTGGCTTGGTGACGGATCGCCCGCCGGCTACACTGCCGCGCGGGGGGATTTTACCGATACCCGCGATTACGACTACGCTTCATTGAGCCGCCGGTTGACGGGGGAAACTTTCAATGTCAGCGCCACGCAATCGGTCACGAACATCTACACGTTCGACAACGGCGCCACCGGCGGTTTGGGAATTCTCACCAAGGCGGTCGAATCGTCCGGCGCTTCCAATTTGTGGAGCGGCGGCGAGGACGCTTTCTCTCGCGTCACGGAGGGCACGAATACCGTGGCGCATCGCCCGGCATGGGGCACGGTCAATGGCAAGGCGACCGTTGAAGCGTTTCTTGACGGTGTTCCCGTGGCCGTCACGGTCATCGGAACCAATGGCGGCCAATGGCGCGCAACGCTGGATTTGACGCCCGGCACGCATCAGTTGACCGCCAGCGCGATTCATCCCAGCGGTCTGTTCGTCACCAACGTGACGGTGACGTTCACCAATCATGCCGCTGACAACGTGGAGGATGCCTACGATGGCGACGGCCAGATCACCAACCGCGTCTGGCTCAGTTCCAACGGCCAGACCAACCGCACTCAATCGCTGACGTGGGATGCCTTCGGACGGCTGGTCAAGGTCATCGAACGCGACAGCCGGAACGACGGTTACAACTGGCAGGCGGTTTTCGATCCGCTGGGCCGGCGCGTTCAGACGACCATCATCGTTGTTACCAACGGCGTGCTGATCAGTTCGCAGCCTTCCACGATTGCCCATTATTACGATCCGCAGGTGAAATTTCTGGAGATCGGCGTCAACGTCAACGATGGCCTGACCACGTGGAAAACGTATGGGCCGGACAGCGACGGAATTTACGGAGGTGAACAGGGATTGGGCGGCTTGGAATCGCTGACAACGGGCCTGACGACTGTCGGCGTCATTCAGGACGGCTTCGGCAATATCCTGGGATCAATCACCAACGGCGCGGTGGACTGGAATCCCGCCCGCGTGGACAGTTACGGGCCGGTGGATGGGTATCCGGCGCTCTCCCTGGAATCGTCGCCCCTGACCGCCGCGCACCTGGCCTGGCGCGGCAAATGGCGCGATGTCACCGGCCTTTATTATTGGGGCGCCCGGCCCTATGACCCGGAACGGCGGGCGTTCATTTCCAGCGATCCATTTGGGCATTCGGCGGATGATTCGCTTTATTGCGCGTTTGACGGCCAGCCAACGGTTTATTGGGACCCGGATGGGAGGTTTGGGAAGCCAGTGCTGCAAGCACAATGGCGGAATGCAAACGCAGCCGCCGGGTGGGCGGTTGACCAATTTGTTAATGTATTTGCCGGAAGCGGCTACGTGTTGAATCAGGCAGCCTATCGGGTGACTGGCGAGCCCGGTTTTGCCGCGTCGGCAATGGCATATCAAAGGGAGATGTCGCCCTATGCAAGGCAGGGATATTACAACCCAAACACGCCAACAGCCAAACTGGCCACGACGGCAACGATCTTTGTAAGTCCAGAATCCTCCGCTGGACGCTTGGGAACAGTGGATTCGGCAGTGACACGGAACGTCGCGCCCACGATCACGAGGGAAATCGCTCCAATCACCAAACCGGCAGCGATTCAGGGCGGCGTGATGAATAATTCGATGCGGCTGCTTGTCGCTCCGCAACAGCCAGTAGCTTTGTTGCCGGAAAATACAGTGAGTCTAGCCGCAGGAAGGATGACTCAACAAAGATTTAATTTTCTAAGCAAACTCACATCGCGACAATGGCCGCCCAATTATGGCTTTTTAAACCAGGGCCGTGCCACCTTGATACCCGGAACGATGGTTGATCGTTTTGGAAGTGATGTTGGAAGTTTCGTCTCTCCAGTTGGAACGCCATTTTGGCAACGGTCACTTCCGGCGAGTTTCGCGAGCAAACCGTACTCTGTTTTTCAAGTAATGCGACCTATAGAAGTCAGGGCGGGCACTGTTGCCCCTGCCTTTGGTATGGCAGGTTTAGGTACGCAATTTCAATTTCATCTATCCGTTGAGGAATTAGTTGAGGAAGGTTATTTGAATCCCGCTCAAAGAGGTTTTTGATTATGACGCAACAAGAGTTAAAATCTAAATATTTCAAAGAATATATTGCTTTTGACCCATCCAAAGGATGGCCTTCTGACAAACACCTATATTATGAATGCCAAATTTGTGGCGACTTAATTGAATCTAACTCAAATAGCCGATGTTCGTGTCGTAATATTCTCGTTGAGGAAGATTCCGCGAGGGCTGGTGCCAAGGATGAAGCTAAAGTCAAGTTGGTTCGCCTTGCACCAAAGGTATGATGGACATTTTTAGTTGTTATCAGTAGGCAATCAATGGCCTGAAAAATGTCCGCCATGCGAAAGTCAGTACCTGACGAGCTTATTAGAGTTCAAGGCGTTGCCCGTGCCAGGTGCTTCGTCTCCGCTATTCATCCGAACGTTTCAACGCGATGGCCAGCCGCCTTCGATAGAGCTGCGCCGCGCCAAGCCCACATCCGGTGCTCCCCGAGTCAACCCTGGGAAAATTTCATTGGTTCTTTCACCGGAAATTGCCCGGTTCAACCAAGTGACAAACGCGAGTGCATCCGGCTCTGCGAACTTTAGATTGGCAGGAAGGAGATTCTTCGTCATAAATTGACTGGCATGTTGAAAAAGCTTTTGTTCATGGCGATATGCGTCTGCTGTGCATGGACGGTTTTTGCCCATGCCCGCGTGGACAGTTACGGGCCGGTGGACGGGTATCCGGCGCTCTCCCTGGAATCGTCGCCCCTGACCGCCGCACACCTGGCCTGGCGCGGCAAATGGCGGGATGTCAC
Source organism: Verrucomicrobiota bacterium (assembly GCA_028872915.1). Classification (GTDB taxonomy): domain Bacteria; phylum Verrucomicrobiota; class Verrucomicrobiia; order Limisphaerales; family UBA11358; genus UBA11358. The sequence goes on from JAGWNY010000025.1 coordinate 20,281, forward strand.
CGGTCTTTATTATTGGGGCGCGCGCCCCTATGACCCAGAACGGCGAGCGTTCATTTCCAGCGATCCATTTGGGCATTCGGCGGATGATTCGCTTTATTACGCGTTTGACGGCCAGCCAACGGTTTATTGGGACCCGGATGGGAGGTTTGGAAAGGCCGCTGTGCAATTTGAATATCAAGGCGGGATGCAAAGCATTCAGTCGCGGCAGATGGCTGATTATTTCAACAACATCAACACCACCAGCCCAACTTTAGCCTGGCTATCTGGCGCTGCGGGCGGTCTGGCAAATGAGGCGGCAGAGGCGAGCGCGCCGTCCTTTTATGTGAATGGGCTGACCGGGTTTGGCCGCAACGTCCACACGATTTACAACGAGAGCGGATTTTTGCCGGCTGCAAGTTATTCCATCAGCGGGTGGAACGTCGGCAAGATTTATTCGGGCTTTGCCAACCTCAACCTGGTCACCGGCCAGCCGGTGGGCGACTGGTATCAACGCGGCGAGTTCATCAGCAGCGGCGTGGCGAACACAGCAGGCATTGCAGCGGGTGGATTGTGGGGCGCGACAAAACTCGGAATTGTTCCGCCGACCGTTCCGCCGGTAATTGCTCCACCGGAAACACCATCGGGATTAGTTCACTTGACCGACCGCGCAGGCGCTGCGGGAATTAACCAGTCCGGGAGCATTGTTGGCAGACGCGGAATTTTCGCAGTGCCTGAAACTGTCGAAGCGGAAAGCACGGTGGCAAAAGTTGCGAGAACTGGACTTACGCCAGCAAGGACAACGGAAGCTGTCCCGATTCCTTCAGCAGCCAATACACTCTTTCAACGACCGATTCCAATTGGTCCTTATTCAGGTTGGAAATATCTGGGCGGAGTTCGTTACGCACCACCCGGCGCAATTAACACCGCAACTGGTGCTTTCACACCCATGTCATCGGTCATTGGCCCTGGCACTTTGATTTACGGCCCGGACGTTCTGTTTTGGGGTGGCGTTGGCACTGCCGCTGGCCTCTCCATCTACAGTGGAGGTGGACAATGAAGAACAGGCTTTTCAGCAAGCTGCTTTGGCCGAATCTATGGATTGGAATTTTCAGTGCTCCGGCGGCGGCGGGAATTATCTGTATGCTGCTTGGACATCTCAAAGGTTCGCCCGAACTAACACGAGTAGGGTTGTGGCTCATCGTGCCGTTGGTTGCCGGAGGGGGTTTCCTGGTCATCGCAGTGTTTCCATATCTTGTCATCCTGAATCGAAGGGCAAAAAAGAGGCAGGAAGAAGCTAAAAAAAAAGGCAGCGAATGAACATCCGCCTTTTTTCTTTAGCCGCCATGCTGCTTTGCCCGATGCTGGCCACGGCACAGTTGGCGGTGACAGTCTCGCCGGTGAAAGTTGTCGGGCAGAAAGCCATCGTGACCCTGGCACTGACGAACAGCCTTGCCGAGAAAGTGGAATCGGCGCGTGACGTGGTGTTCGTGTCGGATAATGAAGGCTAAAACAGCTTGGGAAAACGAACTACAAAATCTATCTCGATGAAAAGCACGTCGTAATGGTGTTTGCTAAAAATTCTTGGCCGCGCCCACGCTGATATAGCCGCCGATCGTCGGACTTGCGTTTGACGATGAATTCTGTTCCGTCGCACATCCGGTAAAGATCAACGAGATCGCAACGCAAAAGAACATCGTTTTAAGAATTGTCATCATTTTTGAATTGGCCGCGACTCGTTTGCAGCCGCAATACTCCCAAAAGATGACGGTTCCGGGCTGAATTGTCATCAGGAATCAGGCGCGACCTGCGATGCGAGGGGCATTCAGTCAATCATAAGACAGTTGCCCGATTCATCCACCTTGAGCCAACGACCGCCATCCTTTGCATCCAGCAACCGTTGCGCGAGCGCGTCCCCCACGAGTTTTTCGATGGTGTCCCGCATGGGCCTTGCACCCAGCTTGGGATGAAAGCCGCGTTGGACAACGAACGGCAACACGGACTTGCTGGCTTGAAGGGCGTGCCCTTTCTCCCGCAGGAATTTCAATTCGTTATTCAGCAGCAGTTGGGCAATCTCAAGCTGATAATCATAGCCCAGGCGATTGAAGACCAGTTTCTCGGTGATCCGGGCGAATAGTTCCGGGCGCATGGCCTGCTGGGCGCGGGCCAGGACGTGGCGTTCCATCGTCGCAAACGTCGAATGCTGCAAGTTCAGCAAATCCGCTCCGCCGATGTTGGTGGTGAACACGATGTAGAAGCGTGACAAATCCAGCGTCTGGCCATTGGCCATCGTCACGCGGGCGGCGTCAAGGATTTGCAGGAAAACATCCAATATGCGGGGATGGGCTTTTTCAATTTCGTCGAACAGGAGCGTGCCAAGCTGCGAGCGGTCATAAACCATTGCCAGCGTTCCTCGCTCGCCGAGTTTCGCGCCAAGGAGTACGCCAAGACTTTCCTGCGTTTGGTATTCGCTCATGTCAAAGCGGAACAATTTTCCTTCGCCAAATAAAAATTCCGTGAACGCGATTGTCGTCTCGGTTTTGCCCACGCCTGTCGGGCCGAGAAAGAGGAAACTGCCGCGCGGGCGATTCGCTTTGGTCAGCCCAAGCTGCCCACGTTTCAGGAGGGAAACGATCCGGGGAAGGACATGATTCTGGCCGCGAATCCGTGTCCGCAAATGCGTTTCCAGTTCCTGAAGCCTTGAATGATCGGGCGAAATCACAACTATTTGTTTAACCCGGAAAGCTTTCTTATTTTGTCCAGCTTTCTGGACAATCTTTCCCGGCAAGGGGTGTAGAAGTGAATCATGAAAACAAAATTGCTGCTCTTCAAATTCCCGGTGCTGGCGCAATCCTATCAGTTGCAGTACGGGCTGAGCCAGGCGCTCAACGTGGTCATGCTTGTGGGCTTTCTCTTCGGGGTGGTCTGCGTCATCAGCGGCGGGTTTGCCATCCGGCGCGGCGACGCCGATGCCGGGAAAATGTCCATCATCGGCGGCCTGATCATCGCGGGCGCGCCGGTCATCGTGAAGGCCCTCTTTGCGGCCTTCGGAAACTCCAATTCAACCGTGGACGTGGGAAACTTCTGATGAACACCGGCATCCGCTTCACCGACACCAACAGCGCCGACGATTCCAAAGGCCGGACCTGGGGGCTGGATGGAAACCTCTTCTGGCATCTGATAGGCGGCGCGTTCACTTCTGTCATCATCATGCTGTTGCTCTTTAGCGCCTGTCGCGCGAGCTTTGCCGCATCGGCCGCCATTGCCGCCGTCCCGCTGGCGCTCACGCTGATTTACATCTTTGGGTTCCGACAGGGCAAGCCGCCGCGTTACGACCTGGATTGCCTTGAATACTGGCTGTTTGGAAAAGGGTTCAGTCCCGAAGCCAAACCCGAATCCAGGCCGAAAATCCAACATCCACGCCATGCTTGAAAACGCGCCCAACGGTTACTTTGTCCGCGACATGATTGTCTTCAACGGCCTGTCGCAGGGCGGCTACGTCGCAAAAGGCTTTGTCTTCCAGCCGCCCGATCTGACGAACATTCAGGTTTCGCAATTGAACGAGTTCCAGGACCAAATCTGCCTGTTGCTGGCTTCACTGGGGGATAACCAGCGGTTGCAGGTCCAATTCTTTTGCGACTGCGATTATCGCAAGGAACTGCTGCGCTATCGGCAGGAGACGGACCTCATGACCAATCCATGGACGAGGCGCAACCGCCACGAGCGGTTTGAACGCTATTGGCATTTGATGGAAACGCGGCAGTTGCGGCGGCAGCGGCTCATCCTTTACGTCTCGCGCAAAATCGAAATCAATCCAAAAGGAATCCATTCGGAAAGCGCATTGACCCGGTATTATGAAACGCTGCTTGACCAACTTCAAACCGAGTTTGCGCAGGTTCACGAAGTCCTTTTGGGCATATTCAGCGGACAAGGGGCGCGGATCATACCGATGACTGACAATGACCATTATCTGCACTACGCCCGGTTCCTCAATCCCTCTCTGGCCGAACGGTTTGATTACGATCCACTGGACGCCTTCGCGCCGGAGCTGACCTTGCAGGAAAACTGCTGGCACAGCGAGGGCAATGGCCAAAGCGATTTCGGCTTTTTCATGGACGGCCATTATCACTCAATGATCGTGCTCACGCGCTGGCCGAAGGTCACGTTTCCGGGGTTGATTGGCCGGCTCACAAATCTTCAACTTTTGGATTACGCCATCACCATCGCCGTGGACCCGCTGCCGGTGCGCAAGGAAATCGAGAAGGAGGAAAAGGAGCATGACCGCATCGCCGGCGATTACGCCAGCGAAAAGAAACTGTCGCTGCTGACGGTCATGGAAAAGAAGGAGAAGAAAATCGCCGCGCTCATGCAAGGGCACACGCTGCCCTTTCACGTGTTTTTCGCCGTCCGCACGTGGGACAAAACAAGGGAAGGACTGTGCGCCAAGTGCAACGCCATCAAGAACGCCATTAACGCCATGAACAGCGCGCAGTATTACGAAAGCACGCTGCCCAGCACCACCAGGAACCTCTTCTTCCAGACCTGGCCGGGTTGGACGTGGGGCGGTTACAACGCCCGCAAGCTCTACGGCGAGAGCCGCTACGTGGCCGACATGCTCCCCTTCAGCGCGACCTTCACCGGCCATCTGGAAACGGCGGAGGCGATCTACGAAGGCCCGGCGCACAATCTGGTTGGCATCAAAACCTTTTCAGGGGGTGGAAGTTCCGCTTCCCCACAACATGCGGTGCTCTTGGGAATGTCCGGCGCGGGAAAATCCGTCACGGTCTGCGATTTGTTGACGCAAACGGAGGGTTATTTCGCATACACGGTCATCATTGAGGAAGGGTTGTCCTACGGCATTTACACGCAGACCGTTGACCCGGAGGCCAAGCCCATCATCATCCAGCCCGACGGCAGCGTCACCATCAATTACCTCGACACAAAGGGATTGCCGCTGACGCCCGACCATCTTTCGGCGGCCACGGCGCTGGTGGCGCGGATGGCGGGCATCAGCCGCCAGGAGGACAAACAGATGTTGCGGCAGGCGCTCATCGCCAAATTCATTAACCTGCTTTACGACGACGTTTATCAGGATTGGAGCAACCGAAACTCAAACCGGCTTCTGGCCGTCGCACGGCACGCGCTGGCATTGCGGCGCTATCGCCAGCAGAAAATGCCTCCCGGCTCCACGACGCTGGAAGCCTTTGCGGACTTCCGCGACTGGATGGCAACGCATTCGGACGAGGCGTTCGATTTCCTTGGCAAGCCGACTGATGACGAGGTGCTCAAATTCCTGAAGGACCCGAACACGGCGAAGGAGGTCCGCAACGTGGCGTTCTCGTATTTCAAGCCGGAGGAATATCCGACGCACCGGATGTTGCAGGAATTGATGTATCTGGATGCCGGCGGCCCGGAAAAGGAGCAAGTGGTTGAAATCGCGACACTTTTGCTGCCGTGGTGCAGGGAAGGCAACTACGGCTGCCTGTTCGACGGCACCAGCAACCTGTCGCTGACCGGCAAGATCGCCCACTTTGAACTTGGCTGCATTCCCGATTCGGCCAAGGAACTCAAGACGGCTGCCGGTTTTCTCATCACCAACGACGCGCGCAAACACATCATGACGCTGCCGCGCGCGGCCCGCAAACGAAACGTCTATGAAGAAGTTGCGCGGTTCCTCGACATTCCCGGTGGTGAGGAGATTGTCAAGGAAAGCTACGCGCAACTTCGCAAATTCAACTGCTGGAACATCAGCATTGTCCAGCAATACGCGAGGTTCAAACAGAGCCGCATCCGTTCCGCCGTGTTCGGCAACAGCCGGCAGTTCTTCCTGATGCGCCAGAATGACCGGGGCGATCTGGACGACATCACCCAGGACATCGCCATTCCCGAAATCACAAGCAATACGATCATGAACTACCCGCTGCCCGACCATCAAACGGGCCAAAAGTATTCCGCTTTCACCTATCTGCACGTGGATGCCCACCGGCCCATCTGCGGCACGGTGCATAATGTCGCCTCGCCGGAGATGCTCTATTGCAGCAGTTCAAGCGGTGAACATTTTGACCGGCGGGCGCGGGAGCTTCGCGGCTGCGAAAACATCGTGGAAGGCATCATCAAATTTTCAAGAAAACCACAACTCCAGGAGGCTGCATGAAAGCGCACACAATTCTTTTGATCATTCCCATTCTGCTTTGCGGCTGCGCCGCCACGCGGCCCCTCAGCGACGCGGCTTTTGGGGCGGGCGGCGGCGCGTTGGCCGCCCAATTTTCCAACGGCAATCCGGGCATCACCGCCGCCGGGGCTGCGGGCGGCGTTCTGGCAAGCGAAGGATTGCACTACGCCGCCGGCAGGGAGAAAAAAGCCGCCTACCAAAACGGATACGACAAAGGCCGCAGCGACGCAGTGAAACAGCAGTATTGGCTCATGGTCAGCCGGCAAAAAGGAGTCAATCAATCTGGCGTCCGCTATTACTACATTCAAGTCCCCGAACAAATCGTTGATGGCGTGATTTTGGAACCCACCACCGAATACATCCCGGTTGAACAATGAGAGGAACGTTATGAAAAAACTGATCGCCATCACCTTCGGTGCCCTACTTGCGCTTTCCACGCGCGCCCAATGGGTCGTCTATGACCCGACGATGCACGTGCAGCAAATACTGGATCAGGCCCAGAGCATGGCCCGATACATCCAGATGATCAACAACGAGGCCCAGCAAATCCGGCAAATGCAACAATACAACATCGCCTTTGGCGACCCGGCCTCGTTAGTCAACATTGCCGGTGCCAACGAACTCATTGGCGACCTGCGGCAATCTGAAATCGGACAACCGCTGGAAGCCCTCCAAAGGAGTTCACAGGGCATCAGCGCCATGACGTTCGATGGGAATGGAATTTACCACGACATCGGCCAAACCTTTCAAACGCCATCCGCCATCGAAGTGCGGCGCCAGCCGGCGATTTACCGGGAAAACGCGGCGTTGGAACGGGCGACGGAAAATTACACCACAGTGTATCAAGTCTCGACGCAGCGCCGTCTGGCGTTGAAATCCAACATCGCCGCGACGACCGAAAAGCTTCAAAACGCTTCCACCGCCTCCGAAGTGCAAAAGCTCACCGGCGTGCTCATCGCCCAGAATGCCGATCTGGCCGATACGGACCGGCAGATTGATCACGCCGCTGACATGGCATTGATTCAGGAGGCCGAAAACCGCGACGACCGGGACAAACAGGCCAAAGCCAGCCTCGAAGAGCAACGCGCCGAGTTTTCGGAAACAACGGTTCATTATGGAGCAACGTTCCAGCCGATGGCCGGGCCGTCCATCTTCCCAACCCATTGAATGCTGAAGGCCATGAACGTCACTGAACCATTGCTACAAACCCGACCGCCGACCGGCACCGGCGCGGCGCAAGTCGCCCGGCCCCGGTTCAATCCCACCCGGCTTTTTGTGGAAAAGGACCGGCTGGCGTGGTTCTGGTTCCTGTTCGCAATGACGGTGCTGGTACTGGCCGCCGTTGACCGTCTGGCTCTCATTCACAGCTTCAATCGAAGCGAACGCGTGGTGGTAGTTGATCCGTCGGACACCTATTATGTCTCGCCTGTCCTCAAATTTCAGGACGCAAAACAATTGCACGTCCAGCAAAGCGAACTGGCGACCGCCGCCTTTCTGGAACGCAATCCCGATGGCTTCGACAACGCGGATTTGCTCAAGCAACTGTTCCTCAAATCCGCCTTGGATAAGGCCCAAATCCAATGGGAATCGGAAGCGGACCGTTTCAAGGCCAATCAGTTGCACCAGAAGGCCGAGATTGGGCGCATTGACATTCTCAACAAGGGAAAAAATGTCGTGCTGACCCAGGTGACGGGCCAGTTGATTCGCGCGGGCATTTTCGACGGCAGGGCGTTCAGCCAGTCTCTGCGTTTCCGGCTCCAGCTAAAATTCCTGCGTAATTCAAACATGCTCCTCAACGGACGGTTTCCGACCGCCGTCAGCGATTTTCGATATGAAATCCTTCATTAACATTTTCATCCTGGTCCTGTGCTGGGCGCAAACCGCGCTGGCGGCTGCGCAAATCAAGCAATTCGTGTTGGATGATCAATGCGTGTATCCCATCGCCGTGGCGCGCGACCGGGTGACGACCATCAGTTTTCCCGGCCCGATTTCCGCGATTGACGCGGCCAACGTGACCGTGGACGGCAGCACGCCGGGCCTGTTCCAAATCGCCCACACCAAGGGATCACCCTTCTTTTCGGTGCGCGCCCTGGCCACCAACGCCGTCACGGACGTCAACGTGCGCTGGAACGACCGGACCTACTCCCTGGAATTGCACGCAAGCGACAAACCGTGTTATTCGGTCAATTTTGAATTGCCCAACGACCAATCCTTTGCCCCGCCATCAAGTCCGGTTGCCGTGACGCCCGACCGGCTGCTGGCCTTGTTGGACACCGCCAAAGCCTGGCCGTTGCTCAAAGAATATCGTCCCGCAGCCGTGGCCGACATCCAGCACGTCAGATATCGCAGACGGCAAATCATGGACTACAAGACTTATGCGGTGCAAATTGACGAGGTGTTCCGGTTTAACCCCGAAGACACACTGGTTTTCCGGCTCAGCTTGACCAACAAAACGGATGATCCGTTGCACTATCAGCCGGACGGATTCTGGTTGCGGGTCGGCGACCGCCTCTATCCCGAATCCTTCAGCGACGCCAGCGGTATTATACCCCCTCGAAGCACCTCCCCGGCATACTTTGAAGTCACCGGCGCGCCCGACGGGGGGCGCAATGACCTGTCATTGAAAAATAAATTCATCGTCCTTCTCGACGTCTTTCCAGCCAGCCAGCCCGCGACGGTTAAGAAGCCGGTTCACGCCGTTGCATCCAAGCCAGCGCCGCCAAAGCTCATACCGGCCAAACCAGTCCGGCCCAGGCTGGTCAAACCACTACTTTCGCCCCGCATGAAATCATGAACCCGCGCACCGCCATCAATTTCTTCCGCCGGCCCGTGGGCGCCTTCACCGGCTTTTGCGTCATGGTAGCCATCGCCCTCTTTGTGACACATCATTTCCAAAAGCCCCATCAGAAAAACTCGTCGCCGCCGGTCAATTCCGCAGGGGCGGCGCAAGCGCCGTCGCTGGTCCAATCGGTTCAAGAAAACATGCAGGCGTATAATCCACCGCCAGTCCAGTGGAGCAGCGCCACCGAAAGGCGGGAACAAAAGCCGGCCTTGCCGCCCATCAGCCTGTTTAACTACACCCCGTCCGGCAAAGGCAAATCATTGAGTCTCCTGTATGCGCCGTATGGCCGATTGATCCCATGCGAATTGGTCGTTACAGTGGATTCGTCCACCATTCGCACACCCATCATTGGCCTGACCACCGAGGGCGTCTATTATCATGGGCATCTCATCATTCCTGCAGGAACGGAAATTCATGGCGTGGCGCAGCTTGACCGGGTGCGGGAGCGCATTGCCAGCGCCAACCGCTGGATTCTGGTGCTGCCCAACGGCCAGGAACTCACGCTGACCGGCATCGTCCTGGACCGCCAAAGCAATCCCGATGGCACGGGCTGGGGCATCACCGACGGTAGCGCCGGTTTGCGCGGGCAGTTAATCAAAAGCGACAACATGGCGGAAATCAAGTTGTTCGCCGCCTCGTTTTTAAGCGCGGCGGGAGCGACGCTCAATCAGAATCAGCAAACGTTGCTTGGCTATCAACTGCTGCCCAACACACAAAACGCCGCGTTGGCGGGAGCGCAAAGCGTTTTGGCCGCTTACGCGAAGCAAATCTACGATTCCATCCAGAAAAACGGCTTCTATGTCCGCGTTCCGGCCGGAAAACAGTTCTATCTTTATGTCACCCAAACCATTGATCGGGGCGAGGCGGCCGCCGGCGAATCGCGTTCCCAGCCCAATGGCATCAACAATCCGCCGTCCACCCCGGCACGGCCTGAATTTTCACCTATTCAATCCATGCAGCCATGAAAGTCCGATTTCTTATCCCACTGTTGCTCTTGACCGGATGCGCGTCGCCGCGCATTGTCCAAATGCCGCCGCTCGTTCCCGGCGCCGCGGCGACCGAATCCGTCCGTTACCCGGAAATCGTCAAATCCTATTACGTCGGGCGCTACATTGATCCCGACAACCCCGGCATTATGCATGGGCGGCAAGTCCTTTATCGCGTCGAGACTCCGGCCCGGTGGAATTTGCATCCTGGCGGGTCGTCAGTCACGTCCCCGTCCGGCCTCGCAATGGCCGCCACCAATTCCGCCTACGTCAATCCGCCCATCAATGCCGCCGTCATTGCCGAGGTCAACAAGCAGCGGGCGGCCACCCAAACCTTGCTAAATGAAGGCGCAAAATTGAACCAAACACTTTCGCAACTCCCCGCCGCATTCAACGCCGTAAAACAAGTTGAGCAGCAGAACCTGCAATTGAAGCAGGAACTCACCGCCACCGAAAACCGGCTGGACGCCTTGGAAGTGGAATTGCGGAACAAACCAGCCGACTCGCTCGGCACAAACCAAACCACAAACGAATGGTGAAACCATGAGTAGAAAGGAAAATATGCCACTCAAACGAAATGAAAACGCCGCCGGCAGTGGCGCGGCTGAATCAAACGGCGAACACAATGCGCCGTTTGAATTTCGGGAAAATCCGCGCGTCAACGCACAGATTGACGGCTACATCAAACAAAATCCCAAGCGATGGGCCTTCGTCAAGTCCATGCCACGCGAGCGGCTGGAACGGGCCTATGTCTGGCAGCAAATCCGTTCCAATGAACGGCAGCAAAAGATGAACGGCGGATTGCTTCGCAAAATCGAGGAAAATCCCGCCCTCAAAAGCGCCTACGAAAGCCTGCTGGCGCAGATTCCCGAAGGACAACGGGAGCGGGCCAGGGTCAGCATTGCCCGAACGCTTGTGATTTCGCAGAACAGATCGCAACGGCAAAACACCGTCGCCGCCACCCCCTGATATGCGGCGGCTTCAAAGACTTCGCGTTTTTGCCCGCTTCGCCTCGCCCTGTTTCCCTGCAAGGCCGCGTGCAAACAACGCGAAGACTTTTCATTGCAAACGTTAGGAGGATGCCGCCGTTTCGAGTCACCGTTGTCGCCTCTCACGGCCGCATCAAGGCGTAGCACGCGGACATCCTGGAAAATAATCCGGGTTGAGTTAAATTCGTATGGCATTAAAACGGTCAAAACCGAACACCGATGATGGGCAGCTAAACCTGTTTTCAAATTATGGACACCACAACGACACTGACGCAATACGGCATGATGGCCGAGGAACATTGGCGCAAGTTTCGCCCCAAGATGGTCGCCGAAATGGAAGCCAAGGGGATTCTGGAGGAAATGCTGCTGGACGCGGAGCGAAAGACGAAGGACGAACTCTACGACCTGACAAAGCAATTTCAAAAACAGAACATGACGGCGCAGCAGGCCCACAACCGCGCCTGGGAAATCGTGAGGGAACGATACATCTTTCTGCCCCCCGAAGCCGAGTAGAGCAGCCGCGAAATCAAAACAATCACCGCATCACGGAAAAGGACGAGGTCGGCAAAGGGTCGCTTCGCAAAAAATGCTGGCACAACCTTCAGGCCATTCGGCTTATCAAGCAGCTTGAAACGGAGAAGCGACCGGCCACCAGCGAGGAAAAATCCAAGCTCGTGCGCTACGTCGGCTGGGGAGGCTTGCCGCACATCTTCAGTCCGGGAACCGATTGGCAGGCGGAGAACGCAGAACTGACGGGCTTGCTTTCCGATGAAGAATTCAGCGCGGCGCGCGCCACGACGCTCAACGCCCATTATACCTCCGGCGAGGTCATCCACGCCATGTATTTGGCGCTGGAACGAATGGGATTCAAAGGCGGACGTATCCTTGAACCCGCCTGCGGCATCGGCAACTTCATTGGCTACATGCCGGACACAATTCAGTCACGCTCCATCATCACCGGCATCGAAATTGATCCGCTGACCGCGAAAATCGCCAAGGCTTTATATCCCGACGCGGACATTCGCCACGAAGCTTTTGAAAAATCAAGTCTGGCCGATGAATTTTTCGACGCGGCTGTATCCAACATTCCATTTGGCGATTACAAACCTTATGACCCGAAATTCAACAAGCATGGGTTTTTGATTCACGATTATTTCTTCGCGGCGGCGCTCGAAAAAGTCCGGCCCGGTGGGCTGGTCATGTTCATCACGTCAATGGGCACGATGGATAAAAACAATCCCTCCTTGCGAAAATATCTTAAAGAACGCGCTGATTTGGTCGGCGCAGTCCGCCTTCCCAACAGCGCGTTCAAGCAGAACGCCAATACGGAAGTCACCACGGATATTGTGATTTTGAAAAAACGGCGGCTGCGGGAAACCGGCAAAGGCGCAAAATGGGAAAAAGTTGTCCCATACACCAGCACCAGCGGAGAGGTCATACCCATCAACGAGTATTATTTTAACCAACCCCAAATGATGCTGGGTGAAATGCAGTTGAAAGGGCGGATGTATGCACGCAACGAACCAACGCTGGTGGGCAACGGCAAGGCAATCCAGGAAGCACTGGCCGAAGCCGTCGCACGCCTGCCGCAAGGCATCTACGAGTCGCTGGATCGCTCGCTCGAACTCACACCGGCGCAACAGACCATCCTTGCGCCCAAGCACGTCAAGCCAAACGCCTACACGATTCACGATGATGAAATCGCCGTCCGCCGCAACGATAACCTGGTTCCGCTCCCCCATCTGCCAATTCAAACCAAGCTTCGCATACGGGGCATGATTCGGGTGCGCGATGCCGTGCGCGAATGTTTGCGGACACAACTCGAAGACGCACCCGACGATGACATTCAACTGGCGCGGGCATTGCTCAACCAAGCTTACGACCGATTCGTTTCCCGTTTCGGCCCCGTGTCCGACCGCGTGAACGCCAACGCTTTCGAGGGCGACCCCGATTTACCGTTGCTGTTCTCACTGGAAAATTATGACGCCGAAAAAAAGAAAGCGGCCAAGACCGCCGTTTTCCGCGAGCGCACGATTCAAAAGCAAAAGCCCGTTACGAGTGTGAATTCGCCCCAAGAGGCCGTGCTCGTGTCATTGAACGAGAAAGGGCGAGTAGATTTGAAGCACATGGAAAAATTACTGGCCCGTCCAGCAGAAGATTTTTTGCCGGAGTTGAACGGCGTGCTGTTTCTGAATCCGCAAACGCAGGCATGGGAAACCGAAGACCATTACCTATCCGGCGACGTTCGCGAAAAACTCAAAACCGCCGAGGCTGCGAGTCTGACCGAACCGCGATTCCTGGAAAACGTCGAGGCGCTCAAGTCAGTTCAGCCGGAGGATTTGTCCGCGACCGAAATTGACGCGCGACTGGGAGCGTGCTGGATTCCGGTCAAGGATTTTGAAGAGTTTGCAAAACAATTGCTCGGTGCGGATGACATCACGGTTCAATACATTGTTCAAATCGGCACCTGGACGGTTCAAGGCGACTGGCAGTCCAAGAATTCCGTGGCGAACACGACCGAATGGGGGACCAATCGCGCTTCCGCGTTGGAATTGATTGAAGATGCACTGAATCTGAAAACGCCGACGATTTACGACAAGATTCGCGAGGGCGGAAAGGACAGGTCCGTTGTCAACGCCGACGCGACCGAGGCGGCACGGGAAAAGCAGCAGAAAATCAAAGACCGCTTCCGGGAATGGATATGGCAGGAAGATGAGCGGCGCGAACGGCTCGTCAAAAAATACAATGAGGAATTCAATTCCACCAGGCTGCGCGCATTTAGCGGCGACCATCTGACACTGCCCGGCGCGAGTCAAATCATCCAGTTGCACCGCCACCAGAAAGCAGGTGTCTGGCGCATTTTACAAACGCACAACACGCTTCTCGGCCACGTCGTCGGAGCGGGCAAGACCTACACGATGGTTGCGGCGGCGATGGAATTGAAACGCCTGGGTCTGGCGCGCAAGCCCATGATCAGCGTTCCCAATCACATGCTCGGACAATTTTCGTCGGAACTCCTGACGTTATATCCGAGCGCGAACATTCTCGCGGCCACAAAGGAGGATTTTGAAATGAGCAAGCGCCGCGAACTGATGAGCCGCATTGCCACGGGCAATTGGGACGCCATCATCGTCACCCATTCCGGCTTTGAAAAAATCCCAATGTCCGAGAAATCCAAGCGTGAATTTTTCCAAACGCAGATTGACGAACTCAAAGACGCAATCAAGGAAGGAAAAGAGGCGCAGAACAACCGCCGAATTGTCAAACGCCTCGAATCCGCCAAGAAAAAACTGGAGACGAAATTGAAGCTGCTCGCGGCTGACGAGAAGAAGGACATGACCATTACGTTTGAGGAACTGGGCGTGGACAGACTTTTCGTGGACGAAGCCCATTACTTCAAAAACCTGTTTTACGTTTCCAAAATGACGCGCGTGGCCGGGATGCCGCAAACCGCGTCCGAGCGTGCCTTCGATATGTTTCTGAAGGTTCAATACATCCAGAAAGTCAACAACGGCGGCGGCGTGGTGTTCGCCACGGGAACGCCAATCGCCAACAGCGTCGCCGAAATGTTCACCATGCAGCGATACTTGCAGATGGGCGCACTGCGGAAACAGGGACTGCATCATTTCGATTCGTGGGCGGCGACGTTCGGCGAGCCGGTGACGGCGATGGAGCTTGCGCCGGACGGCGGCGGCTACCGGCTCAACACGCGCTTCGCCCGCTTCATCAACGTGCCGGAATTGATGCAGATGTTCTGTCAGACTGCCGACATACAGACCGCCGACATGCTTAAATTGCCCGTGCCGGAAATTCAGAATGGCAAGCCCGTCGTTATCCGCGCGCCGTCCACGCCGGAACTAAAGAAAGTGGTGGAAGGACTCGTCCAGAGGGCAGAAAAAATCCGCAGCGGTCGTGTGCCGCCCGAAGTGGACAACATGCTCAAGATTACGACCGAGGGACGCAAGGCGGCGCTGGATTTGCGCGTGCTCAATCCACGCGCCAAAGACCATCCAGACAGCAAAATCAATCTGGCAGCCGACAAAATCTTCCAAATCTGGAAGGCGACAGAAGGCGAGCAAAGCACGCAGTTGATATTCTGTGATTTGTCCACACCGTCACCGACAAACCGGCAGTTTTGCGCCTACGACGATCTGAAAGCCAAACTCGTCCGGCAGGGCATTCCTACCGAACAGATCGCGTTCATTCAGGATTACGACAGCGATGTTCAAAAACACGTTTTGTTCAAAGACGTTCAGTCGGGCAAAATTAGAATCCTTTTCGGCAGCACACAAAAGATGGGCACCGGCACAAATGTTCAGGAGCGGCTCATTGCATTGCATCACATTGACGCTCCTTGGCGGCCCGCCGACGTAGAGCAACGCGAGGGGCGGATTCTCCGGCAGGGCAATCGCAACAAAACAGTTCAAATTTACCGTTACGTCACCGAGGCGAGTTTTGACGCCTATATGTGGCAAACCTTGGAGACCAAGGCGAAATTCATTCATCAGGTGATGTCGGGCGACACCCACATCCGGCACATTGAGGACATTGACTCGCGGGCGTTGACGTATGCGGAGGTGAAGGCCATCGCATCGGGCAATCCGTTGGTGATCGAAAAGGCATCTGTGGACGCTGAAATCACCCGGCTGACGCGACTGCGTTCTCAGCACGCCGAAACACAATTTCGGATTCGCTCTGAACTGCGGCGGTCTAAAGAAGCACTCCCTGTCATTGGCCAACGGATTGAAAACATCAAACTGGACATTGCCGGGCGGACCGACACGCGGGGCGATGCGTTTCAGATCGAACTGGAAAAGCAGGTAGTCAAAGACCGGGGCATCGCCGGCGAGTTGCTCAATCGGATCGCCAGGCGCGTTGCCGGCTCGACCAATTCACACGTCATCGGCTCATTCGCCGGTTTTCAAGTGCTGGCGCGTCCAGCCGTCCTGCAACCGACGGAAATCGTTTTGAAGGGACACAATTATTACACCGCCCACGTATCCGAAACGGCTTTGGGGACAATTCGTTCCCTCGAATACGCCGCACAGAATCTTGAAGAACGGCTTGCATATCACCAACGCGAATTGGCGAACACACAAAAGAAATGCGGCGAATTGGAAACGAAAGTCGGACAAGCATTCGAGCACGAAATAAAATTGCAATCACTCGGCCAACGGCAGAAGGAGTTGGAGGAAGCATTGGACATCTCCAAAAATCAGGCGTCAAACGCGCTTGCCGCTGAGGAAACGGAAGTGCAAGCCGAAAACGAACCGGAATCTGAATCAGTCCAAAATGACGTGCGGCAAGGACCGGCAAGAATTTCCAATGCAAAAGCCGTTCCCAAAATGCGCGTGGCAGCGACGAGGTGAAATCACACGCTGCTCGTAATACAAAACCTCTTGGCAAAATCTCCAATTTCCAAGTTCCTATATGTCAATGACGGGAAGCCCTGCAAGCGGGAGACTTTTTGGTGTTCCACTGTCCAATAGCAAATGTGACAGATACGACAATGCAGCAACTTGAAGGGCATGACGATTTTCTGGCAGCATTTTATGCGTGTGTTTACCAAAAGCCCCGTAGGTGAGGACGCCAGCGCAGGCAAGACTATGAAACATGGCGCGGTGATTTGGATTGTCAGCGGGTTCAATGACATCGGGTAAAGCGGCGACAGTAGCCCCTCCCAAGGCAAAGAGCGCCAATTCGAGAAAATCAATCCGTTCAACCGTCTGCCAAAAACCCTTCGGCGGGTTTGGCGACTCGAAAATGTTGCAAAGCTGCCACGCGAGATTTGCCCCGCCGCCGACAGCCGCACCAACCGTTACATGCTTTTTCAAGTTTGGCATAACTTTTAGTTTGCTGACGTTTCGTCGTTGGATGCGGCGTGCAACGCCGATGCGCCGATCCACTTTCCGGTAAGCAGGTAAATTTCGTAATAAAGAAGCCATTCTGCCGTCCACGGGATAACCGTGTCGGCCAAATGCCACCTATTTTGCCAAGGTTGCTCTCGCCAATCATAAAGGCACAAGTTGCCAGTTCTATAGAAATGCAGTTCTCGCTTCGGCTCGATTTTCGGGCTTAAGATTCTGACATCCGGGGTTGCACAAGGCTCGTAGGAAACTTCAATGCGGTATTCTTCCGAATTTTCCGTGGGCTTCAATCTGCCACGGCAAACCAGTTTTTTCCCACGAACCCGGCAATCAAAAGAGGGGAAACGCCTTTTTATGAGCATTTCCTCACAAACAGACCGCCGGTATTTGTCACCACTATTACTCGTCAGGAAATTCGCCATAAAATTTATGAGCTAGATTGGCAGCGCCGGTGGAAACACCGACTGCCGTTATGACACCGGAAGGTTTTATCGTTGCCACGCCAGCCCTGACCAGTGCGCTGTTCGCGTAAAGGGCGACGGCCTTGCCTGCGTCCTTATCATACGCTTCAAAGAAGCCTTCGCTTTGAAAGACCCAATCCCATGCGGCGCGGGCCTTGGCTTTTGTGCAGCCGGATTGGTGCAACACATAAAGCTGGCTCACGGCCTCGCGGACGCGCTTGCGAAGTTCGACCATGTTCGAGTCGCTGGCAGTTTTTGTGAGTTTGTCTTTGGGCCATTTTGTCTGGGCGCGATTTTCCACCTCCAGACTCACGACCAGTCGAGCTTGTAACTTTGCGAGCGTCCAGTAAAACGCCTCGTCATCGCGTTCATAATTGATTGGGAAACATTCATCAACCAGCATGGTCAATTTCAAGCCGTTGGGCATGTCCCACTCCCCACCGCGACTTCGCGCAAACCGTTTCAACAGCCGGATCATCACCCGCATTTGCGAACCGGCACCGTCTCGCTGTTTATTCAACGCCTCGACCCGATCTTCAAACCAGCGATTGATTTCCGTCGGGTCGGAGGCCGAGAAACCATCAGCGCCAGCCAACTCCTGCCGCTCGTCTTCCGTGCCTGCGTCAAACTTTCGATACGCCGGCACGTCCACATGATGGCCTTCCGCATAGAACACCCTCACACAATTGTTATGAATCTCCGGCGGTTGGTTGAAATTTGGATCATTCAGCGCGTCACACACCATCTCTTGGGTTTCTTTGGCTGTGTATTCGGTGCCGCCTTCTTTTTTCAAGTCCTCGGCGTGAAACCAAACGCCATCATCAATATCGTAGGCGTTTTCCTCCTCTTGAACGGTGGTGTTGATTGCCATTGACCCTTGCGGGATGAAATGGTCGTCGCCCACGCGAATTTCGTCAGGACGATTTCGCTTCAAACGATTGCGATTGGCATCCCGATGACCGCGCAACTTGTCCTTGATTGCTTGAGGCAAGTTCACGCAGTCGTTTTCGTAGGCTTGGATTTGTTCGTTGTAATCAAACATAACGTTTCCCTCATTTGGCATTGATTTCGGCGAGTTGTTTTGCATAGGAATTCCAGCAGATGGCCGGCACGGTTCCAAGCGATTGAAGCTTTTCCAGGAAGCGAAACAGGAAAAATACGAGCGCATTTTCTTTCGGACCTATCGTGTATTTTCCGTCGCCGTCGAAAACATCGAATGAAGCGCCCGAAACGGCAAGGCCGCAATCCAGTTTCCGATCACCTGTCAGGGCGGCGTGATTTTTCTTAAATGCGTCACCGAAGCCATCGGTCCATTCAATTTCCGTTGCCAGTATCCCGCACAGAATTGGATGGAGTGGTTTCGGCGCTTTAAGACCGTCAGAATGAGGCACGGGAACCGAAGTCCGATGAAGTCGTCTCACGCTCGCTGCCTTATCGCCGGCGTATTCAAGGTAATTTTTGTGGATCGTCGGCTTGCACTCAAAAACTCCATAAACAGCTTCCGCAGGAACGTAACGGTGCTTTTCATTATCCAAGAGGGTAGGGGTGTATTGGCGGTCGAAAACCACCACGTCAATCGAATCCGTCGTCTGTCCCAAGCTGTCTAGGATGATGGCTTTCGCGACCGTGTAACGGTCCGGCAAGTAGGCGATCAGCGTATCAATGAAATGTTGCTCATTGACCTCGCCTTTGTCGCCATCGTGCGTAATGCGGTTTGATGTTGCCAGCTTCGAAGCCAAGCACGCCTGTTCGCTCGCAAACGCTTTTTGCAGGAACAGCCGACCGTTTTCATCCGATAATCTTTTAGATGTATTTGCCATAATTGACAGTGTAAGCTAACAAAGCGAACATTTCAAGCAAAAAAAATTTACAGCTCCGGCTGGCCGCTTAATGGGAAAAGGTTTTCCAGCCGAATAGCAGCCACCTTTGGGTTTACGTCGAACACGTTAGCGAGCTCCCGCGACACCATTTCCCTCTTGGCAGCGGGGATTTCCCTTAAGCCCAAGCTTCCGACCTGTTCCAAATATTTTTCGCAGGCAGCCCGGAACAAACGCTTGGGCAGCAAAAAACCGCCAATCGCGCAGTTTGCCTGAACTTCCCACCAGCGGCCATCATAACGCCGCGACTCAAAATCCTGTTTGCGGCATAGTATGCGCCGATTTTGAACATCAACGTTTGTTCCAAACAGGCTGCGATTGTCAATGTCCGGCATGAAAAGTATGGGGTGTAACAGGCAATGACCGCCTTCATGCGCGAGAGTAGTGCGAACACGGCGGTTAGTTACCTTGTCGCCATCACAAAGCGTCGGCGATACGCCCACGACCGTTGGCGCCCCGTTTGGGGAGAAAAAAGTGAACCCCATCACGTCCGCGCCCAAATCCGTCCCAAAATCTAAACTGCATTTGAAGTATGACTCAATGAACTGATCAATTTGGATCGCGCATGGCGTTGCCGGCAAAATTTTGGCGTCGAGAAGTGCTTCCTCGCACATCTGATCAATTTCGTCCCTTTTCAAATACAGCGTGCGCCCAAACGGGGACGATGGGTTTCTTTGAGTTCTCATTTCTTGTCTTTCCGTTCCGTGAGTTTCCGAATCATGTCTTCCGGCGTTAGCTTGCCGCCTTTGCCTTGTTCAGCGACCTTTCGGAACGCCAAGGCCCAGGATGGATTCTCATGCGCCATTTGTTTCAAATCCGAAAGAGGCGTTCTGACATCCAACTTG
Organism: Verrucomicrobiota bacterium; assembly: GCA_028872915.1. Taxonomy (GTDB): domain Bacteria; phylum Verrucomicrobiota; class Verrucomicrobiia; order Limisphaerales; family UBA11358; genus UBA11358. The sequence goes on from JAGWNY010000025.1 coordinate 40,296, forward strand.
GACAGTTCTTCGTAGGCAACACGAAGTTCTTTCGCTAATGCGCGAAGGACTTCTTCGGAAGGAAGACGTCGCCCCAACTCAATGTCAGACAGAAACGGCGCTGAAATCTTGATCCGCCGAGCGAGTTCACGCAAAGGCAAATCCAATTTCAACCGTAATTCTTTGATCTTCTCTCCAAGGGATTGTTGCATGTGTTAGCTAACAGTGCCATGTTCAGGACATTCCGTCAAGCTTTGAGTTGGTTTTCCACCGCACCACCGTCACGAACTAAACTGTCTTATTCCTCCTCGTTGTGACCCTCGCCATCGCCGTTCAAACTATCATTTCATGGGCACTTCGGCCCAATAATTCAATCGCAGCGGCGGCGGGAAGGAAAATCCCGATGGCAATCTGTTGACGTAAAGACATTGAAGGCTTCGTGAATTGCCGCCGGCCATTTTACCGCTTTGCTCCGCTTGTCAAGGACACTACGAAAACGGCTCAAACAAAAACTTGCCGTTTCGTTCCTCCTGTGACAATGCTCGCTCCGCAGTTCTCGGCTTCTAGATGACATGATGGAGTTGCGAACAGCGCGATTATCGCGTAGCGCATCAACGTCATGAAAACTACCAACATTCAAAACAACGCCCAAGCTGACGGGGCGCCCGTCGTCAGCAAACCGTATCGTTGCATCAAACTCGGTCTGGACGTTCACGCGGATTCGATCCGGGTCGTGCGCATGATTGACGGAGCCACCCCGCAGCCGGCGCAGAAGATGACACCCGACGAGTTTCCCAAATGGGCGGCCAAGCAGCTCACGCTGGCCGACCGGGTGTGCAGTTGTTACGAGGCCGGTCCACTCGGCTACGGTTTGCATCGCAAGCTGCTGGCCCTGGGCATCGAGAACATCGTGATTCGACCTCTGGTGCTCGACGAATATCGTGTGCGCGTCAAGACCGACAAAACCGATGCGCTGGCACTGACCAAACGGCTGGACACTTATATTCGTGGCAACTGCAAGGCGTTCGCGGCGATTCGCGTGCCCACCGAACAGGAAGAACAGGATCGCACCCTCTCCCGCCAGCGCGAGCAGTTGGTTCGCGAAGCGCGGCGGCTGGGCGCACAGGGGCGCAGCCTGATGCTCTTCCACGGATTTCACATCCACGGTGTCTGGTGGCGGGTGCAATGGAAAACCTTGAAAGAAAAACTTCCGGGCTGGCTGGTGGAACGGCTGGAAGTGTTCCGGGCCTTGCTGCAAGTGCTCGACGCGCAACTGCGCAAGCTGACGCAAGCCGTCGAAGCCCAGGCACCCGCCGTCCGGCCGCGCGGCCTGGGCGCGTTGAGTTTTGAAGTGATCCGCCGTGAGATCGGCGACTGGCGGCGATTCAACAATCGGAAGCAGGTCGGCAGTTACACCGGGTTGTGTGCTGGTGTGTCCAGCAGCGGCGGGTCGCGCAAGACGCTTTCCATTAACAAGTGCGGCAATCCACGACTGCGATCCTCGCTGGTCACGCTGGCCTGGCGGCTGGTGCAGTATCAGCCGCGCTGCCGGTTAATCCAAAAATGGAAGCGGGTTTTATTGAAACCCCAGATGACCTCCGGGGCGCGGAAAAAAGCCATCGTCGCGGTCGCCCGCCAACTGGCGGTTGATCTGTGGCGCTGGCAGACGGGGCGCATCCAGGCCGAGCAACTCGGCTGGCGCATGAATTGATGGCCGCGAAAAACGAAACCACAATAACCACCAATTAACTCATGACCCTTTTGGAAACGGAGCGCGCCCGGCGCATGAAACCGGGTCAGGCTTTACGCCTACCGACCTCTAGAGTGGACGCGCCCGTTTCCTCTCATTTGTCACGCATAGAACATGTGGTGCTCAATCCAATTGATGCACGGATAGCAGGCTGCGCGAGTGCTGATTGTTTACTCGCGGACGAGAGGGGAACGTTTCCGATGTTCATGAGTTCAATCCCGCTGGCGACACGCTGACGCAAAATTTCATTCCGAACATTCACCGTGGAAAACCCTGTGCCGGTGTGAGCCGGTAGGGTATCGGGATTTTTTTGTCAAGGTCGTGCCCCCGCCACCCTCGCCTCCACCTTGACAAAAAAATCCGGATACCCTTGATGGCACTTAGGTTTTGCGTTCGCAAAACTTTGGCTTTCAAGCCACAAACACTGACTCCCGGCGTGCGTGCGTTCTCGGTGGGTTGGCGCGTCTCGCTCCTGAAAACAAAACTGCTTCAGAAATGTGGTTGACACTCCTCATAGCAGGCATTCACGCAGCGTATCATTTAGCCTTCGGCTTCTCGGTTCAGCGGCACTCAGCCTACTTACGCATTCATTTCTGGACTACCGGCCCAATGCCTAATCGTTGTTGCATTTCTTCCCACCTTTTAGAAAGCGTCCCGTTCAGTTGATTGAATGTTTTCTGATCCAACGGAATCACGGCCTCGTCTTTGGCACACTCATAGTCCGTGAAAGCCGACAGCAAAATTGCCATGTCGTTAGACTTTTTCGTATCACCTCCTTGCAGAAAGAATTGCTCAAGTTCTGCGTAAACACGGCATGTCCGTAAGCGAAATCGTTCCAGTCGCATCCATTTCAAGATCAAATCCGCTGAAAACAGTGTTTGGGACAACAGCAATAACCACCCAGTCGGTGTTGAGCGATAGACTAGCAGGACCAGAAGCACTACCGCGTATAAGGCGATTTTAAGCCTCTCTCTGATAAGCATTCTAAGAAGAATGTTCTTGGTGAAAAGTGTGTTTTCAAGGGTAGTGGCGGCTAGTCGTCGCGCTGTTTTTAGTAACTCATTGTTATAGTAATCGTTGCGAGGCATTTCGCCGATTCCTGCGCCAAACGCGTCAGATAATTGCGTCGCCCGCAAAATCCGATTGCCCTCGGTTTGGGAAATCGCGATTACCACGGTGCAGCCGATTGCCAAGACTGCCAGAACAATCAAACTAAGATGGAGCCAAGAATCAACTTTCTGACCTGTGAAAATGAGCGGTTCCTCATTGTTTGTAATGGGTAAAATGTATGAAACGGGATAAGCTGCCGACGGATTTATGATTCCGGAAAAAGTATTTCATCAAATATTGGCGCTGGGCGAAGGCTGGCGCGTGCAACAAGTGGATTACCTGGACAAAGAAAGCAA
>JAGWNY010000082.1 GCA_028872915.1 Verrucomicrobiota bacterium
GTCGAAGTGCGCCGCCGCATCCGGACGATGTGCGCCTTCACCACCCGCAACAGTTGTGAACGCATCCTTTTCAGCGTCTTTGACCGTATGAACATTTACTGGGATCAACACCCTCTCAAACCTTTTACACAATTGTCGTGACACTACCTGAAACGGGAAGATGTTGCGCGGCCGCATCGGCGCGCAGCGGACGCCAAAAATCCGACCTATTGGCTCGTTCCGGCAAGAGCCGGGAGACCAAGCCACAATGATAACGGGGAGCGGGCAGTTTATGGCAGCGGCGCTCCCGTTGGCGGGACGGGGACTGATCCTCCTATTGCGCCCCAATGGCGATGCCAATAGAAGCTCCACAAATTGTAAAGACGAACCAAATCCACGTGGCCGTCGGCGAAGCCGACGTCTATGGCGCCTGCAGGAGCACCCTTATTCCATGACGTGGTGTAGTTCAGATTCGCCCTGGTGGCATCGAAGGCATGACGTTGAATCGTAATCCGTCCCATTTCAGTTGCATAATCTCCAGGACTGCCGTGAGAGTAACTGGTGTAGGAGCCGTATCTGAGGTCTGACGATGGAACGTTGTGTTCCGACGGCCAGACATCCTCCCAGACTCCGTCACAATAAAACGGCGTCTTGGCCGCCGATTCCATTGTTAATGGTTTTGTGTAATACCAAGAAGGGTCTGTAACACCAAAATGCTTCTCTATTCCTTTTCCATCTCCTACTCCCACAGTGCCGCCTTTGTCTGAGTAAAGCCAGCCATTGCATTGAAAACTGGAGTCAACCTGACTGAAGTTATAGCGGTTGGCGCCCCATTTGCGAACATAGCAGGTACTCGCCGATCCCGTTTGGCTAGGGGGACCATAATCATGTGGCATATTAGGTGGATAACCCTGACCAGGCAACGGCGGACTATCCTTGGCCGTCGGGCAGATAAGGCAATTGGTTGCCCTTGAAAAATAATCCACGAGTGAGCTCTGCCATTCGCCACCGGCGGCCTCACCGCTTGGCTGGATGAATATATTGTAGTCGTTTACGTACATGTTGCCAGCCAATGTGAGCTGTTTCAGATTGGATTGGCAGATGGCTTCCTGCGCTTTTCGCTTGGCGGCGGCCAGGGCCGGGAGCAGCATTGCGGCGAGAATGGCAATGATGGCAATGACGACCAGCAATTCAATTAACGTGAAGCCTGAACGGCGGGATTGTTTCGAAGAATGGTTGCGCATATACTGGGATATATTTCAATTCAACAATAACGAAAAAGACGCTGTTGCACAAGGTTTTTTTTGAGAAAATTTACACCGATTTTACCTTGCAAAAACCGTGCTTCCCGGCCAAATCCACCATTCCTGCCTCTCACTGGTTTGATGGCGTTCCCACCGCGGCACCCGTCCGCGCGGCCCAACCGCGGTGCCAATGAAAATCCCAAAGGTCGTATAGGCGGACCAACTCCACGTGGCCATCGCCAAAAGCCACGTTGATGGCGCCGCCGGGGCCGGCGGGCGTCCAGGGCGCGGTGTAATCGCGGAAAGCCTTTGCGGGATCAAAGGCATGGCGTTGAATGGTGAACCGGCCCATTTCGTTGTCGTGAATAGTGGACGCGTATTGTCCGGTATAAAGGTCCGTTGCCGGGCTGTCCCGTTCAGTGGGCCAGGCATCCACCCAGACGCCGTCCATGAAAAGGGGAGTGCGAGCCGGGACTTCCACCGAGGCGGCCATTTTATAGCACCACGCGGCCGCGCCCACGTTATTGGCCCGTTCAATCATCGGCCCGTCCCGGCGCGCGAGGCCGTTGCTGGAATAAAGCCAGCCATTGGCCTGATAGCTGCCGCAGATAAATCGCCAGCCGGATGTTCCCGGCCCGTTGGGAGCGAAAAGGTCGCGGATATAATGGGTATTCGCCGTGCCTGTCTGGCCCATTCCCTCTCGAAACGGCCCTGTTCTGCCGTCTCTCGACGCGCCGGGCGGCTGGGCGCTTGCCGTGGGGCAGAGCAGTAGATTGGTCGCGCGGGAATAGTAATCCATCAGCGCGCCCATCCATTCGCCGTTTGGACCCAGAAAAGAGCCCATGCCCTGGTCCGGCTGAATGAATTGGTTGTTGTCGGTCACGTACATGATGTCCGAAAGGGCGAGTTGGCGGAGATTGCTCTGGCACACGCCGGTTTGGGCGCGGCGCTTTACCTCGGCCAGGGCGGGCAGCAATAGGGCCGTCAGAATGGCAATCATCCCCATGACAACAAGAAGCTCGACCAGGCTGAAGCCAAAAGGCCGCGCCCGGCATTTGACGCCGCTGCACATAAGAGAATTTACATAAATATAACAAAAACGCGCCGTTACACAAGCTCTATTCTTCCATCTCCCGCCGGCCTTCGAGCGCCCGGCTCAGGGTCAGCTCGTCGGCAAATTCCAATCCGCTCCCCGCGGGCAATCCATAGGCAATCCGCGAAATCTTCAATCCCGGACGCGCCAGCCGCCTGGCCAGATAATGGCCGGTGGCGTCGCCTTCCACGTCCGTCCCCAGTGCGATGACAATTTCCCGGATCGGCTCGGCCGCCAGCCGCTTTTCCAGCGCGTCAATGCGCAAATCCTCCGGTTCCACTCCGTCCAACGGCGAAATTTTTCCGCCCAACGCGTGGTATTTGCCGCGAAAGGCGCCCGCCTTTTCCACGCTGAAAATGTCCGTGGCGCGTTCCACCACGCATACAACGGAGGCATCCCGTTTGGGGTCCGCGCAAATGGGGCAGGGGACTTGCTCGGTCAACGAGCCGCAGGTATCGCAGAAACGGACGCGCTCCCGCGCGGAAACCATCGTTTCAGCCAGTTGCCGCACCGCCGCAACGTCCGCCTGCGCCAGATGCAGGGCAATCCGCCCGGCAGAACGCGGGCCGACGCCCGGCAGCTTGTTCAAGGCCGCGACCAGCCGGGCAATCGTTTCGGGCAATGGCATCAGGAAGGATGGTGAAGTTCCGGAAGCGGGCCGCGTATCAGCCAAAACCGGGCAGGCTCAAGCCGGACGTTACCCTGCCCATCTCCGCGTTCGCGATGTCCTTGGCCTGGCCGAGCGCCTGGTTCGCCGCGGTCAAAACCATGTCTTCGAGCAATTGGGCGTCAGCGGGGACGATGGCCTGCGGATCAATCTGGATGACCGCCAGCGTGCCATCGCATCTGGCCGTGACTTTTACCGCGCCGCCGCCGCTGGTTGCCTCCACGGTTCGCGCGGCCAATTGGGCCTGCACCTGTTCCATTTGCTGCTGCATTCGCGCGGCTTGTTTCATTAATTTGCCAATGCTTGACATGGGATTGGGGTCTGGGTGTCAGGCGCGGACTTCCACGATCTGTCCTTTGAACATTTCCAGCGCCTTTTGAATGAGCGGATCGTTCTTGAAATCGTTCTTGTCGAATGGCGCCGGCTTCTTGGCGCCCGCCGCCGCGGCGATGGTCCCGCCGGCAGTCCCGCCATTGGACACCGGGGCCGTTTTGCCGGATGGCTTCCCGGACGCGCCGAGCATTTTCGCCCATCCCGCCGGGGCTTCCGCCTTGATGAATTTCAACTGGCAATCGGGATGGCCCAGTTCAGCGAGTTTCGTTTGGAGCAGCCCGTGATTGCGCGCATTGTCCACCAGGCTCAAATGGTCCTCGAATTCAGGGTCAAAGCCGATGACCAGCAGTTTTTTATCAAATGAAACCGGATGTCCGTCCGTCAGATAACTGCGCGTGAATGGGCTGACGCGCCCCACGGCTTCCACCAGGTCCGACCACAGCTTCGCCAAAGCGATGGAAGGCGGCTCAACCGCCGCGGCCGGCGATGGCATTGGGCGCTCCGTTTGCGACGGTTCAGGTTTGGCGGACGCTGGCGCGGCTTGCGTCCGTTGCGCCGGCGCCGTCGCAGGCGGTCGGGCTGGCGATGGAGCAGGGGACTGTCCGGCGTCGCCGCCGGATGCCGGGCCGCCTTCGCGGAGCCGGTTCAATTGGCTTAAGACGGCGTCAATCGGGGTCGCCTTTCTCGCTTCAATGGCCTTGAGCAGCGTTACTTCCAGTAAAATTTTTCGCGAAGCCGTGTCCCGCAACTTCAATTCGCCCTCCGCCAGCGTCTCCAAAATCCGCGCCAGCGCCCCGGCATCCGCCAGCGGCGATTGTTCCTTCAGCGCGGCCAGTTCCGTTTCCGAAACTTCCAGCAGGCTCGTGTCCCCGCGCGAAACGTTGAAAATGAGCAAATTTCTAAAGTGATTCAGCAAGTCTCCCAGCAACCTGCCCAAATCCTTCCCGGCCTGCGCCAACTCGTTCAGTTCGGCCAGGCCCGCCTGGATTTGGCCGTCCAGGACAGCCCTGCTCAAGCCCAATATGCGGCCCTCGGCCGTCAGTCCGAACATCCCCAGCACGTCCGCTTCCTCGATCCTGTCTCCGCAAAATGTAATCAACTGGTCCAAGGCCGATTCGGCGTCCCGCATTCCGCCGTCGGCCCCGCGCGCGATGGCAAACAGCGCCGCCTCGTCAATCTTCACCTTTTCCTTTTTTGCAATTTCGGAAAGGTGTCTGGCAATGAGCGACGACGGGATGCGCCGCAAATCGAACCGCTGGCAGCGGGAGAGAATGGTGGGCAAAACCTTTTCCGGGTCCGTGGTGGCGAACATGAATTTCACGTGCGCCGGAGGCTCCTCGAGCGTTTTGAGCAGCGCGTTGAACGCGGCGGTGGAAAGCATGTGGACTTCGTCAATGATATAAATCTTGAACGGCGAATGCGCGGGCGCATACTGGCAGGTTTCGCGCAATTCGCGCACCTGCTCGACGCCATTGTTGCTGGCGCCGTCTATCTCCAGCACGTCCAGCGACCGGCCTTCGGCGATTTCCCGCACGCGGGTGTCCTGGTCATCAAAGTCCACCCGGGGTCCGCCGGTGCAATTGAGGCTTTTGGCGAAAATGCGCGCGATGGTGGTCTTGCCGGTGCCGCGCGGCCCGCAGAAGATATAGGCATGGGCGATGCGGCGTTGCGCGATGGCGTTGGCGAGCGTCCGGGTGACGTGTTCCTGGCCGACAACGTCGCCGAAACGTTGCGGACGATATTTCCGTGCAATGACCTGGTACGACATGATGCGTGGATCGTAAAGAATACCAGGGTGACTGCGGCAGATGCGGAGCAAACTGCCGTTGCTGCCTTCCGGCCCTGGCGGGGTTGGTCAGTCCGCATTCCACAGGCCCTGGCGCGATTACCTTGCCTGAGCCGCCGGCGGCGTTCAAGGATTTAATTTGCTTCCGTCCCTACGGTTTCTTCAAAATTTTGCCAAAACCCGATTCGTCCGGCTCGATCTCAATGCGATGGGTGTCCGGCGGGCTTTGTGGGCGTTGCGCGGATGGCGGCGACGAGGCGGATGGCTGCCCGTGGAGTTTCGGCGGCGGAAGCGGGGCAGGGGACGGCTCCTCGGTCGGACCCGCCTCAGGCGGTTCGGGCTTCCCGGAGGGCACGTGGAAATTCGTCCGGCCATCGAGCCATTTTGCATAGCGCGGAAAGGTGAACATGCCGTGATCGGCGCCCGTTTCGATGGCGGAGATGATTTTAAAAAATTCGCGGGAGCGGATGAAATTCCTGACAGCATGGGTGGCCATGAGAATTTCGCATTCGGGCACGCGGATGTTCAGGTCTTCGCGAAAGCGAAGCCGCTGCGAAATGACCGCCACCAGGCAATCGGCCAGTTGCGCGCAAACCGCCCCCTGAATTTCCGCCGGAAAGGCCGACGCGACCCGCTGGACCGCCTCGGCGCAGGTGGAGGAATGAACGGTCGCCAGCACCAGATGCCCCGTTTCCGACGCGCTCAAGGTAAGGCGCATCGTTTCGGGATCGCGCATTTCGCCCACCATGAGCACGTCCGGGTCCTCCCGCAGCGCGTCCAGCAACGCCTGCTCAAAGCTCGGCGTGTCGCGGCCCACTTCGCGCTGGCGGATGAACGCCCGCCGCGGGCGAAACGTATATTCTATCGGACTTTCCACCGTGATCACGTGCCGGGTTTCCGTCAGGTTGATTTCCTGGATCAATGCCGCCAGCGTGGACGACTTGCCGCTGCCCGTCGGGCCGCTGACCAGAATGAGGCCGTGGGGGTTTTTGACCAGTTTTTTGAGGTCGGGATGCAGGTTGAGCTTTTCGACCGTGGCCTCAAAGGCGCTCAAAAGGCGGATGGCCATTCCCACGCCGCGCGCCGTATGAAATAGATTAATGCGGCAGCGCGTCCCGGCAATCGTGCGCGACAAGTCGAATGAACGCCGCTCCTGAAACACCGCCCACTGATCAGCGGAGAGCAGGCCCCGCGCAAATTCCATCAGCGCGCCGGGCGCAAGCGGCTCACCGCCCACTTTCAACGCGCCGCGCGCGCGCAACGCGGCGGGCATTCCGGACTCCAAATGCAAATCGCTGGCGCCGCCGGCTGCGGCGGATTCAATCGCCGAATCGAGGTTCATTACCGGCGATTAAACACTGAAACACCGGAAAAGTCGCCCCGAAAAGTTGGCGCGTGGGATTTTCGGCGCCATTCCAAACTCCGTGCTTGACGCGCCGGATGATTTGGATTGTCCTGATGACCATGAAAGGAAAATTCTTTGCGGCCCTCGCCGGAGCGGCCGTCGTGGCCGCTGTTGCCACCGGATGTATCCAGACCGTGAGCGGAACCTGGACACCGGACCTCTCACCCGGGCAGGACAGTTTGAGCGGCCGCTATGCCCGCTCGTTGGACCAGGTTTATCGCGCTTCCGTGCAAGTGATTCAAACCGACGGGGTGCTTCTCACCGAATTTATTCCGCACGACACCACCAACACGGTGCGCGCCCTGTATGGCAAGGTGAATGAGCGGAGGGTGTGGGTGCGCGTCTCGGAAGTGGACCCGCAAATCACCCAGGTAACCGTGGAAACCCGCACCAAGTCCGGTTTCAAGGACATAGACCTGGCGCACGAATTGGAGAAGGAAATCGGGTTACAACTCGCGCGTTGAACCCGGGGCGCGATCGGTTTTGAGGCCGATGTCCTGCTCATATTCACCCAGGGGTTTTCCGGGCCGCGCCTCCTTTTGCCCGTGGATTTCCAACCTCAAATGGCTTAATCGCATCCGGGCCAGGTGAGCCGCGGGCAGGTCGGGAAACCGTTCGATGATGCGTTCGAGGGTGGTGCGCACCGTGTCGTAATCCATTCCGGCCTGGATTTGCAGATCGGCAAAGAGATTCAGCCAGTGCGCCATCCGTCTGGGCGTCTGTCCCGGCTGGGCCAGCAGTTGTTCCAGTTCGCCGGCGGCCAGGTCCACACGCCCATAATGCCGCGCATAAATGATGGCCAGTTTCTCCCGCGCTTCCACATCCAGCGGATGCTCGGCCAGGTGTGCGACGTATTGCGCCGCCAGCGTTTGGGGCGCGGTTTCCGCCGGAACCAGGTCCTGCATGGTGTCGCGCAGGCCCGCGCTCGCCACGCCTTCGGGAACCGTGACGGGCTGGCGATCCGTCGCGGCGATCAACATTTTTTCCGCGCCGCCCAGATGCGCAATCCGTTGCGCGGCGGCGGTCGAAAGGTCCGTGTCGGGATATTTTTCGATGATGCGTTCCAGCGCCGCCCGCGCCGAGCCGGCGTCCTGGGCAATTTTGAGTTGCCAATCGGCGAGGAGGGACAGCGACGCCGCCACTTGTCTGGGCGGGGCCTGTTCCCACGCGCAGAAACGATTGAGCGTGGTCTCCGCCGATGGCAAATCCTTCATGTCTTCGGCCTGAATGGTCGCCAGCAAAAGAACCCCTTCGTAATCGTTGGGGAATCGCGCCAATTGCCCGCGCACGGCCACAATCGCCTCCAACGGCCTGTTTAACTTTCGCTTTGCCAGGGCGATGGAATAAAATGGCTTTGGCTCCAATGGCGTGTCGCCTCCGTCATAAAGGGAGCCAAGCGGATTCGCAATCAGATCAATAATGGAATGTCGCCACACTGCCGCCATGGCGAGTCCCCAGATCAACGCCACCAGCAGTCCGATAATGGCGGCCGGGCCCCCTTTCGCAAAAAGGGGCACGGCTACGAAAAACATCACCCACAGCAGGCACAGCGTCAGAATCCATTTAACTATCAGCCAGGCCGGGTCCACGCTTCTTTTGAGGGCGCGCCAGCACAACCACCCCGCAAATCCAAGCCCAAGGATGGATAAGGCGGCATTGACGATCTGCCCAATGAACGTCATGGTTTTGATCGAAGTTCGTTCCGTCCTCCCGCGCGCGCAAGCAAATTCCCCGGGCGTGTCGGCGATTGTTCAAAACAGGAAAAGATGTTGGAACAAAACAGGACAAATTAGAGGGAGTGGTGAGCCAAGACATTGGGCCAGGCTGGATTTTTTGGGTTAGGAGGAGAGGGCACGACCCAGAAGCATTGATGAGGATGGTGGATGA
>JAGWNY010000083.1 GCA_028872915.1 Verrucomicrobiota bacterium
CCGGCCCGCGGCTCCAACCGGGGCCGGACTTGTGCTGCGGTGATGCCTTCGCAAGCCATGGTCCAAAGCGATAAACTCGCCACCCTTTCGGCCGTCAGGCCGCCATTTTCATTCCCCATTGTGCCTATGCACATGACTCAACCTGGCTCGATCGGACCCAACCCATTGTGGTTTGGCTTGACGTAACTTGCCAAGGTGTTGTGGTTGGTTGAGTCATGTGCATAGCCCTATTCCCCATTTACCCGCGAATTCTGCTACACAGCCCTTTTTATCGTCAAACCGTGGAACGGTCGAAGCGCGCGCATGGGCACGCCTCACCGCCCTCCGCTTCAACCGTTCAACGGTTCCACGTCCGGCGCCAGGTACACGCCGCGCTTCTTCAGCGGCTCCAAAATCACGTCCACTGTCCGCTCGATGGCCCCCATGTTTCGGCGCACCACCTTGAGCGCGTTGTGGCCCAACTCGGCGCGGCGCCCCTCGTCGGCCAGCAACGCGCCCACCGCCGGTTCCAGCTCCTCCGGTCGTTGGATTTGGATGGCGCCGCCGTGCGTCACAAAATTCGACGCGATGTCCGCGAAATTCTGCATGTTCGGGCCGAAAATCATCGGCTTGCCGAGCGCGCCGGGTTCAATCGGATTTTGTCCGCCGGCGGCCGTCAGGCTTTTGCCGACAAAGACCACCGTCGCGCACTCGTAGAAAAACCGCAACTCGCCGGTGGTGTTGACCAGCAAACATTCCACTTGGCCGTCGTGTCCTTGCGTGCCAGCGGTGATGGCGTTGCGATAGAGGAATTTGACGCCCCGCGCGCGCAACTCGCGTCCGACCTGCTTGCAACGCTCGAAGTGCCGCGGCACCAGCACCAGGAACAGCCTGGGAAACCGCGCCCGCAAGCGCCGGACTGCGTCCGCCAGCAGCGCTTCTTCGCCGGCGTGCGTGCTGCCGCCCACCAAAACCGGCGCGTCGGGCGGCACGCCGATCTGTTGCAACATCGCCGCCACGTCGAGCTTGCGCCGCTCGTCCAGGGAGGCGCCGTCAAATTTCAAACTGCCGACGATTTGAACCGACTCGGGGCGGCAGCCCACCTCCCGCAATCTCGTAGCGTCGGTTTCATTCTGCGCCCCGACGGCGTCAAACGCCGCAAAGAGCGGGCGGAACAGGAACCCCCACCTTTTGTAACCGCGATAGGAGCGGTTGGACAGCCGGGCGTTGACCAGAAACAGCGGGATGCCCTGGCGATGCGCGCGCCAGATGAAGTTGGGCCAGATCTCCGCCTCGACCAGCACGATGGCTTCCGGGTGGATGACCGCCATGGCGCGGGCAACGCATTTGCGCCGGTCAATGGGATAATAGACCTTGCTGATGCGCCGCGGCAGACGGCGGCGCAGTTCGGCCATGCCCGTGGTCGTGGTGGTCGAGACCACGATCTTGATGTTGGGCAGGCGCCGTTCGAGCGCGAGGATCAGTTGCGTGCAGAGATTGACCTCGCCGACGCTGACGGCATGAATCCAGACGACGTGGGAGTTGGTGAGCGCCTGCTTGAGTTTGGCGCTGTAATGCCCAAACCGTTCGCCAAAGCCGGACAGCCATTTGCCGCGCCGGCACATCCGCAGGAAATAATACGGCGAAGCCAGCACGAAAAAAAACGTGAACAAGATATTATACAGCGTTCGCACCCAACGAGCCGGAGAAATATCGCTCAATTGAAATCGGCGCGCAAAGAAAATGTTTCAAACGCGTCATCTTTCCCGCTGCCGGCGGCGGCGATGGGAGCGCCGGTCATTTTCGCTGAAACCGCGACCGCGCAGGCTCCCGCCCTTCCGGTCTCCGCCTGCGGTTGCGAAACAGCCGCCCGGGAGTCAGTTTGGCGGCGCCTCAAACCCGGAAGAAGATCCACCAGACCGCCAGCAGCACCGGCATCAAAAAAGGCAATGTAAATTTCAAAACAAATCCCGGAAATGTCGGGGTGTGGACTTTCTCGTGATCGGCGATCGCTTTGACCATGAAATTCGGTCCGTTGCCGATGTAGGTCGCTGCGCCAAGAAAGACCGCGCCGATGCTGATGGCGGCCAGATTCAATGTTTCTCCCCGTATCAACTCCCCGATCTCCTTCGCCCCGCTCGTTCCAAAAAGCGCGCTTAAAAAGCTGAGATACGTCGGCGCGTTGTCCAGCACGCTGGACAGGAGGCCCGTCCCAAACAGGAAGACGCCCGGCGCCGGATGGGCGCCCAGCAATGAACGCGCGTTCAACTCCAGCCAGTCCAGCGCCGGAATCATCGTGGCGAATATGCCGATGAACAGGATGGCCACCTCCTGAAGCGGATGAAAATGGAAACGGTTGGCCTCATGCACCCCCCGGGCGGTCGTGAAATAGGATCCCAGGGCGGCGGCCGCCATGATGCCCTCGCGCAGGAAAACCGGTTTGCGGACGAACACCGCCCCCAGGATCACGGCCAAAAAAAACAGGTTTGGAAGCCCGTCGAACTGCCAGGTTTCATGCGCCGTCTCCATCCCGCGAATTTCTCTTGGCGCGCGCGCGAAGTTGCGCCGGTCCACAATGTAAAACATGGCCAGCAGGAGGCCCACGCCCGTCAGCCACATCGGCCAGCATTGTTTCGCCACCCACCAAAAGGGGATGCCCTGCAAATAGCCGAGAAACAACGGGGGATCGCCGATGGGCGTCAGACAGCCGCCCACGTTCGCCACGACGAAGATGAAAAAGACGACGTGGTGCGCCGTGACGCGGTATTTGTTCATTCGAATCCACGGGCGGATCAGAAGCATGGACGCGCCCGTGGTTCCCAGGACATTCGCCAGGACGGCGCCGATGAACAAAAACACCACGTTGACCGGCGGTGTCGCCTCGCCCTTGACCCGGATATGAATCCCGCCGGAAACCACAAACAGCGAGCCGATGAGAACGATAAAACAGACATAATCATGCGCCACCTCCAGCACGCGATCCGGCGCCCGCAAAACGAACAGATAATAAGCGAGTGTGACGGCGCCGACCCCAAGCGCGATCTTGGGATAATGCCGCGCCCACCAGTCCCGGGCGAGCAACGGCGCCAGGGCAATGGCGCCCAGCAGCAGGACAAACGGCAGGATCATCCACGGATTGGGCGCAATGGTGTTTGACGTCATCCTCCCGGAAAGTTGCGCCAAGAGGCGAAACAAGGTCAAACCGAAACCGGAGAAGCAAAAAGTAATCGTCGCCGCGTAAGAACGCAGAAATTCCAAAGATTCTGTTTTCTTTTGGCCTTGGCGATTCTCGGGAAGTTTTGACGGTTCTCGAATCGCGCAACGGGACCAAGAACCGAAAGGCGCTCGCGCCGGCGCGCCAGCGTCTTGGACTGCGGCAGTCCTCTGCCGCTTTCCAAACCGGACGTGGTGCCCAAAGCGCCAGAAGACTGGCGCACTCCAAAACCTCGCGGCAGTTCGGACGGTTCACGGAGGGGTTAACGCGCAAACCCGCCCCAGGCCGTTTGCGGGCCGGTTTGGCTGGTGTCGCTCGACTTCCAGATGGCAATGAGAATCGGGTCGCCCTGGCGCACAATGTAACGGCCTCGTCCGTATGGGCCGCCGAAGCCGGCGATGACGATCTCGCGGTCCGACCAGGATTGATACTTGAGCGTGGTTGCGGCGCGCGCAGCATGTCCCCACCACGCGGTGCCGGCATCGAACAAAGACGAGGCAGCCGCATAATGAGTTCGGAAATCCGCAAAATAGAACTGATTCAAGTCGCCGGTGTACGGCATCGCTGCTGGCGCATCACCAAATCCAGACCCCCGCACGACAATGTTGCAGTTCTCGTTCGTAAACTGAAATCTCACCGCCTGGATGCGCGGCGTCCCTGTGCCCCCCGGAATGTTGCCACCCCAAGCTGTTCCCTTGCCCGAATCTGGATTCCACAAGCCTATTTGGACCGCATCGCCGGGGCGCGCCGCCAAGCCGAAGACTTGAACCCTGTGGTTCTACCACGTTTGGAATCTGAGAAGCTTGACATCGCCAGCGAAACCGTACTCTCCGGATCCCATCTGGGCGGCGTCGGCAATCTTGAAATTCCTGGTGTCGCCCACAAATGGCAACGCCTGTTTCGGCAGCGTTCCAAAACCAGTGCCGCGGATGGTCACGGTATAAATGCCGGCGTGCGCGCGGAAATCAACCGACTGGATTCGAGGTTGGGCTTCCCGAATCGCATTGGCTCGCGCCGCCTGCCACCAGCCGACTGATCCCAGCAGAAGCGCGGCAAAAATTCCGGCCGCGCCGAAAGCCAATTTGTTCCGTCGAACCTTTTGGCGCCAGCGCGAAAGCCGGTTCGGCGGCCGCGTCGAGATTGGTTCGCCGTTCAGGCAGCGCTGAATGTCGGCGGCCAATTCATCCGCCGTCTGATAACGGCCCGCCGGGTCCTTTTGTAAACATTTCATCGCCATGCAAGCCGGGCCTGCGCGGAGCGCCCGCAACAGCGCGGACGGATCGCCGTCGCGACACCGGACGCAATGAAGACGTTCCCTTTCCTCCAACGCCTTGAACCGCGCCGATGGCCACAGAGGCTCTTCCTCACGAACGCGGCGCAGAATTTCGTCGTTGGGGAGATTGGTCGGAAAGGGCGGCTGGCCGACCACTAATTCATAAAGCAACGCCCCCAATGATAAATATCGCTCCGGGCATCAACGCCGCGCCCCTTCAAACCGGCTTGCTCCGGGCTCATGTAGGCCGGAGTGCCGATGAACTGTCCCTCGGCGGTGACGACGGGTTTATTCGTCAGGGGTTGCATCGCCTTGGCCACTCCAAAATCAATCACCTTGGGGACCGGCTTGCCGCCGATGAACGTGACCAGGATGTTGCCAGGCTTGATGTCGCGGTGGATGATCCCCTTCTGATGCGCGTGCTGAATCGCTTCGCAAATTGGAACAAATAATTCCAGCCGCGTTTTAATGGAGCATTTCTGCTCGTCGCAAAACCGGGTAATGGAAACGCCCGAAACCAGTTCCATGACGAAATACGGGCGCCCGGCTTCGGTGCTGCCCGCGTCAAACACCCGGGCAATATTGGGATGTTCCATGAGCGCCAGCGCCTGCCGTTCCACGTCGAAACGCGCGATCACCTCCGGCGTGTTCATGCCTATCTGAACGATTTTGAGGGCGACAAAGCGGTGCAGACGCTGTTCCTGTTCGGCCTTATAGACGATGCTCCAACCGCCTTCGCCGATTTGCGCCACCAGCTTGTAATCGCCGATGTAATCGCCGGGCTGCTCGAATGCGGCATTGCGCTTGTACGCCGGGACCTCCAGGAAATCATCGTCCTTATGATTTTGGAGCAAAGTTTCGATGGAACTCCGAAGGCTGCGGTCATCGCCGCAGGCATGATCCAAATAAGTGGCGCGCTCCTCCGGGGTCGTCTTTTCCAGGACTTCGAGGAAGATTTCGCACTCTTTGTGACCCGGCGATAATGGTTCGTCCTTCATAAAACGACCTTGCCGCTCTTTCAAGCGCAAAGCCGGGCGGGCATCCGCCAATTTGTTTAATTTTTCGTGGGATTGCCGATTTCCTGCCGGAGCCGCGCTCGGGCATAAACCCAAAGCCGCTCCGCCGAGCGCTTGGACATGTCGAGCGCCTCCGCCGCATGACTCATGTCCATCCCGACGAAGTAGCGCAAGTTGACCAGTTCAGCCGCCGACGGATGACGAATGGCCAGCGCCTTGAGAGCCTCGTTCACGGCCAATACCTCCTCCGGCGGCGCGGGGTGCGCAATCTCGAAGAGCGGCGAATCCACACCGTCCACCCGCTGGAGGTTGCCGCCCCGAATCGCGGCCCTTTTGCGCCGGGCGTGGTCCACCAGAAAGCGCCGCATGGCCTCGGCCGCCGCGCAGAAAAAGTGCTTGCTGGAATGGAATCTTCGCGCTTTCCCCGCCGGGAACAGTCGCAGCCAGGCCTCGTGAACCAGGGCGGTGGGTTGGAGGGTGTGTCCGGCCGCTTCCGATGCCATTTTGCACGCCGCAATCCGGCGCAACTCCTCATAGACCAACGAGGCCAATTCTTCGGCTGCATGCGGGTCGTCTTCTGCGCGCAGGCCCTTCAAAATGCGCGTCACGTCGCCCATGCGTTGATGTTATCCGAATTGAACCGGCGAGCGCCAGTTTGGTTTTGCGAAATTTTCGTTATAGCCATCCCAAAAGAGATGTGTGGAACATACTGCATATCAGCTTCTTGCTCTCACAACGGCCCGTTAAACGAGAACTTTCAGCGATTTCCGCCTGCCCAATCTGTCAAAAAAACTTGGCGAACTTTTGTCCCGCTTTTGCGCATGTATGATTGGATGACGGCTCTGCGGTTCATCAAGATTCTAACAAAAATGTAATGCTATGAAGCAGCAAATAGTAATTAAGCTCATTCTGGCTCTTGGGGTTCTCACTTCCGCCTCAACCCTGTTGGCTATGTAGATGCGTCAGTAGTCACGCCCCTTATGCTGCACAGGCCAAAAGCTGCAAGAAGGAAACATTATGAAACTGAAAACATACACACTCCTCATCACATTCACCACTACCATGGTGGGTTGCTGTCGGGCCACGCCAGTCATTGACAGCGCCTCATCAATCCCCACCTGGCAAGACCAGTCAAGCGGAACAGGCGTAGGTTTTCCGTCAGGGAGTGAACTATATGTCTATGGTGTGGCGACGGGGGGTGCTGACCAGTCAGATGCATTCGCAAACGGGCAGACTGTTCAACTTGAGGATGGGAATGGAGTTGTGTCGGCAGAACTGGCGGCAACCACAAGCAACACGAATAGTTTTTCAACGAGCAACCCAGATCATATAATCGGCGGCTTTGGTGTATCTTGCTTTAATTACGCGCAGGGGTTTTACGGCGTTAACCCGGGCCCAGGCCCAAACCTGGAAGCCTCAGTACAATTCACCCTGTCTGCCCCCGCGATGGTGGTAGTAATAGGACTGGCGAGTTCGCAGAAAATCCTGACGCTGTCGGGATTAAGTAATCCAACCATCGATGTGCCAGTGCAAACGCCGGGAATTGATACTGGGGCGGATTTTCTAATCATAGCCCACCAATACCTCCCGGCAGGAAGTTACACGATTCAAGGGACAAGCGCCGATGGTTTCGTTTACGCCACACCAAACCATGAAGCTGATTTACTCGGCGTCTTAATTTTCTCCGACTATCCGTTCGCAGTCAGATCAACTTACCCGCCAATTCCGTTGCCAATAACGCCTCAATCGCCAGCGTCTCAGATCAGTGGAAAAATCCTCAGTTCTTCAGGTCAGCCCATAGTCGGAGCTTCCGTGCAAATTGGCTCTGCTTCGACGACCAGCGCCAGCGATGGCACCTTTTCGATCACGGGTTTGTCAGCCGACAATTACCCCGTCATAGTTACGGCGTCGGCTTACACGACTCTAACCACATCCTTGGTAGTTCCGGCCTCGAGTGCGACTGAGCAAAATTTTACGCTTTCTCCAATCAGCTCAACCCCGTCTGACGGACTTCCCGTTGTCACAAGTGTGACGACCCAATACTCGCCCAATGGCGAAACGCTCTATTTTCTTGATGGAGTGGCCTTCCCGGTCACTTTCACCGCGACTGTCAATTGGGGCACTAATTCGCCGGGCACCGTGAACTTTATCACGCCAACCGGAACCTATCCCGTGAATGCCAACGGAGGCAATACAGTATCGCAAACGATTGACGTGGGAACTGCATTCTGGCCGGGTGGAAAACTACAAGTGCAGGCCGTCAGTAGCAACGGAACTTCCTCTGTCGCCGTAGTCGCACCCGTTGTAGTTTTGTCGCTCCCCATTATTCTACCTTTTCAAATTGTTTTAGAGGCAAATCATTATTCTTATCAATCAACGCTTGGAGCGAACTTCCAGTTCTTAAATGACTTTCTGCCGCCTGGAGTAAGCGTCAATTCGAACATTCCATTTTTCGGTGACAATCCACTTGGATTGGAATATAATCCATCATTGAGTGCAACTTTACAGGATAATGAAGTGAAATTCATATTGCAAGTTAGCAGCCAACTTCCGACATTGCCGATCGCTGGGACGGAACTCGATCTTACCCCCCAAGTAGACATTTTTGGAACTTATGTTTCGCCTCCTGCACAGTGGCAATGGGGTGGAGGAGTCGGCTTGAATGCCAACTTGAGCATTTCTA
>JAGWNY010000084.1 GCA_028872915.1 Verrucomicrobiota bacterium
CACCCTGCCGCGCGCGTTGCGAAAGCGGAACGTCTATGAGGAAGTTGCCCGTTTTCTGGACGTGCCGGGCGGCGAGGAAATTGTGAAGGAAAGTTACGCGCAGTTGCGAAAATTCAATGCGTGGAACATCAGCATCGTCCAGCAGTATGCCCGGTTCAAACAATCGCGCATTCGTTCCGCCGTCTTTGGCAACAGCCGCCAGTTTTTCCTCATGCGCCAAAACGACCGCAGCGACCTGGACGACATCGCGCGGGACATCGCCATTCCTGAAATCACCAAGCACACGATAATGAACTACACGCTGCCCGATCATCAGGCCGGGGCGAAATACTCCGCGTTCACTTATCTGCACGTTGATTCCAACCGTCCGATTTGCGGCACGGCCTTCAACTACACGTCGCCGGAAATGCTCTATTGCTCCAGTTCGAGCGGGGAACATTTTGAGAAACGCGCCAAGGAATTGCGCGGCGCGAAGAATGTCACCGAGGGAATTTTAGCCTTCTCACGCAAACCACAACTCGCGGAAGCCGTATGAAATCGTATTACCTCATCTCAATTTTAGCATTGCTCGTGACCGGCTGCGCGGCGGTCCGCCCCGTCACCGACATGGCCGCAGGTGCAGGCGGCGGTGTCATCGCCAATCAGCTTTCACATGGCAACCCAGGGATTACTGCCGCAGGAGCGGCAGGCGGTGTTTTATTGAGCGAGGGCGGTTTTTATCTCGCGGGCAAGGCCGAACAAAACGCCTATACCACCGGCTACGAAAAAGGCCGGAGCGACGCGGTGAAACAGCAGTATTGGATTCTGGTTCACCAGCAACAGCAGCAAAATTCCGTGCCGGAAAATATCAGCCTCTATGCCATTCCCGTTCCTGAACAGACCATTGACGGAGTGATTTTGAATCCGACCACCAAGTATTTACGAATTGAAAACTAGCCGTTCAAACAAACCAAAATGAAAGGACAACAAACATGAAAAAGCTAATCGCATTAACCGCCGTCACCCTGTCGCTGGTGTTCTCCGCCCGCGCACAGTGGATCGTTTATGACCCGACGGTGAACATCGAACAGATTGTCAGCGAAGCCGAGAACATCGCCGAATACGTTGACATGGTGGACAACCAGGTCCAGCAGATTACCCAGCTTGGCGACCAGCTCCAGCAGTTGCAGCAATACAACAAGGAATTCGGCGACCCGTCGCAGATTCTCAACGTCACCGGCGTTTCCGCGTTGACCTCGGATTTGACGCAGACGCCGCTTGGCCAAACCATCTCCGCCGTCGAAAAAACTTCCGATGGCGTGGCCGCCCTGACCTACGACGCCAACGGCCTTTATCATCAGATTGGCGCGACGTTCACCACGCCATCGGGCAATCAAGTCCAGCGCAACGCGGATGATTACAAGCCCAACGAGGCGATTAACAACGCGACCGCCAATTACACCAACGTCACCGCCAACGTGATGCAACGACGGCAGGCATTGAAGGATGCCATCGCCCAGACGACGGAAGCCTTGCAATCGGCGACGACCGCATCCGAGGTTCAGAAGCTCACCGGCGTTTTAATCGGCCAGAACGCGGCGCTGGCGGCGACGGACAAGGAAATTGACCAAGCCGTTGACGTGAGCGTTGAGCAAGACATTGAGAATCGGAATGACGAGCAGAAACAGGCCACCGCCGCGCAGGAGGAGCAGAAGGCCGAGGCCGTCGAAGCGTTCGACAACTACCGGACGAATTTTCAACTCAACACACAGCCGCCGCTGTTTCCCACGGACAGCCAATGAAACTGAAAATCCTACTGTCAATCGCCGTGATTGCGATGGTCGGCGGCAGCGTCACCGTGCTGGTGATTCAATCGCGCCAGCATCAGTTGAAACCCGCGCCGCCCGAAAGCCAGTTGCCGACCGCCATCAGCAATTATTCCAAGACCTTCAAGCTGAATACCAATCCGCCAATTTGGACGCAGCCCACCAATGGAAACCAGACCCACTGAATTGCGCGAAACGCCCGTTGCGGGGAACGGCCAGGCCAAAGTTGCGGAGGCCAGGCCGCGCTTTGACCCGACGCGGATTTTTGTCCAGAAAGACCGACTGGTCTGGTTCTGGTTTGGCTTCGCCATGCTCGTGCTGGTCGGCGCGGCGGTTGATCGCTATTTCCTCGTTCAAAGTTTCAAGCAACGCGAGCGCGTCATTGTCATTGACCCCGCCAATACTTTTTACGTCTCGCCGTTGCTGAAATTTGAGGACGCGAAGGAGCTTCACATTGAACAAAGCACGCTGGCAACCGCGGCCTTTTTGGAGCGCAATCCCAACGGGTTCGACAACGAGGATTTGTTGAAGCAGATGTTTTTGAAACAGGCGTATCAAAAGGCGCTGGCCTACCAAGCCGCCGAGGAACCGGAATTCAAATCCAAGCAGTTGCATCAAAAGGCGGAAATCAGCGGCATCACTGTTCTCAACACGCGCGAGGATTTCGTGCTCACCCAGGTGAACGGCCAGCTTATCCGTGACGGCTTTTTTGAAGGCAGGCCGTTCACGGAAGCCATCCCGTTCAAGTTACTTCTGAAATTGCAACGCAATCCCAACATGGTTTTGAACGGCAGATTTCCCACGGCCGTAAATGACTTCAAATATGAAACGACTGGCAATTAGCTTATTGATGGGTGTTTGCTTCATCGCGGGCGCAAAGGACAAGGCGATTCAGAATTTTATTCTGGACGAGCAGACGGTTTATGTCATTCCGGTTTCGACCAATCGCGTCACCACCATCAGTTTTCCCGGCCCGCTTTCGGCGATTGACGCGGCACAGGCCAGCATAGATCCGCAGAAACCCGCCGCCTTTCTCATCGCCTACAAGCCGGGCACATCCTTTTTTTCCGTTCGCGCCGAAGTCAAAAAGGCGGTGACGAACATAAATATCCGGTGGAACAAGCAAACGTATGTCCTTGAACTGGTGGAAAGCGACGACCCTTTGTTATCTGTCACTTTCCAAATCCCGCCGGAAAATCCCGCGCTGGCGCAGGCCGCGCCGGTGACGCCGACGCGCCTGCTTGCGCTCCTGGACAAGGCCAAAGCCTATCCACTGTTGCGGGCATACCACCCTGAAGCCGTCGCGGACGTGGATTATCGCAATTACGAACGCGAGCCGCGCGTGGTGGATTGCACCAACTACGCGGTGAAAATCGAAGAAGCCTTTCGATTTAATCCCGAAGACACGCTCGTGTTCCGCGTCGGCATCACCAACAAGACCGACAAGGAACTGGTCTATGCGCCGAACGGATTTTCGCTGCGTGTCGGCGAACGCACCTATCCGCAGTCCATCAGCGATGCGAGCGGCAGCGTGCCGCCCCATGCGGAAGCCCCGGCTTATTTTGCCGTCACCGGCACGCCCGATGGCGGGCGCAATGACATTTCCATCAAAAATGATTTTTACGTCATCCTCGACGCGCACACGCTCGAACCGGCTGCGCCGGCAGCTCCCGCGCCGGTTCAATCCACCGAACCCAACCCGGAAACCAACGACGATGAATCCCCGTAGCGTCATCAATTTTTTCAAAACGCCGACCGGAGCATTTCTTGTGTTCTGCTTCGTGCTGGCGGTGCTTTTCTTCGCCTGCAAACGGTTTTTGCCCGGCGCGACCAAGCCGCATCCTTTGGTCTATTCCACCAAAGCCGCCGCCGCCGCCGCCAGCAAGCAAACAGTGCAAACTTTTCAAAACACGAACTATTCGCCAATGCCGAATCTGCCGCCATCGGCGGGCGCGGCCACGGTCACGGCGGCCACAGCTTCACCGCACGAAGCTCCGAGCCGATCCAATCGTGTTCCGCCCAAACCGGAAGTGTTGCCTATTAGTTTGTTTGCCGAACCACCGCAGGCGGAACCAAAGCCGTTGAGCAAAGATTATGCGCCGTATGGCCGGTTGATACCGTGCGAACTGATTGTCACGGTGGATTCATCCAGCATCCAGACACCCATCATCGGTTTGGTGACGGAGGACATTTATCACGATGGGCGGTTGATTATTCCTGCCGGCACGGAGGTTCATGGCAAGGCGCAGACCGACCGCAGCCGCGAGCGCATTGCCAGCAGTGGAAGCTGGACGCTGGTCTGGCAGGATGGAAGGGAATTGCGGCTGTCGGGCATTGCGCTCGACCGGGAAGCCGACCCCAACGGAGACGGCTGGAGCATCACGGACGGCAGCGCGGGCCTGCGCGGACAGATTCTCAAAAGCGATGACATGGCCGAAATCAAATTGTTCGCGGCGACCTTTTTGAGCGGCGCGGCCAGCGCGTTCACCCAAACGCAGCCCACCATTTACGGCAATCAAATCACCCCGACGTTGCAGAACGCGCCGCTGACCGGCGCGCAGGCCGTCTTGCAAGCCTACGCGCAGCAGATTTTGGATTCCATAGAACGCGATGGTTTTTACGTCCGCGTTCCGGCGGGCAAACAATTTTATCTCTACGTCACGCAGACGATAGACGAATCGGATGCCGCCATCGGCGGCACTCGATTCACTCCGAATGAATTCGCCGAAACCAATCAGCCCGCCGCCCCGTCGTTGCAAAATTATTTTCCGCCCAACGCGGCCATGTATCCCAACCGAGCCATGCCATGAAACGAATCTTTTTTTTCATCCCCTTGATTTTGCTGCCGGCCTGTGCCAGCCGAAAACCCGTGGTCGTGCAGATGCCGCCTGCCGTGACGGGAACGATCCTGCCGACCGACGACATAGAATCGGTGCGCTACGGCGAAAATCTTAAAGCGTATTCCATTGGCCGCTACATTGATCCGAATGACAGTCTCGTGATGCACGAGGCGCACACGATTTATCGCGTGGAAACGACCGCCAAATGGAATTTGCATCCCAACGGACCTGCAAACATTCCGGGCGGGCCGGTGGTCGGCATCATTGACACGGCGCACAAGGACAGTCCCATAACGCCGGAAATTGTCGCGGAAGTGGACCGGCAGAAGGCCGCGACAATGGCCTTGCTTGTGCAAGGCCAGCGAATGAACCAGGCACTCAATCAACTTTCAAAAGTCCTGCCCGCCACCGAGCAGGTTGCCCAGGAAAACGCCGAACTGAAGGTGGAAGCAATGGCCACCGAAAAGCGGCTGGACATTCTTGAAGATGAATTTCGCAAAGAGCAAACCCAATCTCAATTTACCGCGCCAGTCACTCCTTCGGTGAAGGGGACAAATGACTGGTAAAAACCAACAACCACGAAACGTATGGCCAAATCAAATACCAAATCCAAAGCGCCCGCCGCAGAAACTGCCGCCACGCCAACACCTGCACCCGCAACCAGTGCGCCGGTGCAATACCGTGAAAATCCGCGCACCAATGAAAAGATTGACGAATGGATCAAGCGGAATCCCGACCAGTTCAAGTTTTTCAACGAGATGCCGCATGAACGCGCCGTCCGCAAACTCATCTTGAATGAAATTGATAAATACGAACGGCGGGAAAAAGCCAAAAGCTATCGGCAGCAGGAGGGCAGTGGACAGGATACAGCGCCACGCCACGACCACAGCCAAAGTAACAGCGGTGGAATGAGAGTCAGATAACGAATTGCGCCGGTCAAAGACTCGCGCCCATTGCATCGCTCGGTGACGATCCGTCCGCTGCGAACGGTGTCACCCGCTCGCAAAAGCCGCGAGACTTTGCCTCGATGCGTTCAGGCAGCAATGATTTTCGATGCCGTCGCTTGAAATGAACCGCGACCGCATCCGTTGAAAATATAACATGACCAATCCCAAAAAACTAAACATTGTCGGCCCGCAACTGCAACTGTTGCGGAAGTGGCGGCGCATGAGCCAGCGCGAGTTGTCCCTTAAACTTTGCTGGCTGGGCTGGAAGGTGAGCCGCAACGGACTGGCACAAATGGAAATCACGCGAAAGCGCATCACCGATTGCGATTTGATTTTTCTGGCAAAGGCGTTAGACGTGAACATCACCGATTTTTTCCCGACGACTTTTTCGCAGCGAACCCTTCGGTCAAAAATAAAATCCAACCGACTGATGGCATGGCGACCGGCCAGCCTGCGCCCGACGCGAACCGCCGGAAGGCGGATTGACTTCAAGGAAAAGAAGCGGCGCAGCCACTAGCTTTTTTCCAAAAACTGGTTTATTTGTATGGCGAAGCGACCGAACCAAAATGATGACGGCGGGCAGTTAAACCTGTTTTCATTCAACCAAAATCGTTATGACAGCAACGACACCAATCACACTGACGCAATACGGCAGGATGGCGGAGAAACACTGGCGCGAGTTTCGCCCGAACATGGTGGCCGAAATGGAAGCCAAAGGCGTGCTTCAGGAGATGCTTCTGGAGGCGGAGGAAAAAACGGCGAGCGAAATGCACGACCTGACCATGAAATTTATGAAGCAAGGTTTGACGGCGCAGCAGGCGCACGACCGGGCTTGGGAAATGGTGCGGGAGGAATACATTCTGTTGCCGGAGGAAGAAGCCAGCCAGAACGAGTAGTCCGCAATCAAAACAATTACCGGATTGCCCCCGCCGACGGCGTAGGCGCAGGCTCGCCGAAGGAAAAATGCCGCGCCAATCTTGCGGCGATAAAGTTGGTTCGCAAACTTCAGGCCGAAAATCGCCCGGCCACCCGCGAGGAAAAATCCGCGCTGGTGCGCTATGTCGGCTGGGGCGGCTTGCCGCAGATTTTCAATCCGGCCACGGACTGGCAGGCCGAAAGCAAAGAACTGGCCTCGTTGCTTTCCAAAGAGGAGTTTCGCGCCGCCCGCGCCTCAACGCTTAACGCCCATTACACTTCCGGCGAAGTCATTCAGGCCATGTATGCCGCGCTGGAGCGGCTCGGATTCAAAGGTGGGCGCATATTGGAACCGGCATGTGGCATCGGGCATTTCATCGGTTTCATGGCCGAAGCCATTCAATCACAGTCCGTCATCACCGGCGTTGAGATTGATCCGCTGACGGCGCAGATTGCCAAAGCCCTTTATCCCGATGCCGACATTCGCAACGAACCGTTTGAAAAGGCGAACATCGCGGATGAATTTTACGACGTGGCGGTTTCCAACATCCCTTTTGGCGATTACAAACCGTTTGATCCGAAATTCAACCGGCAGGGATTTTTGATTCACGATTATTTTTTTGCCAGAGGACTTGAAAAAGTCCGTCCGGGCGGGCTCGTCATGTTCATCACGTCGCGCGGCACGATGGATAAAACGGACAGCACGCTCCGAAAACATCTGGCCGAGCGCGCCGATTTGATCGGCGCAATCCGGCTGCCGAACACGGCGTTCAAGCGCAACGCCAACACCGAAGTCACCACCGACATTATCATTCTCAAAAAACTGCGGCTGCGGGAAACGGCCAAAGGCGAGAAATGGGAAAAAGTCGTTCCCCACACCAGCACCAACGGCGAAGTCATTCCCATTAACGAGTATTTTTTCAACAACCAGCACATGATGCTGGGCGAAATGCAGCTAAAGGGGCGGATGTATTCGCGCAACGAACCGACGCTGGTGAGCAATGGCAGGGACATCAAGGAGGCATTGGCCGAGGCCGTCAAAAAGCTGCCTGCCAGAATTTACGAACCGCTCGCCCGTTCGCCGGATGTCAACGCCGCGGAACAGGTCATTCCCGCGCCCGGCCACGTCAAACCCAACGCCTATGCCCTTCACGATGATGAAATTGCCATCCGCGAAGGGGACAAGCTGGTTCCTTTGCCGCATTTGCCCGTGCAAACGCGGCTTCGCATTCGCGGATTGATTAAAGTGCGCGACGCGGTGCGGCAATGTCTGCGGACGCAACTGGAAGATGCCGCTGAAGACGACATTCAACTGGCGCGCCAGCAACTCAACCAGACCTACGACCGATTTGTCGCGCGTTTCGGTCCGGTGTCGGATCGCGCGAACGCGCTCGCCTTGCGTGGCGACCCCGATTTGCCGCTTTTATTCTCGCTGGAAAATTACGATTCGGAATCCAA
>JAGWNY010000026.1 GCA_028872915.1 Verrucomicrobiota bacterium
TCAGGCATTTTGGTTCGATCTGGCCATCCGACGGCCTTTTAGCGGTTCAGAGGCTGTGCCTGCCAGCCAGTGTCGGTTGTTCACCTAGATCGCTTCATGGCCAGTTCCTTCAAAGCACTTTTTACCCATTACAAACAATGAGGAACCTGTTATCATAACACAATAAAAGAAAATCTGCCATCGGCCTTTTGGATGACACGGCTGGCGGCGCTGTTACTGCAAAACCAAGCTGATGCCGTTCCAGCCCAAGCCGTTACTGCGACAGGTAGGATGTAAAATTCAACGCCATCACGCTGTTTCCAAAAAAACGCGTGACAGGCTTTCGCCGGCCGCGCGTTGCGCTTGATGTGTGATTTATTCGACGGACCTTGCCACAAGACCGTT
The DNA here is from genome assembly GCA_028872915.1 of Verrucomicrobiota bacterium. Lineage (GTDB taxonomy): Bacteria > Verrucomicrobiota > Verrucomicrobiia > Limisphaerales > UBA11358 > UBA11358. The sequence continues at coordinate 385 of JAGWNY010000026.1, forward strand.
GCTTGGAAGGACGACGAAAAGGCAGCGGCGCGCAACAAACGGTTGCGCGCCGCGCCGGAATTCAGCCTGGCATTACTTCGCCGTAGCCGAGGCTTCGTTGGAATAGGGGCTTTCCAGGTTGCCGCTGTTGACGGCCGTCACCACGTAATAATATGTCGTGCCGCTGCTCAACCCGCTGTCCGTGTAGCTCGTCGTCGCCGACAACGTCGTCACCAGCGTGTACGGCCCGCCGCTGACCGTCGCGCGATACACCTTGTCCAACACAATGTTCGGACTGCTCGATTGCGTCCAGGACAGCTTGATCTTGCCCCCGTGTTTGAACGCGCTGGCCGTCAGATTCGTCGGCGCAGCCGGAGCCGTCGCCGCCTGCGGCGTGGCGCTCACTTCGCTTGAATTGGGGCTTTCCCCGGCTGAATTGACCGCGGAGACCACATAATAATACGTCGTGCCATTGACGACGCTGGTGTCGGTGTAGGCGGTGCTCGTCACTCCGCTCGCAATGGTCGTATATGGCCCGCCGCTGACCGTGGCGCGCTTGACGTTGTAGCTGGTTGCGCCGGTTGAAACCGTCCAGCTCAGGGCCACTTGGGCGTTGCCTGCCGTGGCGGTCAGACCGGTTGGCGCGGACGGCACCTGCGCCTGCGGCGTGGCGCTCACTTCGCCCGAATTGGGGCTTTCCCCGGCTGAATTGACGGCGGAGACCACATAATAATACGCGGTGCCGTTGGTCACGCTGGTGTCCGTGTAGCTGGTGCTCGTGACTCCGCTCGCAATGGTCGTATATGGCCCGCCGCTGACCGTGGCGCGCTTGACATTGTAGCTGGTTGCGCCGGTTGAAGCCGTCCAGCTCAGGGCCACTTGGGCGTTGCCTGCCGTGGCCATCAAACCGGTGGGCGCGGCGGGAGGCTGGGCTTGCGCGCCGGTGATGCTGACATTATCGAACGTGGTGGTGTTAAGCGAGGAAGTATCATGGGAAGTGACGGCCAAGCCCGCCGTGGCACTGGTGGCCATCGTCAGGTTTGTGCTCGCGATTTGAGACCAAGTTGAGCCATCGGCGGAATAGTAGCCGGTAAACGTGCTGCCCGAACGGACGATTTCCACCCACTGCGGAGGCAATATCCCTCGAATCCAACCCTTTATATTGACCGAACTGGCGCCCGTCGTGGGCCGAATTTGCATCGCCACCCCGTTGGTGGGAGTGATCAGGATGGAGGCTTCCACGGCATCAGCGGCGGTGCTTTCGCGGATCATGACGCCAGCCTTGGCGTAGGAAGCCGTGCCGTTTTCGGAAACGACCCGGGCGATGACGGTCGAATCGCCACTGATTGATTCATAGTCGTAATTAAATTGATCGGAGGTGCCCCAGATGTCCGCGCCGCTGCCGGAAACGGTGAAGGTGCCATTGGTATAAGCGGCACTGCCGGCAATGGTGGGGCTGCCGATGTCGCTGTCCGTCAAACTGGGGGGCAAAGGCGTCGAGGCATTGACCGTCAGGCTCACAGTGGTCGAATGCATCAAACTGCCACTCATTCCCGTAATGGTCAGGGTATATGTGCCGGCCGTCGTGCTGCTACTCGTGTTGACCGTTAGCGTCGAATTGCCCGAACCGCTGACGGAAGTCGGATTGAAGCTGGCGCTGGCCCCCGAAGGCAGCCCGCTCACGCTCAAAGAAACGCTGCCGCTGAAGCCGTTGATGCTGCCGATGTTCACCGCGTAATTGGTGCCGTTGCCGGCGGCAACGGTTTGCGATGGCGGCGTCGCGGAAATCGAAAAATCCGGCGTGGCCGAGCTGCTTACCACCAAGCTGACGGTCGTGGAATGCGAAACACTGCCATCGGATCCGGTGATGGTCAGGGTGTAGGTGCCCGTTGGAGTGTTGGCGGCGGTATTGACGGTAAGCGTAGAGGTTCCCGCGCTGGTGATGGATGCCGGACTGAAACTGGCGGAAGCTCCTGACGGCAGGCCGCTGACGCTGAGCGAAACAGCGTTATTCAAGTTGAGATCATCCCTTACGGTGACTGTATAATCCACACCGTAGCCAACAGCTACTGACTGCGAACCCGGGCTGGCACTGATGCCAAAGGCGGCATAGCCGATGTTTTCCACCGCAGACGGCCCCAGGCGGTTGTTCAATTGGCGCAGGTAAAGGCTGGCTGGCGTGACGGTTGTGCCGAAATCGTCGTAAATCGCATCGTCGCTGTAGTGAGTTGCCGTTCCGCCACCACCGATGACCCAATTGTAATGATTGGCGACTTGAGGAATTTCGTTGATGATGCCAAGAGAATTGCAATTCCACATGACGCTGTAACCGCAGGCGTAGCCCTGGCCGCTGCCGGCGCCGCCGCGGTTTTGGAATTTGATGCCGGTGTTGCCGCCGTTGCTTGAAGCGACGGTTGTCCGGTCGTAAAGAAGGCCGGCGGCCCAGCGTTGGTGCGCCCCGCAATCATAGGCTTGACCCAGTGAATAAATATCCAGGAAAACATTCGGCCCGGGCGAAGCCGCCTGCGTGCCTCCAACGTGATACAGCGTGCTGTTGGTGCTGCCGCATCGCAGGAAAAATCCCATTTCGCCCGCCGATGCAAACGCGTCGGGGCCGGCGTTGGTGCCGGTGTTATTGACATATTCGGAGTCCTCAACGGTGATCCACTTGGCGTTGTTGCCCAGGTTGAAGCCATTGTAGAAATGGTTGATCAAAATTCCGCCGGCCCAGCAGTTCTCGCATTTGTCGAATTGGACGGCGCGTCCGGCTCCGAGGTTGGAGGCGTAATCGTCAAAATCGGCCGAGATTTCAAAGTTCTGCAAGCCGACCTGGCTGATGCGGCCGGGAAACGTGTATTGGTACACCAAGCCGGTACACCACTCCTGCTCGATGGGATTGCACAAGGGAATATCAATGCCGATTTGGTTGCCGTTGACGGCGGTGACGGTCCGTTCGAATTGCAGGCCGGCATTGGGACTCCAATAATTGCTCATACCGATGGCGTCAATCCAGGGCTGGGTGACGGGGCGCTGGATGACGATGGTATCGCCCACGTTGAAGGCCGGCGATGGGGCGGGTGGATTGACGGGTTGGTAGCCGGTGGCGGTGACGTCGGAAACGAGCAGGGCATTGATTTGGGTGGAGGCCGAACCGACGAAGGAGAACGACTGGCTGGAGCCGGTGGCGGTAAACACGCCGATGGAATACTGGCCCACGCCGCCCGTCGCGGCAGGCACGTTGTAAGCCAGCACCACTTCATTAGTGCCAAACACGGTCTCGGTGCGGCCAATGGTCCCGCCGCCGCGCGGGTCGGACACCCAGAATTGGACGGCGTAAACGCGCCCCGCGGTCAGCCCGTTCATAGTGAGCGTGGCCGTCGCCGTGCCGCTGTTGTATTCGCCGCCGGAAATGAGAGCCTGATAGGACGTCGAGAGGGAACTGAAGGGTGGCAGGGTGGAAGTGAAGCCGCTATAGTAGCTGCCGATGCCGGTAATGGCGACGTCGCCGGGATTGGCGGAAGTAGTGCCGGTAAAGGTAATTCCGTTGACCGTTTGATCACTGCCGGACCAGTTGTAGGCGTAAAGCAAAGTGCCGTTCGTAAAAATATCCGAGTCCGCCGCGATGGTTGTATTCGCCCCCCACACAATCGGCGGCGGGCCGCTGATGTGAAAGCTGGTGGCCCCGAGCGGAACATAGTTATCAATGATCGAATACGCACCGCTGACTCCGGAACGGCTGCCGGAGCCGAGAACCGAAATGCACAACCGCGAGTTGCCCGTAAAATGCAGAAGGGAATTCGTGCCGACGCCTTCCAAAACGACACCGTCGGTATTGATGTTGAGCGTGCCCCCCAGTTCGTACGTCCCCGCATCCAGCAACACAGCTCCGCGAACTCCATTGCCATCGGGCGGCAACGCCTCAACGGCGTTGATCGCGTTTTGGATATTAGTGGTGTCATCGCCGCCGCTGGGACTGACCGTCTGCTGCACCACGACATTTGTCGGCAACGCCACGCCGCCGCTTTCATACCCGGCGTAGGAAAAATCCGGAATGTGATTTCCCAGGTCGTCATTCGAATAGACCAGGTTGTTGTTGGAATCCAAATGGACCCAGGCGGCTTGGGCAAAGACGCTGTTGTTCATCGTGAAGAGAAAGGAGACAGCGATTCCTGCGATTGCCGACGTGACGCGTTGCATAATTTTCCTTGCTTTCGTTGTTTTTGATAAATCCGGATTGCAAAAAACGTCCTTGCCATGGGCCGTGTTGCATCAGATGGATTTTTCTATCCTGACACAGTCCGCGCTCGTTGAAAATACGTCCAAATGGACGTATCGGCGGAATTCCCGGCCGGGATATGTCGCCGCGGCCCCGGCGCGGCGGATCAGTAAGGGAGGGGAAATATTCGGGTCAATTCACGGACGCGCTCGCGCACGTTGCGGGCGGCTTCGGTATTTTTAATGTCGAGCAGGACTTCGGAAATCATGTCGGCGATGGCGGCCATTTCCGTTTCCTTCATACCGCGCGTGGTGACGGCGGGCGTGCCCAGGCGGATACCGCTGGCCAGGAACGGCGACCGGGTTTCGAAGGGAATGGTGTTTTTATTGACGGTGATGCCGGCTTCGTCCAGGGCGATCTGGCAGTCCTTGCCGGTGATGTCCCGCGCGCCGACGTCAACGAGCATCAAATGGTTGTCGGTGCCATCACTGACGAGGCGGTAACCATTGCGTTTCATGCCCTCGGCCAACGCCCTGGCGTTTTTGACGATCTGCTCCTGATAAGACTTGAAGGCCGGTTGGAGGGCTTCGTGAAAACAGACCGCCTTGGCGGCGATAACGTGCTCCAAAGGTCCCCCCTGGATGCCGGGAAAAACCTGGGAATCAATTTCTTTGGCAAATTTTTCACGGCAGAGGATCAATCCGCCGCGGGGACCGCGGAGGGTTTTATGGGTGGTGGTGGTGACGAAATCGGCGTGCTGCATGGGGCTGGGATGGAGGCCGGCGGCGACCAGGCCGGCGATATGGGCAATGTCCGCAAGGAGCAGAGCGCCGGCTTCCCTTGCGATTTCGCCCATGCGCTTGAAGTCAATGACGCGCGGGTAGGCGCTGGCGCCCACGGTAATCATACGGGGTTTGTGTTCGCGGACCAGACGGGCGAGTTGGTCGTAATCAATGCGTTCGGTGTCCTTCCGGACGCCGTAGTGGATGATTTCAAAAAAGCGGCCGGAAAAATTGACCTTGTTGCCGTGGGTAAGATGACCACCGTGACTGAGATCCATGGTGAGCATTTTGTCGCCGGGCTTGAGCATGGCGAAATAGACGGCCATGTTCGCCTGACTGCCGGAATGGGGCTGCACGTTGGCGTGCTCGGCGCCGAAAATCCTCCGGGCACGGTCAATGGCGAGCTGTTCAACGACATCAACGTTTTGGCAGCCGCCATACCACCGGCGTCGGGGATAGCCTTCCGCATATTTGTTGGTAAGAACGGAGCCTTGGGCTTCGAGAACGGCGGGGCTGACGAAATTTTCGCTGGCGATCAATTCGATGTTTTCCTGCTGGCGCAGGCGCTCGTGTTCGATGGCTTCGGCAACGGCCGAATCCACGTTGCGCAGGCGCAAGGGCGCGGCCGCGAAGCGAACGTCCATTTTTTCCACGCGGCGGCGGTGACGCCCGCCTTCGAAGGCGGCGCCAACAAAGGCGTCGAGAATTTCCCTCGCCTGTTCGATGGTGGTTTTGTCGCCGCTGAGGCATAGCACGTTTACATCGTTGTGCCGGCGCATCAACTCGGCGGATTTGGCGTCGCCGGCCAGGCCGGCCCGCACACCGGCCACCTTATTGGCCGAAATATAGACGCCCACGCCGCTGGTGCAGACCAGAAGGCCCAGCGCGGCGCTGCCATTGGCAACGGCCTCGGCTACCGGCAATGAAAAATCGGGGTAATCGTCGCCAGGATCGCGCGTTTTGGCGCCGAAGTCCACGACGGCAATGCCGCGCGACTGGAGATGTTTTTTGAGCACCTCCTTCATCTCAAAGCCGCCATGGTCGGCGCCGACGGCAAATTGGGTGACGGAAGGCGTTCTGGCGCCTTGAGGCGCCGAGAGAATTTCGTGTTGTTCCATAAATTTCAGGAGTGAGGCGATGCCTTGTTCAATCTGGTCACGGCAATTGACGTAAACGTCGTAAGGGCCGCCAATCGGATCGCTGATGTCCTTTTCAAAAGGTTCGAGGGTGTCGTCAAATTCGCGCAGCAAGAAAGTCTTTTCGGCGGCGAGAGGATAGAGGAGTCCGATGGTATCCACGTGCGCATGGGTCATGCCAAAAATGTAGTCCGCTTCGCGGACGAGTTCGGCGGTCAGGGCGCGGCTGCGCTGAGTGGAAATGTCAAAGCCCAACTCGCGCATGGCGGCGACGGAATGGGGCGTGGGCGGCTGGCCATCCGCGGCGCCCACGCCGGCGGAAAGCACGCGGAACTCGCCCCGGCCATGCACGGCCCGCCGGAACAGGCCTTCGGCCATCGGGCTGCGGCACACGTTGCCGGTGCAAACAAATAGAATCGTCTTCATCGCGCGCGAAATGTTCAAAGTGGGTGCTTTATCCGTGGCCGTCAACCCGAAAGGCGTCCCGGCAATCTGCCGCCCGCCACCGGCAACCATGGAACAATTCAGGACTTGGGCGCAGACGGATTCAACGCGGCCAGGCCCTTGACGAAATCCACGCCGCGCGCGAGGACGGGGTCGCGAATAAATGGCTTGACTGGACGTTCCGGCCCCAGGGAATCATCGGCCGCGTCATCCTTGACTCTGGCGCGGACCAAATCCGCCTCGGTCGTATGGTCAACGAACGGTAAAAAATCGTTCGTGCCGCCATCCGCAATTTGGTTTGTGGAAAAGGTTCCATAAGGATGGGCCATGAAGGCCTTTTCGCGGTTTAAGTCCACCGCTACCGCTACGTCGGGCTGCAATCCAGCCGCGGCGCCGCCAAAAGTCAGCCCCGCCCGGCTCGCCCGTAGGTCCTCGGCGAGAATGACGGCGGCGTCGCGCGTTCGGGAATTGATCAAAATTGCCACGGGCGAGGCTTCGTGTTCGAGGAATGCCGCCGCGTCGCGCGCGGACACGTCGTCCGTGCCGGCGGCGAAGCGCAAATCCAAAATGGTTCCGGCCAGACCATTTTTGGCGGTCAGTTTCTTTTCCGCCGCTTGAATTTCGCCGGGCAGTTTCCGGCCCACGTTCGAGACGCGCAAATAGGCTACGCTCGACTCAAAAACCGATGATTTGGCCAGGTCGGCGGCAGTTCCCGAAACCGCTGCAAGAAGACCGGCCAGAATCCAAACAACAACAGATCGTCTCATGCGTTCTCAAAATGAATCACAATCCCGCGGAAGTAAAGTTTTGGGACGGCTTCCGCGCCAGTTTTCCATTGATTCAACGGTTTTTTCATCGCAATTTTTAGCCATGAAATCCTCCATTGGAAATTGTTTTCTTGCGGTGATTTTGGTTCTGGGCGCCGCCTTCACGCTCGCCGCGCAGCCGACCCCTGTCACGTTCGGCACGGCTCCGCCGCCCGGTTCGCCGAATGTCCCAGCCGGCGCGGTTTTCGATACGCTAACCACCGCCCTTTCTTCATCGGTCAAGCCATTGCCGGTGCTTTACGCCATGCAACGGGTTGCGGACTGGCAATTGGCGCATTGGAATGAGAATCCCCGTTCGACAACGGACTGGGTGGACGGCAGTTGCGACGCCGGGTTCATGGCCCTTGCCGGCATTTCCGGCGATCCCAAATACCGCCATGCCATGCTCACGATGGCCCGGAGCAATCATTGGGAAGCCGGCCCGCGGCAATATATGGCAGATGATCAATGCGTGGGTCAGACGTATGCCGAACTCTATTTCCTCTATCGCGACCCGAAGATGATCGCACCTTTGCGGAAAAAATTTGATTACATTCTGGCCAATCCACCGACCACCACCCTGAATTTTTCCCAGTCGGGCCATGGGCAACAAGGGTGGTCATGGTGCGATTCGCTTTTCATGGCGCCGCCGGCCTGGGTGCGGCTCTATGCGGCCACAGGCAACCAGGGCTACCTTGATTTTGCGGTGAAAAACTGGTGGCGTACCACGGGGTATCTCTACGATAAAAAGGAAAATCTATTTTTCCGGGACAGCACGTATTTTGATAAACGCGAGCCGAATGGCGAAAAGGTTTTCTGGAGCCGGGGCAACGGCTGGGTGCTGGCCGGCTTGGTGCGCACGCTGCAATATCTGCCCATGAATGATCCGCAACGGCCCCGTTTCGTGCGTTTGTTCAGGCAAATGGCGGAAAAAATTCTGACGCTGCAACAGCCGGACGGCCTGTGGCCGGCGGCGCTGCTGGATGCGAAAGATTATCCGGCAAAAGAAACCAGCGGTTCGGCTCTTTTCACTTATGCGCTCGCCTGGGGCGTGAACCAGGGCCTGCTGGATCGGACGAAATTTGAGCCGGCGGTCCGAAAGGCATGGGCGGCGCTGATCGGTTGCGTGGCTGCCGATGGAAAATTGACCAACGTTCAACCCATTGGCGCCAATCCGAAACACTTCGATCCAGATTCCACCGCGCCTTTCGGGGTGGGCGCGTTTTTGCTGGCGGGCAGTGAAGTTTATCGGATGGCGGTACTGAAAAACGCCGCGCCTGTTGCCGTAAAAGTGACCAATCCGTCCGGCTTCCGCCGCGATTGCGAAACCGTGGAAGTGCGTGGCGCGGCGTTGCCCGGTCTCGACAAATCGTGGGCGGTCATGGATGGGATTTCCTCGCGCATCCTGGATTCGCAATCGTATTCGCCGGAACCAGGGCGGGCGCCCGACCGTCTCCTTTTTCAAGTGGACTTGGCGCCGCATGAAACGCGCACGTATGACGTGCTGGACGCCGCCGCGCTGGCGGCCGTGCCGCGGCCAATTGTCAAGACTTATGCCCGTTACGTGCCCGAACGATATGATGATTTTGCCTGGGAAAGCGACCGCATCGAACATCGCCTGTTTGGCCAGGGCGTCATCAAGGCTGAGGGCCTCATCAGCAGCGGCGTGGACGTATGGATCAAACGGCGCCATCAACTCATCATCAATGAAATGTATCGTTCGGGCGATTACTACAACACGAACGCCAGTGCCGTGGCCCAGGATGATTACAAGGTGGGCCAGACGCGCGGCTGCGGCGGCCTGGGCATCTGGAAAGACGGCAAGCTGTATGTTTCGGGCAATTGGCGAAACTGGAAGCTCATCACGTCCGGGCCTGTTCGCTCTGAATTTGAAGTAACGTATGATGCCTGGGATGTCGCCGGGCGCAAGGTTTCCGAGACGAAGCGGGTCAGCATTGACGCCGGTTCAAACATGAACCGCATGGAAAGCATTTTCAGCAGCAGCGACAAATCACCGCTGCGGATCGGCGTGGGGCTGGCCGAGCGGCCTGGCGACAATGTGACCGTGCGCGACGGTTCATCGCTCATTGATTCGTGGCGGAGCAGCACAGCCAAAGGTCTGGTGGTGCGGGATGAAAACGAAGGCTGGATGGCCTACTGGCAGCCGCGGGATTTTGACAAGGGCACGATTGGCGTGGCAGTTGTTCTCCCCAAAGGCAGCGTCGAAGCCTTTACCACCGACAAACCGAACCTGCCGGCCAGCGCTTTTCTGGCCCCGACCAATACCATTCAGGAGGGACAGGTGGCCGTTCGCAATTTGCTGGCCGTTGCGCCGGCTCGGGTTGGCAGGCCGTTCGTTTATTACATCGGGGCCGGATGGGACCAGAGCGGGGATTTTCCCAACGCCAAGTCGTGGGTGGATTACGTGCGTCGTTTCGCGGAGCGCCGGGACCATCCACTGAAAGTGCGGATTGGAAATTGAGAGGTTCGCAATGCGGTGGACGATGGCCAATCGGCAAGCTGTCTGTCTGGCAACATTGCTGCCGCTTGGTCTTTGACCCAACCGCGCTCAAATCTTGAAGATTTGCCACACATTCAAGCTCATTTCTCGATGTGCGCCACATTGACAAGCGGCGGGCAAAATGGCTTATTGTGCGGCTCGCGGCGGTAGGTTACCCAAGTGGCCAACGGGGGCAGACTGTAAATCTGCTGGCTTACGCCTTCGATGGTTCGAATCCATCACCTACCACCACCTTTTCTCGTAAAGGAAACATGCTTAAAATCCAATAAAATCAATAGTTTTATGCGTTTTAAGAATTTCAACGCTTGCGCTTCGCTGTTTTCACCTTCTCTTGCCTTCTCGCCTAGGCCAAGAAAGTTGCCGCGAGACATTCAAGCCCTCGCATGAAAAATCAACCCGTGTTCAACAGCCTGCCGGCGGCATGGCGCAAATAGGATGCGCAAAAAGCCTGTCACAACTCTCGTTACGCGGACATCATTAGGAAAACTTGATTTGCGCAGCCTCCTGGAAAGCTATGGGACAGCCAAAGGCGGTGGACGCTTCCTGGGCCAGCCCGAACAGGCCTATCTGGCCGGTTTCGGCTGAACCTATGGGACAGCCGCTTGGCCCATCACGCAAATTCTTAAACCCATTTTTCATTTCGGCTCTGGCTTTTCAGGAAAATCCGCGCAAAACTGCGCCGGAATCAATCGCTATTGGTCAGCAATGAAATGATTTCATTCATCGTTCCAGCGCATAATGAGCAAGCCTGCCTGGGCCGGACGTTGCAGGCGATTCATGAGTCGGCACGTGCTGCCAACCAGCCTTATGAAATCATAGTGGCGGACGATGCCTCGATGGATGCGACGGCTGAAGTTGCCAGACAGAATAACGCTCGCGTCCTGAGTGTGAATCATCGCCAAATCGCCGCCACGCGTAATTCCGGAGCAAAGGCGGCGCGAGGTGAGCGATTGTTTTTCGTGGATGCAGACACCATTATCCATCCGCAGGTGGTGATTGCGGCTTTGCGACATCTGGACAAGGGTACGGTGGGCGGCGGCGCTCCGGCGCGATTTGACAGTGCGGCGCCATTGTATGCGCAGTTTTTATTGCTTTGGTTCGGTTGGTGGATGCGACTGGCGGGAATTGCCGGCGGCGCGTTCCAGTTCTGCACGCGCGATGCCTTTCAAGGGGTCGGCGGTTTCGATGAACGTCTATTCGGCGGAGAGGATGCGCTAATGTCGTGGGCGCTAAAGCGAGAGGGCCGGTTTGTCGTGCTTTGGCAATCGGTCGTTACTTCCGGCCGGCGGATGCAGGGTGTTCGGGGATTGCAGATGCTTGGCACTTTGGTGCGCGCCGCCTTTTTTCCAAAGACGCTGAGGCAGCAGTCATCGGTGAAAAAAATCTGGTATGACTCCAACCGGGCAGAGAACCGCAAAATCCCGGATTCATTAATCACGCAAGGAGCGAATGTTTTTCTGTCGGTGATTACCATCGTGTTGCTTACAAATCCATTTTTCAGCCTTTTTCCGCAGCTAAGAGCGCTCATTGACCGTCCACTGGGCGGCGTTCGGTTTGCCGTCAACATCCTGCTTTGCCATCTCTTTTTGGTGCTTTGGCCGTGCGCGGGATTCCTGTTGCGCAACCTGTTTCAACAAACGCGATGGCTTGAGCGAATCAAAATAGTTGGCTTGATTGCCTTGTGCTTATGGTTTGCCTGGTCTGTAACGCGCAGGGTCATTTGGTTTTGGCCGTGGCTTTACCAAAAGGCGATATGAGGCATGATCACGCCCCTGGCAAAATTTATTGACTGGCATGTCCTTCAATTCGCCGCGATGCTCGCGTCTATTCGAAAATGTGCCGGGGGCGATTCCAAATTGACAGAAGCCATTGAGTTTCTCAACGGACCGGATTTCATTCCCGCCGAAAGCAACCCCGCTGAATTGGAATTCACATCGAACTTGCAAGCTCCGGTTGTCTCCATGTTCCCTCTTTCCGCTTTCCACCATTCGGTTTGAACCTCGTTCCGTCGGCTGCCACGGAGTTGAATCGAAAATAATGTGTTACCTTTTTCCGTCGGCGGGGATATATGGTTGAAATGCCGAACAACGACCCGATTCTGCTGCGGGATTACGCCGCAGGCGATTCTGACGAAGCATTTGCCGTGCTGGTCTCCCGGCATATCCATTTGGTCTATTCCGTGGCGTTGCGGCAGGCGCGCGATCCCCATCTGGCGGAGGAAATCACCCAGGTCGTCTTCATCATTCTGGCGCGCAAGGCGAAATCGCTCAACGAGAAGACCATTTTGTCGGGCTGGCTTTGCCGCGTGGCGCGATATGTCGGCGCCAGGGCATTGCGCGCCCAATGGCGCCGGCAACAACGTGAGCACGAGGCACACATGCAAACAATTTTGAACCAGCCGGAATCCGGGACTTGGCGCCAAATCGCGCCGTTGCTGGATGCGGCCATGGAAGGCCTCGGGCGAAAAGATCACGACGCCGTGGTGCTGCGCTTTTTTGAAAACAAAAACTTTGCCGAAGTGGGCGCGGCGCTGGGCACGAGCGAGGACGCGGCGAAAATGCGCGTCAGCCGGGCGTTGGAGAAACTGCGGAACATTTTCGCCAAACGCGGCGTGGATTCGACGACGGCGGCCATCGGTGAAAGCATTTCCGCCAATTCCATCCAAGCTGCGCCGGTGGCACTGGCAAAGACCGTGACTGCCGTTGCGCTGGCCAAAGGCGCGGCGGCCTCAACTTCAACCCTAACCCTCATCAAAGGAGCATTGAAAATTATGGCATGGACAAAAGCGAAAACGGCAGTCGTTGCTGGCGCAGCGATTTTGCTCGCGGCGGGAACGACAACGATTGCGACAAAACAATACAGTCATCATTCGCCAAGAAAATTACCCATGACCCCGGCCAACATGGCTATATTTCAGCGCGAATCTACCAGCCTCATGAACGATGCAAAATTCGCTACATTAACCTGTTTTCTTTTTGCTCGTAGCCACCAAAATCAATTGCCCAAAAACTTCGCAGAATTAAATGCTTCCGATGTCGGTAAAAACAACGCACAATATCAACATCTTTCAGACGCCGATTGGGAATTTACCGCCGGCGGAGACAAGGACAGCTTTGCAGATCCCAGCAGGACTATCTATTACTATGAGAAAGAGCCAAGACAGTCCCCTGACGGAACGTTCGCCAGAGTTTATGCCACCGTTGATGGGCGAGTGTTTTTGCTCACCTCCCCAAGCGAAGATTTCACGGCGGTCGAAAAGCAACGCGGATTTTTGATTGGACGTTAGGTGCTATCCATGCGTATGAAAACTGCCACATCACTCATTATTGCAGCCCTGCTGATTCCATTGTTTGCCGGTTGTTCGAAGCCGCACACCTCCGACAGTTGGTCGCCGAGTTCCACCATCATTCTTCCTCCAGACATTTCGATTGATTCGTTGCATTCTGGCATGACGGTTCAGGATGTGATTGCGGCGCTTGGGCAGCCATCGCAAACCACCGCGGAAGGATTAGAGTTTTCAAGTGTTGGGCTTTTCATTTGCCCCGGCACCGGAGAGGTCACGCTGGTTCCACCATCTACTGGTCGCACAAAAGAGGGTATTGGCATGGGTTCCAGCCGCGTTGATATCATCAGAGCGTATGGAGAACCATCGTCTGACAAGGTTGCTGCCAAGTCTGGTTCCGAGTGGATGAGATATTCGCCGATCCACATGAGTTTTCAGTTGCGTGACGGTAAGGTGGATTGGATGGATATATCCACGAAATGACGCCGCGCTGGGGCCCCTATGAGGGTTGTCAAGTGGAGGTGCGATTATTCTTTTAAGTTTTCATAAGGGTCCGGGCGGCGAGCCGCAACGGAGCGGAGGCGAGTCCGGCGCGTCAGCGGTCAGGTTAACTTGGTTTGATGATTTCATTTTAGCTTTTTGATTTGATTTGGTGTTCCTGACGTAGAAGGTTTTTGGGCAACAGGGCGGGCTTCGATGAGAGTGCAGGTAAATGCCCCCGTACCAGCTCCTATTCGAGCAGACCCGCAAGGGGTCGCCCCAGATGTCTTTCTCAATGGGAAGCCGCCGGGGGCACGCGCCCCATCTAACAGCCGGACGCGCTTGAGCGGTCCAACTCCAGCGCCGAGCAGCGTGCCACTCTGCGGCCAAATCACTTTGATGGTCAGGATCGGATGCAAATTGGGTTGCGGGTTGAAGGTTAAGCGGGCACCAGCAGACCCAGGTCAGCCAGCGAACAGCGGCCGGTGCGCCAGCGCCATAAATCAGTAGCCAGTTGGCGGGCCAGGGCCACGACGGTTTTCTTTTTCAAAGCGTTGGCGGTGGTCATGCGTTGGATGAATTTAGTGCGGGCGTGCCAGAGGAGCTGATGGCGCAAGAGGCGCCAGAGCGCCTCGACCAGCAAGACGCGCACATGTTTGTTGCCATGCCGGTCAATGCTGCCCCGGCGGATTTCAGCCATGTCGTGAACGTGTGCCGCAACGAATGGAAAGAAAGTTCACTGGACTGCCGTCGGGCGTCGCGTCCTTTGCCGCCGGGTTTTGCCTCGACTTTTGGCCGCGCCTTCACTAGTCCGGCGGGCGCAAGGATTTCGTCGTGGAACTTGGTGGAGATCGTGACGGTGTGTTTTTCCGCCAGCGCCGCCACTTTTGGGAAAAGGTAGGCGTCCAGGCGGTCACTGGACGGCAGGCTTGCCAAACACTCGGCCAGCGGCTTCGCCATGTGCAACGCCAACCGCTTCCCGGTCTTGCTGGTCACAAATGGTAATCGTCGTGAGGATGTCACCGTCCGCGCAGGCCAAACATTTTTCCACTGCCTTCAATGCCCATATACCCATTGATCAGGATGATGACCGTTGCGGTTGCGGCGCAAGGCGCGTTAGGTCTCATCCGTGGCTAAAAAATTATCCCGTCTCCGTGGCGCTTGATTGCCGCCGAAATTCCTCTTGCCAGTCAATGCCGGGCGCTTCAAGCCCGGCGGACATGTGCGTGGCGAGGGAAGGATTCGGTATCCACATCGTGTATCGCCGGCTTCCGAGAATTTCACGCCAGCAATACCTCCAGGAAAGGACCATGCTGAATGCCCAATACGGATGCGGAAGCGACCACTGCATAAATTTGAACGGATTAAAAATCCGTATTTTCGTCAGAGCCATCCACATGGCCAGGTCCGGAATGGTCTTGGCGCCAAAATGCCGATGCAGCCTCAGGAAAAGTTCGCGGATTTCCAACAATGCCTCCCGTTTCGCCAGAAACGTATGCGTTGAGCCGAGGCAGGACTTCCAATGGATGCCCTCAAACTCCCTGACCTCCCGCCGGTGCCGGTGCAAATCCGTGGTGTAAACGTCGGGATGATCGTAGGTCGTGGCAAAATCCGCGTCGGGATATTGCTTCAGAAAACGAATCGCACGTTCAAAACGTCCGGGCAAATGAAAATAGTCGTCCTCGACAAAATAAACAATTTCCGCGTCGGTTTGTTCCATGAGGATGCGTGCCTGCTCGTGCAACGTCGTTCCCGGCGGCACCCCGGGGTAGCGCATCAGCACCAGGTCTTCCGCCGGCCACCTCCGGGAAAAAAGCTCCTCATATTCCGGCGGACAATCGTTCAGCAACGCCCATAACTTCACCCTCAATCCGCTCAGCGACGCCTTGAACGATTGCAGGCAAAACTCGACGAGCTTGAATTTGTCATCAGCAAAAATCGGCGGCGGGCTGGACGACATTTTCGGGTAAACCCGATACGCGACCGCCAGATCGTAAGTGAACTGCTTTGTCATATCATCAGGACCCGCGTCGCGTTCGCCGTTTTGCCGAAGCCGCGTCCCGTTCAAAAAAGCCGCGATACCATTGCCACGTTTGGGACAGGCCTTCCTCCACGCCAACCCGGCTTTTCCATCCCAACTCCTTCCGCTCCATGTCCGGCCTGTAGGGACCGTCTGTCCTTTCTTCGGTGGCCTGGTTCAGGACGCGCGGCGTCAAATCGGGGCGGCCAGCGGCCCGGAGAAGCTTGCCGACCACGTCCAAAACGCTGGTCTGGCGGCCGGTGGCGATACGGAACAATCGGGTGTTCGATGGCGGCCCATGGAGCCGCCCGCCAATGGCCAGATACGCCGCCACCGCGTCATCAATATAAACATAATCCCGCGCGAACGACCCATCGCTGCGAATCACCGGCCGCTCGCCGCGGGCAATGGCACGAATGACGCCGGGGATGAGGCGCGACCAATTGAAATCGCCGCCGCCATAAATGTTATCCGAGCGAGCCACCGCCACCGGAACGCGAAAGGTGTCCCGGTAGCCGCGCGCGGCCAGTTCCGCTGCGGCCTTCGAGACCATGTAAGGATGGTATGCGCGTTCGGCAGCCGGCAAAAAACAGGCTTCAACCTCCTTGCTCGACGCCAGAACGGCGCGGACGGGCTGCGGCGCAAGCCGGCACGCCTCAAGCACCGTATAAGCCCCGCGGATATTCGTTTCAAAAACCCGGTAGGGCGATATTCCCGCGCCAGTGTTGATGTTGGTGGCGGCGAGATGAAAGACCGTGTCAATGCACAAATCAGCGACCAGCCGCGACATTTCCCGGATGGAAACGATGCTTCCCCGCACAAATTTTACTTGAGCGGGAACGGGCATCTGATGGCGTCGCGAAGGTCGCGCCGCGACGGGTGATTTGGGGCCGGTCAAGCCGCACACTGCGGCGCCCCTGGCGACAAGCGCCTTGACCAGCCAACCACCAACGAAACCGTCCGCGCCGGTTACCAAAACCCTGCGAGCTTTCCAATCGAACGGTTCTGCGGAATTCACGGAATCACAAGGAATAAGCAAGGTCTTCAAAAGACCGCTCCAGATACCGTTCGTAATTCGCCCCGTCCACCACGTGCAGGCGAGGCAGGTCAAAAACCATTTTGCACCCTTTTTTCAGAAACGCTATTTCGTCCCGAATCACCTCTTTTCGAAAATGCCAGATCAGCACAAAAAGATATTCGGGCTGCAAATCGCGAAGTTTTTCGTGCGAAATGATGGGAATCCGCATACCCGGCGTCACCAAACCGTCCTTTTCAGGGTTGCGATCGCCGATCGCCGCAATCTGGTCCGGCCCGATGCCACAGTAGTTCAAGACAATGTTGCCCTTCGTCGAGGCGCCGTAGCCGTAAACCTTTTTTCCCGCTTTTTTGGCCATCTCAAAAAATCCGCGCACGTCGTCCCGATGCGTAAGAATCCGGTTGCGAAGGCGGGAAAACGGCTCATCGGCGTCCAATACGGCTTCGTCGTCAATGAGTTTCTGAATTTCCGCGCTTTTCGGCCGAAATGGTCCGTCCTGGCGTCCGGCGATGATGTAAAAACTGCCGCCATTGACATCATTGAAGGAGACATCGAGGATTTGCAGGCCGCATTTTTTCATCATCCAATCCATCTGGCGCAGGCCAAGATAGGTGACGTGTTCGTGACAGACCTGGTCGTAAGTCAATTGCTTGAGTAACAACGGCAGATAGGAAAGTTCCAATGCCCATACCCCGTCCCTGGCGAGCAGCGCGCGAATATCGCGGATGAATGACATGGGATCATCCAGGTCATAAAACATGGCTATGGACGTGATGATTTTACAATCCTTCCCGCCGATCAGGCTGCGCGCGCCTTTTTCGTTGAAGAAGTCATAAACGACCCGGATGTCCGGCTGAAAATGTGCCGCGAATTTTTTGCTCGAAGGGTCCATGCCAATTCGCACCAGGCCGGCGCCGGCGCCATAAGCGTTCAACAGCGTTCCATCGTTGCAGCCAATGTCCAGCACCACGTCGCCCGGTTTGGGTTTGGCCAATTCGACCAAACCCCGTACTTTGCCTTCCAAATGTGAAACCATGGTGGGGCTGATGGACGAATAATAGCCATAGGTTGTCCCATACATTTCGTTCAATTCGGCGGTGTGCCGCAGTTGAACCAAGCCGCAGGCGCCGGGCATCGCCTCCACATCGCAGCGGACGAGTTGAAGCGGCGAAATGGAAGGGTCCGGTTTGTCCGGGCGCGGGAAAACGCCGCTCAAAGGCTGGTCACCCAGGTCAATAATCGGCTTCAGATGTGGATTTCCGCAAGTGCGGCAATGGGTCCACGTTTTTAAAGGCATAAGGTGAATGTGTTGGTCTCAGGTTGAATGTGTCAAAAACCCAGATAGCTGCGATACCAGGCGATGGTTTCGTTGAGGCCTTGTTCCAAGGTGTATTCGGGGCGCCAGTTGAGCAGGTCGCGAGCCTTGCCGGTGTTCAGGTATTGGGCGCGAATTTCGCCCACGGCGGTATTTTGGACATCCGGTTTGAGGTGGGTGCAGTTCATCAATTGCTGAAGCAGGGCCACGATTTCCAGTACCGTCAGGGGACGTTCCAGGCTGAAGTTAAACGCCTGGCCCTGGACCTTCTTCTCGGAAAGGCGTTCGGCGGCCCTCATGTAACAGCGGCTGACGTCCTTCACATAAATGTAATCCCGCACGTATTGGCCATCGCTGCGAATCACGGGACGTTCGTCGTTGAGGCAGCAGCGGATCGTGTATGGAACGATGCGGCTCCAATTCAGGTCTCCGCCGCCGTAAATGTTCCCGCAACGCAGGATGGCCAGCGGCAGTCCATACGTTTGATGATAGGATTGCGCAATCAGGTCCGCGCAGCTTTTTGAGACTTCGTAAGGATGCCGGCCTTGCAACGGCATTTCCTCCGTATAAGGCAAATGATGATGTTCGCCGTAGGCCTTGTCGCTGGACGCAATGACAATTCGTTCGACCAATCCCGGAAGGGCGCGGCACGCCTCGAGCAGGTTATATGTGCCCCGGATATTCGTCTCGAACGTCGGCAGCGGACGGCGATGCGCCGCGCCGACAATGGGCTGCGCCGCCAGGTGAAAAACCGTGTCCGCTTCATATTCGTTCATGGCGCGTTCCAAGGTCGGATAACTTTCCATTTCACCCTGCACCAGCGACGTTTGGCGAAAATCGCCCGACCGATACAGTTCGGACTGCGGATCCGCGTCCCGCACCAATACCGCCACCTTTGCGCCGGCTTCGAGCAGGTCCTTGACCAGCCAGGAACCCACCATTCCCGTGGCGCCGGTCACGAAAACGCGACGATCGCGCCAGAATTTATTTTCACCGGAATTCATTTCCAGATTTTCCAGGGCGCCCGCCCCGTCTTCCATGCGTGATTGAGGAGTTCAAATTCATAGGGCGTGTCCATGTGATGCCAGTAGCCGTCATGCTTGTAAATCATCAATTCGCCTTCCAGTGCCATGCGCTGCAGCGGTTCGCGTTCGAGTGTCAGGTCCTCCCGATCACCCAGGTAACGATCAAAAACCGATGAATTAAACACGAAAAATCCGCTGTTCAAATAATTGCCGCTGAATTCCGGCTTTTCATTGAATTTGGCCACGCGGCAGTCCTCAACGGATAATTCGCCAAAGCGGCCCGGCGGTCTCGCCCCGGTGAGCGTTCCCGTTTTGCCGTGGGACTTATGAAATTCCACCAGGGCGGAAACGTTCACGTCCGCAACTCCGTCGCCATAGGTCACGCAGAACATGCCCTCCGACTCCAGATATTTCCGCGCCCGCCAAAGCCGCGCGCCGGTCATCGCATCTTCGCCCGTGTCCACACAGGTAATGCGCCAGGGTTCGGCCGACTGGCCGTGGAACGTCACCCGGTCAGTCCCGTTCCGGGCCATGTCAATGGTAATATCGTTGGTAATGGCGGCAAAATTAAGAAAAAAATTACGGATATAATCCCCCTTGTAACCCAGCAGCAAAACGAAGTCGTTGAACCCGTGCGTGCTGTAAATTTTCATGATGTGCCAAAGAATGGGCCGCGGCCCGATCGGCGCCATCGGTTTGGGGATGACATCGCTGACTTCACGGAACCGCGTGCCGCGGCCCCCGCATAGAATTGCCACTTTCATCCGGTCAAAATACGGAACAGCGGGCATTGGCTGCCAGCCTAAACCGCCCTGGCTTCCAACGCCGCCCAGGACTGCGGCAGGTTTTTGCGCACTTCGATCCCTTCAAACGGCTTTCCTTGCCGCGCCCCGGCGCGTTTGGCCCACGCCGCCATCTTCGCCACCCCTTCCTCAAGCGGAACGTTGTGAATCAGATCGCCAAAATGCTTTTGAACCTTTTCGTGCGCCGACCAGGCATGAACCACCTCATTACGGGCGTCCAGGTGCCGCGTTTCCGAAGCCGTCCCCATCGTCCGGGCCACCACCGCCGCAAGCTCGTTTACCGAATACGGCTTGTCCGCGCCAACGTTGAAAACCTGATTGTAACACGCGGGCCGCGTGATGCTCGCGGCGATCACGGGCGCAACGTCGTCTATGTAGCTGAACGCGCGCGTCTGCTCCCCGTCCCCGAAAATGGTCATGGGCTGCCCCTGCATGATCTGGTTCATAAAAATGCCAATGACGTTGCGGTAACGGTCGCCAATGTTTTGATATTCGCCATAAACGTTGTGCGGGCGGAAGATCACGTGGTTGAGGCCGAACATCTCGTGCGCTTCCCGCAGGTCCAGTTCGACGGCGTATTTGGCAATTCCGTACGGGTCCTCCGGCTGCGGCGTGGCGTCCTCGGTCATCGGCAATTGATTTCGCCCATACACCGCTATGGAAGACGTGAACACGAAGCATTTCACGCCGTGATTGACCGACGCATTGATCAGATTGACGCTGCCGATCAGATTGTTCGTGTAGTTGAAACGCTTGATGAAATGGCTCAGGCCTTCCGCCGCGTAGGCCGCCAGGTGAAAAACGTAGTCAAATTCGTTCTTCTCAAACAATTTCACCACGAGACCGGCGTCCGTCACGGACCCTTCCACGAATTCCACGCCTTCGGCAACGTAATCCCGAAAGCCCCCGCTCAAATCATCCAGGCCGGTCACCTGATGCCCCGCCTGGACCAGGTGGCGGCACACGTGCGAGCCTATAAAACCGGCCGCGCCGGTCACCAATGTCCGTGATTTCATGGTCTGACTGTAATCATTGGCTGGATTTTGGGGAATCTTTTTCCTCGTTTCTCCGTGTCCTCCCGCCTCTGTAGCCATGTTTTTTTGAAAAATCCGTGTTTCAGACTGTTTCCATCCGCGGCTGAAAAATGAATCCCTCTGCCTTCGCGTCTATGCGTGAGTTTTTCCCTCCGGTTCATGAAAAATGGGCATTCGGTGCCGCAAGACTGAAAAGTCTTTTGGCGCGGTTCCGGGCATTCTACTTTTTGGAATGTTGAAAATCGGCGATCGGGTCTCGTTGACGGTGGATGACGTGGCCTTCGGCGGCGACGGCGTGGGCCACGTGGACCAGTTTGTCGTATTCGTTCCGTACGTGCTCACGGGAGAAACCGTGGAAGCGGAAGTCACGGAGGTAAAATCGAATTTTGCCCGCGCCAAACTGCTGAAAATCATCCATCCCTCGCCCGACCGCGTTGAACCCCACTGCATTTATTTCGGCAAATGCGGCGGTTGCCAATACCAGCACGCGGACTATGCCGCGCAACTGAAGATGAAAGGCAAACAGGTGGCCGATTTGTTCGAGAGAATTGGAAAAATCCGGTCGGACCGGATTGCGCCGGTGGTTCCCTGTCCGCAGCCTTATGCGTATCGGAACCGCATCCTCATCCGCAGCCAATGGAACAAGCCTGAACGGAAATTAAACATCGGTTTTGTCCGATGGGATTGCGGGTTGGTCGAGGATATCGAGGAATGCAAAATTTCAGAGCCGGCCATTAATGAACAAATCAAACGCCTGCGCGCCGAACCTCCGCCCAAAGGCGGCCTCAAAGTCGTGCTGCGGGTGCAACCGGAAGAATGGGAGACGCCGCCGGATTCTTTTTTTCAAAATAACTTTTTCATGCTTCCCAGGCTCATTGAAACCGTGCGCCAGTGCCTCGAAAACGGCCAGGCGCGGAATCTGATTGATTTATACTGCGGCGTCGGGTTTTTTGGCATCGAACTGGCGCACGCGGTGGATCGCTTTGCTGGAGTCGAGTATGACCGGCGCGCCATTCAGGCGGCCCGGAATAACGCCGCGCGCCGCGCTGTCGCCAACGGCGAATTCATTGCGGGAAAGGTGGAGGAGGTCCTGCCCGGACTGATCAAACGATTTTCGCCGGAAACCACCGCAGTGGTGCTGGACCCGCCGCGGAAGGGCTGTGAGCCGGGGCCGCTGCAATTGCTCCGAGAGACCAGGCCGGCCCAGGTCGTCTATGTGTCCTGCCATCCGGCCACGATGGCGCGCGATTTGAACGTCCTGTGCCGCGATAATGTCTTTGAGTTGAGGCGCGTGCAGCCGCTGGACATGTTTCCGCAGACTCAACACGTGGAATGCGTGGCCGATTTGCGGCGAGGGAACTGACTTGCCAAGCCGCGCCATTTCATTTGAACTAAATGAGAATGTCCCGACAAACGACTGACCCCCGCGCCGCTTTTGTCCCGCGCGTCCTGCCGTGGCTGCTGGGCGCGGCCATGTTTGGCGTCTATGCCGTGACGTTGAACCATTGGGTCTCGTTCGCCAGCCTTCCCGCCGCCACCAAGATTGCCGGATGGGAATGGCTGCCCGAGGTATCCAGCCCGCTTCTATATCTGGTCACCTGGCCGTTTCGTTGGCTGCCGGCGGCCGACGTTCCGCTGGCACTGAATCTTTTTGCCGCTTTTTGCGCGGCCTGGGCGTTGCGTTTGCTCGCGCGTTCGGCCGCCATCCTGCCCCATGACCGGACTCAGGACGAACGCGAACGCGAACACAATGATTTTGGATTTCTGACCATTCGCAGCGCCTGGCTGCCGCCGGCGCTGGCGGTAATCGTCTGCGGACTTCAATTGACCTTCTGGGAACAGGCCACCAATTTTGCCGGCGAAACCTTCGATCTGCTCATTTTCGCCTTCATCATCTGGTCGTTGTTGGAGTATCGCATTGATGAGTTGGAGGATCGGCTGTGGCTCTCCGCAGCCGTTTACGGGGCCGGCATGGCGGAAAACTGGGCCATGATGGGTTTCCTTCCACTTTATGTGGCGGCCATTGTGTGGACTCGCAGGCTCGGTTTTTTCGAATGGCGTTTCCTGCGGCGGATGATGCTGTGCGGCTTGGGCGGCATGTCTTTCTATCTTCTACTGCCACTGGTGGCCGCTCTTTCGGGGAACCACACCGTGACTTTCTGGCAGGCGCTCAAGCTCAATCTGGTTCCGCAATACAGGGTTTTGAAGACCTATGGGTTCTGCATCGTGCATCCGGGAGCGGCGGCTGAGTTTTTGTCGCTGGTGCTGGCCTATTTGCTGCCCCTGTTGATGATGGCCATACGCTGGCCGGCCGCCTTCGGCGATACCAGCCGACATGGCCGCGCGCTGGCTACCTTCCTCTTTCACTTGATGCACGCCGCGTTTTTGGCGCTGCTGGTGTGGATGGCCTTCGATCCGGCCTTCAGCCCGCGTCATCTCGGCGGAGGCGTGCCGCTCCTGACATTCTATTACCTGGGAGCGTTGGGCATCGCTTATTACAGCGGTTATTTTCTGCTATTGTTCGGCAAAAAACCCGCGCCGGCGCGGCCGGAAGGAAGGGCATCCTGGCCGGCGCTTTTGAACCGGGCGGTCGTTGCCTGTGTCTGGCTTTTGGCGGTCGCGGCCGGAGCGGGTCTGGTGTACCGAAACGGACGCCACATCCAGTCCGAAAACGGAGCGGCGTTGCGCCACTATGCCGAATTGACGGCGCGGAATTTGCCCCGGACTGGCGGCTATTTGCTCAGTGACGATCCCGAACGGCTCGGCCTTGCCGAGTTTGCCCTGGTTGACAGCGGGCGGCTCAAGAACTTTGTGCCATTGCAATCGCAATCGCTCGTCGTGCCGGCTTACCACCGTTACCTGCACGGAAAATATCCCTTGAAATGGCCGAATGTAGTCCAAACGGGCCAAACCAACCTGCTTAATCCCTTGGGATTGATTGGGATGCTGGCGTTGTTGTCCCGAACGAACGACATTTTTTATCTTCATCCCAGTTACGGCTATTATTTCGAGGAATTTTACATGGAACCGCACGGCTTGGTTTATCAGTTGAAAACGCTGCCTGCGGACACCTTGTTGCCGCCCAAACCGGATCAAAATTTGATTGCGGAAAATGAGGCTTTCTGGCTGCGGACGGCTGCGCCCGAACTGGCGGCGGTTAAAAAGGAAGTGGCGGCGCCCCTTGGCCCGAATGCTCCAGAGTCATGGGGCGGGCGTTTACTGCAACACTTTCACATACTCCCTCCCCTGCACAGGAATGCCGTCGTGCTGGGGGGGTATTATTCGCGCGATCTCGATTTCTGGGGCGTCGAATTGCAACGCGCCGGCCATTTGAAAAACGCCGCCCGGATTTTCGAGCTGGCCACAAATACCAACCCCAACAACGTCGTCGCTCAAATCAACCTCGGCTTTAATGACGATCTCCAGGCGGGCCGGCCGGCCTCGGTGGATTTGTCCAAAACCACAACCGACGCGTTCACGGCCTGGAACGATATCATCGGCACGGACGGACCCTTTGATGAACCGTCCTTTTGCTTCAGGAACGGATTCATTCTCGCGCGGGGCAACGGCATGTTCCGCCAGGCGGCGGCAGCATTTGAACGCGTTCGTGAGACCGTACCCGATTTCCTGCCGGCGCGCTTGTTGCTGGGCCAAATTTACGTCATGTCCCGCCTGCCCGGCCCCGCGCTGGCGGCGCTGCGCGGCCCGCTCTCTCATCCTGAAAGATTTTCGCTGACCGAAGCCAACCGCACCGAAGTGAACATTCTGGCCGCGGCGGCTTATTTTGAGAAAAACGCCACCGGACCGGCCACGCGGCTCCTGGACGAGGAAATTGCGGCCCACCCCCATGACGATAATCTGCTGGCAGCCGCCGCCAAGGCCTTCATGGCACACGGGCTTTATACGAATGCCCTTTCGGTGGTGGACCTGAAGTTAAAATCCACGCCGGACGACAGCGGCTGGATTTATGAGCGGGCCGTGGTGATGCTGGAGTTGAAACGATACAACGACGCGGTGGCCGCGTTCACGCGCGTGCTCCATAATACGGGCAACAACGCCGCGCTTGGGCAAAGCGCGCGCTTTTACCGCGCCGTCGCCAATCGCGAATCGGGCCACTTGGACGCCGCTCGATCGGATTATCTGGCCCTGCAGCGCGCCTTTACCAATTCGGTTTACGTGGCCTATGGCCTCGGTGAGATCTCATGGCGCCGCAACCAGACCAACGAGGCCATCCGCAATTACAGGATTTATCTCGCCAACGCCAACACCAACACCAGCGAAGCAAAACAGGTCGCCGAACGGTTGCGGGCGCTGGAACGGTAACGCCGGCCCGCCTCGCGGGCGCCCGGCGACATTATGCGCGTTGCACACGTTATTACACGGCTGGTCATCGGCGGCGCGCAGGAAAATACCGTGGCCACGGTGCGGGGATTGCGCGAACGCCACGGCATGGACGCGCGCCTCATTTCCGGTCCCGGTGGCGGAACGGAAGGTTTATTGGCCGAAGCGCAACAATGGCGGGAAGCCCGCTGCGCGGACAACGGGCCGCTGCTGACGATCGTTCCGGAATTGGTGCGGCCGGTGCATCCGCTCAAGGACATGATCGCCTTGCGGAAACTGGAAGGGATTTTCCGGGAAACGCGCCCGGACATCGTTCATACTCACAGCGGCAAGGCGGGAATTCTGGGGCGGCTGGCGGCGCGCGGCGCCGGCGTGCCGCTGATCTTGCATACCATTCACGGTCCATCGTTCGGAAACTTTCAGAATTTCGCGGCGAACCGGGTTTTTCTGGCGGCGGAAAAATTTGCCGCCCGATGCACGACTCATTTCATCGCGGTATCGGAGGCGATGAAGGACCAATATCTGGCGGCAGGCATCGGAACGCCGGAACAATACACCACCATTTTCAGTGGATTCGATCTCGGACCGTTCCTCGCCGCGTCTGACGACGTGCAATTGCGCAAGCGATTGGGCATTGCGCCCGATGACTTCGTGGTGGGCAAAATTGCCCGGCTCTTCCCGCTCAAGGGCCATGATGACCTGCTTGCGGCAGCGCCGGAGATTGTGCGGCAAAATCCGAAAATTAAATTCCTTCTGGTTGGCGACGGCCGGTGGCGTGCGCGATTTGAAAACTTCTCGCGCTCGCGCGGCCTGGAAAAGAACGTCATTTTTGCGGGCCTGGTTCAGCCGCGGGACGTTCCCAAATACGCCGGCATTATGAACGCATTGGCGCATCTGTCGCTGCGCGAGGGGCTGCCGCGCGCCCTGCCCCAGGCGCTGGCGGCCGGCAAACCCGTCGTGGCGTGGGATTGCGACGGCGCGCGCGAAGTTTGTATGGACGGCAGGACCGGCTTTTTGCTCCGGCGTCATGACCTGGATGGCCTGAAAAAACGCCTGCTGCAACTGGCGTCGGACGCGCCGCTGTGCGCGGAGCTGGGAAAGGCGGGCCGGGCGCTGGTGCGGGAGAATTTTGGCGTCGAAAAAATGATCGGCGCCATCCATGACCTTTACACACTCAAAAGGGGTCACCCATTAGCGTGAGCGGTCAACCCAGGTATGCTCTGTTGCGGATTTTGTTTTAAATAAGCAGCCATTTCCGCCGTTTTTTGTTACAGTTCTGTTCAAACCGTGCCCTTTCCATTCAATTTTTTTGTTGCCGCCTTTGGCGGCGCGTTTTTGACCTCGCTGCTGGGATTGCCCCTCTGGCGCCAATGGTGTTTGCGCGTCCATCTTGTGGACGATCCGGGCGCGCGCAAAATCCATGACAAGCCCGTCCCGCTGGCCGGCGGACTGGCGGTGCTGGCCGGGGTGCTGGCGCCGCTGGCTTTGGGCGCGGCCTTGCTGGAACTCAATACGTTGAGAATGTCGGCGGCGTCGGCGATTTTATACGGACTGCGGCGGCGGGCGGTGGAACTGGCGGTCCTGGCGCTCGGCGCGGTTGGCATCACAGTTTTGGGGTGGCTGGATGACCGGCATGAATTGAAATCGCTGCCCAAATTCGCGGGGCAATTGGCGGTGGCGCTGGGGGTTGCAGGGGCAGGCGCGCGGATCACGCTCTTCGTGCCGAACGTCTTTTTCAGCTATGCGGTGACGGTGCTGTGGATTCTCACGGTGATCAATGCTTTCAACTTCATGGACAACATGAACGGTTTGTGCGCGGGTTTGGGGGCGATCGGCGCATTTCTCTTTGCCACGGTTGCGGCGGTCAGGGGTGAATATCTCATCACGGCGACGGGTCTGCTGATGAGCGGGGCCTTGCTGGGTTTTCTGCCCTGGAATTTTCCGCGCGCCCGGGCATTTCTGGGCGATTCGGGCAGTCACCTGACTGGCTATTTGCTGGCAGTCATGGCGATACTCCCGCATTATTACACGCGCGAAGAACCGCGGCGCCTGGCGGTGCTTTCCCCGCTGCTGATTCTGGCCGTTCCGCTCATTGACCTGGCGCAGGTGGTGATGGTGCGGCTGACCCGGCGAAAACCGTTTTGGATCGGGGACACGAATCATCTATCGCATCGGCTGGTGCAGGCGGGATTGAACAAGACGGACGCGGTGCTGGTTTTGTGGCTGGGGGCGCTGCTGATCGGTGTATGGAGCACCCTGTAAAATCGGGACGATGCGGTTGGGAGGGAAGGATTTGTGGGGCAAATTTTTTGGCAGGATGAGAAATGAAGCGCGAGGATGGCGTTGATGGGTCCGCAAGCGGCGGCCGGGGAGGTTTGTTCAGCCAAATAGTGGTTGATTATCATCCGAACTGTGGCTGATGATCATCCCGCCAGAAAAGTCATACAGGCCGCTGTCCCGTGGATACGGCTCAGAGTTAAATAAAGGATGAAAGTGCTTTTTATAGGGGACATTGTGGGACGGCCCGGACGGGCGGCGGTGGCCGGTCTTCTGCCGGCCCTCATCGCGCGGCGCGGCGTGGATTTCGTGATCGCCAATGGCGAGAACTCCGCGGGAGGAGCCGGGATCACGCCGAAAACGGCGGCGGAAATTTTTTCAGCCGGCGTGGACGTGATCACCAGCGGCGACCATTTGTGGGACCAGAAGGAAGTAATGGAACTGCTGGCCAACGAAAAACGCTTTCTGCGCCCCCTCAATTATCCGACGGAAACCCCCGGCCACGGCAGCGGCGTGTATAAGGTCCGCCGTTTAAAATCCCGGGCGCGGGATCGCGTTCTTATTGGCGTATTGAATCTGCAGGGACGCACATTCATGCCGCCGCTGGAAAATCCATTTCATGCGGCGCTGGAGGCCGTGAAACGAATGCGCGAGGAAACGAGAGTTATTTTTGTGGATTTTCACGCGGAGGCCACTTCCGAAAAAATCGCGCTGGCCCGGATGCTCGACGGCCAGGTCAGCGCCGTGGCGGGCACGCACACGCACGTGCAAACGGCGGACGAACAAATTTTCCCCGGCGGCACGGCGTATTTGAGCGATGCGGGATTCACCGGGCCGCATGAGAGTGTGCTGGGACGCGAGGTCGCGCCGGTGATCAAACGTTTTCTGTCCGGGATGCCGCAGCGGTTCGAAGTGGCCGCGAACCGGGTTCTGTTGCAAGGAGTGATGGTTGAAATTGACGGGGCCACCGGCGCGGCCCGGAAAATACAACGGGTCTCGGAGGCCTGGAATCGCGCCGACTCGCGACCCGAGCAATAAAAAAGCCGGGATGGTTCATCCCGGCCGGGTGAAGAAAAAGTCTTCTACTTTCTTTCGGCCATTTCCTGGTCGCGTTCTTCCATGGCGGCCTTGCGCGAGAGGCGCACCCTGCCTTTTTCATCCACACCGAGGCATTTGACGGTGATTTCATCGCCCACTTTGACAATGTCCTCAGTCTTCTTGACCCGGAAATTGGCCAGTTCGCTAATGTGGACGAGTCCATCCTTGCCCGGCAGAAATTCCACGAACGCGCCAAATTCCTTCACCGTCACCACCTTGCCGCGGTAAACTTTGCCCACCTCAGCCTCGGCCGTCATGCCCAGGATGGCGTCGCGGGCGATCTTCATGCCGTCGGCTGACACTGAAAAGATATTGACGGTGCCGTCATCTTCAATATTGATTTCGCAGCCGGATTCTTCCACCAGCCGCTTGATATTTTTTCCGCCGGGTCCAATGAGCGCGCCGATCTTTTCGGGATTGATCTTCAACACTTCGATGCGCGGCGCGTATTTGCTCAATTCCTTGCGCGGCGCGGCGAGGGTTTTGGCCATTTCACCGAGAATGAACATCCGGGCGACCCGCGCGTTTTCGACGGCCTCCGTCATAATCGCGTGCGGCAATCCCTTGAGCTTCAAGTCCAATTGAAAGCCGGTGATGCCCTTTTCGGTCCCGGCGATCTTGCAATCCATGTCGCAGTAATGGTCTTCCCAACCGATGATGTCAGTGAGCAGGCGATATCGGGAAATTTTTTCGCCGCTGTATTCGGCGCAGATGCCCACGCTGATGCCGGCGACGGGCCGCTGCAATGGGACGCCGGCATCCATGAGGGCAAGGGTGCCGCCGCAGACGGTGGCCATGGACGTGGAACCATTGGATTCCATGATCTCGCTGGTCACCCGGATGGCATAGGGATAATCCTTGAGGGGAATCATTGGCTCAATGCTGCGTTCGGCGAGGGCGCCGTGCCCGATTTCACGCCGGCCCGGGCCTGAAATGCGGCCCGTTTCGCCAACGGAAAAATTCGGGAAATTGTAATGCAGAATGAACCGTTTTTCCCTTTCACCACCCGTAAAGGCGTCAAACTCCTGAACATCCTCTCCCGTTCCCAGCGTGGCAAGCGTAACGGCCTGTGTCTCGCCGCGGGTGAAAATGGCCGAGCCATGCGCGCGCGGCAGTACGCCCACCTCGCTCGAAATAGGCCGAATTTGATCGAAATTGCGGCCGTCCAGGCGCTTTCCTGCATCCAAAATAAGGCTGCGGACAGCTTCCTTTTGGATGTAATAAAACGCGTCCTTGACCACAAATTCGGTCACCTTCTCCACGCCGAACTTTTCCACCAATTTGGCCCCCACCTCGTCCTGGATGGCCTTGACCGCGGCTTCGCGGGCCAGTTTGCCCGGGGTAAGCAGCGCCGGCACAAACCGGTCGCCGACAAGCTTTTTGGCCTCGGCCAGAATGTCATCAGGAACGATCTTCAGCGTGATTTCACGCTTCTTTTTTCCGGCCTTCGCCGCCAGTTCCTTTTGGGCGGCAATCAACGGTTGGATGCTTTCCTGCGCATATTTCAGGGCGGCGTTGAAATCCGCCTCGGAAATTTCCCTGGCCGAGCCTTCAAACATCACAACGTCATGTTCATTCCCCACATATACCAGGTCCAGGTCGCTTTCTTCCATTTCACCATGAGTCGGATTGGCGATGAATTTGCCGGCGACCCGGCCCACCCGCACGGCACCCAGAGGCCCGGCCCACGGAATGTCACTGACCATAAGGGCGGCGCTCGCGCCAATGACGCTCAGCATGTCGGGATCGTTTTCGCCATCGGCGCTCAGCACGATGCTTTGCACC
This sequence comes from Verrucomicrobiota bacterium, assembly GCA_028872915.1. Lineage (GTDB taxonomy): Bacteria > Verrucomicrobiota > Verrucomicrobiia > Limisphaerales > UBA11358 > UBA11358. The sequence continues at coordinate 30,766 of JAGWNY010000026.1, forward strand.
TGGACTTCGTTGTACCATCCCTTGGGAAAGAGCGGGCGGATGGGACGGTCGGTGAGGCGGGATGTCAAAATTTCCTTTTCGGTGGGGCGGCCTTCGCGTTTGAAATAACCGCCGGGGAATTTGCCGGCGGCGGCCGCTTTTTCCCGATAATCCACGGTCAGCGGAAAAAAATCCTGTCCTTCCTTGGCCTTGGTCGCGGCAACGGCCGCCACGATGACAACCGTTTCGCCCAGTTGCACGGTTACGGCGCCGTCGGCCTGTTTGGCCAGTTTTCCTGTTTCAATAATGACCTGCTTGTCGCCCGTTTGGGCGGTTGTTTTTTCTTGCATGTTCTTTCTGCCCGCGCCGCCCGAGGAACTTCAATGAAGCCCGTCCGTGCCGGACCTCATTGAAATTTCCCTGCGGCGAGGGAATTGTTGTTCGCGATACGTTCGTTTTTGGAAGGGAGACCGTTCGCGTTTCCAGCCTCGTTCCTTGAAGCGCGGTCGCATAAACCGACCCGCCTCTCAATCCTTAATGGCGCAATTTCAGTTTCTTGGTCACTGATTGGTAACGGCCAAAATCCTTGTTTTGCAAATAATCCAGCAACCGGCGGCGCTGGCCGACCATCATGAGCAGCCCGCGCCGTGAACTGTGGTCCTTCTTGTTGTTCTGGAGATGCTCCGTCAAGTGGTTGATGCGCTTGGTCAGTAGGGCAATCTGGACGTCCGCCGACCCGGTGTCCTCGGCGTGCGTCTTGAACTGTTCAATCGTCTTGGCTTTTGCTTCCATAGTATCAGGACGTTGCAAATTTAGTAAAATAGCCGGACCGTGTAAAGCAGGATTTCACAGCGGGATTTGAAGGGGCCGCATCCGGGTTGCATCTGGCCGGGTGAGCCTCCAAAAATTACAGGCCGGCCACCCTGGCCCGGCGCAAAAATCACGGGTTATCGCGTCAACTGCTTTTCCAAATAATGCACCACTTGGCGCACGTTCGCATCCACTTCCATGCGGTCTTTGACTAGGCGGCAGGCGTGGAGCACCGTGCCATGGTCCCGTCCGCCAAAGGCCTCGCCAATCGAGTTGAGCGAGCTTTCGGTCATCTGGCGCGACAGATACATCGCGATCTGGCGGGGAAAGGCGATGTTTTCCGGGCGCCGTTTGCTCGTCATGTCAGCCAGGCGGATGTCATAATGTTCGGCCACTTTTTTCTGAATGACTTCGATGCTGATCGTCAGCCGGCCTTCTTCATGCAAAATCTCCCGCAACAGGCTTTCCACCAGTTCGATGGTCAGTCTTTTGCCCGTAAGCCCCGCGTAGGAAGCCACGCGGATGAGAGCGCCTTCCAGGCGGCGAATGTTCGTCCGAATCCGGTTGGCCAGAAAATTGAGCACGTCTTCGGCGAGAACGACGTTCATCAGTTGCGCCTTTTTGCGGAGAATGGCAAGGCGCATTTCCACGTCGGGCGGCTGCAGATCGGTCACCAGGCCCCATTCAAAACGGGAGACCAGGCGATGTTCGAGATTTTGAATTTCGCTGGCCGGCCGGTCGCAAGTCAGGACGATTTGCCGGCGGGACTCGTGCAGCGCGTTGAACGTGTGGAAAAATTCCTCCTGAATGCGTTCCTTTCCGGCCAAAAATTGAATGTCATCAATGAGAAGCACGTCGGTCTGCCGGTATTTTTTTCGGAACGACACCAGCTTGTTGTTTTGGATGGCGTCAATGTATTCGTTCGTGAATTTTTCGGACGAGACGTAGGCCACGCGGGCGCCGCGTTTATTGGCGGTCACATGCTGGCCGATGGCATGGAGCAGGTGGGTTTTGCCCAAGCCCACGCCCCCGTAAAGAAACAAGGGGTTGTAGGATTTGCCCGGAGCCTGGGCCACAGCCTGGGCGGCGGCATGGGCGAAATTGTTGTTATTGCCCACAACGAACGTGTCAAAAGTGTTCTTGGGATTGAAATGCAGGTCGCCCGCGCGTTCATGGTCGGCGGGACGGGGCCGCGGAGACGGAAGGATGGGCGCCGGTGGCGGCGTGGCGGCCGGAGCGGCGGAACCCGGAGAGCTTTGAACCGTCTTGAATTTGACCTGGAGGTTCCGTCCGGCGGCTATGGCCACGGCGTCCTGCAAGAGGCTGATGTAATTGTCCTTGAGCCAGACTTCGCTGAATTCGTTGGGCGTTTCCAGCGTTACGTGGTTTTCCTCCATTGAGCAGGCCCGCAATGGCGCAAACCACATGCTGAACGTGTCCTTCCCCAGCTTCGAGCGAAGCTGCTCCTGCGCCAAGGTCCAAATTTGTTCCGCCGAATGTTGCATTTCAATCCGGTTGAGGCTTGTATTCAAGCGTTTTATTCACTATTTCAAAAAAACACGCGGTTTCCCGCCGTTTTCCCGCCATTTCACCACACCAAAGAGCAATGCCAAAATAAATTCCGTTTCATTTTACCCGGAAAACATGTGCCAATTGCCTCGCTGTCAACGCAACTAACTTGTTTTCAACTGGTTACGACGGAAAAAACCCGGCAACGCCACCCAACCCGTCCCAACCGCTGAAAAACTTTCGTACACCTTCTGTTGACGGCATTGTTTTTACCGGAAGCGCGTCCAAGTTTCTAGAATAACATATTAACTCTTATCCACGAGTTATTCACAGGTGCTTCCGGCATTCGGTGCCGAAGCCCCTGCTATACTAATACCGTGGCCAAAATTGTAAACAAAAATCTGGCCGACAGCGCATCGTCCATTCGGATGAGGCAAAAAAGCATGGATTTTCCACCATTTTTTAGCGGATTTCCCCTCATGCAACGGCACGACTAATGAGTGATTCCGTCTGTTTCGGGCGAGCCGGCTAATTTGTTGTCTCGACAATGATTAATAGATGTAATACTTGTAGAAACAGTTTGACAACAATAAGGGGTTATGATTTATTTGACGCATCGCAACGCTCAATGATGCCGTTGCATGAATGTTCTTTGTGAATTTTTAGGTTTTCGGTAGGCGTCCCAGTAACAGACGCCAACTGGAGTTCTCCGTGATCCCACGTTGTTACTCTCAAATTCCCCGGACCTTTCGGTCATCCCCTGACTGACTGGTCCGGTTTTTTCTTTTCCAGAACACCCGCCGGGCGGCTTTGTAACGCGAGAAAACGCGAACATTGAAAGAAGCGGGGATTTCGGTTACCGTCGTGCTTCCAATAATGGCCACGGATTACAAGAACACTTTAAACCTGCCCCGGACCGATTTTCCCATGAAAGCCGATCTCGTCGTCCGCGAGCCGGAGCGGCTTGAGAAATGGGAGCGCGGCGGGATATATGAAAAAATCCAACGACAGCGGGCTGGCGCCGAAAAGTTCGTTTTGCATGACGGGCCGCCCTTTGCCAACGGCGAGGTGCATATCGGAACCGCCCTGAACAAAATCCTCAAGGACATCATCATCAAATACAAGACGTTGCAAGGGTTCAGCGCGCCGTATGTGCCGGGCTGGGACTGCCACGGCCTGCCAATCGAATTCAAAATTTCGCAGGAACTGCGGCAACGCTCCGGCCCCCAGGGCGAAAACATGCCTGCGCCGGAGACGCTTCGCAAGGCGTGTGAGGCGTCCGCGCGCCAATTCATTGACATCCAGCGGAACCAATTCCAGCGGCTCGGCGTTTTCGGGGATTGGCAACATCCTTATCTGACGCTGGATAAGGCGTATGAAGCGGATGAATTGAGGCTGTTTGCGGATATTGTGGAAAAGGGATTTATCTATCGCGGCAAAAAACCGGTTTATTGGAGCATTCCATGCCGGACGGCGCTCGCGGAGGCGGAGGTGGAATACAAAGACCACGTGAGCCAGAGCATTTTTGTGAAATTTCCGGTCATTGGCCGCGAAAAAACCTCCGTCGTCATCTGGACAACCACGCCGTGGACGCTGCCGGCCAATCTGGCGGTGGCTTACAACAAAGGTTTTGAATACGCTCTGGCGCAGGTCGGTAACGAGCAATTCATTCTATTTCGGGGCTTGCTGGCGGCGGTGGCCGAAAAGTGCGGCTGGAAGGATTACAAGCAAACCCCGATTTCAATGGAAGAACTTGGGAAAATGGAATACCGGCATCCGTTTTGCAATCGCACGGGCAAATTGTTCGCGGCGGATTTTGTGACGGGCGACACGGGCACGGGATTCGTCCACGTCGCGCCAGGGCACGGCTTGGAGGATTATCAGTTGGGACTGTCGGTCGGATTGCCGATTTATTCGCCAGTGGATGACGACGGCCGGTTTGCGCATACAATGGATTTGCCCGTTGAGCAACAGATGCCGAAGGAAATGGCGGGAAAGGCCATTCTGGAAAAGCACGGCCAAAGCGAGGCGAACGAAGCCGTCCTGCACGAATTGCGCGCGCGCCACGCCCTTCTGCACCAGGAAAATTATCATCACAGCTATCCGCATTGTTGGCGGAGCAAAACGCCGGTGATTTTTCGGGCGATGGACCAGTGGTTTTTGAGAATTGACCATGCGGCGGGCGGCGCGGCGGCGTTTCGGCGCCAGGCGCTTTCGGAAATTGGCCGGGTAAACTGGATTCCGGAGTGGGGCGTGAACCGGATCAAGGGCGCGGTGGAATCCCGCCCGGATTGGTGCATCAGCCGGCAGCGGGCCTGGGGCGTGCCCTTGCCGGCGTTTTATGATGCGAAAGGCGCGGCAATTCTCGACGCGGGAATCATCCGCAACGTGGCGGACTTGATTGCCGGGCGCGGCTCCAACGCCTGGTTTGAAATGTCCGCGGAGCGGATTTGGCCGCTGGTCAGGCCAAAGGATTGGAAGGGCATGGAAGCCGTTGCAAAATCCAATGACACCCTGGACGTATGGATTGATTCCGGCAGTTCATGGCGGGCGGTGTTGATGCGGCGGGAGGACCTCCGGCATCCGGCTGACGGTTCCGCATCCGCGGCGTCGCCCTGGCAGGCTGACATGTATCTGGAGGGAAGCGATCAGCATCGGGGCTGGTTCCAATCCTCGCTGTTGCTGGCGCTGGCCGGGTCGGATGCGGCGCCGTTCAAAACCGTTTTGACTCACGGCTTCATGGTGGATGCCGACCGCGAAAAAATTTCCAAAAGCCGGCAGGCGCAGGGCGGCTACGAAAAACCGCAGACGGCCGAGGCCTACGTGAAAAAATGGGGCGCGGACATCGTGCGGCTTTGGGTTTCGTCCCAGGATTTTCGAAACGACATCATTGTGAGCGAGGAACGCATTGCGAAAGTGGCCGAGACCTATCGCGTCATCCGCAACGCGCTCCGCTACCAGCTTTCGAATCTTTACGATTTTGACCCGGCCCGCGACAGCGTTCCGGATGGAAAGCTCACGGGCATTGACCGTTGGATTCTGGGTGAATTTTCGAAATTGGACGCCGAGGCGCGGCAGGCATACGACCAATACGAGTTTCACGTGGTTTATCAAAAGATCAGCCAGTTCATTGCGGTGGAGTTGTCGGCGGTTTATCACGATGTCATCAAGGACCGCCTTTACACCGATGCCGCCGCCTCGGCGCGACGGCGCTCGACCCAGACGGCATTGCATCGCCTGGCGTCCGGCCTGTGCAAAATGCTGGCGCCGATTCTCGCGTTTACGGCGGATGAAGCGTGGGAATTCGTGCCGGGCAAAACGGTGGATTCCGTCCATCAGACGGGCTGGTTGCCGTTCGTTTTCGAGCGGACGGATGAGGAAAAGACGCTTTGGAAAAATCTTTTTGCGCTGCGGGAAAAAATGCTCCCGGAACTGGAGTCGGCCCGGCAAAAGAAACTCATCGGCAAATCATTGGAGGCAAAGGCGGCGCTGGCTGTTTCTGGCGATTTCGCCGCCGTTGTGGCCGCCGGCGGTGATTTGAGGGAATTGTCGAATGTATCGGAGTTGACGATGAGCGTGGAGGGCAACACGGTTTTAGTTTCCGTATTCAGGGCCGATGGCGAAAAATGCGAACGTTGCTGGCATTGGGAGAGTGACATTGGCAAAGACGCCGGGCATCCGACGATTTGCGCGCGTTGCGCGGAGGTGGTCAGGCAACTGAAATAGAGCGGCCTCAGCTCAGAAACGGCGGATTTACATTTGTTCGATGGTTTCGATGCCGAGGGCATTGAGGCCCTCCTTTAAAACACGGGCCGTCAGGCGGCATAGTTCCAGGCGGGAGGCGCGGAGGGAATTTGCAGCCTTGAGGACGGGACAGTTCTCGTAGAAGAGGGTGAATTTTCCCGCCAATTCATAAAGGTAATTGCACAAAAAGTTCGGGCGATACTCCTCCGCCACGGCTTCGAGCGTCAGGCCAAAATTCAGCAGGTGTTTTGCAAGAGCCAGTTCCTCCGGGGTGGACAATTCAATGGCTGAACCGGCGCGCGGCGCGCATGAATCGGCCTTGCGAAAGATGCTTTGGATGCGGGCGTAGGCATATTGCAGGTATGGCGCGGTGTTCCCGTTTAGGGCGAGCATTTTGTCCCAGCTAAAAATGTAGTCGCTCTGGCGGTTGGGAAGCAGGTCGGCATATTTAACGGCCCCAATGCCGATGACGCGGGCGATTTCCCGCCGCTGGCCATCGGGCAATGCCGGGTTTTTTTCCGAGACGATCTTGAAGGCGCGTTCTTCGGCTTCATCCAGCAAATCCGACAGTTTCACCGTTTCGCCGCCGCGCGTTTTGAAGGGCTTGCCGTCTTCGCCCAGAATGGAGCCGAACCAGACGTGGACGAGTTTGGGCGGCGGCTCGCCGCCAGCGCACGATTGCCATTTGTCGAAAGCGGCAAAAACCTGCTGGAAGTGCAATTGCTGGCGGCCATCGGTGACGTAGATGATTTCGTCCGGGCGCCAGGTTTTAAGGCGGTATTCGAGCGTGGCCAGATCGGTGGTGGTGTAATTGAATCCGCCGTCGCTTTTTCGGACGAGCGCCGGATGGTCTTTGAGTTGCGGGACGTCGTCGAAAAACACGGCAATGGCGCCCTCGCTTTCACGGGCAACACGGAGCTTTTGCAATTCGTCCACCAATGATTTGAGCCGGGCATTGTAAAAACTTTCGCCGAGCGCGGAATCGAATCGAACGCCCAGGCGCGCATAGATTTCATCGAATTGCCGTTGCGAAAGCGCGATCATTTCCCGCCAGATTTGCAGGTTTTCGTCGTGGCCACTTTGGAGTTTGACGAGTTCCTGGCGGCTGGCTTCGAGCAGCGCCGGGTCGGATGCGGCGTTGCGGGTTACCAGCTTGTAAAGCCGTTCCATTTCGGAAATCGGGTCGGCGGCGAGCGAATCGCGGTTCAGGAACCGTTTCCAGCCCACGATGAGCATTCCGAATTGGGTGCCCCAATCGCCGATGTGATTGTCCGTGACAACCTGATGGCCCAGGAGCCGGAGCACGCGGGCCAGAGAATCGCCCAGGATGGTTGAGCGGATATGGCCCACGTGCATGGGCTTGGCCACGTTGGGCGAACTGAAATCGGCGACGCCGCGCCGCGGCTTTTGGACGCCATTTCCCGCCTTGTCAAAAAAAAGGTGTTCGCCGCGGGCGGCGGCTTCGAGCGTTTGGGTGATGGAGGAGGGTTTTAGTCGAAAATTCAGAAATCCGGCGCCGGCGATTTCAACCTCGCAAAGCGCGGGGACATCCAACGCGGCGGCGACCTGCCCGGCCAATTGGCGCGGATTGGTTTTGCGCGCTTTGGCCAGGGCCATGAGGGCGTTGCATTGATAATCGCCGAATTTGGGTTCCGGGCATGGGCGGACGCGAACCATGGAAAGGTCCGCCTCCGGCAGGGCGGCGCGGACGGCGGCCTGAAGGTGTTGTTCGATTTGTTTGTGTGGAAGCAAACGAAAAAGCCGGCCTATTTTTTCCCGAATTCGCGGATGACGGCCAGCATGGCGTCGGCGTCGGCGGCTTGTTCGAGGGCCTGGCGGAAGTCCGCCTTGTGAAGAAGCTTGGCGATATTGGCGAGGGTATGGAGATGCTTTTGAAACTGGCCCTGCGGGACCAGGAAGAGCATGACCAGCTTGACAGGCTGGTTGTCGAGGGCCTCGAAATTGACGCCGGAGCGCGAACGGCCCAGCGAACCAACGACTTCCGTGATCAAATCGGTGGAGGCATGGGGAATACCGATGCCAAAACCGATGCCGGTGCTCATGGACGTTTCGCGTTTTTTGACGGCGGCGGTTACGGCATCGCGGTCGGCGGCCTGGATTTTGCCGGAGGCAACGAGATTGGCGATCAATTCGTCAATGGCTTCCCAGCGGTTGGTTGCGCGCAAATCGGGGATGATTTGCTCCTTGCTCAAAATGTCGGCCAAATCCATATCGTGCGACCTGAAATTTGAACCTCAAAGGACGCCCATTTCAAGAGCGAAGTTGGAAAAAGTGGAAAGGCGCCATCAGAACCGTTTCTCAAGCCATAGAAAAATGCCGATCGTATCGTGGCAAAAAAGGCCGATAGCGCGGGCCAATTCGACCCGCCCGGTCAACAACGGAACGCCCAAAAGAAGGACGGCGGCGTTGCCCAGGAAGATAATGACGGCGGAGAAGAGCCAGCCCTGCGAGGTCACGTCGGTCTGGCGCGTCTGCAAGATGTGAAAGGTGAGGGTGAGATGAAAGGCATAGGCGGCGCCGATGAGCAGGTGAAAATAGACCAAATAATCCGGCCAATTCCAAATCCAATGGCCGGCGGCAAATACCGCCACGACCAGGACGGCATAGAGCGGGAAAAAATAGGGAGCGAGCGTGATGAGAAAATTGGTTTTGGTAACGGTGACGTGCCCGCCGTTGGAGGTGACCTTTATGCTCCTGACTTTTCCGCCAAACAGCCAGGTCCAGAGGGCATGGGTCAGTTCGTGGCCGAAGACGTAAATCCACATGGGCTTGGGCAGAAGGGCAAAGATGACGCACCAGCACGCGCCGCCGCCCAGAAAAGGAATCCACGTGGTGTCCGCGCCGCCGCTATCCCGCAAGACCTGCCACAAGGCGAGGCTCGCGCCGGCGCAGACGGGGAGAAGCAGGACAGCCGCGATGAATTTGAGCCATTTGACCACGGCGGGAGGGTAAAGGGCGGCGGAAGGGTTGGAAACCTCCGTGTTCTCCGTGACTCCGTGGCAAGGTTTCTCCGCACCGGCCATTTTGGACTTTGAAATCCGGGCCTCGAAATTATCATTGGCGCATGACGCGCGACGAAGTTCTTCAGGTTTTCCGGGACAGCGGGGCCTTGTTGGAAGGACATTTCATTTTGCGGAGCGGCTTGCACAGCCGCCAGTTTTTTCAATGCGCGCTGGCGCTCCAGCGGATGCCGGTGGTGGAAAAAGTGGGCGTGGCGCTGGCGGACAAGGCGCAAAAGTTCGAGGCGGTGACGGTTATTGCGCCGGCCATGGGCGGTTTGGTGATTGGGCAGGAAGTGGCGCGGCAGCGGCGGGCGCGTTTTATTTTTGCGGAGAAGGAGGGGGGCGGGCTGGTGTTGCGGCGCGGGTTCAAGATCGAACGCGGGGAAAAAGTGCTGGTGATCGAGGACGTGGTAACGCGGGGGGGGCGCGTGCAGGAAACGATTGACCTGGTTCATGCCAACGGCGGCTGCGTGACGGGCGTGGCGGCCATTGTGGACCGATCGAACGGGGCCGTGAAATTCGGCGTGCCGTTTGTCAGCCTGCTTTCGATGGCGGTGGAAACGTTTCCGGAGGACCAATTGCCGGCCGATTTGAAGGCGATTCCGGCCATCAAGCCGGGAAGCTGATTTCAAAGGCCGGCCATCAGTGGGCGGAAGAGATTTTTTACCACGATCAGGCAAAATCACTCAAAACCACGCAAAATTGACGGGGGCTTGGGCTGTTCATTTCCGGCCCTTCCCGATCCGGGGATGTCAAAGAGCAGGCCCGTGAGGGCTTTCGGGTGGAAG
>JAGWNY010000085.1 GCA_028872915.1 Verrucomicrobiota bacterium
GGCAGTCCCAGATCCGGGCCACCGTCATGTGACTGACCCCAAATCGCTTCGCCAAAGTCCGACTGCTCCAATGGGTGGCATCCTCGGGTTGGGTATGGAGCGTCGCTTCCACGATCGCCTTGATTTGATCGTCCTGGGTGCGTTGCGCAATGGTTTCCGCTCCTTTTTCGCCGGTCGGGTAGTGGGCTACTTTGAATTTCGATTTCCGTCCGGCCTGTGATTGTTCGAGAACCACAAACACATGATGGCCATTTACGCCATGAACTATAACTTCTGGCGGATTCACCAAACCTTGCGAGTGACGCCAGCAATGGAAGCTGGCCTGACCGACCACGTTTGGAGCTTGGAAGAAATCGCGAATTTGGTGTAATAAGATAAAATGACAAACAAGCAATTTAAACGATTACGCAAATTTGAACTTGCTAGAAGGCAGGAACGCACTCACCAGAAACGTTCTATTCCCAGCCAGTCCAGCAGCAAATCTAAGGCATCTTCCTATGGATGGCGATCCGTCATAGAAGGCGGCGCAGTGGAAACAGAACGAAGGCGGCATTGAATCTTCAAAACGTACCAGTACCGGCTGTTTTTATTTGAATCCAAAGTAGCCCACTACCGCCGGTCGGCTCGACTTGGGGCGGCATTTTGGTAGATTTGACGGGTGAGTTTCCTTTCGGAATTTGATCCGGGGCAAATGCGATTGCTGGCGGGCCGGTCCTTGGACGCCGCGCCGGGACAGGTGACCGCGAGTCTGGCCCGCGCGGATTTGTCGCTGGCCGATTTTGCCCATTTGATTTCGCCGGCGGGGGCCGCGATGCTTGAGCAAATGGGGCGGCGCTCCCGCGCGCTCACGCAACGGCGCTTTGGCCGCGTCATCCGCCTTTTTGCGCCGCTTTATCTTTCCAACGAATGCGTCAACAATTGCGCGTATTGCGGATTTTCGCGGGACAACCCGATTTTGCGGGTGACGCTCTCGCTGGATGAAGTGAAGCGGGAGGCGGCGGCGCTCAAAGAGCAAGGATTTCGGAATATCCTGCTGGTCGCCGGCGAACATCCGAAATTTGTCTCAAACCATTATCTCAGGGATTGTGTCGCGGCGCTCCATAATGAATGGCCCGGAATTTCACTCGAAGTGGGGCCCATGGAGACGGACGATTATCGTCCGCTGACAACGGCGGGCGCCGACGGGCTTGTCGTTTACCAGGAAACGTATGACCGTGACACGTATGCGGCCATGCACACGGCCGGCCCGAAGCGGGATTTCAATTGGCGGCTCGAAACGCCCGAACGCGCCTATGCCGCCGGTTTTCGCCGCCTGGGCATCAGCGCGCTTTACGGGCTGGCCGACTGGCGGTTTGAGGCGCTGAGCGTCGCCGCGCACGCGCGGTATCTGCTGCGCAATTGCTGGAAGGCGGCCGTTACGATTTCGCTGCCGCGCCTGCGTCCCTGCGCCGGCGAATTTCAGCCGCTCCAGCCGATGACGGACCGTGATTTGGCGCAGTTGGTGTGCGCGATGCGGCTGATGTTTCCGGACGCGGGACTGGTGCTTTCGACCCGCGAACCGGCCCGTCTTCGCGACGGCCTGATTCCCCTGGGCGTGACGATGATGAGCGCGGGCAGCCATACGGAGCCGGGTGGCTATACAGGGGCCGGCCGGGAAAAAACCCATCTGACCGTGCGCGGGCGCGTGATTGGGGTGGAGAACACGGAGGCTGCGCCGCGCATCAGCATAGAAGGCGCCAGCGAATGGGCCGCCGAAGGAACCGCCCAAAGTGTCGGCGCCGCAACCAATGCCACCGGCCAGTTTGACGTGGCCGATCAACGACCGGCGCATGAAGTGGCCGATTTAATCCGCAGGCTCGGTTATGAACCGGTCTGGAAGGACTGGGACGCCGCGCTCATGGCGTGATGGGAAATCTTCGCATCCAGAATATCATCGCCAACGGAACACCGGTTGCCGCCGGCCTGCCGTGTTCCATTGAGGCTTTTCTGGTGGACCAAAAGCTCTTGCCGCGCAGCGTGGTCGTGGAACACAATGGGGAAGCCGTCGCGCCATCTGAATTTGCCAGGCGCATATTGAACGCCGGAGACAGGCTGGAAATTGTCAAAATTGTGGCGGGCGGATAAGGCGCGCCGAAAAATCGTCCAATTATCCTTGTGACCGAAAAAAAACACGTATCCATCGGTAAATGCGCCGCCGCGGGATTGGCGTCCGCCCTCATGTTCCCGGCGTTTTCCGCTTTTGCCGCCGGGACCACTGCCGCCGCTGCACAGGCGTGGCAGGGGCTGATACACTTTTCGCTGTCTCCGCCCCCGGAATCGTGGCAAAGCAACATGCCAACCGACGCCCAGTTGGCCGCCTTCGACCAAGAACGCGCCGCGGAATCCGCCGCTTTGGCGGACCGGGCGGCGGATTTTTACAAAAAATTTCCGGCCGACACCAACGCCGCGTCCGCGCGCATCCTGGAAATCCAGGCGTTGCAGGCGTCCGTGCATTTGGGAGACACCAACCGCCTGGGCGAATTGATGAGCCGGGAGGAATTGTTGATCCACAATGCCAATGAACCTCGGGAAGTACGCTATGAAGTGGCCGTGGACCTGGCCGGACGGCGGATGAAGATGCAGGCGGCCGCCGGCGCAAACGTGACCGCGGCATTGGAAAAAGCGGGGCGCGCGCTGTTGAAGGAATTTCCGGACGGACCATCGGGCTATGAATTGTTGAGCGACGCAGCGGAGGAATCCGACCTGGCAAAAATGCGCGAATTGGGCGGGTTGATGGCCTCGAGCGGCGGGCCAGCCGGCCTCACGGACATCGGCCGCGGCCTACTGCGCCGGGTTGCGGTGGTGGGCAAACGGTTGCCCATTCATTTTATGGCGTCGAACGGCAGCTCGGTGAACCTCACGACTCTTTCAAATCAGGTGGTCCTGGTGGATTTTTGGGCCACCTGGTGCCCGCACTGCGTCCAGGCCGCGCCCGAAATCAAAAAGCTTTACGATGAATACCATGGGCGCGGTTTCCAGGTCATCGGCATCAATTTCGACGACGACACCAACCAGGCCCTCCGGTTCATCCGGGAGCGGGACCTTCCCTGGCCCGAATACCTCGGCGGCCAGACCAACGAATACGGGGCTGACTATGGCGTGGACCTGCTGCCGGAAGGCTGGCTGGTGGACCGGCGCGGCATTGTGCAGGACATTCACGCCACGGTGAATATGAAGGCGAAGGTCGAAAAGCTGCTGAAATTGCCGTCGGGATCGTAATCGGATCGTAATCGGCTTTGCCATTTTTCGCGGCGTGGTTAAACTCCCGGCAATCATGCATGGCGCTCTTTTTTCAGACGGCAAATTCCTGGGCATTGAATGGAGCGTATGGAAGGTGATCGGCTGGCTCGGCAACGCGGTTTTTTTCTCCCGCTTTTATGTGCAGTGGTATGTCACGGAGAAGAAGAAGCAGGTCGTGGTGCCGCAGGCGTTCTGGTGGCTGAGCCTTGCGGGTTCGCTCCTGTTGCTCAGCTACGCGCTACGGCAACGGGACTCGGTCTTCATTTTCGCCTACGCCTTCACCTGGCTCCCCTACATCCGCAACCTTGTCATTCACCGGCGAAACAAGGCGGGACAAAAATTCTGCGGCGGTTGCGGAATGAAAAGCCCGCCCAAAGCGAACTTTTGTCCCGGCTGCGGGTTGAAGCTTACTTCTTGACGGGCGCCGGCGACCCGTTCAGGCCGTATTTTGCCAGGACCGCGCGCTCGAAATCCGGATGACCGGCGCCGTAAGCGACCAGCGAATTGACAAACGCCTGGACTTGAGTCGTGTTGACACCCGCCCTGATTTTTTGGAATTGGCCGATCCATTGCACGGCCCGCGGTCGGATGGCCGCCGCGTCCTTGTGGCAGATGTGGTCTTGGTACGCCAGATAACCGCAAAGCGTGGCGCCGACGATCAGCAGCATTAACAGCAACAAAAACACCTGCCGTTGCAGGGCCGACACCCGCGCCGCCAGGCCTCCCGTGGAATCAATTTGGTCTTCGTTCATGGTATCAGCGAGGGATGGGAACGGATTTGACGCCGGCGGCGTTGAGGATTTTGGCGAGTTGCGGGTCCGGATGCGCCCGATTATAAGCCAGGGCGTCGCCGGCCAGCGAACGCAATTGGTTCAATTCCATCATGCCCTGTTGGGCCTGCTGCGCTCCGATATTCAGCGAACGAAATTCGCGCGAGCCGGAAATGGCGCGCAAGCCAAAAAGAACATCCAACGCGGCCACCACGACCAGCGCAAAAATCAGAATGGTATTCGTGGTCTCAGATTTCATAAAGGCGGAAAATCTAACCAATTTTCGCCGGATGTCCACTGCGAATTGCGTCATGCAATTGCGGGCGTTTGTAAAGGCGGAACCATCCCTTCCATAGCCAAAAGTTATCATGAGGCAAGAAACATGGTATTTCCATGACCGGCGCGTGGCATGATAACGTTCAGCCATGACAGAATTGCGGAACAAACGAATGCGCCGGCCCGGACAGGCCGCGCCCTGCCGCGCGAACGACCGTTGAACATCCACCGACAAACCAAACAAGCCATGAATACCATCCAATCAAACCAACTCCTGGAACAATTAAACTGGCGCTACGCGACCAAGCAATTTGATCCAAATCGCAAGATCAACGCCCGCGATTGGGCAACGCTCGAAGAAGCGCTGCTCCTGACGCCCTCCAGCGGCGGATTACAGCCGTGGCGGTTCATCGTCGTTACCGATCCCGCCGTCCGGGCAAAGCTGTTGCCGGTTTCCTACGGCCAGCCGCAAATCACCGACGCCTCGCATCTCGTCGTCTTCGCCGCAAAGGACAATATCAACGAAGCGGACGTGGACGCGCACGTTCGGCACGCCGCCAAGGTCCAAGGCGTGCCAGTGGAAAACCTCTCCCGGCTCCGCGACATGCTGGTCGGCGGCATCGTCAAAAGCATGGATGAACCCGCCCGCAACGCCTGGGCGCGCAACCAGGCCTACATCGCACTGGGCAATTTGCTCACCAGCGCCGCCCTGATCGGCATAGACGCCTGCCCGATGGAAGGTTTCGACCGCGCGCAATACGACGAAATTCTGGGCCTCAAGGCCAGGGGATTGTCCAGCGCCGTGATCGCCACGCTCGGCTATCGCCTGCCGGCGGACAAGTACGCCACGGCGCCCAAAGTCCGGTTTCCCAGGGAACAAGTATTCGTGAACGTTTGAGGCAAGGGAGCAACCTCGCGGTGAGATGGCCGGGCAAGCTGCTTTGCGCGCAAGGCATTTGGCATGAGCATCTTTTGTGCCGCGCGGCATAACATGAAAGGACGATAGACCGGTCTGGTATTTTGTGTTCTAATCCGATCAATAAGCCATTCCTTGGGTTCACCACAAAGGGGCAGGTCTATCGTCGCGTTGGGCCTGCAACGCGGGAATAAGAATCAACCTCGTTAGTTTGGTCAAATAATGAAAACGTTCGTTTTGCGGTTTCTTGGACTTCTGTTTGGAATCATTTCCTTCAACCTTTGCGTGGCGCAGACGCCGCCGATTTTCAACGTCAAGAGCTATGGCGCCACCGGGAACGGGACCACGGTGGATACAACGGCGATCAATAACGCGATTAACGCGGCGAACTCGGCTGGGGGCGGCACGGTGACGTTTCCGCCGGGAAATTATCTTTCCGTGTCCATTCACCTGAAGAGCAACGTCACTCTTTACCTGAGCAACAATGCGGTCATCCTCGGCGCGAGCAGCGGTTACGACGCCGCCGAATCCAATCCCTACTCCCAATACCAGGACTACGGCCACAGTCATTTTCATGATTCGCTGATTTGGGGTGAAAATCTGGCGAACGTGGGACTTGCCGGTCCGGGCGAGATCAATGGCAACGGCAATTTGACTTCCGGCAATCCGGGTTCGGGCCAGGGCGACAAGGCACTGTGCCTTGTGACATGCACGGGCGTGACCATCACGGACATTACCATCACGAGCGCCGGGCACTTTGGCATCCTGGCCGATGACTGCACGAACATGCTGGTCAGCGGCGCGCACATTTTAAACGCGTACGCCAGCCAGCATCGCGACGCCTTCAACCTGATTGACAGTTCGCACTGCATGATCACCAATTGCCTGATTCAGGGCAGCGACGATTCCATGTGCCTCAAAAGCGATTACGCCCTGGGCCGGAAAATCGGCGCCATAGACATCCACGTGGTCAATTGCACCATCCTCTCCACGCAGAACAACGCGACGCAGTTCGGGTCCGAAACGGTCGGGAATTTTTCGGATGTCACGTTTTCCCACTGCGTTCTGACGGGCGCAGGGAAGGCGGGCATTGGCATCACGTCCCAGGACGGATCGGTGATAGACGGCGTTACCTACGACACCATTACCATGAGCAACTGCGCGACGCCGATCTGGATGAAACTGGACCTGCGGACGACCGACTCGCCCAGTCCAACCCTTGGGGCGATTCGCAATATCAGCATCAACAACGTGGTCGCCTACCATTCCACGTTCGATAACCGCGCGTTCACGTCCACCATCAACGGCTATTTTAGCGGCGGCAGCACCATTGTTCCCATCCAAAACGTGGTGCTGAACAATGTGAATGTTTCCAACGTGGGCGGGCAGTCGGCGTCGGCAAACAATAATTACCCGAAGAACAACCAGGACTGGCAGCCGCAGAATTTCGGCAGTTGGCCGTCCTATGGATGGTATCTGCGATACGCCAAAAACATCACCTTCACAAATTGCCAGGCTCACTTTGATGCGAATGACGACCGCGCGGCCCTTGTTGCCGATAGCAGCACCAACATTCTGATTGGCGGGTTTACGGCCGAAGTGGGTTCGTCCAGCCCCTACGACCTGCGGTTTACCAACACAGACGACTATGATGTCGTGAATGCCTTATCCACCGGCGGATCGCCCTTGCGAATCAATTCGCAACGTTCCATCTCAGGCCCTTCCATCGTTCCCGCGCCGGAATTTGATCCGGTGGGCGGATTGTACGCCGGGCCAATCTCGGTGGCCCTGAACGATATTGTCGGCGGCGCTTCAATTTATTTCACCACCGATGGCAGTGAACCGACCACCTCGTCCACGCTTTACACAGGGCCGATTCCCGTCAGCAACCAGACCACCATCAAAGCGATTGCCGCGGCAGGCGGCATGACGGACAGCGCCGTCAACACGGCCATTTATCAATTTACCACCGGCAGCGGCAATCCCGACTTTTCACTGTCCGCCTCGCCGGGCAGCCTGACCATCATCCAGGGCAACAACGGCACAAGCACGATCACGATTAATCCCGTCAATGGCTATAATAACACAGTCAGCCTGTCGGCTTCCGGCCTGCCTTCGGGCGTGACGGCGTCGTTTAATCCTTCATCCACGACCACAAGCAGCACGCTGACATTGACTGCCAGCAGCACGGCAGCGACGGGCACAGCCACCGTGACCATCACCGGAACCGACGGCACTCTCACTCATTCCACCACCATCAGCCTGACGGTCAATCCGCCAAGCTCTCTGCCCCCTGGCTGGACAGATGCGGACATCGGATCAGTCGGCCTGGCTGGCAGCGCCTCGTATAGCGGGGGCACATTTACCGTCAGCGGCAGCGGCGCGGACATCTGGACAACCGCTGACGCCTTCAATTACGCCTGGCAATCCGTTTCCGGCGATCAAACCATTATCGCACGCGTTGCTTCCGAGAATGGCACCGCTTCCTACGCCAAAGCGGGCGTGATGATTCGGGAAACCACGGCAGCCGATTCCGTGGAAGCCTCCGTCT
>JAGWNY010000027.1 GCA_028872915.1 Verrucomicrobiota bacterium
ACGCCGGGCAATGGCGTGAGCATGCAATACCGCAATGGGACAGGAACCAGCGCGGTGGATTTGGGGCGGCAAACGGGATTGACGGCGCCGTATTGGGTGAAGATTGTGCGTTCGGGCAACACGTTTACCGGGTATAGCTCGCCGGATGGTTCTACCTGGACGCAGGTGGGAAGTATCAGCGTCACGATGGCCAGCGGCGTGGACGCGGGGCTGGCGGTCTGCGCGCATAACAACACTGCGCTCAACACCTCCACATTCGATAACGTCAGCATCGCCGGACCAGCGCCCGACTTCTCATTGTCCGCCTCGCCGACCAGCCTGACCATCGTCCAGGGCAACAACGGCACAAGCACGATCACGATTAATCCCGTCAACGGCTACAACAACACAGTCAGCCTGTCGGCTTCGGGTTTGCCTTCGGGCGTGACCGCTTCCTTTAACCCCTCCAGCACGACCAGCAGCAGCACGCTGACCTTGAGCGCCAGCAGCACGGCTGCGACGGGCACGGCCACCGTGACCGTCACCGGAACCGATGGCACCCTGACCCATACCACCACCATCAGCCTGACCGTCAATGCCGCCGTCAACTTCTCCGGTATCTATCAAATCCAGAATGAGGCCAGCGGCTTGGTGCTCAACAACCAGGGCAAATTGACCAACGGTTCGCCGATCACGCAATGGACATCGGTGACCAGTTCGAATCTGGACTGGCAGTTCTTCCCCACGAGCAACGGGTATTACCAGATCAATAGTTGCAAGAGCGCTTTGGACGCGGTGGTCCAAAGCGCCTCGACGGCAGCGGGCGCGGGGATCATCCAATGGTCGTTCGGTTCCTCGGGTGACGACCAATGGCAGCCGCAGCAAAACGGGGATGGGAGTTATACGTTTGTGAATTTGCACAGCGGGCTGGTGCTTGGGGATCCGGGCAGCAGCACGTCCACGAGCACGCAGATGGATCAGGAAACGGCCACCGGCGGCAGCAACCAGAAGTGGGTTCTGCTCAAACAATAGGAACGGTTTCAATTCGCCGAGCCGCAGCCATGCAATTGGCTTGGCCGTTCGCCGCATATCCCGACTCGTCGGGAAAGGGTCAACCGCTTCAATTGCCGGCCAAGGGCTTCCATTGCAAGGAGATAGGCGACGCGCCGAACATCAATGCCTCATGCGCGCAGATGCGTTCGAATACACCCAAACGGGGGTATTTCGGGCGCCGACAAGTTGTGGCAGATTAAGAAACATTCGGAATGGCAGACATGAAGAAACCATGAAAAGTCCATCCATCAGCGTCATGGCGGCAACTTTTTTTTGTTCGTCGGGCGACGATCAATGGAAGCCGATGCAGAACAGCGATGGCACCTATACGTTTTGCAATTTGCACAGCGGGCTGGCGCTGGAAATCCCCGGGGCCGAGCGGCCCGCGGAGCGCCCATGCGAAGGACCGGCCGCCAACGGCAGCAGCATTGCAGGAAACTTTCCGCCGGTATCCATTTGAATAGCCCTTCCGTTCAGACGTCGAATTAAGAAAGAAATGTTTTTTCCTCCGCGTCTTTTTGACGGCGGGGGCAATCCAGCGAAACAGATGATCCAATTCACAGCGCCGCAATATATGAAGAACCTACTTGTCCCCTTGACCGCAGTTATTTTGTTGAGCCAGATGCCGCGCGCTTTTGGATTTAGCGGCAACTACCAGGTGGAGAACGTTGCCAGCACGCTTTCCTTGAACGTATCAAACAACCTGACGAGCGACGGCGCCTGCGTCGTCCAATGGACTTACAGCGGCGCCAACAACGAGCTGTGGACGTTCGGCGCGACGAGCAACGGGTACTACCAAATTACGAGCGTCAACAGCGGCAAGGATGTTTCCGTGGCGAACGCCGCCACGACGAACGGCGCGCCGATTGTACAATGGACGTTTGGGACGACCGGCGACGATCAATGGCTGCCGGTGCAGAACGGCGACGGCAGCTACACGTTTTACAACCTCAACAGCGGTTTGGTGCTCGAAGACCCCAATTCGAACACCAACAAAGGCATAGAAATGGATCAAGCCGCTTACACCGGGGCGAACAACCAGCATTGGTATTTGTTCGAAAATGTATCGCTGGCCATTGACAGTTTAAGCGGCACAATTACGCAGAACGAAATTGATTCGTTCAAGGCCTACATGGCCGCGCAGGTTCCCCCGCCGACGCCATGGGGCGCGCTCAACGGGACCACTCACAACGCCTGGGCCGATTTTTCCGGCGGCAACAACCTTGAAGCGATGGGCTTGATGTATGAGACGACGGGCGACATCAACATATTGACCAACATGATCTATTGGGCGGACACCTGCGTCTCCGAACGCAACGATCTGATGGCGGCGACCAACGGCGGCCAGCGCATCTGCTGGGACGGCATCATTGACAAAATCTGGGTCGCACAGGACCTCGCCACCACCAATCCGAGCACCGGCTGCGAAACCGGAGACGCCCAGGGACACATGGCCTATGCCGCCCTGTTGATTTTGCAGAACCCGTCCCTGTGGAACCAGACCGTTCCCGACGGCGACCCGTATGGATACGGAACGACTTATTTCCAGCGGGCGACCAACTACGTTCAAAAATGCGACGAGGCCAACAACCAATACGTCCTGAAGTATTTCGTCCAGCCGGGAACCTATTTGATCGTGGACCCGACCAATTCGGCCTGGAAGGGATTATCAACTCCCAACAACCGCCAGTCCATGTTCTACGTTGGATTTATTCGCCTGGCCGAATGCCATGAAATCCTTGGCGACAATCCCAGCCTGGCGACGGAATATGACGACATCGCACAAGCCGCTTCCGGCCAATGCATCAACGGCATGGCCGGCTACCATCCCACGACCGTGAACGGCGACGCGGTGTATGACTGGGGTTACTATCCTTTTGACGTTTATCCCAACCACCTGGAAAACGTGGGTCACGGCGCTTATGACATGTATGGCGTCTGGCGCGCTTATGATCGGAGCGTCTATGGTTATACGCTGTCCACGGTGAAGCCGTTTGCGAACGCGCTGGTGGACGTGATGAACATTGCCACGAATTCATTTTCGGGGGCCGTGGACGGGACGGGCACGGCGCAGAATTACATGCAGCAGCAATGGCTGTGGCTGGCGGATTTGCGGTCCTCGGCTTATGACGTGGTGGCGCAGGCGGATTACGCTTCGGGCCGATACAAGAGCGATCCTTACATGGTTGCGGCAATCCTCTGGATGAAGAACCGGCGCCAACAGGAATTTGCGGTGACGCCGACGCCTATTTCGCAAACGATTCCCGTTGGCGGCGCGACCAATTTTACCCTGGTCGTGGCTCCATTGGGGGGGTCCACGAACGCGGTCAGCCTGACGGTGACCGGGCTGCCGTCAGGCGCGACGGGCGCGTTCAATGCGCCCACGGTCAACCTGGCGGCGCTCGATTACGTTTCGACCAATGTTACACTTTCGATCACAACTTCCGCTTCGACGCCGGCGGGGGTTTATCCGCTGACCATCACGAGCGCAAACGGCAGCGCGACCCACACGAATACACTCACGCTGGTGCTTGGGAATTATGCGTTGTCCGTCAGCCCGCCATCCCAGGCGGTTTCCGCCGGCAATGGCACAAGTTATACCATCACCGTGACAACGAACGCCGGTTTCAGCGGGATTGTGTCCTTCGGCTTGACGGGGCTGCCGGCAAACACCAGCGCGGGATTCAGTCCCGGCTCGTTGAATGGCGCGGGCGGTTCCATCCTGACCGTGACCACCGCCACGAACGCCGCTTCCGGCGACTACACGCTTACGGTTAACGGCACCAATGGGGCTGAGATTGCCAGCGTGACGATGAACCTCGCCATCGTCGGCGCGACGCCGGTCTGGAACGGGGGCAGCGCGAGCGACAACTACTGGAGCGACCCGGCCAACTGGAGCAGCAACGGCCTGGTACCCGGCACTCTGCTGGTTTTCAGCGGCAACGCCCGCCTCAACAACACCAATGACACCGCCGCCGGCACGGCTTATTCCAATATCGTTTTTAATTCCGGCGCCGGCGCCTTTACGCTCAACGGAAATTCCATCCTCCTCGCCGGCAACATAACGAACGACTCGCCGGCCCTGGAAACCGTTGCCCTGCCGATTGATTTCACAAACAACGTCACACTGGACGGCGACGGCGGTCCGCTCGCCATCACGGGGGGCCTGACCAACACCCTGGGCGGCGCAGGCTCGACCACGCTCACGCTGGCGGGGACGGGGACGCTGGATGATTCCCTGGGCAGCGCCTACAATCCCGGCGGCACGAACACGTTGTCATTGAACAGCGCTTCGGCAGATTGGACGATTGCAAACAATCCATCCGCAACGCCCATCAACACGGGTCCCTGGGTGATGCAGATCAGCGCCGGGACGCTGAATTTCGGCAATGGCGCCGATGCCCCGAACCTGGATTTGAACATGGCCGTCAGCCGCCAGGATAATTTCGTCGGTTCCGCGGGCGGACTGACCGGCACGCTGAACATCGCCAGCGGGACGTTGACGACCGTTTCGCGCTGGGACACCGGCGGCTTCAACAGCGGCTCGGACGGGATCATCGCGCAGAGCGGCGGGACCTTCAACGTGGGCAGCCAGCTTCAGGGCGCGAACGTCGCCGGCGGCGCTTCGACCATCACCGTGAGCGGCGGCATAATGAACATCGCCAACGGGGGCGGCCAGTTCTATGTGGCCAGCCGCGGCACGGGCACGTTGACGGTGAGCGGGTCGGGCCAGGTGGCTTGCGGCATACTGGATGTTTCGCGCAATGCCAGCGGCAACAGCGCGGGCAGCGCAGGCGTCGTGAACCTGGACGGCGGCATCCTGACGTGCAGCCGCGTGGGCACGGCGACCGCCAACGCGCAAACGAACACGCTGAATGGCACTTCCGCCACGTTCAATTTCAACGGTGGCACGCTCGCCGCCGCGGCCAGTTCAACCAATTTCTTCCAGGGCAGCGCCGTTTTGCCGATCCTTCCGATTTCCGCCATCGTGAAAGGCGGCGGAGCGGTCATAAACGACGGCGGCAATGCCATTACGGTGCTTGATCCGTTGCAACACGACAGCTCGTTGGGCGGTGATTTGGACGGCGGCCTGACCAAGCTCGGCGCCGGCACATTGACGCTCACGGGAACCAATACTTACAACGGCGACACCGTCATCGCCGCCGGGACGATGGCCTTGAGCGGCGGCGGCTCCATTGGCGGCAGCGACAGCATTACGGTGAGCGGTGGCGCGACCCTGGACGCGAGCGCCCGCGCGGACGGCACGCTGACCTTGGCGGCCGGCCAGACGTTGACGGGCAGCGGCGCGGTAAACGGCAACGTGGTGGTTGGCAGCGGGGCGACACTGGCTCCGGGCGGCGCGTTGAACACGCTCACGTTCAACAACAATCTGACGTTGAACGGCGGCAGCACGACGGTCTTCGAGGCCAGTAAATCGCCCACGACCAATGATTTTGCCCGGGCCGCCGGGACTGTGACGCTCGGCGGGACGATTGTCATCACGAATATCAGCGCCAACGCCTACGCCGCCGGGGACAGCTTCCAGTTGTTCAGCGCGGCGGGTTACGCCGGCATGTTTACGAACATCCAGCCGGCCATCCCAGGCCTGAACCTGGCGTGGAACACAAACAATCTCGGCGCCGGGACATTGAGCATCGTCTCTTCGCCCACGCCGCAGCCGCAAATCAGCGCCGTCACGATGCGGGGCGGCAATTTCAGTTTCAGCGCGACCAACGGCGTGCCGGGCTGGCCATGCGGCGTTCTGGCTTCGACCAACGTTGCGTTGCCGTTAAACCAATGGACGGCGATTGGCACGAACCATTTCGACGGCAGCGGCAATTTCACCTTCACCAACGCGCCTGATCCGGCCGTCCCGCATACGTTTTATCTGCTGCGTTTGCAGTAGGGGCGATCCGAAAGACGGGACAAGGCGATTGTGAACCGTCGTTGGCGCGGGGCGCCGAACCCGGCGGCGATTTCGCAAGACAAGGGCAGCGGGTCCATCCAGTTCCTTGAGGCGGAAGAGAGGCGGGGGCGAATTATTTTTGCCAGTCGGGTTTGTTCGCATAAACCCAGCGATAATACCTAGCCCTTTTCAACCGCGCGGCCGCGGGTTCGTCCAGGCAAACCTTCACGGCCGGATGCATTTGCAAAATGGACGCCGGGTTCATGGCCGTAACGGGTCCTTCCACCGCCCCGGCGACGGCGCGCGCCTTACGATGGCCGAACGCGAGCAACAGGCATTGCCGCGCTTCCATGATGGTGCCGATGCCCATGGTGATACAATGGCGAGGGACTTCGTCTTCACCGGAAAAAAATCGCGCGTTGTCCCGGCGGGTCCGGCGCGTCAATGTCTTGATGCGCGTGCGCGACGCGAGCGACGAGGCCGGCTCGTTAAAGCCGACGTGCCCGTCGCCGCCGATGCCGAGCACTTGCAAATCAATTCCGCCCGCCGCGCGAATTTCCTTCTCATACTGCGAACAAAATTTCGGAACGTCCCTGGCCATGCCGTCGGGTATGTGGACGTTTTTTTTGGCCACGTTCACGCGGCGGAAAAAATTCTCCCACATGAACTGGTGATACGATTGCGGGTGCTCCGGCGGCAGGCCGACGTATTCATCGAGGTTAAACGTGGCGACCCGCCGCCAATCGAGGTTCATTTCCGCGAGCATTTTGTAGAGCAGCAGCGGAGTGGCGCCGGTGGCCAGGCCGAGGACGGCGTTTGGTTTTTTCCGAAGCAGCCGCGCGACGATGCGCGCCGCAATTTCGGCGGCGGCCGCGGGATTTTTTTGGATGATAATTTCCATTTTATTTGCCCGGCCGTTTGGAAAGGCGCCGGCGAACGTCCCGTTTGAATTTATCAATGAAACCGCAAACGAAATCCGCGATGTCCGCCGTTTCGTTGGCGGCGAGCGGCGTCAAATCCATGCCGAAAATAATTTGCGTCGAGACGTCGGTCGCGCGCGGATTAAAAAACGTCGCGTTTGCGAACCGCCGCCCGGCGACCGCCAGATCGTAACGCTTGCCGCCGGCGATTTGCGATTTAAAAACGTTGTTCAGCCGCGCCGCCAGTTGTTCGCGGCCGGTCACGTCCATCGCTATTTTGTCCTCGTCGGGCAGCCAATCCAAATCGCGCCAGACTTCGCAGCCGATGACGCGTTGAGGGCGCCGCGGGCGCGGCAATTCGCGGATCGCCCGCAAGGCCGCGGCGCACACGGCCGTGTGCGTTTCGTGTTTGTCCGCCGGATTGTGCGTGTAAACGATTTCCGGCGCCGTTGCCGCGAGGATTTCACGCAAATCATTTTTCAACGAGGCATCGCGCGGATTTTTCACCGCGCTGCTGGGATGATTCAATTGGATCATCACGCCGTATCTCCCGATTTTTGCCGCCGCGTTTTGCTCGCGCCGCCGAATCGCCGTTATTTGCGCGCCGGAAAAATCCTTGAATTTGCCCTTTCGCGCGCTGCCGGAGCCGTTGGCGCAGGTCACGCCGCCGAACCATTTGGTTTTGGCCGCGTAACATTCGGCGATGCCATGAAACGCCATGAATTCCAAATCGTCCTGGTGGGCGCCGATGCCCAGATGCGTAACGCGTTGAAGCGCCCTTGCCGCCGGGATTCCGTCCGGCACAAAAATTTCGGCGAATGGGTTTTGGAATTTCATTCGCGCGCGAAATGTTCTTCGATTTCTTCGAGCGTTTTGCCCCTGGTCTCCGGCAAAAAGAACGTCGCCGTGACAAGGTAAATTACGGTGCAACCGGCGAAAATGAAGAACATTGTCGAGTAACCGTACCTGCCGACGGTCGGCAAAAAAATCGCCGCGATGGTCGTGGAAACGGCCTGGTTTATGACCAGCGCGATGCTCATCCCGTTGGAGCGGATGCGCGTGGGCATCAATTCCGACAACGCCAGCCAGACGCACACGCCCGGGCCGACGGCAAAAAACGCCATGAACGTGAAAAGACAAATCGCCGTGAGCCAGCCGTTTCCGGGGCCGGGAACCGGGGCGATGAGCGCGCGTTGAATTTTCAAAGGCGCGACGCGGGCGGCATCCAGATTCGCGAAGGGATTTGAAAAAAAGGAAATGACCTTGTTCGCCGGAAGACAATCGCTGCGATTGATTTCAATCGGGCCGGCCCCGGCGTCGTCGGAACGCGCCACGGTCGTGGCCGCGTGATAATCGCCGTAGGAATAAATGACGACAAGCGTGGAGGGCGCATTGCCAAAATTTTTTCCGGCGGAAAGTTTCCCTGCCGTCGTTTGGTTGAATTGCAGGGCGAGCGTTTGGTTGGTTGAAACGAGGGCCTGGACGGCGTCCTTCACGTCCACCTGTTGCGCCTCCGTTTTGTGGAACAGGAATCCGGCGCAAAGCAGTGAAATGATGATTCCGGAGCTGCCGAGCGAGAGCAAAAATTTCCGGCCTTTGCGGTCCACCAGCAAAACGCCGCCGATGGTCATGAGAAAATTCACAACGGTTAAAATCAGGTAGCCGCGATGCGCGCTGACGTCGTCGAGGCCGGCTTGAATCAAGATGGTCGCGTTGTAGCCGATGATGGAATTGACGCCGGTTGCCTGGTTGCAGGCGAGGATGACGCAGGCCAGCGCGAACGGAATGACATATTTGCGGCGCAGCAAGGATTCCGCGGCGGCGCCGGCGGACTTTGAACCTTCCATTTCGGCGGCGGCGCGCATTTCCTTGAGTTCCATTTCCGCCTGCTCTTCCGTGCGCGAACGCAAAAGGGCCCGGCGCGCGGCGGCAATTTGCCCGCGACGAAACAGCCAGCGCGGCGATTCGGCCAGGACAAAAGCACCGAGCACAAACAAAACGCCCGGCGGCAGCGAGACCCAGAAAATGCCGCGCCAGGCCGCGTCCTTGAAGGCAAATAATTTTTGGGCGTCGCCGAGTTTGGCGACTTCATCCACGCGATTGCTGAAGAAAAGGCCGATGATTGCGGCGGCGACGATGCCGAGCGTGAGCAGCCATTGAAAGACGCCGGTTCCCTTGCCGCGATTGGAGGCAGCCAGACATTCGGCGAGGTAAAGCGGCACGACGATGCCGATCAGGCCGGCGCTGATGCCTTGCAGCAGACGACCGCAAACCAGGGGCCAATAGCCATGCGCCAGCGCGATGACCGGGATGCTGAGAACAAATAAAACTCCACTGGCGATCATCATTTTTTTCCGGCCAAAAAGATCGGCCAACGCGCCGGCGAACAAGGTGGAAATGACGCTCCCGAGCATGACGGCCGCGACGATGAAGGACAATTCTCCGGGTCTCAATCCGGACGTCGCCTCGAGATATGGCAGCGCGCCGGCAATGATGCCGACATCCACTCCGTAGAGCAGGCCGCCCAGCCCGGCGACGAGCAGCAGACAACGATTATACAGGGTTTGATTCATGATTCGAATGGAACGGCCATGGATTCCTTAACGATGGTAATTGACTCCCATTTCCCTCAATCGTTGTTCGTCCATTCGCAATCGTTGCGAAAAATTTGTCCAATCCCGGGAATTTTCCGGCGACCACGTCACTTCCGCGAGCGCGCATTCGCGCGGCCAAATCATGTATTCGGCGTGTGGAAGCGTCGCCACGTATTCCGTCCACAGGTTGCATTGCGCGCCAAGAATATGCGACTGATATTCCGGTTCAAGTCTCGCGGGAATCGGGTCAAATTGGCAAACTTTTTTCAACGGCAAATATCCGCCAATGGCATGGGGTTCCATCACATGGTTGGTGGATTGGTAATGGTCCAGATAACAATAGGCGGCGGGCGACATGACCACGTCGTGACCGGCGCGCGCCGCCGCCAGCCCGCCGCCTTTCCAATCCATGATGACGGCGTTTGCGGGCAGGCCACCGCGGCCAATTTCCGTCCAGCCAATCAGCGTTTTATGATGCGCCCTGACGAACTTTGCAATCCGTTTCGTGAACCACCCTTGCAATTGATCCACGTTCGTCATTCCTTCGCGTCGCATGAGCGCAAGGCAATCGGGGGCTTTCGCCCACGTCGCCGCCTGGACCTGGGCGTTGACCTCGTCGCCGCCCACGTGGACGTACTGTCCGGGAAACAATCGAAAGACTTCCGAGAGCACGTCGTCGAGAAATTCGAACGTTGCGGGATTGCCCGGATCGAAAACGCCGCCGTTGATGCCGGCGCGAACGTTGGTGGTGTATTTTCCTTTGCCGCAGCCGAATTGCGGATATGCCGCGAGGGCCGCGACGGCATGGCCGGGCATTTCGATTTCGGGAACGATGGCGATATGGCGCGCCGCGGCGTAGGCGACAATCTCCCTAATGTCCCGCGGCGTGTAAAATCCGCCGTATTGTTTTCGCGCGTTGAATTTTGAACTGGCAACGGCGGCCCATGCCGGATGGGCGTTCAAGGCTTCGGCGACTTTCAAACTTTCGCGCGGCGGCTGGATGGCGCTGGACGCGCGCCAGGCGCTGATCCTGGCGAGCCTGGGATACTTTTTAATTTCAATGCGCCAGCCCTGGTCGTCCGTCAAATGCCAGTGAAACACGTTCAACTTGTGCAGCGCCATTTCGTCAAGAATTTGTTCAACTTCGGCCTTGTCGAAAAAATGGCGGCTGACATCGAGCATCAAGCCGCGCCATTTGAACCGCGGCCAATCCCGGATTCGAACGCACGGAATGTTCCAATCCACATTGGTGACGACAGAGGGCGAAAAGATTTCCGGAGGCAGCAATTGCAGGAGCGTTTGCGCGCCATAAAACAGACCGGCTTGCGTGGGCGCGCGGATGACTATCAGATTGGTGGCGGCCGCCAACGTATAACCCTCCGCGCCAAGGGCGGCGTCGGCGGAATTTGTGGTCAGCAGGATTCCTGCGTTCGCGGATGCGCCCCCGTCCACCGTCAACGGGTATCCGGTGGATGTTTTCAGCCGACGCGCCAAAAAAATCGCGGTCGCGCGCGAACCGGGACCGGCTGTGATTTTTGTTCCCGGCAAAAGGGCAAAGAAGCCGTCGCGCGCTTCCATCTTTTGCGGCCGCGGAATCAGTGCCGGGGATTCCGCGATTCCCGGCATGGTTGCAAGAAGAAAAACCACCTGGGCGGCAATAAAGCAGGATTTCATCGGTTCCATTCGATTCGGCATGGCGGTCCGTTATTGAATCACTTTATCAAAAGCAATGGCCGTCAACCGCCGGTTCCATTGGCAACCGGAATCCATTGTCTGGCATGGGCGCGCCATTTGCCCAAGGGTAATCATTCAGGACGGGATTGCCAACATGCCGATTTTTCAGGTCGCGCGGGAAAACGGCATCCGGCATGTTTCAGCCTTGGAGCCGGGGAGCAAAAAGCAGTTCCGCGCGTTGTTCACAACTGCCGCGCCTCGAGCGCGCGGATTTTTTTGTCCAGCGCGGCGGCGCGTTGTTCGGCCTGGGCGAGCGGCAGTCCGGGTTTGAAGCGGAAGTTCATGTGACCGACATAAGTCAACCATGCGCCGCGCAGGATATCCTGCTTTTCCACAACGGCCTTCAACAATTCAGCGCCGCGCGGATCGTCCGCCACCATGGCGTTTACACTGTCCATTTTGGCGAGGCTATCCGGCGCGTCCCAGTGCATTAGAATTTCCCGCGCCATGAGCCAATGGCCCTGGACATCGGGATGCACGCCGTCCCTGGTGAAGGTGAAGCGGGGATTGGTTTTGCGGCGTTGGGCAAGAAATTGGTCCATGGGCGTGTGAATATCCACGACATCCCAGCCGCGGGCGCGTTGCGAAACGAGCCAGGCCGAGTAGCGGGCCAGCACGTCGTCATAGTTCGTGTAAGGCGCGTAAAATCCCCTCAAGCCGCGGGCCGTCAGATGTTTTTTTGATCCAACCGGATCGAAAGGCGGGGGCGTCACGTGAACAATACGCGCGCCATATTGGACAACGGTGTCATGCATCCACCGGATGCCGTCCTTGAATGCCTTGAAATGGGCGTCGCTAAAAGGCTGGTAAACGCCGTCGTTCATGCCGTAATCGGCAACCACCAGGTCCGGCTTCGTTTTTTGGAGAATGTCCGGCAATCGCGCGTGCAAATCCGGGCGATCGTCCTTTTGGCCGGCGCGGCCCGGCGGAACATAGACGCCGCCCGGACGACCGTTCTCCGAGTAGCCGGCAACCATCTCCGAAGACTGGCCCAGGTTCAAAAACGTGATGGTGGAATTGGTGTCATGCGTCCGAACATAGGCCTCAATGTCATCAATGAAACCGCCGGCGTACGTGATACTATCGCCGATAAAGACGACGCGATGATACGGTTTGAGGCCCGGCAACGGCTCCTGTGCGCGGCAGAGCAGGCAGGCGAGAGCGAACCACGGAAAGAGAAAATTTTTTGCGGACGATTTCAGGATGCGCATGGCCAGAAGGTTAAACACGGCGGGCTTGCTCCGCAACCACTCCTGGAGCCGGATGGATTGCCGCAGCAGACAATTCTATTCCACGCCGTAGCCCTGTTCGCGGAATCGTTGGAGTTTGTAAATCAGGGTGCGCCGGCTGATGCCGAGGGATTTCGCGGTTTCGGTGCGGTTGAACCGATGCTGCCGCAACGCGCGCAGAATGGCATCGCGCTCAATGGCCTCCAGTTGGCTGGCGTCCGCCAGGGTTTTGGGCGGAAGAGCTTCGCCGGCGGCGCGCACGCGGGTGGGCAGATGCTCCGGCAGTATCAATTCACTGCGCGAGAGCAGCACCGCCCGCTCCATGGCGTTGCGCAGCTCCCGGACGTTTCCGGGCCAGGCATAGCGTTCCAGGCAGGCGGCCACGGTTTCAGAAAAGCGGCCGCGCCCGCGGGCGAACTCTTCGATAAATCGGACGGCAAGCGGCAGGATGTCCTCGCGCCGCTCCCGCAAAGGGGGAATGTTCAATTCCACCACGTTCAACCGGTAAAACAGGTCCTCGCGAAAGCGTCCCCGTTTGACTTCCTCTTCGAGCTGCCGGTTGGTGGCGGCCAAAATGCGGGCGCTCGTTTGAATTTCGCGATTGGAACCGATGCGTTGAAAGCGGCCGTCCTGGGTCACCCGCAACAGTTTGGCCTGAAGCGCAAGGGACATCTCGGTGATTTCGTCCAAAAAAATCGTTCCCTGGCATGCCTCCTCAAACCGTCCGATCCGCCGGGCATGGGCGCTGGTGAAGGCCCCGCGTTCATGGCCAAAAAGTTCGCTTTCCAAAAGCGCCTCCGGAATGGCCGCGCAATTGACTTTGATCATCGGCCCGTCCGCCCGCGTGCTCCAGGCGTGCAGGACGTCCGCCAGAATTTCCTTTCCCACGCCGCTTTCGCCGCTGATCAATACGCGGCTCTCCGATGGCGCAATCAGCGCGGCATCCCGCAAGACGGCCCGCATCATCGGACTGCGCGCAACCAAAAAATCCGGGACCGTTTTCTCCTCGCAACTCCGGGGCGGGGCGGATTCTGAAAGGCCGATGGCCTGGCGGACGCAAGCGAGAAGTTCGTCCAGGTCAATGGGTTTGGCGAGATAATTGACCGCTCCATCCCGCATGGCGGCAACCGCGTCGCGCACGTCCGTAAAGGCCGTCACGAGCAGGACGGGAAGGCTGGCGTGTTCCTTCCGCGCCAGCCGCAGCGTTTCCAGGCCATTCAGGCCGGCCATCCGCACGTCCGAAATCATCATGTCAAAGCGCCCGGCGCGAAGCCTGGCCAGCCCTTCCGCGCCCGAATCCACCGTCTCCGTCTCGAAACCCTGCCCGCGCAGAAATGAATCCAACAGGCTCCGCTGGCCGGGGTCGTCATCCACAATCAGAATGCGCGGATGGCCTGCCTGAGAGGGGGTTTTCTGCGTTTCAGTAGGCACAACGCCAGCCTACCCCAATCAAGCCACCACCTTCAAGTGGCGGATGCGGAAGATCGCGCCGCGCGGTTCGTTGGCCAGGCATTCGATTTCCCATCCGTGCGCGTGGACGATCTGTTGCACCACCGCCAGCCCCAGGCCGGTGCCTTTCAAATGCGTGGTAAAATAGGGCTTGAAAATCTCGCTCCGATTTTCCGCCGCCACGCCGGGGCCATCGTCCCGAATTTCAAGCATGCCTTCCGCCGCGCCGGTCTTGCGGGTCTGAATCCATACTTGACCGCCCTGCCCCACCGCCTGGAGCGCGTTCATCAGCAGGTTGAACAACACCTGCCGCGCCAATTGTTCGTCCGCTTCAATCGCGATCACCTCGCCGCCGGTTTCAATTCGCGCTTTTTTTTCCTCGATGTCATGGCCCAGCGTGCGCACGACTTCGTTCACGGCCGAATTCAGCGCCACCCTGCCCCGGCGGACTTCGCGCGGGCGGGAATAATTGATGAACTCATTCAATTGCGCCGTGACCTTGTCCGTTTCGTCCACGATGGCCCCCGACCGCTCGCGAACGTCGTGCGGCGCGTCCGGCTCCTTGGAAATCATCTGCGCCATTCCGCGAATGATGTTGAGCGGGTTCCGCGTTTCATGGGCCAGTCCGGCGGCCGCCAGATTCATTTCCTTGAGATGCGAATTCAATTCGCTCGCCCGCACCAGGCGGATTTGAAGTTCGGAAGTTTTGGACAGATTCCGCCACGCCAGCGCGGCCCCCGCCGCCGAAATTCCGGCAAAAAGCACAATGAGTCGGCGCAGCCACGTATCAGAAATGCAAACCGCCTCGTAATTGACGGTGGACATGGTGATGACCAGCCCATGCACCTCCCCTTTTTTGACGAGGGCCTGATAGTCCTCTTCGTTCATCCATCGCAACCAGGGCGGGCGCCGCGAGCGCAGCCGCCGCTCCGGGCCTTCCGGTCGCGGCGGCTGGCCATTCGCCGGCGCCAGTTCCCCTGCCCCTCCCGGGCCAAAATTTTCATTGGTGCGCGCGGAACCGCCCGGCCGCGCTCCGTCATGCCGCCCGCCTTCGCGGCGGTCATAACGGACGTCCCGGTTCGTAAAATGCCGGAAGGATGGAAGCACGATCACGTTATTGGTCACGCCCTCGTGCGTTACCTGCGCTCCTTCCACCGGATTTACAAAAGTAACGCTGTGGTCCCGCCACAATTCGTTCTTTTGTGATAAAACGATTTGTTTGAAATCCATCGGCGCGCCGGCCGCCACGACCGGGTCTCCCGCCGTATTCAACAACGCAATGGAAAGCAATTCGCTGGATTGGGCCGCGTTTGTCCCCTCGTTCACCAGTTCGTTCAGCACCGGTTGAAGCCGATCCTGCAACACGGCGTCCCGGAAGCGCAGGGCGCGCATCACGGCGCTCAAGGTGTCCGCCACCTCGTGGGCGCGGTTGCGCAAATCCGCCCGCGCGGCTTCCCGGATGCGAAGATGTTCCTCCACCTGCCAGCCCGCCACCAGAAGCCATACGGCGGCCAGCAGGACGTAAAGCGAGGCGGTGCGGGGGCTGCCTTTCATCGGTTGGCGCGCGCTGTGGCGCATTTGTAAGGTTTCACGATTCTCTTGATGTGCCGTTATGGGTTCCGCTTCATCGGCGCCCGCTCCAGAAAACGGTCCAGTTCCTCTTCCGATACAGAGTTGGTGATCATCTCCGCCTGGCGGCTCTCCTGCGCGGACATGGAAACCAGGTCCCTGGGCGCCGGAACAATATGCGGCGTCAAAAAGATGACCAATTCCGATTTCGCATCGCTCTTCTGCCGCGCTTTGAACAGGTTTCCGAGTATCGGAATGTCGCCCAGGAAGGGAATCTTATTGTCGTTGGATGACTTGTTGTTTTCCATCAAGCCGCCGATCACCACCGTTTGCGCGTTGGGCGTGTCCACCACCGTGTCCGCCGATCGCACGTCAATGTAAGGCGCCGTCACGCCCGGCGAAATTGTCTGCGTCAGCGTGGGGTCCACGGACGAAATCTGCGGTGAAAGAATCATTTCCACCATGTCGTCCCTGGAGGAAATGAACGGTGTCACTTTCAAAATAATGCCTACGTCCGTGTAGGTGATATTGTTCACCGGCGTCGTTGCCGCCAGCCCGGTGTAGCTCACCGAAGTCACCAGCGGCACGGATTGCCCCACCACAATCGTTGCCGGCTGTCCGTCGCGCGCCAGAATGGACGGACGCGACAGCAACTGCGCGTGGCCCGCCTGCGCAATCGCGCGCAACGTGGCCTGAAAATCGCCCCCAAGGATCTGGTAAAATCCCGCCCCCGGCGCGACAGTCGGCGACAAGGCCGCCGTTCCCTGCCCCAGGATATTGAAGTTGGTCGTGACCGCGTTCAATCCCGAAAGCCCAAAAACGTTCGCCGCGTTTGCCGTCATGTTGTTGCCGATCCCTTTTGTCCATCCCCCTTCCACGCCAATGTCGGACGAGTTGTTATGCTGCACTTCCAGGAAAACAACCTTGATTAACACCTGCGGTTTGGGCCGGTCCAGGTCCTGGATGACCCGTTGTATCTGCGCCGCCGTTTCCCGGTCCGCAATCACCACTATGTTATGCGTGTCCGGGTCCACGGCGATGCTCGCGCTGCCCACCGCGCCATTGTTGTTGTATTCGACCGCGCCGGAGCTTTGGCCGCCGTTGGCACCGCCAAATCCGCCGCCCCCGAAGGAACGGAAACCGCCGCCGCCAAATCCGCCCGGCCCGCCCGTGCGATAAATGACTTGCGCGTGGAGACCGCCGCAACTGAATAAAATCAGCCCGGCGGCCAGGTGCTTTTTGAATTGTGATATTTTCATGGGTTCAAGGGGTTAATCGGTCGCTTTCATCAAAACATCTGTCCCGTCCCGGTTGTGGGCCGCATCGTCGCTCCCCCAACGCCGGGCGTGCCGCTCGAGGTGGACGAATTTCCAATCGTCGCCGCGTTCTGGTTGGCGCGCGTTTGCAGCGCGCTGTTTTGCGCGCTGGCGCTGCCGGCGCCGTTTCGCGAGTTGCTCGTTTGGAACATGTTTTGCAATACCTGCAACGCCTGCTGCGGATCCCCGTTGCTCATGTGATAAACATAAACCTTCTGGTCGCGCGACGACGGCAGGTCCAGTTGTTCCACCATTCCAGAAATCTGATCCATCAAGTCCTTCGACGCCATCACGATCACCGATTGCGTGCGCCCATCCGCCACCGCAATCACCTGCGACTGCTTTTGCATCGCCGCGCTCTGGTTGTTCTGCGACGCCGCGGCCATCATCCGCCGGAAAAATCCGCCGGGTCCGCCGCCCCCGAACCGGACCGGCGTTTGGCTGCCGCTGGCGCCGTTGTTTGGAAAAATCTGGCCCAGTTCGGTTGCCACGTCGTTTGGGTTGGCGTATTTCAGCGGAAAAACCCGTATCTCCGTTTCGCCCTGCGCGCTATTGTCCACCGCTTCGATGATTTCCACCAGATGCCGGATGTTCGACTCCGTGTCGGTCACCACGATGGTGTTGCCCGCGTCGTTCGCCACAATGGTGGCCTGCGCCGAAACAAATGAAGCAAGATCCGTCACCAACTGCCGCGCCTGCACGTACCGCACCGGAATGATCTGCGTCACGATTTCATCATTGTCGGGAATGAGGGCGGGATTGTTCCCGGTAATCACCGGAATGTTCCGCGTCTTCGCCGCGCTTTTGTCCATGATGGTGAGCGTCTGCCCGTTCCGCACCGCGGCATACCCGTTTTGGCTGAGCACGGAATTGAGCAGGTCCACCGCCTCGCCGCGGTTCATGGGATGTGTGCTGATGACGCTCACGTTGCCGTGGACCGTCGTGTCCAGAATAATGGTGAATCCCGCCGCGTCGCTCAGATACTTCAAGACCTCGCTCAACGGCGCGTTTTGGAAGTTCAGCCGCAAATTCATCCCATTGCCGCCGGATGCCTGGCCGGGCGGCACAAATGGCGTCAGCGCCGCCGGCGCTGTCAATGACGCGCCAATGGTTGGCCCATTCGTTCCCGCGTCGGACCCTTCTGTTGTTTGAATGGGCGCCGTTTGCGCCGCGGCCGCCAGGGCCAGGCCTGACGCGCACAAGGTTGCAAATGTCTTTGTTTTCATTTTAGTTCCTGTTTTCTTCGTTCCATCAATCGTTTCAGCACGTCGCCGGCTGGCGCCGTTGCGGCCGTGGACGGCGTCGCGTCAGGCGTCGCCGCGTCGTCTTCCACCGCTGGCGCCGCCGCGTTCTCGTCCAATTCCCATTGCCCTCCGCTTTGCTGGCGCATCTGCGCGCCCATCTTCATTTCAATGCGCCGCCCGCCATCCGCCAATTCCACTCCGTTGACCGTGATCGCCTTCACCTGGTAGCCCGCGATGGCCTCGCCCGTCTTCAGCACGGTCCGAAACTCCGGGCTGCTGCCGTCAAAAAACGCAAACCGCCCTTGGCGGTCATCCAATGTTCCCACGACCGAAAATTCCGTCACCGGCGCCGATTTATCCCGCGCCGGCGACGATTGCGGATGGCGGTTGGGATCAAAAATGTTGCGTTCCACAATCACCTCGAACCCGGAGAAACCGGCGGCGGCCGGGACGCCGTTCGATTGGGCCGCGCCGTTGAAAACGGCAAGCATCAGGGCGGCGGTTGCCGCGCCCCATTGCCGAAAAATGCGTTGTCGGTTCCGGTTCATTGCGTTGTTTGCGAGCCTATGGCCAGGCCGTTGACTTCCAGCGCAAGTGTGAATTGCCGCCCGTTGCCGTCCCCCGAACTCAAATCCATGGAATCCAGTTTCAACGCCATGGACCCGGTTTCGAGGCGGTCGAGAAACTGGCAAAGCGTTCCCAAATCGCCCGATGCTTCCACCCGGCAATTCAGCGTGGCATAATTCGTCGCCGCGTCGTTCTGCCATTGCGGCGCGATCGCTGTCACGTTCGCGCCGCTGTTGCGCGACCAGTCATCGAGCGCCTTGAGCAACCGTTGTTCGGCCTGGGATTGGCTGTTCGGCAGCGAGCCGTCGTTCATTTCCTTCCATCGGTTTCGGATGACCGTCTCCCGCCGGAGCAGCAAATTTCCGGCGGTCACCTTCTGGCGCAGTTGCGCGATGGTCTGCGCGCGGCCCGACCACCAGGCCGCGGCAGGCTCGTACAGCAGGTGATCGGCCAGAAACAACGCCGCCGCCGCTATCGTCAATATCACCAAAAATTGCCGGCGATCTTCTATCTTCATGGCGCGCTCCAGTGAAATTCAAAGGTGAATTGCATCGGGGATTTTCCGCGGATTCCGTCAACCTGCAGGTTCCGCACCCCCGGCGCCGCTCGCAATTGTGTCAACATGCGAAGCAGCGCGGCGCTGTCGTCGGCGGTGCCCGAACACGTGACCGCGTTGCCGTCGTGGATTTGCACGGATTTGGCCGTAACCACTCCATCCTGGGGAAAGGCAAGGGTCAATTGTTTCAAAACGCTCAAATCCGGGGCGGAAGCGTCAAACCACGGGCTGCATTGCTGGATTTGCTGTTGCAGGCCGCTCAGTTCCTGAACCTTGGCGGCCATTGCCGCCCATTGGGAGCGCAGCCGCGTCATCTCGATCTGCTGGATTAAAAACATTCCCGCCACCATCGCCGCCAGCGCGGCCCCGGTCGCGCCAATGGTCCGCAGGTGTCCGCTGGAATACCGCTCCGCGAGCAGCTCCACGGCGGTGGGCCTGGCCGGCAAAAACTCCATCGCCGGCGGCAACCCGCCCAGCCGCCGCGCCGCCAGGCTGAAAGCCGCCGAAACAGGCGCGTCAGGCGGCAATTCAAACCCCAATTCATTCGCCCGGTACGCCGTCACCGCTTCCACCTCCAGCCCCATCGGTTCAAACCGCAATTCCATTTCGTCCGCCAGTTGCCCCGCCATGTCCCGCGGCCCAAAAACACGAATCCGTCGCACCGACTGCCGCAAACTCGCCGGCAACTGCCCCACCGTGATCCGGATTTCCCGCGCCACGGCGTCCGCGTCCAGCGCCCGCCGTCCACCCTGGTTTTCAATCGCGCCTTCCAGCGCCCGCAACGCCGCCACGCCGCCGCCCCGGGTGATTTGAAGCGACACGTGCGTCTCGCCAACCAGCAGCGCCAGCACGCCGTCCGTCGTTGCCCCCACCGGCTCATCCAGTCCCGCCCTCCCGGGCGGCTGCAATGCCATGAGCGCCGGCGAAAAACTCACCGGTTTGAGCTTCGCCGCCGCCAGCGCCTTTTCCATTGTGCCGATCTGGCCCGTCGGAATCCCGGCAAGCGTGGCGTACTGTTTCCCATCCGGCAGCGCGCACAGCGATTGCCCCAGTTGCAGCCCGGATACGTCGCATGGAAACGCGCGCTCCGCTTCCAGCCGCAGCAGGCTGGCCGCGTCCGCTTCCGGCAGCAAAGGCAATTCCGCGTGGGCCGTCAACATCCACTTCAACGGCAGCCCCATCACGCAATGGCGTTCATGGATGCCCGCGGCGTCAAGATGATTTCGAATCTCCCGCCCCGTCAATTCCGCCTCCGCCGTCAATGGATCAAGCGATAGCGTCACCGAAAATGCCTGCTCAAGCCCAAGACGGCCGTTGCCGCGCCGCAGCACCACTCCGGCCAGGCGGGCGCCGTCCAGCGACAGCCCCAACACTTTTGTCAGCCGCCGCCCTCTTCCAAAATGCTTTGACAGGATGTTTTTCATCGCTCTGCCACCAGGGTTTCGCGCAACTTGCCGCCCAACGCCCAGCCCAGGCCGCCGAGGTCCTGCCGATAAATGACCTTCGGTACGCCGTCGCTGGTGTCAAAAATGAATTTCACCCGGCGGTACCCCCTCCCAAACGGCCCCACCGCGGCAATGTCCGCCGTGAATTGAAAACTGTGCGCCGTAATGTAATCCCCGCCCGCCAATGCCTGGACCGCCGGACTGCTCGTGCCCAGGGCATCCGTCAGCCACGCAATCGAACCCAGATTGGAGGGGTTTTCTTTCCGATACGTCACCGCGGATTGTGCCGCGCCCAGCGCCGTGCTTTGGTCCACCCCATGCCCCATGAACAATGCCTCCAGGACCGCCGGCCCCGCCGTGTTCACGTTCACCCGCCCGTAAATATAGCTGCCGCGGCTCGTCGTTATGTCGTCGTAAATTTTGTCGAAATCCGCCCGGCTCATGCCGGCTTCACGGCAACGAATGCAAAATGCGAGCATCCCGGCCGCCGGGCCGCTGCTCGTCCTGTCCCGAAACAATCTCTCCCCCAATCCCCCGGCGTTTCCGACGCCCGCCCCGCTCAAAAGAGCCTGCAATTGGGCGCGTGACGCGGTGTTGACGTTCGTCGGCGAACTGCCGTCGGAATGAAAATTTGGCTCGCGCGAATAGACCGTCACGTAGTCAAAAAGACCCGGCGTGGAAACGTTTCCCCCGTTGAGCGGCGTTTCGTTGGCGTCCAGCGCGCCGTTGTCGTTAAGGTCGTCGCCCTCCAGCAGGTCCATCGTCGCTCCATATACCAGCCGCAATTCATCCACCGTTTCGAATGGCGAGTTTTTATCTTCGTAACCCAGCGACGAATAATTCAGCCCGTACGCCCCGGCCCCGTTCGTGCTCCGCCAATCCACAATCGCGTCGGCAAAATCAACCGTCATGTTCGGCAGATACGAAAGCGTGTTCGCGGTGGTTGTGTTCAGGTTGAATTTCGAACCTTCATCCATCAGCCCGAAATACGGCTCCGACGACGGCGTGCCGTCGGGATTGCGCCCGATGATCCAGAAATGGGCGTCCCCCACCGGAACGTCCGCCGCCTGGTATTCCGATGTTGCCGGCACGGCCCCGTTGGTTGCGTAATTCGCCAGCACGTACGCCGCGTAGCGCGCCCCGCCTTCGATGGCCTGGTCGGCCGCCAGGCCCGATGCCCGATTGTCGGACGCCGCGTACTCGTAGGTCATCGAATTTGCAAAATAAAGCGCGATGGCCAGCAGCCCCAGCGCTATCCACAACACCAGGATGAGCACCGAGCCGGTTCGCGCTGGCGGCAATTTGAAAGGGCGCAATTTCATTTTAATCTCTCACAACCACATCCGTCGCGTTCGACCGCGACTGCGCGTCAATCGGCACAAGCAATTCAACCGGCGCGGACGCGTTGTCTCCGCCAGCCATCTGAATCGTCACGCGCACGGCCAGCGGCAGGTTCGTGTCCCCGGCGGTTGAATCCGTCGTGTCCCACGTGCCCAGCCATTGCGCGCCGTCAAAACAGGTGAATTGTATCCCCGCCACTCCGCTCAACATCCGCT
The DNA here is from genome assembly GCA_028872915.1 of Verrucomicrobiota bacterium. Classification (GTDB taxonomy): domain Bacteria; phylum Verrucomicrobiota; class Verrucomicrobiia; order Limisphaerales; family UBA11358; genus UBA11358. The sequence goes on from JAGWNY010000027.1 coordinate 22,118, forward strand.
GGTTCTCCACCGTCGGCGTCGCCGCCGTCAAAAGATTTCGCGCAACGCTGCGCACCAATTCCATGCCGGCCTCGTTGCGGTTTCGCGGCGGCTTCAATTCGTAGGTCACCCGTTGAATGTCGCCCCACGGCTCGCTTGCGCTCAATCTCCCGCTGGCCGTGTAAAGCTCAATCGCCGCCGGCCCGCTCACGCCCGCGCTGCGGATGGCCCCCGCGCGAAAATCGCCGGACAAAACGCCGCCGGGCTTCGGCGGTACCGCGCACGCCAAATCCCGCCCCATGACTGAAAGCGCCTGTTCCACCGGCGCCGCGCCGTCCACCGCCGCCTGGGTGGCGTCGCGCAGGCGCAACGCCGCAAAAAAGACCGCGTTAATGGCCGCCAGCACCAGGGCCGCCACGCCAATCGCCAATATCATCTCAATCAGCGTGAACGCCATCCGCCCCGCGCGGCAATGTGGTCCACGGATGTTCATGGCCGCCCTCCCGTGGTCGTTGCGGCGTTCAGCGTTTGCGGCGGCGCAAGCGTGCTCAACTCCACCGCGTAACTCCTGTCCTGCGCGTCAAAAGTCACGCGCGCCGTCACCTGCTCCATCAATGCCGTCGGCCAGTTCCGGCTCGTCAGCGTCCACGCGTATTGCGCCGGGCCGTCCGCGACCGTCCCGTTCAACCCTCCCTGCTCCCAATTCGTTGTCACGATGCTCTCGTTCAGAATGCGGTTCGCAATCCGCGCCGCCTCGCCCTTTCGAACCGATACCTCGCCCGCAAGGCTCGCCACACGCATCGCCTCCAGCACGGCGGGAATCACAATCGCCATGAACAACATCGCAATCAGCACCTCCGCCAGCGTGAAACCGGCCGAAACGCCCCGCGGCCTATTCTGGTTTGTCCGTGTCTTCAATGTCATAACCCATCCGATTATCGGACTCGACCAGCCACAGCGCGTGGCCCCGGCTGTCACTCAGCCGTATCGCCCGCGGACTGTTCTCGTCCACCGTTCCATCCGGCAAAAACCGGATCGCCGGCAAATGTTGAAACGTGATCGCCGCCGTCCCGGCCGCGTTGACCGCCGCCATTTCCAAACTTTCGTCCACGGCCAACGTTTCCGCGTCCCGGTCTCCGTTCTTCGGGGGCGTCTCCTCTTCCAACCCGTAAGCGCCCCGCTTTTCGTCCAGCCACAGCATCATCGGCATCCCCTCCGATACCGCCCGGCTTCGGCCCGCGTGAATCAGCGCCGCCATCCGCCGCGCCTCCGAATCCAGCGCCCGCCCGCGTATGAACCGGGACATCGCCGGCGCCGCCAGCGACGTGATGATCACCAGCAGGCCCATCACCAAAATCAATTCGATCAGCGTGAACCCCCTCTTCCATCCTTTCGCCGGCTTAATTCGTTGTCCAATTGCCAATGTCATCTTGCGTGCCCGACTTGCCGTCCGGCCCGGCGGACCAGAGGTCGAAGGAGTTCGGATTGTGTTTGCCCGGATATTCGTACGAATACGGATTCCCCCAGGGGTCCTGCGGAATGCTGTCCAGATACGGACCGTGCCAGTTTTTCGTGTTGGACGGCTGCTGTATCAGTCCCTGCAACGTCTTGGGATAGTATCCATTGTCCACCTCGAATGCGTCGAGCGCCGTCTTGATGGATGAAATGTCGGCGCGCGCCGCCGTTTCACGCGCTTGTTCGCTGCGGCCGACCATCTTGGGTATCACCAGCGCCGCCAGAATGCCGATGATCGTCACCACCAGCAGCATTTCCACGAGTGTGAACGCCCGGCGGCGGCTGGAGCTTTGCCTTGCGGTTTTTTCGATTCCAATTTTCATGGTATGGGGGGTCCTTGTTTCATTTGATGTATTCCTGCAATGAAAACACCGGCAGCAACATGCCGATGAAGATCGTTCCTATGAATGCCGCGATGCAAAACAGCATGAATGGCTCCGCCAGCGCCACCGCCGTCTTCAAGTTCCGGTCCAGGTCGCCCTCCGTCACGGTCGCAATCCTCACCAGCTCGCCGTCGAGCTTGCCGCTTTCTTCGGCCACGGATATCATTTCAACCACCGACCCCGCAAAAAGCGCCTTGCATTCGGCCAGGCTTTGGCCCAACCGCCCTCCCTGCCGCACCCGTTCGATGGATTGCGAAACCGCGTCCACAAGTATCTGGTTGCCAATGGATTTGCGGGCCACGCTCAGTCCCTGTACCAGCGGAACGCCCGCCCCCAGCAATGTTCCCAGCATCCGGCAAAAACGCGCCATTGCGAATTGCGCCACCAACGGCCCCGCCAGCGGCGCCCGCAGCACGAATCCCTCCCACCTCCGCCGCCCTTTCGCCGACCGAAACCACGAATGGAGCAGCAGCGCGACGCCGGCCAGCCCCGCTCCCACGAAAAACCCGTAGGAGCGCACGATATGGCTGGCGCCAATGATGATTTGCGTTATCAGCGGCAGCGCGTGGTGTACGCTGGCAAAAACGGTTTGAAATTTTGGAATGAAAAACACCAGCAGCACCGTCAGCACAACCAGCGCCAGGCAGAACAAAACGCACGGATAAATCATCGCCGTCGTCACCTTGGCCCTCAGGTCCTTCTCCCGCGATTGAAAATCCGCAATCTGCGCCAGCACAACCTCCAAAAACCCGCCCGTTTCACCCGCCTGCACCATCGCCGTGTAAACCCGCGGAAACGTTTCCGGCGATCTTTCCATGGCATCGGCCAGCGAACTCCCGTCCACGACCAGATCATGAATCTCCTTCCACTTCCTGGACGCCGCCGGCGTTGCAGCCTCCTTGTAAAGTATCACCAGCGCCCGGCTCAACGGAACGCCCCCCGCCAAAAGGCTCGAAAGCAGCCGCGTGAAATTCTCCAGTTCCTTTCCCGAAACCTTCCGTGGCCCGGTGCTCCATAACGCCTTTGCCGCCGCCGGAATTCGCCCCGTCGCCGCCTTTTCCGAAAGCTGCACGGGCCGCAACCCCAGCGTCTCAATCTGCCGCAACGCGTCCGGCCGCCCCGCCGCGTCCAGTTGCCCCTCCGCAACCGCGCCGTTTGCCTGCAACGCCCTGTATTGATAAATGGCCATGTTCTATGCCGGTTTCGCGGCCGTCGCCCGCGCCGCGTCCAACGTCTCGTTGCGCGTCGTTCGCGCCATCTCCTTGGCCGTCGTCACGCTCAACACCTCCTCCACCGTCGTGATGCCCCGCTGCACGAGCCGCCAGCCGTCTTCCGCCAGCGTCTTCATTCCCGCGCGCCGCGCGGCGTCCCTTATTTGATCCGTCGAGGCATTCTTCAAAACCAGCTTTCGGATTTCTTCGTCCGCGTCCATCCATTCAAAGATGCCGTGCCGCCCAAAAAAGCCCGTGTTGCGGCATTCCCGGCAACCGGCGGAGCGGTAAAGAACGGTTCCTTTGGCGATGCCGAGCCGTTCCTTGAGCGTTTGTGCCGTCGCCGAGTCGTCCGGCGCCTTGCAGTGTTCGCACAGCACACGCACCAGCCGTTGCGCCAGCACCGCTTCCAGGGACGATGCCACCAGATACGCTTCCACTCCCATGTCCACCAGCCGCGTCACCGCCCCCGCCGCGTCGTTCGTGTGCAGCGTCGAAAAAACCAGGTGCCCGGTGAGCGACGCCTGCACCGCGATTTGCGCCGTCTCGTGATCCCGAATTTCCCCCACCAGCATCACGTCCGGATCATGCCGGAGAATCGAGCGCAGGCCCCTCGCAAACGTCATTCCGGATTTTTCATTCACCTGGATTTGGTTCACCCCCTTCAACTGGTACTCCACCGGATCCTCGATCGTGATGATCTTGCGGATCGAATCGTTGATTTCGTTGAGCGCCGTGTAAAGCGTCGAAGTCTTGCCGCTTCCGGTCGGTCCCGTCACCAAAATGATGCCGTGCGGCAGTTCCAAAACCCGCCGAAAACAATCCACCTCCCGCGTGTCCATGTCCAGTTCGCCCATGCCCCGCAGCGTCGCGTTCTGGCGCAACAACCGCATCACGACCGCCTCGCCGTGCAGCATCGGTATCACCGACACGCGAATGTCCACCTCCGCCTCGTCTATCCGCACCTTGAGCCGCCCGTCCTGCGGCAGCCGCTTTTCCGCGATGTTCAAATGGCTCAATATCTTGATGCGCGAGACTATCGCCGGTTGAAATCGCTTCAGTTGCGCCGGCACGGAAATGTCCTGCAACACCCCGTCAATCCGGTACCGGATGCGAAATTCATCTTCAAACGGTTCCAGGTGAATGTCCGACGCCCGCAAATCTATCGCGTCTTTGAGCACCTGGTTGACAAACCGGATGATCGAAGCGTCGTCCTCCGCCCCCTCGTCCAGATTCGTGTCCTCCGCCCCCTCGTCAACCACCTCAATCCCTTTTTCCGCGTCCAATGTCCCGATCGTATCCGCCCCCACGCCCAGCCGCTTCCGAATCTCCCGTTGAATCGCCTCCCTCGCCGCCAGCACCGGCCTCAAATTCAACCCCGTCATCGTCTTCAACGCGTCCAGCCCCTGCGTCGCAAACAACCGGCTCGTCGCCACCTCAACCGTGCCGTTCTGCCGCCGCAACGGAAGCAATTCTTCCTTCAGCAATATCCGGGCCGGAAACAATGACAGTAGCTGGCGATCCGGATCCGCGTCATCCAGGGTCGTGTAAGCCAGGCCGTATTCCGCTGCCAGCCAGCGCAGTACGTCCTCCTCGCTCCGCGCGGACTCCGGCTTGGCCAGCAGCAATTCCGCGTCCACCGCCGACAATTGCCGGTGCGCGACCATCCGCTCAAGCAACGGCTTGACCGACGCGTCCTGGATGACCGGATCACTCATTACGCAACCTCCCTTTGGCCTTCTATTGCAGCAATCCCATCAGCGTTGCCTCCGCTTCCTGCTTCACCGTCAGCACCTGCCGCAGGTTCGCCTCGGCCGTGTCCAGCGCCCCCTGCTTTGCCTTTTGCGAATCCTTGTACCGCGCCAGCAAGCCCTTGATTTGATCCGCCGGCGCGTTGCTGTCAATCGCGCTCTGCAGCGCGTCCCCCGCCGGGTCCGACGGCCCAAACTGGCCCGCGCGTCCGCCGCGTCTGCCCCGGAACATCATCCGTCCCGGTGTGCCCATCGCGCGGTGCGCGTCCAACACCTTTTGCACCAGCGGTTGAACCGCCGCCCAATCCGTGTCGTTCGTAAAACCGAGCGACTGCCGGATGTTATCCATCATCCGCTGCTGGAATCGCATGAAGCGATTGTTTTGATTATTTTGATTATTTTGAGCATGGCTCGCTGGCGCGCTCAAGAATAGAGCGCCCGCCGCCGCGCAGACCGCCAATAAACGATTTATTTTCATGAACTTTCTCCCGCGTATTTGTTGATGTTTTTTGCCGCCGGCAAACAATCGTTTGCCTGGCCGCCTCAACAGGGATGCAATTCATATACCATGTCTAAAAACCACGGCTTTTAACGAAAACCCTCCCCTTCCCTGCGCAATTGCTGCTCGCCTGCCCCTCCACGCGCGCAATTCTTGCGCAACGCACCGGAGTCCTGTTGCGCGGCGACTGCGGAAATGCAAACCTGCCAAAAACGCAAAATGACGGGCAAAATCGCCATGCAAATTGGCATTGACACACCTAAGCGCTTATGTGAGCTTATCGGCGGCATATGCCAAATGCAAAAGCACATCTTGTAATCGGCGCTGTCGCTGGAGCGTTAGTGAATGTCACCATGCAACGGAGCAGGATGGCTCTGCAACCTTCCACAAGGTTTGACTTGGGCGAACTTCTTGCCTGCGCTGGTTCGTCAGGATTGGCTGCATTGCTCCCGGACCTGTTGGAACCCGCGACTTTACCAAACCATCGGGCCTTTTTTCACAGCGTGGCAATGGCCGGAATCGTGGCTTATGCCGTTACGGGCAAACATACTGGGAAATGGCCAATTACAATTTCACTTTTAGCTGGAGTCGCTGGAATTGGCTATTTAAGCCACATTGCCGCCGATGCAATCACACCAAAATCAATCCGTTTTATCTGAAATCAAAAAATTACGGCCGCTACACACCAAATCAAAGTATCAATAAGACTGACCGCTACAACGCCCACGAACTCCGGCACTCGCATGGCGGCGTAGAGATTGATTCTCGACTCGAAATCGATGCGGCATAGCCCAACGACGTTCTCAAACCGCCCGTGGCTTACCAATAAATTAACGTCCAAAGCGACGCTGGCAACACTCGCTGCTTGCTGCTGGAGATATGTTTGGCGATAGCCGCCGGACTCCATCCCTTCGACTGCCAAACTCAATGCCTCTCCCGCTCGTTTCAGGGATTCGTTGGCTTCGGCTAACAAGGTCTCGAATCCGTTGTTGGCTTTCTCGCTCATAATTCTCCCACGAAAGGATTAGGGCAGCAGCGCGGGCGTGAACGCCGCCGGCTCATGCCGATGGTCCGTGTAAAACCAATGATTCAGCAAAATCCGCGTTGTGACGGTGACGCCCTTGTAGCAGCCTTCGCGCCACGCCTTCACCTTGTCGCGGATGCCCGGCACGCACGGCGCGGTGGAGACCCTGGCATCGAGGAGGCCGGGCTGGTCAACGTCGTCCTTCTTTTTGCGTGGCATCGCGGTGGATCAGCGGACCCTGTATTTCGGGGGCTTTTCGCGCAACACAGACGCGCCGGACGGTGATTCCGCGCGTCGCGGCGGGCGGTGCTTCGCCATGAGCCTCGCTCCCGGTCCGTTCATCCGCTGGTAATAGCCGGGGTCGCCCTCCGCCTCATGCGCGATCTGCTCTTTGATCCGCCGCACTTCCAACAGCACTTTCGACTCTTTGATTCCCATTTTTTTCATAAATCAATCACTTCCTCCGGCGTGTGGATGCGTATGGGCCTCAGGCCCATCGCGCGGTTCGTCCGGCCTCGATGCTTTCAACGATTTCAGCCAGCAGCCAGTCCTTGCCGGCATCGGTCTGGGCTTTGTAATAGCGGCGATAAAGCCCCCGCATTTCCTGACGCGGCATGGCCGTTAAGCGGCGGCGGTATTCGTCAGCCACAATTTCGCCGAACTCGCGCCACGGATCAACCACGCCGCCGCGTTTTTCCTCCGCGATTTCCTCCAAAGCCTGCTGGTCGCCGGATTTTACGGCGTCAAGGATTCCTTTCTCAATGCCGGCGTCGAATGCCGCTTTCATTTCAGCCAGTTGATTTTGATTTCCTTCTCAATTTCCTTGAATTCAGGGTCGCCCGTCACGAATTCCGCGTTCCTGATCTTCGCCAGCGCCGCGCCAAAACAATCGGCATAAGACATTTTCCTTGTGGCCTTGAAAATGGCGGCCTGGTGGGTTTGCTGCATGTCAGCCGGAACTACCTCGATGGGCATGGCGGCAATCTCCCTGGCCTTTTGCTCGGCCATTTCCACCGATGCGCCGCGCCTCACCGAATAATAAATCTCGCCCCAGTTCACCACGCTCATCAACAACTTGTGCCGATCCGTCGCCGCCTGCGACAGGAGCTTCTCCACCTCGTCGGCCGCCGATTCCTCGTGAAAGAGCGCCATAAGCGCCCAGCTATCCAGTATTTTCACGGCCATTACAATTCCCTTTCCCGTTTTCGCTCCGCCCGGAACACTTCCATTGCCTTTGTGCCCTTCAGCGAACCGCGCAGGCTTCTGATATAGGCGCGAGTGATGGGCTTGAGCAGAATGCCCTCGGGCGTGGCCTGAACCGTGGCCTTCGTGCCTTCCTCAACCTCAAATTCCCGGCGCAAGCGGCGCGGGATGACCACCTGCCCTTTTGTGCCGAAATTCACGGTTTCCGTCTTTTGTGTAGGAATCACGTAACAAGTTATACATCAATACAGAAGTATGTCAAACCGCAATTGTAGGACGTTTTGCCAACGGAATTCAGCTTCGTTCTCACCCGCGATGAGATTTTGAGCATATCACAAACTGTGACATCCTTGCAGAACCTCAAATTTTTCAAAAGTGTTCGCGCATTTACCGAACATGGCGCCCTGCTGGTCGCCAACATTCTCCGCGGCGAACGCGCGGTGGAGATGAGTGTGCTTGTAATCCGCGCCTTTGCCTGACGCGCTTCAAACGCTGCCAGCGCCGACAGTTCGATTTCGGTCGGAGCCGTGGTGCCGCATCTGGCAAGGAGCCCGTGGATTCCAGACAACAGACGCTGCAATTGTTCGCGTTCCGCGGCCTGTTGTTTGCGAAATTTATCCCACGCGGACGGATTTCTCTCGCGACGCCTCGGCGCTGATGGCCTGAATCGGCAGGTAATCTTCAATCAATCGGCGGTCGTCGTGAGTCATGGATTCATGGCGAGTTCCGGCTGTTCGGCCATTTTGCCGAGAATTTTCCTGGCCAGGTTTTGGAAGTCGCCAAATGACTCTTGAACGGCCACGGCGTGATTTCCGATAGCCCCGTCGGCGGGAGTGAGCCTGAAAATGGGCTTGCGGGCTTCCTGGGCCATCGGCACAAGGCTGCGATAATGTTTGAGCGTCGCCAGGCAATGGGGATCGGTCGCAGGAGTTAATGGGCCTCCGCCGGCCTCTTCCAAAATGCTTTCGTGGTATATACCCGGCATACGATTCACCCACCGGTCATACGCCTTCACCGGACGGCTAAGGCGGACGCTGTGTTGTTGAATGATGTAACCCAGCGGAGCCATCTGGCCTTTGGGCAGGTCAAAATCGGGGACGCGCCAGTTGTCGAGTCTTTTGCGCCAGAGATTGCGCCAGGAGCGAAGTGTTGGGCCAAGGTTCTGAAGACCTTGAAGGGAAAAAAGGTCAGCGCCAAGCGGAATCACCACGTAGTCGGAGCCGATGAGAACGGAGCGGTTGATCGCGCCAAGGTTCGGGCCAACGTCGGCAAGAATCAGATCAGCCCGAACGCGCTGTGCGGCCAGCTGGGCAACCTGCCAGAACGCGGTCAGAATACGAAACGGGCGATGGAGATTATTGTCGCCCATGCTTTCGGGCCAGACGTTGGACAAAGTTTCTTCAAAGCCCGCCAACGAGACATCACCGGGGATAAGGTGCAGGCCAGTTCCGACGTTGTTCAAAACCGGCTCTTCCAGGTCGCCGACTTGCGTGAGCGGCTGGACCGCGCGATAGACGGTGTTCGGGCCGGTGGAGTTTTCCCAAAGGGATTCCAGCGTGTCCTCATCGAGAAACGCGGCGGTGAGGTTGGCCTGCGGATCAAGGTCAATGGCCACAACGCGCTTGCCCAACTCGGCAAACATCCACGAGAGATGATAAACCAGCGAAGTCTTGCCGACGCCGCCTTTGTTGTTGAAAAAAGTGACGACTGGAATGCTCATGTTTTTTTGCGGATGGTGACCAGCACGTTTGATGGTTCGACGTGGAATTCCGCCGGTGGATTTCCATTTCTTTGGAGTTCAGCTTGAGCCGTGGCAATGCCCACGCCAAATCGCTGCACAAAACCCAGGACTTTCATGGCGTCGGCCAGGTTTGGATTGCGATAATCGGTAACGCCCGGCCTTCCGAAATTTTCCACGGTGACAGACCCGAAAGGTCCGCCGGGGTTGTGAATTTCGATCCGGTCGTTGAACCAATACACCCGCACCGGCGTGTTCGTGTTTTCATAACTGCGGTGCATGATTGCGTTTCGCGCGAGTTGCTGGAGGGCGACACGCGGATATGGCGACGTGCGCCTTTCGGTGTTTTCGGAAGCAATGTCCACCTCCGTCCGGTTGTGCGCGTCAAGCTTTTCGTCCAGCCGGCGAAGTACCTGGGCTATTGGACCGTCAATGGTGGCTTCGTCAATGAGTTGATCCGACCATTCGCTGCCATTGATTCGCAGGAATTGAACGTACGCGCCCGCCAGCCAGTCGCGCGGAGCTTTGCCAACAACGAGCAATCCGAGGACGGTGGGAGCGGGCAGATCAAACGCGGCAATCATTTTGCACGCGGCGAGCCGTTGCTCGTAACTTTGTTCGTTTGCCGCGAGAATGTCGGCGGCAAACGCGTTCGTCAGGTATTCCTCCTCGAATGAGACGCGGCTCAGGGATTCCAGGGTTGCCGATGTAACCGGCTGGACATCGAACGGAACTTCCCGATAACGTCGGCGTTCATTAAGAATTCTTTCATCCTGAGCGGTGGCAATTCCGCGTCGTGGTCCCAGGCGAATCCAAATGCGGCCCTTGTAACGCACGGGGGGGGCATCGGCGGGCAACACGGTCACAACGGCCAAATCAACGCCCTTGATGCGCCGCTTTTCAACAATCAGTGATGGCGGTGGCAGTATTTGCCCATCGGTCCTGATGTCCGCGAGGGTGCGCAAAAGCTCATCCGCGTCTTTAGCCCCAAATCCAATTGGTGTGCCGTCATCTTTTGCTCCCACAAAAAGAACTCCGGATTTTCGATGCTCAGGAAGGTCGTTGGCAAATGCACAGGCGGCCTGGCGGCCTTTTTCAGGCGCATCGCCAGTCCAGGTTTCCTTTCGCTCGGCCAGATCAGATTCAATGTTTGTCAGAAGCGCTTCCAACTCATCGTCCGAATATCTCATAATTGTGTTGAAAAAGTATCAGAGGATTATGCGTGCAAGCGAGCCGGGGTTTGCGAAAATCGTGCGCGAACCCAACCCCCATCCCGCGGGGCGGGCGCGACGACGCCTTGCGGGCAGTCCGCCGGCTCAAAGCAGGGTTCATGGAGAACGGCAGGTCAGGCGGAATTTGCCGGACGGGGTGGGCGGCAGCAATTTGACAGGCTCAACCGCGATTTTTCCGGGCGGCTCAAGCAGGGTTTCAAGCCGCGATACAACTTCCTTCAATCCTTCAGGCGCGGGGCCGTTGCCGTCGAACACCAGGCGCAGTCTCAATCCCTTGTTTTTATCCTGCCGCAGTTGATAGTGCGCAATGCCGTCCGCGCCGGCGAAACATTGGTCCGCCTGCAAAGTCGTGATTCGACGGCCATCCCGGCCCGACAAAACGTCGCGTGAACGCCCATGTACAAGGCAGGCCGTCCCATAGGGTTGCTCATGGCGTTCCACGAGATCGCCGATGCGATAGCGCAGCAGCGGCATGTAATCGTTCGTCAGGGTGGTCGCCACCAGGTCGCCGATGCCGCGCTCATCCGGTTCGACCACTTCCAGATACGCGTTTTCGCATACAGGCTTCATGTCGCCACGCTCATCTTCCATCACCAGATGGCCGGTTTCGGTGGACCCGTAGAGATTGAAAACCGGCGCGCCAAAAACACGCTGCAATATCCGCCGGTGGACGACGCTCACAAATTCGTAGCTGCAAAGCACGAACTTCAACGCCGGGAACCGGATGCCCTGCCGTTCGCAATGGAGCGCGAACCACGCCCCATGCACCGGGTCCACGTCCAGAAATTGCGGAGCCCACTCGCCGATCTCATCCGCCATTCGCTTCATCTCGCTGTCCGCCAGGACAAACGGAATGCGGGCGAGATTGACGAACAGCGTCGCGCCCGCCGTGCGATAAGAGCGCGACCGGAAGGCGGAAAAACAAACACGACCGTTGCAGGCCGGCGTCGTAAGCGTGGCGCGCCGCGCCTGGGGATGGCGGTCGAGAACGCCGGCGACCAGGGAGTTCAACCGCAGCGCCCGTTCCTCCTGCCCGTCCCACCAATCAAGGCCAAAGAGCACCGGCAACCGTTCTTCCGACGTTCCCGACGTGTGCTCCACCTCGACCCGCTTTTCCGCCAGAAGCGTTTCGAGCCGCTGGCCTGGCCGCAGAAAGTTCCGCGGAAAATCCAGCCGGATTTCATGCTTCGTGGTGAACGGGAGCCGCGAAAGGCGCGCGCCATTGACCCGTGAGGGCAGGCGATTGTGGTACAGCGGCGCCTCCCGCCACCGCGGCAGGAGGGCCTGCAAGCGGGACAGTTGCGCTGCCTCGCAAATAATTTCCGGTGTCGCCAACATGTCCGTCAAAATTAAAGATGCCCCAACGCCGTAAAAATTCCAGTGTGATTCAGAACATTCAACCGATTCAACCCCGCCCGCTGCGGCCTTTGCGTGAGTCTATCTTCGCCGCGCGCCGCAATCTGACAATCCGACAATCTGTTCATCCTGTTCATCCTGTTCATCCTGTCTAAAATCTCTTTCCGCCCCTCCGTGTCCTCCGTGCCTCGGTGGTGAAATCCGCCGTGTTCGCATTGAAATTTCCAAAAAAGTTATTCAACTCGGGCCAAATCAGTTAAATAACTTTTTGGAACCCGTTCCATTGCAGGAGCTTGCGCGATAAATCCAGTTAAATAACTTTTTATGGACTTCCTTCCATCCCCGTGGTTTAATGCAACTGTAGTAATGAATGCAACTGGCGTAACGAACAAGATGGCCGCCGAAGAGGTCGGCGTCCCGGCGGCCGACGTCGTAGTAATGAATGGAACTGTCGTAATGAATGGAACTGGCGTAACGAACAAGATGGAATCCGGGATTACGCCGGTGGCGGCGTTGGAATCGGCGCGGTTTGATGGGGCTTGGCCGGGACCAACCGGGCCAACTGCATCGTTGCGGCCTGGTATGAGCAAGACCGTGAGACGGTTTGAGCGGTTTTTAGTCAATTGCAGTGGTTTTGAGTTCAGCGCGGTTACCAGGCATTTTGCAACCGCCTTCAATGCCCATATTCCCGGCGATCGGGATGACGAGCGTTGCGGTTGCGGCGCAAGCCGCGTTAGGTTTCAACACCGAGGCACGGAGAACACGGAGGGGCGGAAGAATTGTCAAAGTATCAGATTATCAGATTGCGGCGCGCGCAATGGACGCGTACGGCGCCAGGAAATCCTTGTCGAAAATGATCGAAGCTTCGTCATTGTAGTACGACGAATTTTGCGGGAAGAAAGGGGTCCGGGGTTTCGATTGTCAGGAGGCCGTCGGAAAATTTCCAATCGGATGAAGCGGTTTGCGCGCCGGATTGTTCCGGGAGCGAAACAGGCGCGGCGTTTCCAATTTGAACGGAGATTGCCCGCGGTTTTTGGCGCATCCACGTTTCGAGGGCCAACTCACGCGGGGCGGGGCGATAGGAGCCGGTTGGCGCTGAAATTTCAATCGTCATGCATTTGGGATTGCGGATTTGATGAAAAAGGCGCGACATGAATTTTCCGGCGCGGTAATCGAGACTTTCGCCGTCGTCTTCATAAAACGACCCCGCCGAATTTGTGGAGGGCGCAATGAGGACGCGGAGGGGATTGCCGGGCATTTGACCGGTAAATTGAATCACGGGCTGCCGAAAAATAAAGGCGCCGGCGCGCACGAACATCGGAATTGTTTGCAGCGTCACCGGAATGGAACTCGTTTTTCCGCCCTGGAATTTCCTTCCGGTCCGGTAATCAAACCAATCGCCGGCGGGCAGATACGCGTTATGGATGGTCTCGCCTTGTTGCAGCACCGGCGAAACCAGCAAATCATCGCCGAACATGAATTCATCCGACGTTCCGGAAACGGTGTTGTCGGCGGGAAACTCCAGAAACAACGGGCGCAGGGCGGGGAGGCCGGTGACGGCGGCTTGATGCATGACATTGTAAATTTCCGGGAGCAATTCGTAACGCAGTTCAATCGTCTTTTTATTGATCAGCTCAACGCGCGGACCGAAGGACCACGGCTCCTTGTCGGGCGAACCGAAGGTGCTGTGAGCGCGCATGAATGGATAAAACACTCCCGCTTCCAGCCAGCGGGCGTACAGTTCGCCGTCCGGAGCGCCGATGAATCCGCCGATGTCGGAACCCACGAAAGGAAATCCACTCAAGCCGAATCCGAGCAGTGTCGTAATGGATTGACGGAGGGAGGACCAATCGGAACTATTGTCGCCGGTCCAAACGGCGGCGTAACGCTGGCCGCCGGCGAAACTGGCGCGCGTCAGGACAAATGGGCGCCGGTTGGGACGCAACCTGGAAAGACCTTCAAACGTGGCGCGGCTCATCAACTGGCCGTAAACGTTGTGAATTTGGCGGGAGGTTGCCGGACGGCCTTCGTTGTCGAACACGGTGTCCAAAGGCATCGTGCCCGTGGGGCTGTCGAAAATGGCCGGTTCATCCATGTCGTTCCAGATGCCGGCGACGCCCGCGTCCAAAAAATTCGCGTAAAGCGATCCCCACCATTTCCGGGCGGCCGGGTCGCTGAAATCCGGAAAGACGCTCGGTCCGGGATTATGGGCGGCCTCGGCGGGCCACACCGGCGCTTCATAGGCCGAGCCGTCCGGATTTTTCACGAAATAATTTCCGGCAATGCCTTCATCATAGGGCGCATAGCCTTTTTCCACTTTTGGGTGCGGGTCAACAATGGTCACCACGCGAAATCCCTGCTTTCGCAAATCGGCCAGCATTTTTTTCGGATGGGGAAAGCGGGCGGTGTCCCACGTGAACGGTTTGAAATTTTTCTGGTAATGGATGTCGAGCCAGATGGCGTCGGCGGGAATGCGCTTCATGCGGAACGTGTCCGCGAGGAGGCGCACGCGCGCTTCGGGATAATAGCTGTAACGGGATTGGTTGAAGCCCAGGGACCAGAGCGGCGGCAGCGGCATGCGTCCGGTTAAATCGGTGTAGCGCTCAATGACTTGTTTGGGATTGGGGCCGTAGATGAAATAATAATCCAGTTCGCCGCCGGCGGCGCCGAAATTCAAGATGCCCGGCTGCTGGTGGCCGATGTCAAAAAAACCGCGCCAGGTGTTGTCGAGGAAAATCCCGTAGGCGATGCCGTGGCGGACAACCAGATAGAACGGAACCGAAACGTACATCGGATCGGTGCTGGCATCGTAGCCGTAAACGTCTGAATTCCACATGACATAGTCATAGCCGCCGAGCGCGCGGCCCCTCTTATCGAGCGCGCCGTTTTTTTCACCCAGGCCGTAAACGTGCTCGTCGTTCCACAGTTGTTTGGCCACCCGAAACGCGCCGCCGCCGGAAATGGCGGCGCCGAACCGGGGGTCATCGGCGTCCAAAATTTTGCCGTTGGCATTGATAAATGAAATCCACAGCGGCGATTGTCGCACGATCACTTTCAGCGAAGCCGTTGTAATGATGGATGTATCGGGAGCGACGTGCGCGGTCGCGTTCACGGGGCCGAAATGGCGGGAAATCACGGCGTAAGAATGGTCGCGGCCAAATTCCTTTGTTGGCGAAAATCGGACGCGGATGATATCAGCCGAGAGCGGTGTCACGGCGAGGGCGCCCCGCGGGCCGTGGTAAACGAGTGATTTTTTATTCCAGACGGGTGTGCCGAGGTCGCCAACAATGTGCCAGCCCGGAGGGTAGTCGGTTGGTTTGTCCGGCGGCGCGGCCGGGGCGATTGCCGGGGACAGACATAAGGCAACGAGCGCGGCAATGATTATTCTCTCCGGGGGAACATTTTTCAAACGTTCCGGCGCATTGGTGGCGGTCGCTTCAGCGGTTTGCATTGGTTCCATGCCTTTCGGGCCGGACAATCGCATTGAAAATAGCGTGATTTGGCCAGAGTGCCAATGCTGGCATTTCGTTGCGCTGGAGACGCCAGGAACGCGCCGGACAATTTCGATGCCGGACTTCAAATCGCCTGCCTTTTTGAAGCCAACCCCTCGAAAAACAAGGGTTTTGGAAGCGGCTCCAGAGGCAGAGGTCGGCCATTTTTCCCCGCGTTTGCGACGTAAATATGCCTGATTTTACGGGCTGCTCAAGCGTAATCCGCCACTACTCACCACTACCCATTTTAACTCCTTTGGTGTCCGTTTTGGTGTCCGTTCTGTCATTGAGTTTCCACGTCAGTACACCAACACCAGGACCGCCGCGTCCTGCGCCGACTTCACCACATCCTCAAACTTCCGGTCTGCCGTGACCGGCGCTTTGAGCTTGGCCGAAACGTCCGGCACGGATTCCAGGAAGCTCAATAGAACACTGCTCTTGACATAATAATTCACATTCTCCGGCAACGCCCCGCTCGCCGCCAGCGCCGCCCCCGCATTCAGCTTGGCCGACACGATGCCGATCACGTTGCCCCGCGCATCCACCAGCGTCCCGCCGGAATTGCCCGGCTGCACCGGCGCGCTAATCTGGAAATACCGCGCGTCATCCCCCGCGCCGCTCAACGCCGCGATTTCCCCCTTGGCCGGTTTGGGCGTGAACCCTTGCAGGCCCGGATGGGAAAAACCGACCGTCGCCACCGTGCCGCTCAACTTCACCGCCCGGCTGGAGATGACCGGCAAGCACGCGAAATGCCCGTCCGCCTTCAACAACGCCAAGTCATTGGCCGCATCCACCTGCACCACCGTGGCGGGAATGGTTCCGGCGCTCGTGACCAGCCGCACCTGCGCGGCATCCTTGACGACATGATAATTGGAAATCAAATAACCATCCTTCGTGATGAAAAAGCCGGTGCCTGATTGTTTGATTTTGAGTTAGGCAGATTTGCTCCGCCGGCTTTTGGTTCTTCCATCCCTAAAATTCTTTGAAAATCTTTCTCCAACAGTGCAAGAACCTCCGCGAATTCTTTGCTGTAATCCTCGAATCTTTGGTAATTCTTTTCATGCGTGTCAGGATTCCCTTTGGATGTCAAAGTGACTTCGAATGCACCAATCGCTGCCTGACCAGTGTTCAAGAAATATACCATCCTTTCAGCGGTGTCCTTGGGAAAATAAATTTTGTGCGGCAAGAAGTATTTCAAAACATCCGCATGTTTGGACTGGCAGTTCTTTTGAAGCTCTTGGCTTTGCGCGAAATCGGAATGGTCTCCCCGTTTAGTGTCATCTTCCACCGCTTCGTGAAATGCCCACAGCTTTGCATAAGTGGCAGCAATCACTTCCGCTTGTCTTTCAAAAACGCGGGTAAGCCGAATGCTTCGTTCAGATGCCGCAATCTGTAATTGCGCTTTGTGCGTTTCAAGTTTCTGGTCGTATTCGTGTTTGATGGCGTTTTTAATCCGTTCAGAAATCCAACTTCGGAATAAAAACACCAACGCCGTTGTGATCAATGAGCTGCCGACAAAGGATGAAATGACTGTGTTTATCTGTGACATTGGCCCAATTCAAACGCCCTTTGCCCCAATCGTCCATCCCAAAAGGCCGGATGCCCGGCCCTTGCCCCTGCATCAGCGTTTGTCTTGCGCGGACATTTGCGATTGAAATGTGCCCGGAGACTGGCAACCTCGTTCCAGCGGACGCCTCAAATGAAATTGCCCAGCGCAAATAACGCCAAGGTTGAACGCGAAAAGATTGTGGATTATTTGCTCAATCCGGCGCATCCCGACAATAGCGGTAAGGCCGAGTTTTTCGAGGCGCTTGGGTTTCGACGCAAAGAATGGAAACCTCTGGCGGCGGCGTTTCTGTCATTGGCACGGCAAACAGAAGTGGCACAAAGTATGAAGTCGCCGCACGGCCAAAAGTATGTTATCATTGGTCGGATTGAGTCGCCCGTCGGCAAGTCGCCTCTGGTTAAAACGATTTGGATTGTGGACAGCGGGCTTGAAACGGCAAGATTGGTGACGGCGTATCCCCACAACGAATGAGAAACACTATGATCAAAGAGCATGAACGGGTGGTGTTGAAAGCGCCCATCGCAGAGGAGGGTCTTGAAACCGGCGACGTGGGCACGGTGGTTCACGTTTATCGTGACGGGCGCGCTTATGAGGTGGAATTTACCACGCTCGCCGGCAAAACGGCGGCAGTGGTGACGGTGGAGGCAACCCAGGTTCGACCCGTGAGCCAGCGCGAGATCACTCATGCCCGCGAATTGGCTTCGGCGTGATTTGTTCTTACAAGTTGTCCAGCACACAGCTCTGAAGCTGGTTCCAAGAACCAAAAATTCCGCCAGACAGGTGAGGTGTCGTCTCTTGTCGAGGCCAACCGCCGCTCAAGAACCAGCCGGTGCAAATCGCCGTCTGCTTTTCAAAGAGCCTTCCGAAAAGGCCCGGTTCCGCCTGGCTTCCGAAATCGCTGATTTTTTGTGGTTCCTCGACGTTTGTAATGGGTAAAAAGTGCTTTGAAGGAACTGGCCATGAAGCGATCTAGGTGAACAACCGACACTGGCTGGCAGGCACAGCCTCTGAACCGCTAAAAGGCCGTCGGATGGCCAGATCGAACCAAAATGCCTGATA
>JAGWNY010000028.1 GCA_028872915.1 Verrucomicrobiota bacterium
CGGAGCGAAGCGAAATCCGGCGCGAAGCGGTAAAACCACCATCTAACCAGCCCTCTCCAGCTTGAAATCAAACCCAACCTCCTAATTTCATATTAAAAGCTTTCCCTTTCTGCTGCCACAATAGCCACTAAACTCCGTGAATAACCAAATAAATGGCCCGGCGGGCGCCGGGGCCAACCGGAAGCGCGCGGGATGAAGAGCGGCTGTGCTGAAAACCGGCCGCGGCAACGCTCGCCGCGTTTACTCGCGTTTCATCGTTGAATCCTCCGCCCATTCCTTTACGCTTCGCCCTTCAAACGCTTGCAATAAATGAAAAAGACTTCCGTCGTCACCGGCGCCGCCGGTTTTCTCGGTTCGCATCTGGTGGACCTTCTCCTGGCCCGCGGCCACAAAGTCATTGGCATTGATAATTTTGTCACCGGCAGCGTGGACAACATCGCCCACCTGGGCGGCAATCCCGATTTCAAATTCATCCAGCAGGACGTCACCGAATTTATTTTTCTGAAGGAGCCGGTACATTACGTGTGGCACTTCGCGTCCCCGGCCAGCCCGGTGGATTATCTCGAATTGCCGATTCAAACCCTCAAGGTCGGCTCGCTCGGCACCCACAAGGCCCTCGGACTGGCCAAGGATAAAAATGCCCGGTTTCTCCTGGCCTCGACCTCCGAGATTTATGGAGATCCGCTGGTCCATCCACAGACCGAGGAATACTGGGGCAACGTCAACACCATCGGCCCGCGCGGTTGTTACGATGAAGCCAAACGTTTTGCCGAGGCGGTCACCATGGCCTATAACCGCGAGCATCACGTGGCCACCCGCATCGTCCGCATTTTCAACACCTACGGCCCCCGCATGAGGATCAACGATGGCCGCGTGGTGCCCTCATTCATCAGCCAGGCGTTGAAAAACAAACCGGTCACCGTCTTTGGCGCCGGCACGCAAACGCGCAGCTTTTGTTACGTCTCCGATTTGATCGAAGGCATCCATCGCCTGATGATGAGCGATTATGAACTGCCCATGAACATCGGCAATCCGGCTGAGCTGACCATGTTGCAGTTTGCCGCGGAAATCATCCGCGCCACCGGCTCGAAAAGCAAAATCGTCCACAAACCCCTCCCCCAGGACGACCCCAAACAGCGCAAGCCTGACATTACAAAGGCAAAAAAAATCCTCAAATGGTCGCCGAAAGTCCGGCTGGCCGAAGGCTTGACCGATACCATCGCCTATTTTCGGACGAAAGTGGCGTCGCGGAGCTGAAATCCAGCGCCGCGGCGCGGCATCCCTGCCGTCAGAAACGGACCTGGAGAGTGGCGAGGATGAGTTGCGCGGTAAAATCCGCCGCGCCTCCCGTCAACGCATCGGTGTAATGATAGTAGCCATATTTGAGACTGGCGCTCGTGCGCGGATTGATATGGCGCGTCAATGTGGCCGTCACGCCATGCTCGCGCGCGCCAGAACCGAGCGGCAGGCCCGCTGGAGCGTTGTTCTGATAGTCATCCGCCTGATAATAAAAGTAATCCACGTTCAAATCCGACTTGTCATCCACGACAAACGTGGACGAGAAATTCACCGTCCAATAATTGTTTTCCGCGTCCAAAACCGCGCCGGCCGACGGTGTGAAAGCGGGCGTGGCGGTCTCGCTGAGCACATAATTGAATCCCGCCTGAAGACTCAATCGCGACCACGGAATCCAACTGATGTCCTGCGCGATGATGTGGCTGGTCATTCGGGAGGATTGCGCCTCGGAAAGGCCCGAAGCAGGGTCCGGCGCCGTGTCTATCGTGGACAGTTGATATTCATAGCGGCTGACGAGGCTCACGTTGGGCAGGGGCCGCAGAGTCCAGCGGAAATTGCCGTCCCAGGTCCGGAACTGCTCAATGGTTAAAAAGCCGGGATAAAGGAAAGAGCCTTGCCCGGCGTTGTTGGGCGAACCGTCCGTCGGGAAGTTGTAATCATAGCGGTTGTCTTTGTAATAGCCGCCCAAGTCAATGATCATGCGCCAGAGCGGATACCAGCGGGCATCGAGAGAATACTTTTGGAAGAACCGGCGGTCATCCGTTTCATTGTTGGCGGCGGGCAGGCCAAAATAAAACGTGGAAGTGGAGCTTAATCCGCCGTTCTCTTTCAGGCTGCCGTCGCCCTCATCCCAATCGCCACGGAGGGAAAAGACCCAATTGGTAATGCCGGTGTAGCGCATTTCCAGGCCTTCGGCAACGTCGGTCACGTCCCGGTGGCTTTGGCCGGAAAATGGCGCGGTGGCATCGCCAAACGTTCCGTCGCTGAAAGTGGCGGTGCCGCTCGAATCGGCATCCCAAGTCTCCTTTTGGACGCGAATGGACGGGATGACGGCGAACGCCGGCGTGGGAATTGCCAGCAGATTCAAATCCATGACGTATTCGTGCAAAAGCGAATCGCCCGTCATGTCATTGTAGCCGAGGCCGTTGTAGAGTGCCGGCGAATAACCGACGTCAAAGTCGTTGCCGTAAATCCGGCTGCCGGAAAAATTATTGTCCAGGTTGGCATACATGCCGCCCGCCGAGAACATCAGGTTGTCCTTGAGCCACGTTTCGCTGGAGGCATTCGCGCTGAAGAGATCGTACGTCGTTTGCTCGCGGTCGGTCACTTCCTTCTGGTTCGGTTCGCCGTAATAAAACGTTTCATCGAGGGCATCGTTCAGCTTTCCATGTTCGTAATGCAGGCCCAGGCCGAGGGTCGTGTTCTTGACTTGTTGCTTGGCGTCCAGTTCGTACGCGTCCACCGTTTCATCCAGATTGTAGAAACCGGGATAAATTCCGCGCGTTGCCGCCGGGACATCCACCGGCCCCCAGATCGTGGAGCTTTTGTCGCCGTTTCGGTAGCTATGCGTGTATTTGAAAGTCAGGGCCGGGCCGCTGGCGGGCGTTAACCCGGCTGCGAACGAAATTTCGCCTCGGTCAAGCGCCAGAACGCCGCCGCCGGAATAAATTGTCCCCGTCGGCGGATAATATCCGCCCAGGTTGTCGGACCAGGTGCGAAAGTTTTTTGCGCCTGCCTGGACAAACCATTTATCCGGATTGGCAAGCTTGAGCCGCACGTCGTAGTCGTGGTTGTCGAAAATGGAATGACCGTCAATGGTAAAGGTGGTATTGGTGAAGGCGTTGCCCTGAATGTGGAGGTCCTCAATGCCGCCAAACACGCCGCCCCGCCAATGCTCAATCTCCCCGGCTTCCGGCAGATTGCCTTCGTTCAATAAATCGCCCGCGGAAAATTCGATCCAATTGTTGTAAGTTTGCTGGCCGCCTTCAAAATAGTCCTGCTGGCTCATGGGCGGGCTGTTGGTGTCAGCGGCCACGGCGGAAACGGCGGCAACCGCCAGCAAGGCGGCTAAAAGGCGCCAACCCCGGATTTTGCCCGGCTGAACCTTGAAATTTCCGTTCGTTTTCATCCTGTTGGGGCGCGGCATCAGAATCGCAGCGAGGGATTCACCCGCGAGCCATGCACCGCTTCGTGGCAGCCAGCGGTCCAGCAACTGCCCTGTTGCAGATAATTACGATGGTCAATGCCGCCGATGAGTAGCTGCCCGCTGACGGTCTGCTGCTGAAAATGGCACTTCAGGCAGAGGTTGGCATCCCGTTCCGTCAGCAGTTTGGCATTGACGGAACCGTGGGGGTCATGGCAGGTCGTGCATCCTTCCCGCAACGCTTCATGCTCAAATATAAACGGCCCGCGTTCGGCGGGATGGCAGCGCAGGCACGCGTCATTCTCCGAAAGCAGGGAAGTGCCGCCGCCGCGGAAAATCGAGCCTTTATGCGGATCATGGCAATCCGTGCAAGTCATCCGGCCTTCGGGCACTGGATGATGATCCGGCAACTGGAACTGCGCGCGAACGTCCGCGTGGCATTGGTAGCACATTGTCTGCTCCGAGCGCGGAGGACCGTCCGCCAGGCGCGCGCCGTAACTGTTGTGGACGCCGCGTCCGGCGGCGAAGGAATAAGGCGGCAGGATGCTCCCGCCCGAATCGGCATGAACGCTGCCCGGTCCGTGGCAGGATTCGCAGCCGGCATTGATCGCATTGGTACCGCGCGCCATCAGCCGGGCGTGATCGGCGGTCACGAAATCCTTGTAGATGTCGTCGTGGCACGTGTCGCACTGGTCGGAGCCGATGTAATGGGCGCCGGGATATTCCGGCAGTTGCACAACAGCCCGGTGAACCGTCGTGCAGGAGATCATGGTGAGCAGCAGCGCGGCGCCTCCCGCCGCAAGCCAGGGCATTTTTCCCTTCAGGAAATGGTTGTTTGGAATGCGAGAGTTCATTGATACAGTTGCCCCTCAACCAGCGTCTCCGCGTTGCTCAACAATTCCGATACATACTGCGGATTGTGAACGCCAAAGCTTCCGTCATAGAAGACCAGATACAGATCGAACCGGGCCTTCTTGATGTCATCGGGAATCAACGCCTGATCGCTGGCACTGGGACCGGGGCCGCCCGCCGACAAGTCCCCCGGCGTCGTGTATTCCCACGCCAGAATGTTGTAATTCGTCCGCAACTGCGCCGGAGCCGCGTTTGTCGCCCAGAGATCGAGATAAGACACGGTCTGGCGGATTGTCGTGGCGATGCTGTTGGTTGTGAACTGAACCCGCCCCGCAACGTTTCCGTGGCAATTGGCGCATATCGCGTAGGAATTCATTTCGAACGAGTGCCCCGTCACCGCCGGCTGGGACTCGCTCACATAAGGCGACGATTGCATGTGGCAACTCACGCATTGCCGCTCAAGCAGCGCGTGCGCGCCGAATTGCGCGATGGGGAGGTTCGTGTCGGCGGAGCCGATGAGAATATTGTATTGCGGCGAATGATGCGGCGAGCGGGAGGTGTCGGTCCAGGCCGCGCCGCGTTCATTGTGGCATTGGGCGCAGACGTTCACGCCAGGGTCATAGACGTTTGAGAAAGAGTCAGAAGGCGAAACGGAACAGGTGATCAACGAGGCATACGGATTGCGGATTTGATTGGTGTAAACGGCGCCAAGCTGGTTATTGGTAAAGAGCAGACCGCTGAAGTAATCCGCAACAACGCCGTTGAGCGTGTTGGTATGAACGTATTGTGCGTGGGGATCGTGACAGACGGCGCAGGTGATGGGCACGTCGTAATCGCCCGTCAACGTTGTCGTCGGATCGCCCCCGTCCAGCAATTTGACGCGGGCCGAGCCGGAATGGCAGCGTCCGCAATCGCTGATGTCGGCGGACGAGGAGGCCATGATGCCCGCCACTTCCGGCACAACCTGGCCGTGCGGGCTGCCGTTCCATTCGTCAAA
Organism: Verrucomicrobiota bacterium; assembly: GCA_028872915.1. Lineage (GTDB taxonomy): Bacteria > Verrucomicrobiota > Verrucomicrobiia > Limisphaerales > UBA11358 > UBA11358. The sequence goes on from JAGWNY010000028.1 coordinate 5,289, forward strand.
CGTCGGATGCTCCGCTCCATTGTGGCAGCCCCCGCAAACCTGGGCCGCCAGTTCAACCCGCGGAACCACCCCCAGGTTATTCGGATTAGCCAAATGACTGCCCGCCGGGCCGTGGCAATTTTCGCATTGCACATTTTCCAGCAGAGGCGTCGTGCTCTCGTTTTGATAGCCCGTCGGGAGGCCATAACCAACCGTATGGCAGGCGAGGCAATTCGGATTGGCGTCCTGACTGATTTGTTGCAGCGCCGCAAGCGCCCGCGAATGAGCGGTGCCCAGCACCGAGTTGCGGATGGCGCCATGACATTCGCCGCAATCCCGGTCCCCCGCATAGTCCGGACCCGGACCCGACACGCGGAAAAAGGCCTTGCCGCCCGAAGCCGGAACGGCGGCCATGCAGGCGGCATTCGTTGCGCCGCCCCAGGCCAGCCAGGCCGCGCCTGTCAAGGAATATTTCTGCCAGAGTTGGTAATAACCGGACGGCCCGAACCAACTGACTTTCACCCCATTCGTCGCCGGCGACACGCCCATCATTACCGGCGTTCCAGGCATTCCCCCCGGCTCGGTAATCGTGAGGTGCTGGACGTTTTGAGCCGCCGCCGAAGCCGCCAGCAACAGGCACAGGCGCGTCATGATTGCCGGCGCGAGGCGGCTAAGCCAAAAGGCCAGCCGGGCAGCTTGAAGATGGACGCGGTTCATAACCGATTAGCCCGCGGCGCAATGCGCCACCGTTTGCAATAACTTAACTGGCGGGCGCCAAAACCTGCTCTCCCGATTTTGGCCTATGTTAATCCACCATTGCTATCGCTTGAACAAGGACGGATGACTCTTAGAATAAGAGATGAACGTTGGCCGATTTTCCTCGCCTCCGGCGTCGTCTTTTGGGAAAGTCAAGGCATGAAACTTCTTTTGACGCATTGTTCCAAAACCGCCTGCCGGAAACATGAAGAAGGGGCCGTCCGCGCCGGCTGGTGGGGGGTGTTGTTTTGCCTGGCCGCGGGTTTTGCCGGCGGCTGGTATGCGCGGCAGGCCATCGGCGCCAGAGCCGCAGGACCGGCGGCGGGCGGCACGGCGGCCGCGCCCATCATGTCGCCGGCCCGGCAAACGGCGCCATTCAGCACGTCAACGCCGGCCGCGCCGGCCCCGGCCACGCCCGACGCCATTGCCAATGTCAAACGGCTGGTGCCCGACTTGAATTCCACTTCCGTCGTCCAGGGCGCGGAAACGCTCCGCCGGGCCGCCTTGAAGGATTTCAAGGCCGCCGCCATCGAAATGGGCGCCCGGCTGCAACAGGCACAACAGGCGTTGGAACAGGCGCAAAAGAGCGGTTCGCAGGCCGAGCAAGAGGCCGCCATTAAAAAGCTTCGTGACATGCAGGCGCAAGAGACGGCGCAAATTCAGCGGATTGCGGCCCGCCTTCAATCGGAAATGACGGCCCTGAAACAACTCAAGGCCGGGGGAAAATAAAAAACCCTCCCCGCCGGTGCGGGGAGGGGAACCAACTCATCCAAACAGATTATGGATTCGTGATGACGCGGAAGAATTGATGAACGTTGTGCCGCGTCGGCGTAAGGAATGATATGGAACTGCCGGTGCCCGCAATGGGCGAACCGACGTTCGACCACCCGCCGCTCAGCGAGCTGATGGATTGAATCTGATAGGTCTTGCCCACCTCCGTATCGAATGCGACTTCCGCCGCCGTGTAGATATGCACGGTGTTGGTGTCGCCCAAGCCCGTGATATTGCCGACGACGACGCCGTTGGTAAGGGTGGTCGCGGCCACCAGCGGATCAAGGCCCAGCGCGTACTTCATCCAATTGGGAATGCCGTCGCCCGTCGGGTCGGCGTTCGGAGCAGCATTGGGGTCGGTCACCGAACTCCAGTATTGCAGCACCCACGCATCCGGCAGGCCGCCGGTCACCGTCACGCCCGTCAGGTTGGCAATGGACGCCTTGAGCAAGCCAACGGCATAGGCCGTGTTGTGAATACCCAGGCTGCCGTCGTTGTTGACGAACTGCCAGTTGTAGTCCGCTTCCAATTGCGGCGCCGTCCACGAGGAGGTGGGTGAGGGCGTTTTCACCTGGCCATCCACCACGCCGCTGGCGTTGGGCAGCAAGGTGGATAGTTTATTCAACAAGTTCTGGACTTCTGTCTGAACGCCTTCCACGACGCCATCGCCATCATAATCCTGCAACGGGAAGTCAAACGAGCTGCCGATGGTGTTGCCGTGGCATTGCTGGCAGGCGGTCGTCAGGTCAACATTATTGGTGCCACTGTCATACGAGGGCAGGAAGGTGTGGCCGCCGGCGTGCTGATAGAGCGGCAGCACCCCGTCAACCGTCACGCTTGTATTGACGCTCTGCATGTGGCACGTCACGCACAAATTCGTGACCGCGTAAATATGCGCCGAACTGGGAATGCTTTGCCCATACGTGAATCCATTGGCGCCCGCCAGCATGTCCGCCTGCGGCCCGTGATGCGGCCCGAAATACGGATGATACGACGTCGCGTAGGTTGCCGCGTCTTCCCGGCTGTGATGGCATTGCATGCACAGCAGTCCCTCTCCACCATTGGTAATCACCGTTCCATCCATCAGCGTCACGTCCGTCATGGCTCGGATCAGATGCAGATTGTTCGTCGGCGCCGTTTCGCCATGCGGCTCATGGCACGTCTGGCAATTGATGGACACATAGCTCGTATCCAAATTATTTGTCACGCCATCCATGCGTTGCTCAAAACCCGTGCCGGTATGGCAACCGACGCAATCGGCGCTGCCGGCGGGATGACGGGTGGTAATGGCGTGCAGCGAATTGTCCCATTCCGCAACCGTGTTATGATGAGGCGGGTCATCATGGCATTGCGCGCAATCACCCGAACTCATGCTCACGGTAATGTAGTTCGTGTTGCCGAAGCCGCCGTAAGTTGAATACGCGTGTTCGCTGCCGGCGCCATGGCAGTTCTCGCATTGGATGTTCGCCAGGGCCGCCAGCGTCGGATAGTTCGATTCCATGCTCGCCCAGTTGCCGTTCGTCAACACGGTCGGGAACGTCCAGCCCAACTGCGTCGCAACGTCGTCAAATCCTCCGTTATACGCCGTGTCATTGAGATCATAACCGAGGGTATGGCATTGAACGCATGAGTAGCCGTAATATTTGTAAATCAGCCCGTCAATCCCCCGGCTGAACATCGTGGCATGCCCCGTTTGCAGCCACGGATCCACCTTGTCAGGCGCCTGCACGTCCCCTTGATGGCAATAGGCGCACGTCGTCCAGCCGTCATAGGTGCCCCCCGTCAAATGCAACGTTAAATTTGTGCTCCCTTCGCTCGCCGTCTGGATCGTCACGGTGACCGTATAGGGTCCGGCAACGTCCGGCCGCAGCAACATGCGGCTGGCCGCCTCGGAAACCAGTTGATTGGCCGGGCCATAGACCGGAACGGCGGCGCCCAGCGGACTGTTGGTCAGCGCGGCAGTCGAGCCGGCGGGGCGGCTTGCCAGCGTCCATGAAACGTTCGTTACGTCCGCTATGCCCAGGGCCACGTCGGCCTCCAGGTAAAACGGCTGGCCAAGGCCCGCGTTCAACAAACCGCCCGAAGTTTCGGTCGTGGAAGGCAGACTGTAATTCGTGTTCGCGATTTCGCCGGGAGTCAGCGCGCGGGCCAGAAGGCAGCCGTTCAAGGCTGTTGTGGCGTGCGCCGGGATGAACGTTGCCGCGCCCATCAGCAGGGCGGCAATGAGATGCGACTTTTTGATCATGGGGTTCATAGTGGTATGTGTGATTGCGTTTTAAGAGTCAGGCGATTTGAGATTGCGATTCCAAATAACCCAGCGGCCAGTGGAGCGGCGCAGCGGGCCGCAATGGACATGTCCTTTTGCCGGAAGGCGCGATCTTCTCCATGACTGCCGCCGTCCGCCCGGCAACAATTTCCCGGCAGCGGGCCAGTTCCTGTTCCCGGCAACGGGCATTTTCCAGGACGATGCCTTGCAGATCGTCTATGTCGTAAAGAAAAACATTAGCCAGATGTTGTATGGCCGGATCAATGTCGCGCGGCACGGCAATATCTATCAAAAAGAGCGGACGGTTCCGGCGCTGCGGAAGAACGGCGGCAACGTCATCGCGCCGGAGAACGATTTCCGGCGAACCGGTCGAACTGACCACAATGTCCGCCGCGGCCAGCGCCTGGCGGAATTCTTCGAACGGAACGGCCTGCCCTCCAAACTCCGAAGCCAGATTTTGCGCGCGGTCAAACGAACGGTTGGAAACCAGCACCGTTTTTGCCCCGCGCTTGGCCAGATGCCGCACGCACGCTTCCCCCATCTTCCCGGCGCCGAGAATCAGCACCGTCTTGCGGCTCAAATCACTGTCAAAAATCCGTTCCGCCAGCTCCACTGCCACGCTGCCAACGGACGTTGCCCCCCGCCCAATTGCCGTCCGCGTCCGAATCTCCTTCGCCGTTTGCAGAGCCGATTGAAAAACGCGGTTCAGCACCTTGCCGGCAAGCCGCGCCGCCTGCGCGGTCAGGTAAGCATGCTTGACCTGCCCCGTGATTTCCGTCTCGCCCAGGACCATGGAGTCCAGTCCGGACGCCACGGAAAACAAATGGCGGACGGCCTCGTCATCTTCCTTGACATAAAGAAACGGCGAAACGTCAAACTGTTTGCCCGTCAATAAATTGAATAGATCGGCGGCGTTGAGGGCATCCGGGCCAACCCCATAAATTTCCACCCGATTGCAGGTGGACAGCACCACGACCTCCGAAAGGTTGCCCGCCAGTTTTAACCGGCAGCCGTAACACGCCAGGCGCGATCGCTGCACCGCCAGTTGTTCGCGCACTTCCACCGGCGCGCTTTTGTAGCTCAATCCGGCAACGAACAGTTTCACCTTGCCACCCTCCTGAATCCGCCGGCGGCCTGATGCTGATTTCTGTTGTTCACGAAAAAACTTTAGGCCAATAGCCTCTCAAAATCTCACCATCGCTTGTCAAACGTTGGGCTTCTTTTGCCTATCCAACCAAATTAACGCCCATGCCAAAAAACGGATAATTTCAGTGGAATTGAGTAATTTTATTCTAATTATCTAATCCAATAATCAAACATTCAACAATCAGGCTGATGGAGTGTGGCTGTATCGAAGACCGTTCGCGGTTAAAATCCGTGTCTCATCCGCGTCGCATCCGTGGCTAAAAATTTATTCCGGGGTTCACTCCATCTTCCCCTCAAGCCCGGCGAGAAAATGATAGAACCGCAAGCGCCGGTCCGCGTCCGCCTGGGCCTGCGCAAAAAATTTGCCGGCTTCCTCCGGCCGTTCCTTGGCCAGCATCTTGAAGCGATTTTCCGAATCCAAATATTCCCGCACCTTGGCCTTGGTCTGTGAATCCAACTGGAGCGGATTTTCTCCGCGCGCGGCCCGGCGCGGATCAAAGCGATACAAGAGCCATTGACCCGTATCCACGGCGAGCTTCTGATGGCGCGCTCCCTCGCCCATGTCCATGCCGTGGGCAATGCAATGGCTGTAGGCGATGATAAGGGAGGGGCCGGGATACGATTCGGCCTCCAGAAAGGCGCGCAGCGTGTGCTCGTCCTTGGCGCCCATGGCCACGCTGGCCACGTAGATGTTTCCGTAGGTCATTGCAATGAGGCCCAAATCCTTTTTCGCGGAAGATTTGCCCGACGCGGCAAATCGCGCGATGGCGCCGCGGGGAGTGGACTTGGACATCTGTCCGCCGGTGTTCGAATAGACTTCCGTATCGAGCACCAGCACATTGACGTCGCTGCCGCCGGCCAGCACGTGATCCAGGCCGCCGTAACCGATGTCGTAGGCCCATCCATCGCCGCCGACGATCCAAATGCTTCTTCGAATCAATTGATCGGCAACGGCGAGCAACCGTTCCGCCTCGGCGCAATTCAAAGCGTGTAATTTGTTCTTCAGGGCGGCCACGCGTTCGCGCTGCTCATAAATGCCCGCTTCATCGCGTTGATCGGCGGAGAGCAGGGCATCCGCGAAATCCAATCCCAGGCGCGGGGCAAGCTGTTTCAACAGTTCCCCCGCCAATTGCCTTTGCTTGTCAACGGAAACGCGGAAGCCCAGGCCAAATTCCGCATTGTCCTCGAACAGCGAATTGCACCAGGCCGGGCCGCGCCCATCGTTATTTTTGCAATAGGGCGTGGTGGGCAGGTTGCCGCCGTAGATGGAGGAACAGCCCGTTGCATTGGCGATGAGGGCGCGGTCGCCAAACAGTTGCGTGAGCATTTTGATATAGGGCGTCTCGCCGCAGCCCGAACACGCCCCGCTGAACTCAAACAACGGCTGGAGCAATTGCTGCTGGCGCAATTGCGATGATTTGATCCTTGTCCGGTCGGCATCCGGCAGTTTAAGGAAATAATCCCAATTCGCGCGTTCCTGCGCGCGCAATGGCGCCTGGGGCCGCATGAAGATGGCCTTGAGACCCGGTTCCGTTTTGCTTCGCACGGGACAAACGTCCACGCACAAAGTGCATCCCGTGCAATCCTCCGGCGCCACCTGGAGGGAGAAATCAAGGCCCTTGAAATCGGGCACCCGGGCCGGAACGCCTTTGAAGACGGCGGGCGCGTCGCGGCGAAGCGCCGGCTCATAAACCTTTGCCCGGATGGCCGCGTGGGGACAAATCGCGACACATTTCAAACATTGAATGCAAATGTTCTCGTCCCACACCGGAATCTCCAGCGCCAAATTGCGCTTTTCATAACGCGCCGTCGCGGTGGGATACGTTCCGTCCGGAGGAAAGACGCCCGTGGGCAACGCATCGCCGTCTCCGCGGACGACCCGCTCCAGAACGTCAACCACAAATTCCGGCGCGTCCTCCGATACAGCCGCCGGAGCCGGCGCTGCCACTGGACCGTCGGCTGGGATATTCACTTCTTCCAGATGTGCCAGGGCCGCGTCCACGGCCTTGAGGTTCATCGCGACCACGCCGTCCCCTTTTTTTCCGTAACTCTTCCTGATGGAACCCTTGATGGCCGCAATCGCCTGTTCCCGCGGCAGCACGCCTGACAGCGCAAAGAAGCACACTTGCATGATGGTATTGATGCGGCCGCCCATCCCGCTCTCCCGCGCCACTTTCGTGGCGTTGATGATAAAAAATTTCGCCTTGCGGGCGGCAAGCGTCCGCCGCAAATGCGCCGGCAGCGCCGCCCAGACCTCGTCCTTCGGAGAAGGACTGTTCAGCAAAAATGTGCCTCCAGGCGCCAGATTTTTTGCGATGTCATTCCGCTCCAGAAACATCGGGTGATGGCAGGCGACGAAATTCGCCCGGGAAATCAGGTAGGGCGCGCGAATCGGGGCCGGTCCAAACCGCAAGTGGGAGACGGTGAGCGAGCCGGATTTTTTTGAATCATAGACGAAATATCCCTGCGCGTAATTCTCCGTGGCTTCGCCGATGATTTTGATCGAGTTCTTGTTCGCGCCAACCGTTCCGTCCGCTCCGAGGCCATAAAAGAGGGCGCGGATCACGGTATCCGGCTCGATTGAAAATTCCGGGTCGAAGTCCAGGCTGGTATGGGAAACGTCATCGGCAATCCCAATCGTAAAATGGCTTTTTGGCGCGTGCAGACGAAGGTTCTCAAACACGCCGTTGACCATGGCGGGGGTGAACTCCTTGGAAGACAATCCGTATCGCCCGCCGATAACCTTGGGCATTTCGCTGAAACGCCGGTTTGCCCAGCCGCGGCTGACGCCTTCGTGCAACGCCGTGACACAATCCTGAAACAACGGCTCACCCGCCGCCCCCGGCTCCTTCGTGCGATCCAGCACCGCAATGGCCCTGACGCCGGCCGGTAACGCCGCCACAAAACGCTGGCTGTCGAATGGGCGGTACAACCGCACCTTGAGCACACCCACGTTTTCTCCACTCCGGTTCAAGTAATCCACCGTTTCATGCGCCGTCTCGCAACCCGAACCCATCAGCACGATCACGCGTTCGGCGCGCGGCGATCCGAAGTAGTCGAACAGATGATATTGCCGTCCCGTCAATGCCGCGAATTCATCCATCACCTTTTGAACCGCCGTCGGGCAAAGATCATAAAAGACATTGGCCGCCTCCCGCCCCTGAAAAAACACGTCGGGATTTTGCGAGGTGCCGCGCAACACCGGGCGTTCCGGTGTCAGGGCGCGCGCCCGATGCGCGGCGACCAGCCCATCGTCAAACAACGACCGCATGACCGCATCGTCAATCAATTCGATTTTCGACACTTCGTGCGACGTGCGAAATCCGTCAAAAAAATGAATGAACGGGAGGCGCGACCGGAAGGCAGCCACCTGGGAAATCAGGGCAAAGTCCATCACCTCCTGCACCGACGCGGCGCCCAGCATCGCCCAGCCGGTGGAGCGAGCGGCCATGATGTCGCTGTGATCGCCGAAAATGGAAAGCGCGTGCGTCGCCACCGTGCGAGCCGCGACGTGAAAAACCGCCGGCAGCAGCTCGCCCGCGATTTTATACATATTAGGGATCATCAGCAGCAGGCCCTGCGACGCCGTGAACGTGGTGGCCAGCGCGCCCGTTTGCAACATCCCATGAATGGCGCCCGCCGCCCCGGCTTCGCTCTGCATTTCCACGATGGCGGGAACCGTTCCCCAAAGATTGGGCCGCTTTTGCGCGGCCCATTCATCGCACCATTCGGCCATCGTTGACGACGGTGTGATAGGGTAAATCGCCATCGCCTCGTTCAGCCGGTAGGCAACGTGCGCGGCGGCCTCACTGCCATCCACGGTGATCTGGGTTCGCGCGCTCATTGTAAAAAATCCAGGCATTGCCGGCTGCCGGCTTGTGTTCCTCGGCAACGCGTTGGGAATGCGTCAATCTTTGCACCAATCTAGAGCCTCGCCGCCCCAACCGCCTTTACCGATTTTGCCAAACAATGGGCGTGTATTGCTTCGAGCCTGACAATTAATGAATGGGGCAAAAAATCGGCGAACCGCAGCCCCCATCGGACGGGCTTTTTTCATTCGACCGTTGCTCCGGCGGCTGTTAACCTGCCGTCATTATGGCCCCGGACGAAATCCTGCTGGAAGCGGAGGACAAAATGATCAAGACCGATCAGGTCGTCGCCAACGAATTCGCCGGTGTCCGCACCGGCAAGGCCTCGCCGTCCCTTGTGGAAAACGTCATGGTCGAAGTCTATGGCGCCCAGATGCGCATCCGCGAACTGGCGGCAATCACCACCCCTGAACCGCGACAGCTTCTCATTCAGCCGTGGGACGCCGCCTCCATTCATCCGATTGAAAAGGCGATACAAAAAGCCAATCTCGGCCTTTCGCCCGCTGTGCAGGGCAAAATTGTGCGCATTTCCTTCCCTGAATTAAGCCAGGAACGGCGCCAGGAATTTGTCAAAATCGTCCGCAAAATGGCCGAAGACGGTCGTGTCGCCATCCGCCACGTTCGCCGCGACGCCTTGGAACTGCTGAAAAAAGCCAAAACTGCCGGCGGCGTTGGCGAGGAGGAAATTGAAAGCGCCGAAAAGGAGATTCAAAAGTTGACCGACCAATACATTGCCAAAATTGACGCCCAAGTCGCCGCCAAGGAAAAAGAAATCACGACGGTTTAAATGCGGCATCCTGCCGTGCATTGCCGCCATCCTTTACCTTGCCCGGTTGTCCCTTTTGGCCGGTCCGCCCTTCATGACAGACGATCCTGAACCGGTGGATTATCGGCATTGGGAATTTTATTTTTTTGGCCAAGGCGACCACACTCCCGGCGGATTTAATATCAACGGCCCCGCCGTTGAACTAAACTACGGCGTTTTGCCGGACACGCAATTGCATTTGGTGGCGCCCGCGATCACCACCAGCGCGGACGGCGCGTCCACCGCCGGAGGCCTGGGCGACACCGAACTCGGAATCAAATACCGATTCGTCCATGAGACGGATCGCCTGCCGCAAATCGGCATTTTTCCAATGGCTGAGCTTCCAACCGGCGATGCCGACCGCGGCCTGGGCAATGGCCGGACCTGGTTTCGCCTGCCTTTATGGGTGCAAAAAAGCCGGGGGCCGTGGACCACTTATGGAGGCGGCGGCGCCGCGTTAAATTCCGCGCCGGGCCGGCGCAATTACCCGTTCGGCGGCTGGTTGTTGCAACGCGATTTTGGGCGGCGCCTGACTCTTGGCGCGGAGATTTTCGCCCAAGGCGCGGACACCGACGCGGATCATGGATTTGCCACCCTCAACGCCGGCGGCTATTACAATGTCACGCAACATTTCAGCGTGCTTTTCAGCGCCGGGCATACCGTCGCCGGGGATACCCACACATTCTGGTATTTCGGACTTTACTGGACCTGGGGACCGGAGAAATCGTTCCGCGAACGATAAAGCGGTTGAAGAAATAATGCAGCCCTGCGGCAGCCGGGAATTTTGGGTTGCTCTAACGCCCGCCCGTTGCCATCCCCGTCCCTGCGTCCTTCAATCCGGGTGAATTTTCAACCGTCAGGTCCCTGACGCTCGCCAGCCGCACGATTTGACCGCCGGTGGATTTTGGAGCGGCGAACCCATCCAGCGTCAGCCCATTCACGTGATTTGCCACCAACGCCGGGCGCGCGTCCGGCTGCGCAAAAGTAAACTGGACGTTTTTGAGCGTCAACCCGTCCGCGTTTCGCACGTACAGTCCCGCTGCCGGCCGCGGCCCCAGGTTGCGGGGCGAATACGAACCGCCGCCGTGCATGTACGGCGGCTCAATCTCCGCGTCGGACGAATTCATGTCACCGCCCGGATACGCGATTTTCACATTCTCCAGCGTGATGTTCCTCAACGGATGCCCCGGCAGGCCTGAAATGGCCGCCGTCATCACCGGCCCCTGCCGCCCGGCCATGCAATGCGAGACGGTCACATCCTCGATGCGGACGTTTTCAATGGCGCCGGGCTGGGCGTGCGGCACTCCCGTTCTCAGGCGGCTCCAAACGAGCATGTAAATGGGACAGGCCGCGCCGCGGATGTCAATGTTGCTGTAATTGACGTCATCAATGATCGCCCCGTCCCCGGTGGTAACGCCAATACCCGCCTTCATCGCCCTCCCAATGCCAATGTTCCAGAAATTCACGTTGTGAAAATCGCCGGCCGTTTCCGAGCCGAATTGCAGCCCGTTGCAGCCGGATTCGAAATACGAGTCCCAGACGTAAATGTTGGCGCTCTCGATCTTCCGTCCGAGGGCGAAATCGCTCTTCACACCGATGGTGTCGTCCGCGCACCCCGTAAACCGGCAATCATGAATCTGGACGTCGCTGCAGCTCATGAGGTCCACGGCGTCGCGCGACTCGCGGATGACCACGTGATCCAACGTCACATCCCGGCAATCGTTGAGCAGATACGCGAAATGTCCGCCCTTGTCGTGCGTGACATTCTTGAACAAGAGTCCTTTTCCCATGACCACCGTGATGAGCTTGTCGCCGCCGCCGCGTTTCGGGTCGCCATGACCGATTGTGCCGCCATTGATTGTTCCCCCTTCCACCGCAAAATTCGTGATCCCCGCGCCCCACATCAACGAATCGTGAAAATGGCCGTGCCCAAAGTCCTGGTATTTGTCGAAGGGATTGCGTTCGGGCTTGTCAAAATCCGCCCGCGGCCCGCCAAAAATGACGGCGTCGCGATCCAGCAGCAAACGCACGTTGCTCATCAGATGGATCGAAGCCGCGGCGTAACGGCCCGCCGGAAAGAAAACCGTTCCGCCGCCCGCCGCATTGCACGCGGCCACCGCGCGATCAATCGCCGGCGTGTCGTTCACCGCGCCGCCGCCCGTTGCCCCAAACGTCTTCACGTTCAACGTCTTCCCCGGAAATTGCGGAATCGGAAAATTGGGCGGGGTGAATGGATTTTCCGCCGCGCAAACCGGCAGGGCAAGACAGGCCGTCAATAGAATCAAGTTCGCTCGTTTCATCGCTCGTGCTGCTGACCGCGGCAACGGTGGCGAACGTTTCGTGCGGCCTCCACAACTCTGCCCCCATCCCCTCCCTTGTTCAAGCCCTGATTCCCGCTGGTTCACCACCTTCAACCGGCGCGGCGCCGGGCGCGCCGCGGAGCGTCCTTCAACGCATTGGCCGTCTCGAAACTTTCCGGCGGCGAAACGGTATCCAGATAAACACCGAACAAATTGATGGCGGGGCAGGCGCGAGAGGCCAGGATCGTCAAGCGCACCCTGGACGCGATGACTTTGGGAAAGCGGTCGAGCTTGCGGTAACCGATGGTTGTGCCGGCGCAGATCGGCTCCCAATGCCCCGCCATGAACGCCTCGACTTTGTATTTTTCCACGCGCTGCCCCAGCGCAATCTCTTCCCCCGTGCCAATCACGTTAAACGTCTTCTCGCCACCCAGGTCCACTTCGAGCCATGCATTGGTCACGCCATCGTCCGCGGCCCAGTAGGTTTTGGGATTCCCGTCCACCGCGTTTTCGGGGCCAAACGCCGGGTCGTTGCCACGGACGTTGCTGGCCCGGGTCTTGCGGCCGCGGGCGTAATCGTTGCCGAAAATCCGTTGCAGCGCGCGATGAAACTCGCGCAGGCGTTCGACGCAGGCCGGCGAAAAACGGCCGTCCGGGTCGGGCGCCACGTTCAGCAGGAATTCGGAGTTCCGGCCCACGGAAGTGTAATAATAATTGAGAAGAGTTGCCAGGCTGCGGGGCGGGTTCGTGTCCCAGAACCAATGGCCGTTCATCATGGTGTCACATTCGAGGGGAAACCAAATCGGCTTTGCGGATTGGTTGCCCGCGGCCAGGCTGTCCGGAGCCGGATAGACGCTCCAGTTTTCCAACGGGGCGCGGGCCATCTCGTTGCCGACCCACCGAATATCTTCCCGAACCGGATGCAGCACGGGGCCTTGTTTGACGACCGCACGAGGCTGCAATTTCCGGACCAGGGCAATTACTTTGCCCCAGTCCGCCACGTTTGCCTTGTTGCCGTCAAACCACATCTCAAACACCGGCCCGTAATGGGAAAGCAGTTCGGAAAGCTGCTGCCGGTAATACCTCGAATAGGCCGGTCTGTCCGTGTCGTAATTCGTGACGCTGCGGTCATACGGCGAACAATAAATCCCCAGCTTTATGCCGCCGGCCTTGCACGCCTCCGTCAGGTCCCGCACCACGTCCCCCCGTCCGTCTTCCCACCGGCTCGACGCCACGCTGTGCCGAGTCGTCGCCGTCGGCCAAAGGCAAAACCCATCGTGATGTTTCGCCGTCAAGATGATGCCTTTGAACCCGCACTCCTTTGCAACCCGCACCCATTGGCGGCAATCGAGATTCGTCGGGTAAAAGAGGTTGGGGTCTTCGGTGCCCAGGCCGATGCCGCGTCCGGTGAACGTATTCATTCCAAAATGGGTGAAAAGCGTCAACTCGTTCTCCTGCCAGGCAAGCTGATTTGCGGATGGCACCGGCGGCAACGGAGCCGGGGGCGGGACCGCGGACGCGGGATTTGGGCGGAAAACGAACGCCACGCCAATCACGGCAACAATAAAGCGGATGGATAAAAATGGATTCATGGCGGTTGCCAGCATGGCCAAACACGGCGGGCAAGTCCAGCACGTCAAAAAACAGGATTGACTATTGGTATATTTTTCCAGCCGGTTTGTGGAAAACGTCCGAAATACTTCAAAAAGCTCCGGGGCGGACGCGGTCCCTTTTTGTCTGAATCGCCCCGACTACGCGGCGACGGCCTGCGCCGCGGCCAAATCGGCTTTGCGCTGGCGCAGGCTTTTGAAGAATTCATAACCCTCGCGGCAACGCCGGACCAGAATGTCCCGGTCCTCAAGCATGGTCTTGATGATCCTCAAGATGGGCTTGGGACGGAGATAGTACGCGCGATAGAAACGGTCCACTGCTTCGAAAATCTCTTCCTTGGTCGCTTCGGGATATTCCAACGTGCTTTGCTGAAAACCGTCGCCCTCCACCAGGTCCGTTTTATCCTTTTTCACAAACCAACCGTTGAGCCTGGCCTGCTCGTAAAGTTCCGTGCCCGGATAGGGCGCAGCCAGCGAGACCTGAAGCGAAAACACGTCCAGTTCCTTGGCGAAGGCGATGGTTTGTTCGATTGTTTCCCTGGTTTCGACGGGCAGGCCCAGGATAAACGTGCCGTGAATCACCACCCCGGCCTTGTGGCAGGCGCGGGTGAACGCGCGCATTTCATCCGTGGTGACGCCTTTCTTGATGCGCTTAAGCGTGTCGTCGTTGCCGCTTTCGTAACCGACCAGAAAGAGGCGCAGCCCGTTGTCCTTGAAACTTTTTATGGTGTCGTACTCCAGATTCGCCCGGCTGTTGCAACTCCAGGTGAGTCCCAGCGGACCGAGCTTTTTGGCGATCTCACGGGCGCGGGGCAGGTTGGCGGTAAACGTGTCGTCGTCAAAGAAAAATTCACGCGTCTGCGGAAATATTTTCTTCATATAAGCCATTTCGTCGGCCACGTTTTGCGGCGAACGGACGCGGTATTTGTGGCCGCCGATGGTCTGCGGCCACAAACAGAAGCTGCACTGGGCCGGACAGCCGCGGCCGGTGTAAAGGCTCACGTAGGGATGCAGCAGGTAGCCGATGAAATAATTTTCGATTTTCAGATCGCGCCGATAGACGTCGGCCACCCAGGGCAGCGTGTCCATGTCCTGGATCATTTCGCGTTCGGGGTTGTGGACGATTTTTCCGTCGCGATTTTTATAGGAAAGGCCGGCAACGGTTTCCAATGGGCGGCCTTCGGCCACTTCCTTGCAGGTGAAATCGAATTCCTTGCGCCCGACCCAGTCAATGGCGCGGGAAGCCTTGAGCGTTTCCGTGGGCAGCACCATGGTGTGGGCGCCCACGAAGCCGATGGTGGTGGCCTGCTTTTGTTCCTTGATGGCCTCGGCGACCCGGCAATCGTTTTTCAGCGAAGGTGTGGAGGTATTGATGATGACGTGGTCGTAATCCCGGGCGATGGCCAGGCATTGTTTGAGGTCCACGTTGTGCGGCGGGCAATCCAGCAGACGCGAGTTGGGGGTGAGCGCGGCGGGCTGGGCCAGCCAGGTGGGATACCAATAGCTGGTCACTTCGCGGCGCGCCTGATAGCGGGAACCGGCGCCGCCGTCGAAGCCGTCAAACGACGGCGGTGAAAGATAAAGTGTCTTGGACATAAAAAATCAACGTTTTGTCAGCAACAATTTCAGCCGCAGCAGGCGCGGACTTTGCGCGGCCAGCAACCCTTCGACCAGCCGTTGAAGGCTTCCAAGCCGATGATTGATTTCGGCATGAAGTCGCGAACCATTCTCACCGTTAAAACCGTGTTCAGTCATTCTTAAACCGGCGCTTTTTGTTGTTTGGACAAGCCATTCCTCCAAGCGCGGACTCAACACAATCATACGATTATTTTTTTGGGAGTCCAACAAAACCCGAATGCCATGTTCGCGGCTTTGCTCTTTGAAGGAGTTAAAATAAGGCGGTTTTGCCGAACCAGGGTCCTCGTCCACCATGCCGATGGTATTTTCTCGTTTGGAAAGCTGTTTGCAAACCCGCCCGATGTCGTTGGCGTGTTCGATGTCATTGCGCGGCACACCCAAGGCAAAGGCGAGTGTTTCATCCGGTTTGCATTCAACGAACAAACTCATGCCTCTGTCAGCTTGTCGAGATTCAAAAATGCGTCCGGCCCATAATCGAGGATTTTGGAAAGACCACCCGCGGAAACAGGCTTGAGCGTCGTGGCGAAATTGTCCATCCGCGCCACAAACACCGCTAGCGTCTCCTGTGGCGTCTTTTCAACAATCGAAGACAACAAATACGGGTTATGCGTGGTGATGAAAAATTGGTTGCTCTCGTCCAAAGCGATGCGCTCGGCCAGATATTTTGTGTAAAATGGAAAGGTGTTCGCTTCAGGCTCGTCAAGCAAAATGGTGGAATCTTTGTTTGTCTCAAGCACCGCCATGTAAAAAATAATGCGGCGCCATGTTTCGGAAGCGGCCTCATAAGTGAAGGAATAGGCAATATCCCCAACCACTTTGGTAAGCCATATCTCCATTGGTGTGGGCCTTATTTCCAGGCGGAAGTTTCGAGTGCGAAACAGATCGGCAACCATTTCCCGCAATTCTTTGTTTGTGTAGAGAATGGAAACCAGATTTCGTCCGAAGGGCGGAGTCAGCGAGCCAAATTCGGATAAATTCAATTGTTGTTTTTCTTTGAACTTGTAGAGCCGGACGGCGTCCGCGGCGTTCACCCAATTTAGAAGGTCGCCCTGCGGATACATTGTCGCGGAGCCTGCGTGAATGCCGCTATGGAAGAATGAAAATGAAAACAAACCATTGTCGAATTTCAATGTATATTCTTGACTGAAAGGCTGGCCGTCCGCCTTCAATGTGATTCCATTCTTGATCTCTTGGTCAAAAAACAGGTCCGCCGGCGTGCGATAGCGAAAAATCTCGCGAAGAGTTTCGCCAGACCAGTGCTTCGAGAGAAGCGCAATCGCCTCCAGGATGTTTGTCTTTCCTGTATTCGGCTCGCCGATGAAGACATTGACCCGTTTCGCGTCGAAACTGACATCGCGAATTGATTTAAAATTCTGAATGTGAGTATGGGTCAGCATTGGCGGATGCCTTTGCCTGGTCACTCTGTATTCGGAACCTGTTCCGTCCCGCAATGGGCGCCCGCGTGCGCCGGTTCCTCTTTCCGTGAAAAAGCGCCCTGTGCGCCGGCGGCGGGAGAAGCGATGGCCGCCTTGGCCTCCGCCAGATGGCCCCTGCCGATGGAGAATCCATTGAACGCGCGCTTTTCCAGTTCCGGCGTGTAACGAACGGGCTTTGGACGCGGGGCAAAGTTATAAATGAAATTTTTCCAGTTGTCGCCGCGCCGGTAGTTCGTGCCCAGAGCGCCGCTGGGATCGTAACCGCAATGAACCATGCAATGTTCGCAGCGCGGATCGCGCGCCACGCCGTTCACGACGCCGTATTTGTTCCAGTCCACCTTCTCCAGCATTTCCTGGTAGCCGCCGTAATGGCCGTCTGTCATCAGGTAGCAGGGCGCCTTCCAGCCGCGCACGTTGTAGGTGGGAATGGCCCAGGCGGTGCAGGTCAATTCGCGTTTTCCGGCCAGAAATTCCTGGTAAACCGGCGTTCCAAAAATCGTGAACATTTTTCCCCAATCGAGAATCTTTGTGAACTTGCGCCGCGTCAAATCCCGCGTCAGGAAGAAGTCCTTCGGGTCCTTGCCGAGCCGCTTGGCCATGTCCTTTTTTGCGGCGTCGTAATCGTAGCCGGGCGAAATGGTATGGCCGTCCACTTGCAGCGACGAGAGGAACTTGAACATGTCTTCGAGTTCCCGAACATCGGCCTCCTTATAAACCGTGGTGTTGGTGGCGACCTGATAGCCGAGAATTTTCGCCATGCGAATGGCGGCGACGCATTCCTGGAAAACGCCTTCGCGTTCCACAATCAAATCATGCGTGAACTCCAGGCCGTCCACGTGAACGTTCCAATACATCCATTGCGTGGGACGGATGACCGTCTTTTGCCGCGCCGCAACGCCGGCTTTGCGGATGGTCTCGGCGTCCTTTTCTGAAATCAAATTTTCAGCCAGCAATTTTTTCAGCACCGGCTCCGTCCGCGGCGAATAAATGGCGGCCAGATAATCCTTCATTTTTTTCCGCATGAACACACCGTTCGTGCAGACATAAAGGATGCGGCCCTGGGCGAGCAACGCGCCGATCAATTCCTCGATCTTCGGATAAATCAGCGGTTCGCCGCCGCAGATGCTCACCATGGGCGCCTCGCACTCGGCGGCGGCGGCCACGCATTTTTCCAGGGGCACCATGTCTTTGAGCGAAGTGGAGTATTCGCGGATGCGCCCGCAGCCCGTGCAAGTGAGGTTGCAGGTATGGAGCGGTTCAAGCTGCAGCACCATGGCAAACCTGGGCGTCTTGCGCAGTTTGTGTTTGATGATGTGACCGGCAATTTTCCGGGTCAGCGCGAATGGAAATCGCATAAAAATTATTTCCCCAAAGCCAATTCTATGGAAGTTTGTGGAGATGAAACTGGATTATTCGTTGCCACGCCGTTTCTCATGAGTCCGGGCAGAAAAAAGGACGCTGGAGAGACACTCGCCCCGGTATTGATGCCCGAACAGCCGGCACCCAGAAATCCAAGCGCTCCCGCGGCCAATGCCACCGCGACGTATTTCCAATTCATTCTCACCTTTCCAAGTATAGAACAGCGCCAAATGATGGCAACTTTTAATTCCCGGTTCCGGGCCGCGTTGGGAATTGCCATTTTTCTTGCCGTTCCGTTTTTCGCCGTCGCGCAAACCAACTTCCAGGCGCAGGCGACGCGCGAATTTCAACGAGCTTTGGGCAACTATCGTTCCGAAACCAATGATGCCGCAGCCTGGGAGTTCGCCCGGGCCTGCTTCAACCTGGCCGACTTGGCCACTAACAACAGCCAGCACGCATCCATTGCCCGCCAGGGCATCGTCGCCTGCCAGCGGCTCATCGCCCGAAATCCCCGAAGCGCCCGCGGCCATTATTATCTGGCCTTGAACCTTGGCCAGCTCGCGCGCACGGAAAGCGTGGGCGCGCTCGGCCTTGTCCGCAAAATGCGCGCCGAGTTTGAAACCGCCCTGGCCTTGAATCCGCGCGTGGACCATGCCGGGCCGACGCGCGGCCTCGGTCTCCTCTATCGCGACGCCCCAGGCTGGCCCTTTAGCATCGGCAACCGGCGCAAGGCGCAGCAGTATCTTCAGCAAGCCGGGGCGATGGCGCCCGACTTTCCCGAAAATCGGCTGGACATGATCGAATCCGACCTCAAATGGCGTCAGAATGACGCTGCACGGCGCGAATTGGCCGCTCTCGACGCCCTGTGGCCGTCGGCGAAAAAGCTCCTGGCCGCCACGGCCTCTCCCGCTGACTGGGCCAACTGGACCGCGCGCCGCGCCGCGGCCCGCGAAAAATTAGCTGAAATTTTTGATGCGGGTTCATCGCGCCGCCGGTGAAAAGCCGCGCGCCCCCAAACGAACCACGGCGGCATAAAATGTTTACGAGGCCCATATACTTTAATTATCGTATAGGCCGGATTGGAGCGTTTGAAATCATCCTCCAAACCCCGGAGAAATTGCCGCGCCATGGCCCAACGAATCCTCGCAACATTGAACGATACACGCCTGTTCCTTCAGGAATGGCTGGGCAATCCCAGGCGGACCGGCTCGGTAATTCCGAGTTCCCGGCAATTGGCGGCGGCCATGGCCGGCTGGCTGCCCGAAAATCGCGCAAGTTATGTGCTGGAACTGGGGCCTGGCACCGGAGCGGTCACCGCGGCGCTCATCCGCAATGGCTGGCCGGAGGACAAGCTCGTCGCCATCGAGCACAATTCGCGTCTGGCGGAACTGCTGCGCCGCCGCTTCCCGCGAGCCACCATCATTGCGGGGGATGCGTGGCAATTGGATGAGTTGCTGTTGCGCGCGCGTAATCCCGTAAAAAACGTGGGAGCGGTGATCTCGAGTCTGCCGCTGTTGAATTTTTCGGAAGAACAGGCCGAAGCGCTGGCGCAAAAAATCCGGGCCGTGCTCGAACCGCAGGGGAGCTGGGTCCAATTTACGTACCGGATTCACAAAAAACGGCCGCGCGGCGCCTCGACCTTCCGGTTGCGGGCGTCGAAAATCGTCTGGTTCAACCTGCCGCCGGCGCGGGTGAGCGTATTTCAAAAGTAACCGCAGCCAACCCGCTGGCCCGCCTTGCGTGCTTTTGCGTTGCAATCGTCCCCCTTCCGCTTTACAGTCTGGCCGAGCCACGTGGATTTATGTATTTTGGCGTTGATTTTTATCCTGAGTATTGGGTCTTTCCGTATGCCGGCACGGCCGAAAATCCAGAGGCCGCCTGGGAACAGGAAGCCGCGTTGATGGCCAAGGCGGGCGTCAACGTGGTCCGCGTCGGCGAATTTTCCTGGGGTCTGTGCGAACCGTCGGAGGGTAAATACGATTTTCTCTGGCTGCGGCGCGTGATGGACATCATGGAGCAGCATAACATCAAAGTGGTGCTGGGCACTCCCACCGCCGCGCCGCCCGTCTGGCTTGCCAAAAAACATCCGGAAATTTTGCCTCTCGATGAGTTCGGCCGGACCAAGCATGAAGGAACGCGCCGCGCCGTTTGCCTCTCCAGCGACATCTATTGGGACTATTCCAAACGCATTGTCTCGGCCATGGCGGAGGCCCTCGCCGATCACCCCCAATTGATTGCGTGGCAGATTGACAACAGTATGGGCGGCAACGACACCGAATTTTCATTCAACGAAGCCGCCCGCGAGGAATGGCATTTCTGGCTCCAGGCCAAATACGAAACGATTGAGCGCCTGAACGAACAGTTGGGCCTGCGCTTCTGGGGTCAAACCGTCACCGACTGGGACCAGATCCCCATGCCCATGTATTCGCCCGCGCCGCACAACCCGGCGTTGCTCCTGGATTGGCGGCGTTTTTGCAGCGATACGATGGTCCAGTTCGTCAAAATGCAGGCCGACTTGCTCCGCCAGTCCTGCCCCAGCGTCCCCGTTACCGTCACCATGCGCGCCTTTTTGCGGCAGTTCGATCATTACGACATGGCCGAGGTTGTGGACTTCGTTTCGATTGAAAGCAATGTCGTTGTCAAGGCAAAGGTCGCGGAACTCGCCTGCGAAGTGGACCTCCTGCGCTCCCTGAAAAAGTCCGGCATCAAAACGCCGGACGGCGAACCGGGGTTTTGGGCAATGGAACAAAAAGTCGGCCAGGCGAACTGGCAGGAAGTCAATTCCCTCGTCCGCCCGGGCGTCATCCGTCTTTTCACTCATCAACTCCTCTCCCGCGGCGCCAGCGGCATCCTCTTTTTTCGTTGGCGCCAGACCCGCATCGGAGGAGAAAAATTTTACGGCGGCGTTTTGCCCCACCACCTCGGCGGCAACAACCGCGTCTATCAGGAAATCAGCCAGTTGGGCGAGGAAGTCAAGCTCCTGGGACCGGCCTTGCAAGGCACCCGCGTCCTTTCCCAGGCCTGCATCCTTTACACCCACGATACCGATTGGGCGCTGCAACTGCCCAATCCCCCCACCAAACATTTCAGCCTGCGCGAGCACATTCAGCTCTTCTACAACGCCCTTCACGACCGCAACATCCAGACCGATTTCGCGCGGCCCGTGGATGACTTGTCACCTTACAAAATCGTCTTTGCCCCTTCGCTCCACGTCCTCTCGCCGGCGGAAGCGGACCGCCTCAAGCTCTATGTGCAGAACGGCGGCACTCTCGTCGGCACGTTCAATACCGCCCTCGTCAATGAACATCATATCGTCCCTGACAGCGGGTTTCCGGGGGATTTGACGGACCTGTTCGGTTTGGAAGTCCTCGAGTTCGATCCCATCCCCCCCGGCGACGAAAATCATTTGACATTCAAGGGCGCCTTTCCCACGAGTCATTTGCATCCGGCCAAGCTCTGGTGCGATATCATTGAACCCAAGGGGTGCCAGATTCTCGCCGTTTATTCCAAGGATTTTTACGCGGGCAAACCAGCCGTCACCATGAACACGTTCGGCCTGGGCAAGGCCATTTACATCGGCACCCAAAGTCACCAGCATTTTTACCATGATTTGATCGGCTGGTTGCGACAGATATGCAGCGTTCATCCTCTGCTCAAAGTCCCCGAAAACGTGGAAGTCAGCATGAGGGAGAAGGACGGCATGCGGATATTTTTCCTGTTGAACCACCAGGCATCCCCAGTCCGCGTGAGCTTCTATAAGCCCATGCACGATTTCCTGACCGATACCGCCATTACCGGCAATTACGATCTGCCGCCCCACGGCGTCCTGGTGCTCGACGAACACACCGAGACCAAGACCGCCGCCCCCGCCCAAACGGCATAGCCCGGCCGCCGGACGTCATCCCGGCATTTTGGGATGGAGCAACGCCGCAATTGCTGTTACAACCCGTCGCATCGTGGCCAGACACATCGTCTATTTCGATCTTGAAACGCAAAAATCCGCCGATGAGGTCGGCGGCTGGCATCACATCTCCAGGATGGGTATGAGCATCGGCGTGACCTTCAGCACCGCCCACGGCCAATACAAAATCTACGGCGAAAAAAACGTGGACGATCTGCTCGCCGATCTCCGGCGCGCCGACCTCGTGGTCGGCTTCAACAACCTCCGCTTTGACTACGAAGTCCTGCACGGCTACACGTCGTTTGACCTCACGCAATTGCCGACCCTCGATTTGATGGTGGACCTTCAAAGCCGGCTCAACCACCGCCTTTCCCTCGACTCCATTGCCACCGCGACCTTTGGTGTCGAAAAAACCGCCGAGGGCCTGCAAGCCATCCGCTGGTTCAAGGATGGCCGCCTTCTGGACATTGCCGAGTATTGCTGTTACGACGTGAAATTGACCAGGCTCGTCCACGAGCACGGCTGCCATTACCGCCAAATCCATTACAGCAACCGTTTCGGAAAGAAAATGACCGTGCCCGTCAACTGGTAGAAACTCCCCATGCCCTATTCCGCTACTTCCCGCCCGGACGGCGCCCCGCCGCTCCTCTCCACCAAAAATATCCCGCCGCGGGAGCGCCTCATCTTTGCCATGGACGTTTCCAGCGCGGACGAAGCGAAGAAGCTCGTGGCCGATTTTGGCGATTCCATTCATTTCTACAAACTCGGCCTTCAAATCTTCATGGGCGGCGGATATTACGACCTCATTCAATGGCTCCGGGACCGCGGCAAAAGCGTCTTCGTGGACCTGAAATTTTTTGACGTGCCCGAAACCGTGAAACTGGCGGTGGCGCAGTTGAACGGCCGGGGCGTGACGTTTGCCACCGTCCATGGAAACCAGGAGATGTTGAAGGCGGCGGCGGCGGCGGCCCACGGCCTGAAAATCCTCGCCGTCACCGTGCTCACCAGCCTGGATGCTTCCGATCTTCGCGACCTGGGTTTTGAATGCAGCGTCAAGGACCTCGTCCTCTCCCGTGCTCGCCGCGCGCTCGAAGCAGGCTGCGCGGGTGTCATTTCATCGGGCCTGGAAGCCGAGCAATTGCGCCGGAACCACGGAGACAAGCTCCTGATTGTCTCCCCTGGAGTCCGCCCGGTGGAGAATCGGCGGGTTGACGATCAAAAACGCATTGTCACCGTCGAAGAAGCTTTCTTGAAAGGCGCCGATTACATCGTGGTCGGACGGCCCATTCGCAACGCGCCCGATCCCCGTCAAAAGGCCGAAGATATACAACAATCCATCGCGCAAATTTTTGAACCTGGTGCCCACGACAGGACTTGAACCTGTACGATGTTACTCACTAGAACCTGAATCTAGCGCGTCTGCCAATTCCGCCACGTGGGCTGCATTGATTTTTTTGGACTTTTTTAACCACCGTGTCAATTTCTTTTGGCGTGCGCCATTTTGTCGCCATCCCCCCATTGGACATTCCCTGGAAATCAGTTAAAATTATTTCCAATGCACCATTCCGTCCGTTACGCCCTCATGGCAGGCGCCTTTTTGTTTTCCTGGCCTGCCGTTTCAATCGCGGACGCGAATTCGCCATGGTCCGTTCGCACCTGGCAATCGGACGACGGGTTGCCCAATAACAACGTTACCAGTCTCGCCCAAACCGGCGACGGTTTTTTGTGGGTCGCAAACTCAAGCCGTCTCGCGCGATTTGACGGACATTCTTTTGAAGACGTTTTGATGGCCGACGTCGCCCCTGAGCTTCGCCAAAAGACAACCGTGGTCTTGCACAGCCGAAAAGGAGGGTTATGGATGGGGATGATGCGCGGCGTCGTCGCATACTTTGGCGGCGGCGAACCGCAAATTTTTACCAATGGCCTGCCCGATGAGCCGGTGGAATCGCTCACCGAAGACGCCCACGGTTCACTCTGGATCACTTACCGCGACAAAGTTTGCCGGCTTGAGAATGGCACGACCGCCGTATTCGGAACCGCGAACGGATTGCCGCCGTCGTACACCTGTTGCCTTGCGCTCGATATTCACGGCGTCCTCTGGTTTGCCAAGGGGCCGCAGGCGGGAATTTTCCGCAACGGTCGCTTTAGGACGTTGGTCGAAACCAGCCTTCCAATTAATGGCATTGCGGCCGCGTCACAGGGCGGGATTTGGATCAATGATGGCAATCATTTGATGCACGCCGCTGAAAACCGCCCTCTCGCCGATTGTGGCGCGTTCCTTTCACAAGCCGTCGCGCCCCATTTATCGCCCTTATTCGAAGACAGCTATCATGCCGTTTGGATTGGAACCGCCGATCATGGTCTCTTTCGTTACAATGGTTCAAGGTTCGAACCCATTGCCGTTTCGCATCGCGAAATATCGGCTCTGTTGAAAGACGATGAAGGCAATCTTTGGGTCGGCACGGCCGGAGGCGGCCTCGACCGCGTGAACCGACAGGCGATAGAACTGGTTGGTAAACAGGATGGCCTTCCCTTTGAAGTCATCCAGTCCCTGTGCCAGGCCACGGATGGCGCTCTCTGGGCGGTCACCCAGGACGGATTTGTCATCCGCCGCGGCAATGGCGCGTGGAGCGTCGCCATTACCAACCGATCGAGCGGCGGCATGGCGTCATGCGTGGCCGCCGGCTCGCGCGATACGGTTTGGATTGGTACGCGCGGCGCGAAACTCGACCGCTGGCATGACGGCAAATTAAAGATGTATGGGAGAAACGATGGCCTCATCGGACGCGTCATCCACGCCTTGCTCGTCGCCAAATCAGGAGACGTTTGGATTGGCGAGGAGGCTCCGGAAGCCGTGCAGCGGCTGCGCGATGGAAAATTTTACACCTTTAAACTGCCGCGGCGCGTCGGCGTCATCCGCGCGGCCGTCGAAGACAATCATTCAAATATTTGGATGGGCGCCTCACGAGGCCGGCTGCTTCGTTTCCGGGGCGATGAGGTTACGGATGAAACCGGCCATACCACCGGCACGCCATTGTCCATCCGTTGCCTCACCATCACGCCCGGCGGAACCATTTGGATCGGCTACGCGGGCTGGGGAGTGGGGCGGCTCAAAGACGGGCGTTTCAACCGGATTTCCGTGGAACACGGTCTCTACGATTACAACATTTCGCAAATTCTCGCCGATGACCGGGGCTGGATGTGGTTCGGCGCCGACCATGGAATTTTCAAGGTGCGGCAACAGGAATTGGAAAACGTCATGGACGGCCGCGCCAGCCAGGTCCAATGCGTCCATTATGGCAGGGACGAAAATTTGCCAAGCCTCCAGGCAAATTTTGGAGATTCATCAGGCTCCATCAGAAGCAGCGACGGACGCATCTGGATGCCGATGCGTTCGGGACTGGCGGTGGCTGATCCGGCAAAAACGCCTGCCAACAAACCTCTCCAGAACGTCCGCCTGGAAAAAGCCGTGGTGGACGACGCCGTCGTTGGATTATACGGCGGCGTCCTGCCCGTTCACGGCGCACTCGATTTGGCTCGGCCGGACAATAAACTGAAATTATCACCAGGATATCACCAACTCGAATTTGATTTTACCGCCCCAAATTTCACCGATCCGGAAAATATCCACTTCCGTTTCCGCCTGGCGGGCTTTGACGATCACTGGACCGAGGCAGGCCCCCAGCGGAGCGCCGTTTATCCCAGGCTTCCATCCGGCAATTACCAATTTCAGGTCGGCGCGTGCAACGGCGACGGCCTCTGGAGCAATGCGGACGCCGCCTTCGCCTTCACCATTGCCCCGTTTTTCTGGCAAACGTGGTGGTTCCGATTTGCCACCGTCATTTTATTTACCGCGGCGGTTGTAGCCATCGTGCGGTATCTTTCGTTCCGGCGCTTGCGCTTCAAATTGCAGAAGCTTGAGCAGCAGGCGGCGCTGTATAAAGAGCGGGCGCGGATTGCGCGCGACATTCACGATGATCTGGGCGGACGCCTCACCGAAGTCGAATTGCTGGTCGAACTGGCCAAGCGCACGCCACCGGAAAAATTGGACGATGAAATGCACCAGCTCTCCGCCACGGTGCGCCAGGCCGGCCAATCGCTTGATGAAATCGTCTGGGCCACCAATCCGCGCCACGACACGTTATCCCACCTGATGAACTATTTAAGCCATTATGCCGCCCGGTTTCTCAAAGCAGCCGGCATTCGCAGCCGCCTGGATCTTCCCGATGAATTTCCGCCCCAAACCATGCCCCCCGAAGTTCGCCACAATTTATTCCTCACCGTGAAGGAAGCATTGAACAATGCCGCCCGCCATTCCCATGCCACCGAAATCTGGCTGCGCGCCGCCTTCACGGAATCCTCTTTAACCCTCATCGTGGAGGACAACGGCACGGGTTTCGCCGGCGGTTCGAACGCGCCCGGCGCCGATGGTTTGCGTAACATGCGCCAGCGCATGGAGGAGACCGGCGGACTTTTTCAACTGGAAAGCAAGCCCGGCGCCGGCACACGAATCACGTTGACCCTGCCCTTTCCTTTGAAGTTCTCCCAGCCTTCCAACGTCTTGAACTGAATGCCCATTGCCATTTCCATCGTCGAAGACGACAGTGGTACGCGTGAAAAGCTGGTGCGGCTGCTCAATCAGACGTCATCGCTCCATTGCGTCAGCGCCTGCGCCACGGGCGAGGAAGCCCTCCAAAAAATTCCGCGTGAGAGACCCGACGTCGCCCTGGTGGACATCCACTTGCCCGGCATGGACGGCATCAAATGCGTCGCCGGACTCAAGGCGCAATTGCCCGAATTGTCCGTCCTCATCTTGACGCGCCACAGCGACACCGATTTGGTGTTCGACGCCCTGCGCGCGGGTGCCAGCGGCTATCTGCTCAAGGACATGATTTCCGCGGAACTGGTTTCCGCCATTGAACAACTCCACGCCGGTGGCGCGCCCATGTCACCTGAAATCGCCCGCAAGGTCGTCAGCTATTTCAACCAGGCCAAAACCCCCGGCGACGTCGAAAAATTAAGCAAGCGCGAGCAGGAAGTCCTTGCTTTGCTCGCAAAAGGCTATCTTAACAAGGAAATTGCCGACATTCTGGACATCAGCATCGCCACCGTGCGCATGAATTTGCGCCACATTTACCATAAGCTTCACGTCCGCTGCCGCACCGAGGCAACCGCAAAATACCTGGGCCACTGACTCCGCCGCTACGTCCTTTTGGACGTATTTCCAATGCTGGCAGCCTGTGTCATGTTTGGCGAAATCCACCGGATTCAACAATGGCCAGTCATCTGCCGCCATCTTGCATCCGGCCCAGTCAACACCAACGACCTTAATGAAACCCATGCAACGTCTCATGCCGCTCGTCGCGGAAATCGCCGCGTCATTTCTATTCGCAATCAGCAACAGCGCCTTTGCCCAGGCAACCTGGGTCCATTTGGATTCCAATAACAATCTGGTTTACCACGTGGACAGCATGGGAAACCGCATCCCGGACTTTTCCTACGCCGGGTACGGGGAGGGCGGCGTGCCCTTGCCATCCAACGTCGCCGTCCAGCAAACGCTCAGCCCCAGCGGCGGCGATGACACCGCCAATATCCAAAACGCCATCATCGCCGTCGAGGCGCTCTCTCCGGATGGCAACGGCATTCGTGGCGCCGTCTTGTTGAATCCGGGCACTTTCCAATTGGGCGGCACCCTCGCCATCACCAACGGCGGAGTGGTCCTGGAGGGTTCCGGAACCAACCAAACCACTTTGCTTTTCACCGGCAATTCGCGCCTGTGCATTTCTGTTTCCGGTTCCGGCGGCCGATCCGAAGTCGGCGCCACGGTCCATATCACCGATAATTACGTCCCCTTGAACGCCACGAGTTTTGACGTGGACAACCCCGGCGAATTTGCCGTCGGCGATTCCATCGTCGTCAATCGCGCCGTCACACAGCCCTGGATTGACGCCATCGGCATGACCAACTACTGGAAGCCAAACGGCGGCATAAGTTTCGAACGCACCGTCACCGCCATCAACGGCAACCGCATCAGCATTGACATTCCCTTGTGCAATCCCATTGAGATGCAATACGTCACCGGCGCCGTCTATCGCTACACCTTTACCGGCCGCATCAGCCAGGTCGGCTTGCGGAATTTCCAGATTTCCAGCAGTTTCGACGATATTGCCGCCCATATCGGCGCGGGCCGCGCCATCCAATTCGACAAATGCCAGAATTGCTGGGCCAGCGACTTGATCCTCAACCATTTCTACAATGGCTTCAACCTGGGCGGCAACTCCAAATGGATTACCGTGCAGGACACCGAATACGTCCATAACACCGGCACCAATGCCGGACCGGACGCCTTTGCCGCAAGCGGTGAAATGGCGCTCTTTTTGCATTGTAGCTGTACTCCCGATTGCACCCTGTATCATGTCGGCGGAACGCAAGCGGCTACGCCCGGCCCAAACGTCTTTTTGGACATGTATGCGTTGGGAAAAGCTTATGACTGTGAAGCGCATCAGCGTTGGGCCTGCGGTTGTCTCTATGATCGAACGACCGTTGCTTCAACCGATGGCAGCAGTACCGGCATCAAATACCAAAACCGCGGCGGCGCCGGCAGCGGCCAGGGATACGCCGCGGGTTTCAGCGTCATGTGGAATTGTGATTCGGTCGGCAGCATCAATGAGATTCCCCAGGTCCCCTATCATTACAATTGGGCCATTGGCCGCGGCAGTTCGTCCGCGACGTGGCGTCACTACGGCGACGACGGCATCTTTGACGCCACCAACATGACGGTCGCTCCGTCAAGTCTCTACCTCCGGCAGTTGAACGATCGCCTCGGCCCGGCGGCCGTCGAAAACATCGGCTATGCCGCCTTTGGCATCAGTGCAAGTCCCGGTTCGCAATCTGTCAATGCCGGCAATAACGCGGTTTTCACCGTGACCGTCAGCGATGATCTCAATTTGAACAATACCGTTTCGCTCAGCGCCAGCGGCCTTCCAAGCGGCGCCACGGCCACCTTCAGCCCAGCCTCCCTCACAGGCGCCGGAACCTCCACGCTCACGGTCAGCACGGCCGCCAGCACCCCCTCCGGCGCCTGCACCCTCACCATCACCGGCACGAGCGGCAATGTCTCCCATACCAGCTCTGTCGCCCTCACCGTCAATGGATCCGGCGGCGGCTTGCCCGCCGGCTGGACGGATGCGGACATCGGTTCCGTTGGCCTGGCCGGCAGCGCTTCCTATAACAGTGGCGCCTTCACCGTCAGCGGCAGCGGCGCTGACATCTGGAACACCAGCGACGCCTTCAATTACGCCTGGCAATCCGTGTCCGGCGATCAAACCATTATCGCTCGCGTTGCTTCCGAGAATGGCACCGCTTCCTACGCCAAAGCGGGCGTGATGATTCGCGAAAGCACCGCCCCCGATGCCGTGGAAGCCTCCGTATTGATTACGCCCACCAACGGCGTGGCAATGCAAATTCGGCCCGCGACCGGCTCGTCCTCGGCCAATCTGACCGGCTGGATTCGCAATGTCCTGCCCCCGCAATGGCTCAAGCTCGTGCGTTCGGGCAACACGTTCACTGGATACTATTCCGCCGACGGTTCCACGTGGACGCAAATTGCCTCCACCAACATCACAATGGCTGCTAATGCCCTTGCCGGCTTGGCAGTCGCTTCGCACGACACCACCTCCTTGAACGCGGCCACATTCGACAACGTCAGCATTAGCGCCTCGGCGCCGCCGCCGGACTTTTCCCTGTCGGCCTCCCCCGGCAGCCTGACCATCATCCAAGGCGCCAATGGCATAAGCACCATCTCCATCGTCCCAGTCAACGGCTACAGCGGCACGGTCAGCCTGTCCGCCTCCGGCCTGCCTTCGGGCGTGACGGCCTCCTTTAATCCGTCATCCACGACCACAAGCAGCATGCTGACCTTGAGCGCCAGCAGCACCGCTGCCACCGGGTCTGCCACCGTCACCATCACCGGCACCGATGGCACCCTGACCCATACCACTACCATCAGCCTGACCGTAAATCCTGCGCCCGACTTCTCCATTACTGCCACTCCATCCTCCCAAACAATCACCGCCGGCAACGGCGCCAGCTATACAACCACCATCGGTTCCCTCAACGGCTTCAGCGGCGCCGTCTCCTTGAGCGTCAGCGGCCTGCCCGCCAACGCCAGCGCCAGCTTTAATCCGGCCTCCATCTCCGGCTCCGGTAATTCCACGCTGACGGTCAACACAACAACGAGCACCCCGGCCGGGACTTATACACTGACCATCACCGGCACCGATGGCACCTTGACGCACTCAACGACCGTGAGCCTCAAGGTCAATGCTGCGCCGCAGCCGGACTTTTCGTTGTCCGCTTCGCCGACCAGCCTGACCATCGTCCAAGGCAACAACGGCACAAGCACGATCACGATAAATCCCGTCAACGGCTACAATAACACAGTCAGCCTGTCCGCCTCGGGATTGCCCAGCGGCGTGACGGCTTCATTCAATCCAGGAAGCACGACCAGCAGCAGCACGCTGACATTGACTGCCAGCAGCACGGCTGCGACGGGCACGGCCACCGTCACCATCACCGGGACCGACGGCACGCTGACCCATACCACCACGATCAGCCTGACGGTTAACCCCGCCAGTGGCTTGCCTGCGGGCTGGACGGATACCGACATCGGCTCGGTCGGCCTTGCCGGCAGCGCCTCGTATAGCGGCGGCACGTTTACTGTGAATGGCAGCGGCGCGGACATCTGGAGCACCAGTGACGCCTTCAATTACGCCTGGCAATCCGTTTCGGGGGATCAAACTATCATCGCCCGCGTCGCCTCGCAGCAAAACACTTCAAGTTGGGCCAAGAGCGGCGCCATGTTCCGTGATTCGACGGCGGCCAATGGGGCTTATGTGGCCGTTTATGTGACTCCCGCCAACGGCGTGAGCATGCAAATCCGGCCATCGGACGGGGCCGGCGCCATTGACGTGGCCCGGCAGACCGGGTTGACGGTGCCGTATTGGGTGAAGATTGTGCGGTCGGGAAATACGTTTACGGGATATAGTTCGCCGGATGGTTCGACTTGGACGGAAGTCGCGGCCACGAACGTTACGATGGCCAGCGCCGTGGACGCGGGGCTGGCGGTCTGCGCGCACAACAACACGGTGCTCAACACTTCCACGTTCGACAACGTGAGCATCACGGGACCGGCGCCGGACTTCTCACTGTCCGCCTCGCCGACCAGCCTGACCATCGTCCAGGGCAACAACGGCATAAGCACGATCACGATTAATCCCGTCAACGGCTACAGCGGCACGGTGAGCCTGTCGGCTTCGGGATTGCCTTCGGGCGTGACGGCGTCGTTTAATCCTTCATCCACGACCAGCAGCAGCACATTGACATTGACTGCCAGCAGCACGGCTGCGACCGGTTCTGCCACCGTCACCATCACTGGAACCGATGGCACGTTGACCCATACCACGACCATCAGCCTGACCGTCAATGCCACCGTCAACTTCGCCGGCATCTATCAAATCCAGAATGAGGCCAGCGGGTTGGTCTTGAACAATCAGGGTTCTCTGACCAACGGTTCGCCGATAACTCAATGGACATCGGTGGCCAGTTCGAATCTGGACTGGCAATTCTTCCCCACCAGCAACGGATATTATCAGATCAACAGTTGCAAAAGCGCCTTGGACGCGGTGGTCCAGGGCGCCTCGACGGCAGCGGGGGCGGGCATCATCCAATGGTCGTTTGGCTCCTCGGGTGACGATCAATGGCAGCCGCAGCTAAACGGCGATGGGAGCTATACGTTTGTGAATTTGCACAGCGGGCTGGTGCTTGGCGATCCGGGCAGCAGCACGTCCACGAGCACGCAAATGGACCAGGAAACGGCCAACGGCGGCAGCAACCAGAAGTGGGTCTTGCTCAAGCAATAACCCGGCCATTTGCAATGCCATTGAATCTTTGTCACGGAACCTTCGTCCAAACTGATGAAAGACACCCGTGAATCGGGCCGATGGACCATACAGACCCCGGAATCCGGACGCAGTATAAGAAAATGATTTGATGAAAAGTCTTCTGTTCCTCTTTTGCCTTGCCGCCATTCCCGCCGCGGCGCAACAGCCCACGTGGGTCCATTTCGATCCCACGGGTGCTTTCCTGGTCTATTCCAATGACGCCATGGGCAATCGCATCCCGGACTTTTCCTACGCCGGCTACGAAGGCGGCGGCGTGGCCATCCCCGCAAGCATCGTCGTGCAACAGACGGTCAGTCCCGGCGGCGGCGACGACACCGCCAGCATCCAGAACGCCATCAACGCCGTCGAGGCGCTCTCACCGGATGGCAACGGCATTCGCGGCGCCGTCTTGTTGAATTCCGGCACTTTTCAATTGGCCGGCACGCTCGACATCACGAACGGCGGAGTGGTTTTGGAGGGCATGGGCACCAACCAGACCATCCTGCACTTCACGGGAAATTCGCGCCTGTGCGTCTCCGTTTTCGGCTCCGGCAATCGCTCCACCGTCGGCGCCACCTATAATATCGTTGATAATTATGTCCCTCTGGGCGCCACCAGTTTCCACGTTGGCGGTTCGTCATCCATTGTTTGGGGAACGAATACAACCGTCACGGCGGACTCGGATATTTTTACGAATGGCACTTTGCTTTATGCCTATAATTGGTCCGGAACCAATCAAACCGTCAATGGCATTGCCTTTACCGGCACTACTTCCGCCAATCCCGGCAACGTCGCCATCACCGGCATCGGCAGCTACTATGGCAACTACACTTCGAGCCAACCGCCCTTTAGTTCGCTCTCGCAGGCGTATCAAAACCTTCTCCGTGGCGCAGAATACAACAGCGGCACGGCGACGGCCACGCTCACTATGAACGGGCTGACTGCCGGGCGCGTTTACGCCGTCCAGTTCTGGGTGTCCGACCCGCGCGGCGGCGGGACCATTGGCCGCACCGAAACCCTCAGCGGCTCCAACGTGGTGGTGCTGGCTTACAACGTGCCTGCCGCCACGGGCGGCGTGGGCCAGTATTCCATCGGCGTGTTCACTGCCACCGGCTCCAGCCAGTCGTTCTCCTTCGTCGGTTCGGCCTCCACCCAAATCAATGCCCTGCTCGTTTCCGACGTGACCGCCACCGGCTACCAACCCGTCAATCCGCCCCCGCCGCCCCCGCCCTTCAGCGTGGGCGATACCATCGTCATCCAGCGCCCCGTCACCCAGCCCTGGATTGACGCCATCGGCATGAGCAATTATTGGAGTCCCAATGCCGGCCTGCAATTCGAACGGACCGTCACCGCCGTCAACGGCAACCAAATCGGCATTGATATTCCCTTGTGCAATCCCATCGAGCAGGAGTGGTGTACCGGTCTGGTGTATCAATACACGTTTCCCGGCCGCATCAGCCAGGTCGGCTTGCGGAACTTTCAAATCTCGGCCGATTTCGACGATTA
>JAGWNY010000086.1 GCA_028872915.1 Verrucomicrobiota bacterium
CCAAGGTCTTGAAAGAGCAGGGGCTCTTCGTTACAGTCTGTGGCACAAGAAGCGGTGAGTGGCGTTTTCATTTGGCTGAGTGATTTCAAGCCTTCTGACCCTCTCGCCGCTTCTTTGTTCAATCCTACTATGAAATATCCGGGCTAAAGGCAAGCCACCGAAGATTTCGCTGATTGAGCCGCCCAAGGGTGGAAAGGTGGAAACGCCTCAACCGGCGGGCGAGATGGAAATGGATGGGAATCAGGAGGGCGAATCCGAGGACGATGATGACTCCGAATCAGAGACCAAGAGCACCAAGAACCAACACTACCGCCATGCCGGATGGCTGAAGCAAATTAACAACTTCATTGAGGCCGACGGCTATGGCGACCTTCCGATTTCAATAGCGTTGCGGAAGCTCATCGCCGCAAAGCCTCGGCTCACAGATTCCACCATCCTCGACTTGTTTTCGTTGCCCGACCCAGCGAAGGCCGAAGCCGAGGCGACAACGGCGGAGGAGAAAAAGAAGGCGAAAGACGCGGCGTCAAAATCCCGGAACGCAAAGCTCAAGATGATTGCTGGTGCGCGTTTCACCTTCCGCATCAACGGCGAACTGCTGCTTAAGAACCGCGAGTTTCGCAAGTGGTGGGATGAAGCCTATGCTGCCGAGCGGACGAGTATCCTCCAGAAGCTTCCGAAAGGCGACGACGGCTTCTCTGTTCGTGATGACGAAGGCAGTTCACGCCTGACTCCCGTGTTTCCACACATCCCCGGCGTTCCCGGTGGAGGAACATATTGTCCGCTCGCCTCATTCGATAAGGCCGCAACGCAATCGTTTGGATTGGGTAAGCACACGCTGTCCATGAGTCTCACGACGGCCGAACGTGCGGTTGGCGCGTTGAAATGGTTGTTTAGGGACAAAGGCCACAACTGCTCGCTGGGAAAAAAACTCGTGGCTGTGTTTTGGGCCGTTCCGTTGACCAAGAATGCAAAGCCGTGTCCACATGAATTTGCGGCTCTGTTCGACGAGCCGGACGCCCTTCAAGTCCTGGACTTTTTCAAGAACATCCACGGTCACGCGGCGACCGCCCCAAGTGCGGCTCAGTTCTACTGCGCCATCCTCTCGTCCCCGAAGTCGCGCATCACGGTGCGCGGTTGGCACACACAAACGCTTGAGCGTGTCACGAAATCGGCGGCAGCGTATTTCAAGGCGGTTTCCCTGCCCAATGTGTTTCGTGTCGGAGAATTGACGGCAAGCACCATCGGTGAACTGGCTGCGGCGACCATCCAGCCCAAGAGTCAGAGCGGTCCGCCTTCGGAGGTGTATTCAAAGATTTTGCAAACGGCACTGTTCAGGACGCTGCTGCCACACGCTTTTCTTGAATCAGCACTTGCCCGTCAGTCATTGGAACTCGCCAAAGGGTGTTCAGAAAAGAAGGAGCGGAACGATTTTGAATCCCGTCTCCGCGCTCGAACGGCGCTGATCAAGCTCTACTTTTTCTCCAATCAAAAAGAACCAAAGGACAAACCAATGAACGAACAGCATCACGACAAGCAGGACCATCCCGCCTACCTCTGCGGGCGCGTGCTGGCCTTGCTGGATAAAATCCACAATGCCGCACACGGCAAATCCACGGCATCATCCCCGGCAGGTCGTTACTATGGCTCGGCGTCCAGCACCCCGGCGCTGGTCTTTCCGCGCCTGTGCAAGCTGGCGAACATTCATCTGGAAAAAATTGGCGGTGGACTCGCCTACAAACTTCAACAAGGCGTTCCCAAGGATAAATCCGAGGCGCCCATTGAGCGGGACTTTGAAGGGCTGGCGCAACTCATTGCGCGCTTCTCCGCCGACGCCAAATGGCCGCGCACACTGTCGCTCGAAGACCAGGGCCGCTTTGCGATAGGCTTTTACTATGAAAAATGCCGCAGGTGGCCGCGTTACCGCAAAGACGCGAATCCCAAGGGCGACGAAACAGGCAATGACGACAACCAAACCAGCGAATCCCACGATTCAAACAGATCCTAAACTTCAACCTCTGAACAAAGAAATTGATTATGAGCCATACATTTCACTTCTCAAATCTCTGGAACTGCAAAACGCATGATGCCGTCGTCACCGAGCGTCACGACATCGCGCTGCTGTTCGACGCCACCAACTGCAATCCCAATGGTGATCCCGACACCGGCAACATGCCGCGCCTCCAGCCCGACACCCTGCGCGGCCTCGTCACCGACGTTTGTCTGAAGCGCAAGGTCAGGAATTTCTTCAGCCTCCACAATCCGCATCAGGCGGAAATCCGTGCTTGGGCAGAAGGTGAAAATAGACGCGGCTACAACATCTTCATTCGTGAAGGCGCAGTTCACGAGACTGACTTGAACGCCAGTCATCAGACGTTGTGCCGCAATGTCGTGGCAGAACTCGTCAAAGAGCTTTCAGATCGTGGATTCCTTTCTGAGGACAAGAAGAAGGAGTTTGACGATAGCTTGGCGGACGAAGATTTCCCCAAGAAGCCAGAAGATTGCCAAGTGTTCGTGCTTGAGCGATGCAAGGGCAAATTGGATTTCAAATCGCTCCCGAAGCAAATTTCTAAGGTGCTGGCTGCGATTTCGAGTTTTTCAGCGGAAGTAGTCGCTGCATTGCAATGCTTGGAGTTATCCGATGACGCCGGCAGCAATGAAGAGAAAGCCCAGAAGGCTATTGAGAAAAAGTGCAAGGAGGTCGTCGCCAAAGGTGACAAATCAGTTGTGACGAAGGCGCTCAAGGAGGCATTCACCGCAGTGTCGCCGAGTGCTGCGGTGGCGAAGCGATTCGCCGAACGCAATCTCGAAAAGGCAAATCGAGATGCGTTGTGCTTCACATTCTTTGACGTTCGGGCGTTCGGTGCAGTTGTCTCTACCGAAGGTCCGCTGACGGGATCGTTTTACGGCCAGATTCGTGGTCCTCTACAAATTACATTCGCGGAGAGCCTCGACAAGATTCTCCAACTGGACTTTTCAATCACGCGTTGTTCGGTGGCAAACGAGGAACTGGCCAAGAAGAAAGAGCGGGAATTCGGTCGCAAGCACGCCGTTCCCTATGGCCTCTACCGATGCCACATTCACTTCTCGCCTGCGTTCGCAGCCAAAACGCACTTCACCTACGCAGACCTCGACAACTTCCTCTTCGCACTCACCCGTTGCCTCGGCGATTTCAATGTGGATGGCTCGTCCGCCCGCCCCGGCGGAACGCGCGTCGTCGGTCTCGTGGACTTCCAACACAGGGACGCTCTTGGTAACGCGCCTGCCCATAAATTATTTGACCTGGTGAAAGTCAGCGGGAACAAAGTCAGCGAGGGGAAGTTCAGTTCCGGCAGCGAATTTCCTGGTGGACTTCATGATTACGTCGGCAGCGCCCCGGATGGTCCGATTTACGTCGAGAATAACAAATACGGACAAGTCACCGCCTGCTCGGACAAAAAGCCTACACCAAAAGACGGAAATGAAGCCGCTGCCGTCATCAATGCTCGCCGCATTATTTGGGAAATTCCGGCGGCAAAATCGAACGGAACACCTGTGTGACTCAAACCGAAAAACTAGAATTGCAAATCTCAAGCAGTGATGAACGTAAAACGCTCCCCCTCTCGCTTCTCAACGATTTTCTTTACTGCCCGCGCCGGGCGGCGGATTCATCTCCCCAATTCCGCCTGCAAGTCGCGGGCGCCATGCAACACGCGCAACAGCCGCACGCGGTCCGGCAGCGATTCGTAGAAGATCAGGTGGTTGCGGAAGCCATTCACCCGCCACGAGCGGGTTTCGGGCGCGCCCAGATCGGGCCGCGCGCGGCCAATCTTCGGCATTCGCGACAGCAGTTCCACGCTGGATTTGAAGGCGTCAACAAAGCGGACGGCGGCCGCGGGATTGCCGGCGCGAATCCAGCGGGCAATGTCCAGAATGTCCCGCGGGATGAACTCGCTCTCCTCAACGGGCAGTTTCATCGGCGGAAGCCAGCCGGGCGTCGTAAGCTTGCGGACTGTAGGGGCGGAATTTTCCCTGGCGCGCGGCGTCGAGCTTTTCGCGCAGCCGCGGCGGGTCGGCGTCAAAATCCTCCTCCTCCATCCAGCGCAGGAACGCCTGCCGCGTCACTTCGCCGGCATCCGCATAGCCCCTGGCCAACTGTTGCTCGATGAATTGCTCAATCGGCTTTGTCACGGTCACTTCCATGCGCTTAAGATGCCACGGGTTGGCGTGGCAGACAACGCCCAAATGCGCCGCCGCCCGACGCGAACGACTTTGAGAACTGAACGATCCAACCTGGAGCTGATGCCCTTGAGCCTGCTCAACGATTTCCTCTACTGCCCGCGCCGGGCGGCGTTGAAAGCGATTGAGGGTATTCGTTCCGAAAACAAGCACACGGTGCTCGGTGACATTGTCCACGAACACGCGGATTTACCAGGTTACCAAGTGGCCAAGGGGGTCACCCTCTTGCGCGCGTTGCCGGTCTGGTCGGAACGGCTTGGTCTTTCCGGGAAATGCGACGTGGTGGAGCGTCACGCCGACGGCGCGCTGGCGCCGGTGGAATACAAGAAAGGCAAACGCCGGGCGTTTGAGAATGACGACGCACAACTTTGCGCGCAGGCTTTGTGTCTGGAAGAAATGCTCGGTCGGCGCATTGACCGTGGCGCGGTTTTTCACGCGGCGAGCAAACGCCGGCGCGAGGTCGAGTTCACGCCTGAATTACGGGCGTTGGTTGAGCGTTCGCTGGCGGATTTGCGCGGCTTACTGGATTCGCAGCATGTGCCGCCGGCGGTCTTCAAGCCAGCCTGTGAAGAATGTTCGTTGTTTGAGATTTGTCTGCCCAAAGCGGCAAGCGAAGACAGCCGGGCTGAACGATTGTCCCGCCAGTTGTTCCAAACCTGACGTTATGAAACCAAATCCCGACAAAATTGACGATGCAGTGCTGGCGCTTCTCCATTTGACCAGCTTCAGCGAAGGCAGCGGCCAAATCAAAATCACCCGCGCATGGAAAGGCCACGACTGGGATGCTCTTGGCCGGCTCCATGCCAGAGGTTTCATCAGCGATCCCGTCGGCAAGGCCAAGTCGGTGGTGCCATCCGGGGAGGGAGCAAGCCGGGCTGAAAAATTATTCCGGCGTTTGTTCCGCGACTGACGAACGAAATCATGTTATGCCGGAGATTCAACAAAACACGCTGTATCTGACCACGCACGCCAGTTACGTTGCGCGGGACCACCTGACGCTTCAGGTGGAAGTGCCGGTGTATCCCGACGATCTCCAACCGACCGAGCACACCCGCGAACGGGCGACGGACTGGAAAAAATTGTCCATCCCCATCCACATGCTGGAATCCATCTGCGTCTTTGGTCCGAGCACCATCAGTCCGCCCGCGTTGGATTTGTGCTGGGAACATGGCGTGGCGGTGAATTATTTGAGCGAACACGGCTATCTCCAGGCGCGCATGACGGGCGTGGCGGACACAAGCGTGACGTTGCGGCGGGCGCAGTTTCGCGCCGCCGATGATCCGGCCAAATGCGCGGCCATCGCGCGACAAATCATCGCTGGCAAACTCCAAAACAGCCGCAATTCCCTGCTCCGGGCCGCTCGGGAAACAGATTCCGCCGACGAACGCGCCCGGCTGACGGAGGCGACCGACGCGCTGGCGCGTCAAATTCAGGAACTTGGCCGTTGGGCCGCCGATGATTTGCGGAAAACCGGCGCGCTTGACGCATTGCGCGGCACGGAAGGCATGGGCAGCGCCACTTATTTTGGCGTGTTCACATGGTTGCTGAAACAACAGCGCGAGGATTTCACCTTTGCCAATCGCAGCCGCCGTCCGCCGCGCGACCGCATCAATTGTCTGCTTTCATTTCTTTACGCGCTGGTGCGGCATGACTGCATCGCGGCGCTGACCAGTGTGGGCCTCGATCCGTTCGTGGGATTCCTTCACGCCGACCGCCCGAATCGTCCGGCGCTGGCGCTGGATTTGATGGAGGAATTTCGTCCGTGGCTGGCGGACCGCCTGGCGGTCACGTTGGTCAACCGGCAGCAGATTGGGAAGGAACATTTCCGCGCGCGCGAAGGCGGCGCGGTGGAATTTACCGACATCGGACGCAAGGCAGTCATTACCGCCTATCAACAACGCAAGCAGGAGAAACTCACGCATCCGCTGCTGGAACAGGAATTTCGCATCGCGCAATTCCCGTTTGTGCAGGCGCGGGTGCTCGCGCGATGCTTGCGCGGCGACATTGCGGATTACGTCCCATTCGTTCCGAAATAAGGTCATGCTGATTTTGATTACATACGACGTTTCCACGGTGGAGAAGGCCGGGCAGCGGCGCTTGCGTCGCGTGGCGCGCGCGTGCGAAGATTACGGTGTGCGCGTGCAAAAAAGCGTTTTTGAATGCCAGGTGGGCCAGACTGAATGGGCGTCGTTGCGCGACCGCTTGCTCCGGGAAATCAAACCGGAGGAAGACTCGCTGCGATTTTACCATCTGGATGAAAAGGCCGTGCAGCGCATTGAGCATCACGGCATGGACAAGCCGTTGGATTTGAGTGAACCGCTGATTGTATGAATGCCATTCCGCGAACCATAAGTGGCGGCCCGGCAACCGGGCTTTCGCGGCAGGGCAAAATGGCAATGAGGACGGACATTTTCCATCGTTCTTTGACAAAACAGAACATAAGTGTGCGAGAAGGATTGGCAGGTTGGCGAAAAGGGGCTAAAAAGTGCTTGCGACTCAACCGAAAGGGAGTGCCGCAGTCGCCCCGCTCGTCCGAGCGGGGCGCGGATTGAAACACGGAGATTGGTCACTTCCCCCCACACCCCCCTCAGGTCGCCCCGCTCGTCCGAGCGGGGCGCGGATTGAAACACGGTCTGGCCGGCAGTCACGGGGGTTGTGGATCGCGTCGCCCCGCTCGTCCGAGCGGGGCGCGGATTGAAACCGCGCACCCGGCGGACACCCAAACTACCGGACAACGTCGCCCCGCTCGTCCGAGCGGGGCGCGGATTGAAACAACGTGGAATACTACGCGGGCATCGTGGCCGAAAAAGTCGCCCCGCTCGTCCGAGCGGGGCGCGGATTGAAACTTGTTGCAACCCGCGCACAAGAGCCTCACCCGTCCCGTCGCCCCGCTCGTCCGAGCGGGGCGCGGATTGAAACTTGCACCTGCCGCAAATGCTCTCCCAGGTTCGCCGGTCGCCCCGCTCGTCCGAGCGGGGCGCGGATTGAAACTTTTTTTTGGTTTCGTCCGGCGGCTGGCCGGACTGTCGCCCCGCTCGTCCG
>JAGWNY010000029.1 GCA_028872915.1 Verrucomicrobiota bacterium
CCTCGAGGTGCTGGTCGGGCACAGTAGCACCAGGCCGCTGAAACCGACGGGTTGCGTGTTTGCCAACAACATTCTGGAGGGTTCGGGCACGCTTTACCAGGAAACCAGCGGCTCATCGGTCACGCGCTCCCAAAATATCAGCTATTCCTACAATCCGGGGTTGTCGGGCTTTATCATCGTGGACCCCTTGCTGACGAGCATCGCGGAGAACAGTTATACGTTGCAAAAGCTTTCCTCCTCCAGTCCCGCGATTGACGCGGCAGACGCGGCTTATTTTCCGTATGTGACCGACGACATGGACGGCCAGGCGCGCGAC
The DNA here is from genome assembly GCA_028872915.1 of Verrucomicrobiota bacterium. GTDB lineage: Bacteria > Verrucomicrobiota > Verrucomicrobiia > Limisphaerales > UBA11358 > UBA11358. Next base: position 317 of record JAGWNY010000029.1, read on the forward strand.
AGCGCGCCGGACATCGGCGCCGATGAATTTTCGAGCGCTTCCATCGCGCGCTATCCGTTGACGACCAACGATGTCGGCCCCAACGCGGTCGAATCCTTCTCGCTGTCGGCCTCGCCGGCGTCGCAGACCAACGGCATTGGGAGCCATAGCGATTATACCGTTACGACAACCGGCGAGCTTGGATTTCTTGACACGGTGGACTTGAGCGTCAGCGGGCTGCCTTCCGGCGCGACCGCGGCCTTCAGCCCGTCCTCTGTCACGGGTTCAGGCAGTTCCACATTGGATGTGTTGACGTCGGTCTCGACGCCTGCCGGCAGTTACACGCTGACGGTTACAGGAACCGATACGTCTGATTCCGCACTGAAGCAAACCAATACGGTGACGTTGATTGTGAATACGGGCGCGGGCTTTTCGATTTCAGTCAGTCCGGATTCGCAAACGGTTTCGGGGGGCGGTTCCACGAATTACACCGTGACTGTTTCCACGAACAGCGCCTTTAGCGGCAGCGTGACGTTTGGCGCGAGCGGTTTGCCGCCGGACACGATTTTTCAGTTCAGCCCGCCGTCGCTTTCGGGGAGCGGGACCTCGATTTTCAGCGTCACGACTTCCAACAGCGCGCCAGGGGGCATTTATCCGTTAACCATCTCCGGCATGAACGTCGCGGGGACAAACATTGCCAGCGCAACGCTGATCGTGGGGCGGACGGGTGGCGCCACGCTCATCTGGAATTCGACGGGCAGCAGTCTTTGGGACGTGACGAATTCGGCGAATTGGCTCAATGTGGGCGCCAACGCCCGCGATCAGTTTTACAATGGCGACAATGTCACCTTCAATGACACGGCTTCCGTGACTGCCATTGCCATTCCCGCGGGCGTGGCGGCGCTGCCTTCGGCGATTACCAACAATTCGGACGCCAACAACTTCAGTATTTCCGGGTCGGGCAAAATCAGCGGTTCGACGGCCCTGGTCAAAGAGGGCACGAGCACGCTGACGTTGGGCACGATCAATGATTTTACGGGCGGCGTGATCGTATTGAACGGGATATTGAGGCCGACCTGCACGAACGCCGTTGGCGCGACGGGTGGAAACGTGACGGTCCAGAATGGCGGCACCCTGGACCTGAACGGCGTGAATCTTGCGGGCCAGTTGATTACGGTCTCCGGGACGGGCTTTACGAACGGTGGCGCCATCATCAATGACGGCTCCCAACAAACCGTTGCCTTTCACAACGTCACCCTCGCTGGAGACAGCACGTTTGGCGGCACGGGCCGTTGGGACATTCGGGGCAGCGGGGGCGCTGCCAGTCTCAACACGACGCCGGCCGGCTCGGCCTTCAACATCACCAAAGTTGGCACGAACCAGGTATCGCTTGTCGGCGTCACGACGATTGATTCGGCGATCGCCAATATAGACATTCAGCAGGGAACATTTGCGCTGCAGACGTCCACGGCACAGGTGGGCGCGCCATCGGGAACGATCACGGTTCATGGCGGCGCGACGCTTGACTTCTACAACCTCACCACGCCGTTGAATAAAAATATTGTGATTGAAGACGGCGGAATGGTTTACAATGAAAAGGGTCCCAGCTATATCGGCGGCGGCGCCACGCTGACGCTTCAGGGGAATGCAATTTTCAACGTGGTTTCCAACGGCTCGCCGCCGAGCCTGAATTGCAGCAACGCCATCAGCGGTCCCGGCGCTTTGATCCTCACAAATAACGGGGCGCTGACGCTTGCCGCCCCAAACGACTATACCGGGAGCACGCTGGTGGAAAGCGGCACATTGGCTCTCACGGGCTTGGGGTCCGTTTCGGGCAGCGCCTTTATCAATGTCCTTGCCGGAGCCACATTGGATGCCAGCGGGCGGGTGGACAACACCTTGACGATGGAATCCGGCCAGACCCTGGCCGGCGCCGGCACGGTTCAGGGCAATTTGCAGGTGAACCAAGGAGCGACGTTGTTGCCGGGCGGCTCCGGGGCCGGTGTCCTGACGATTCAAGGGCAAACCGCGGGGCTGAACGGCAGGGTTTCCATCACGCTCAACGCCTCCGCGGCGACGAACAACGCGCTTTCGGCGCAGGGCGCGATTGATTACGGCGGCACGCTCGCGCTGACGAACGCGGGCGGCGCGCTGACGGCAACCGACACGTTCAAATTATTCAATGCCGTTTCTTACAACGGCGCTTTTACGAACATCACGCCCGCCATTCCGGCCCTGAACCTCGCATGGGATACCAGCACCCTGGATACGGACGGGACGCTGCGCATTGCGGCCGCGCCAACGCCGGCGCCCGAGTTTACGGGTTTGGCGGCCAATGGAAGCAACCTCATTATGAGCGGAAGCAACGGCGTGCCGGATTGGCCCTATGTCGTGCTTATTTCCACCAACATATCCCGGCCCTTCGGCCAATGGACGCCCATCGTTACGAATACGTTTGATGGCAAAGGCGATTTCGTCTTCACCAATTGGTCATCGGGCGGCAACCCGGTCTTTTACCTCCTGAAACTGCAATGATGGCTGCGCCGGAACGCTTGCCGCCGTGGATGAAGGCGTGAGCGGTCAGGATTTCTGCAACGGCACGCACGCCGATTGGCACGGGCCGACGAGGGTTTCCCCGGCCAGATCGAGGCGGCGCCCGCGCCAAACCTGCGTGGTCTCCGCCTGACATGGAAGTTGTGTTGGACGAACCTCCATCGCGCGGGCCGTTGAGCGGACCGGCCGCCGCCTTGAAATACGGGCGCACGACTCACGTGCTCGCCCTGGCGGTTGATTTGCCACGAATGACCTCCGCGCATTTGAAACGTCTCTGGTCGCTCGCCGGCTTCGTTTGTTCCACCCATCATGGATCTTTTCGCCCTACGAGTCGAAGGAGGGGAAATGGTCGGAGCGACAGGATTTGAACCTGCGACGTCTTGCTCCCAAAGCAAGTGCTCTAGCCAGGCTGAGCTACGCTCCGATGCCTCCATGATTGCAGGAACCGGCGTTGGCGCAAGAGTTTTGATGCGTGCGCAATTGCTTTGCGCCGTGGGTATGGGATGTTAAATTGTCCGCATCATGGAAACCGAAGCGCCTGTCGCGCAAAAAAAGATCAACCTTCGCCGGCCCGACATCATGGAAACGGTCCAGGCGCAGGTGCTGTCTCATTACCGCAGCGAATTGGTGGAGCGCATCCGCGCCGGCGGGGGGGTGCTTTCGGCGGGAAACATGACCGTCAAGCTCGCCAAGGAATTCGGATTTTGTTACGGTGTCGAACGCGCCATAGACCTTGCCTATGCGGCCCGGCGCTATTTTTCCAGCGCCTCGCCCGACACGCCCATCTATCTTTTGGGGGAAATCATCCACAACCCCGAGGTCAACGACCAAATCCGCAACATGGGCATTAAGATCATTTCGCCCAAACCCACGGACGCGGAACTGGCGCGATTGGAGAGCGGCGACGCCGTGATTATTCCGGCGTTTGGAACGGAGGTCGGCACCCGCAAGAAGCTGGAAGAAAAAGGGTGCGTGCTGGTGGACACGACCTGCGGCGACGTGATGAGCGTGTGGAAACGCGTGCGCCAATATTCGAAGGAAAACGTCACCAGCATCATTCATGGCAAGGCCATGCATGAAGAAACCAAGGCCACCACGTCCCAGGCGCGGGCCTACGGCAGCGGCCATTATCTGGTGGTCTTCAACCTGGACGAAACGGACGACGTGTGCCGCTACATTTTAAACGGAGGCGACAAACGCGAATTTCTGGAAAAGTTCAAGGGCGCGTATTCCGCAGGGTTCGATCCAGACATCCATTTGCAGGCGGTCGGCGTGGCGAATCAGACCACCATGCTGCGGGGAGAAACCGAGGAAGTCCAGCGCCGCATCCGGGCCGCGATGGTCCAAAAACATGGTGCTCTGGAGATCGAAAACCATTTTCGCTTCTTCGATACCATTTGCGGCGCAACCCAGGACCGCCAGGATGCCCTTGAAAAACTGCTGTGCGAACCCATGGATTTGCTCATCGTCGTGGGCGGCTACAATTCCTCCAACACATCGCACCTGGCCGAAATGGGCGAAGCGAAACTACCCACATTTTTCATCAAAAACGCGGCGAAAATGGTTTCGGAAAAACTCATCCGCCATTACAACCAACATATCCGGGAAGAAATGGAAACACAGAACTGGCTGCCGGAAGGCAAAGTCACCGTGGGCGTCACGGCCGGAGCAAGCTGTCCCAACAACCTGATTGAAGAAACCATCCGGCGGCTGTTCGCATTGCGTGGGATAGCAGTCCATGAACTGCTTGGAAAAAATGATTCTTTTGGTGTTGACAAATGAGGGGGAATACAACATTTTGAATGGCATGAGGATGACAGTTGAGTTGGACGAGAAGACATTGGCCGAATTGTTGAAAGTGACCGGGATGAAAAAAAACAGCCCGGCCGTGGCGTTCGCCGTGCGCGAATTCGTGAATCGAAAGAAAGCGCGGGAGTTTGGCATGATGTTGAGGGAAGGCAGGTTCGATTATCCAACCGCGAACGAAGAAGCGGAAGCGCGGCAGGACATTTGACCCATTTCAAGAACATGGTTCTGGTGGATTCATCGGTCTGGATAGAAGCATTGCGGCGTGAAGGACGGCTGGAAGTGAAAGTGACCCTCCAGGGACTTCTCGAAGAGTACGAGGCGACCTGGTGCGGTCCGGTGAAATTGGAAGTATTGGGAGGGGCACGGCAGCAGGATCGGGAGAGGTTGGAGGCGCACTTCAGTTGCATTCCGTATTACCAGATGAAGGAGCCGTCGTGGGAGGCGGCGAAAAATCTGGCGTGGCGTTTGCGCGATCGCGGCTGTTTGACGCCGTGGAACGACGTGTTGATTGCCGCCCTCTCGGTCGAGGCTGACTGCCGGATTTACGCCGTGGACAAACATTTTGAAATGATGCGCAACGCCGGCGCCGGCATCCGGCTTTACGCGGGGGGCTACGGCGGGGCATACAATCCGAATTGAAAACGTTTGGGTGGCTTCGAAAGCCGGCCATATTTTGCGGCGCGATTTGAGGATTTTGGCCTTTAGCCTTCCGCATCCACGCCTTATACATTGGCTGTCATGCCGCGCACGCGACAGGAACTTGAACAAATCGAACGGACCATCCTCGCGCCGATGGCCCAGTTCAGCGGCGACACCCGCGGTCGCGAGCATACCGAAGAGCCGCCGGCCTGGCGGACACATTATCAGCGCGACCGGGACCGCGTGATCCATTCGCGCGCTTTCCGCCGCCTGGAATACAAGACCCAGGTTTTTCTGAATGGGACCGGCGACCATCTGCGCACCCGGCTCACGCACACCATTGAAGTGTCCGCCGTGGCGCGCAACGTCGCCAGCGCGTTGAAATTAAACTCCGACCTTGCCGAAACCATTGCGCTGGCGCACGACCTGGGCCATTCGCCCTTTGGACACAAGGGCGAAACGGCGCTGGCGCGGCTGATGCGGGGCCGCGGCGGTTTTGAACACAACCAGCACAGCCTGCGCATCGTCGAGAAATTGGAGCAGAAGTATCCTGATTTTCCGGGTCTGAACCTGACCTGGGAAGTCCGCGAAGGATTGGCGAAACATCAGACTTCTTACGACCATCCGGACCGGCGCAAAGGATTTGACGCGCGAAATTCATCGCTGGAAGCGCAGATCGCCAACGTGGCCGATGAAATTACCTATTACAGCCACGATTTGGACGACGGCCTGGATTCGGGCCTGCTTTCGGAAAAAGACCTTATTCGCCACGTCCGTCTTTTTGCCCAAGCCGCGCGTTTGGTGGCCCGAAAACACGGCCCATTGGCGGAGGAATGCCGCCGCTATTTCACCATCCGAACCATCATTGACCTTCAAATTCATGACGTGGTGGAAAATAGCGAACGCCTGATCGCCGATGCGCGCGTCCGTTCCGCGGATGATGCCCGGCGTTGCGCCAAACCGCTGGTCCAGCACAGCGCGGGCTGCCGCCGCGACAACCTGGGTCTGCGCGATTACCTTTACCAAAACCTTTACAACAATCCGGCTGTTTCCCAACCCAACCAGCGGGCAGTCAACATGCTGGCGCGGCTCTTCAATTATTATCTGCAGCGCCCCTCCGAAATTGGGGAAAGCTCCCGGCAACGCGTCAAAAAGGCCGGCTTGCGGCGCGCCGTGTGCGATTACATCGCCGGCATGACCGACCGTTACGTCATGCAGGAATACGCGCGAATTTTTGGGGCGGGCATTGTTTGAGGCCTCGTCCGATCAAAGTGGCGCAAGCGTCTCATCGGAGGTGATGGCCGCAAGCAATTGGCGGACAGTCCGGGTTTGGCCCGGCAAAATGAAATCCGGGGCAATTTCGGCCAGCGGTTGAAGGACGAATTTTCGCAAATGCGCCCGCGGATGCGGTAGCGTCAATGTTGCCGATTGACAGGCTTCGTCGCCAAAGGCCAGCAAATCCAGGTCCAGCGGGCGGGGCGCATTCAAGGCGGGTGCCGGCGCGCGCCCAAAATCTTTTTCCAACGCCTGCAATTTCCCGAGCAGCGAATGCGCCGTTTCGCACGGGCGCGGAATCAGGCCGATGACGGCGTTTACGAAATCCGGCGAACCGGGCGGACAAAGGACGGGCGAGGTGCGCCACAGAGACGACCTTAAAACCGGCTGATCGGAAAACTGTTCCAGGCGCGACATGGCATCGAGGATAATTTTTCGGGAGTCACCGAGATTGGAGCCGAGGGCGATGAAGGCGATGTTCGATTTGGCGTTCACGCACTCACATGCCAGACGCGTTATCGAAGACCGAGCACGTCCTGCATGTCGTAAAGGCCTGGTTTTTGGCCGGCCACCCAGACGGCCGCGCGCAATGCGCCATTGGCAAAAGCATCACGGCTCGATGCCCTGTGGGTCAGTTCGAGACGTTCGCCGGCGTTGGCAAAAATCACCGTGTGATCGCCGACCACGTCGCCGCCGCGCAGCGCGTGGATGCCGATCTCTCCCGGCGCGCGTTCCGCCATGCCTGACCGGCCGTGGCGCGCCACTTTTTCCAGCGATTGCCGGCGCGTTGCGGCGAGAATCTCGGCCAGGGTTCGGGCCGTGCCGCTGGGCGCGTCCTTCTTCATCCGATGATGCATTTCAACGATTTCCAGGTCGAAATCCGGCCCCAAAATCTCCGCCGCTTTGCGTGTCAGCCAAAAAAGCGCGTTGACACCCGTGGAAAAGTTGGCGGTCCAGACGATGGGAATGGCGGATTTCCAGCGTTCGACGGTGTTTCTTTCCATTTCCGAATGACCGGTCGTGCCAATGACGACCGCTTTTCTTTTTTTAGCGCAAAGTTCGAGGATGGCCGGGGTTGCGTCGTGGGCGCTGAAATCAACCACCACGTCGCCGCCGTCCAGCGCCGCCGCCAGATCGTCGCCCTGGTCAATTCGCCCCGCGACGGCCACGCCGGGAAAATTTTTGGCGCAGGCGGCGACCGCCTGTCCCATGCGCCCTTTGGCGCCTGTAATAATCATTCGGAGCATGGATGAAAACTCAAGGGGTAAAAACTTTTTTTTGACTCAAATCACTTAAAATCACTTCAATCATTTCAATCACTTCAATCATTTCAATCACTTCGATCACTTAAAATCACTTCGATCACTTCAAAACGCCGCACAATTTCATTGTGGTGCGCAATGTCTCCCGGTTCTTCGGATTCATCGGGGCGAGCGGCAGGCGGTATTCTTCCTGAACCAGGCCCATCATGGCCAGCGCCGCCTTGACCGGACCCGGATTCGATTCGATGAACAAATCCTTGAACAGCGGGTAAAATTTTTGGTGCAGGCGCATAGCCGGCGCTGTTTTGCCCGCCAGGAATGACTTCACCATTTGCGCCACTTCCCGCGGAATGACGTTGGACGCCACGCTGATGACGCCCTGTGCGCCGACCGCCAGAAACGGCAGCGTCAACGAATCATCGCCCGAAAGGATCGTGAACTTCGGCCCCAAAGCCGCCCGCAATTGGGAGACGCGGTCGCAGCTTCCGCCCGACTCCTTGATTCCCACGATGTTTTTGCAATCGCGCGCCAGGCGGCGGACGGTTTCCACGCCAATCTCCACGCCGCAACGGCTGGGAACGCTGTAGAGCACGATGGGCAGCCGCGTTTCGCGGGCGATGGCGCTAAAATGCTGATAGAGGCCCTCCTGTGTGGGTTTGTTGTAGTAGGGGGCCACCTGGAGAGAGCCGTCCACGCCGGCCTTTTGTGCCGCTTGCGTCAAATGAATCGCTTCGGCGGTGGCATTGGCTCCGGTGCCGGCCAGCACTTTGATTTTTCCGTTCGAGTGCTTTACGGCCAATTCAATGATCCGAATGTGCTCCTGGCAATCCACGGTTGGGGATTCACCGGTTGTGCCCACCGGCACAATGCCGTCCACTCCGGCCTTGATTTGCAGCCGGATAAGGCGCTCAAACGCCGCTTCGTCAACGGCGCCGTTCCTGAACGGTGTCACCAAGGCTGTGTAAGTTCCCTTGAACATGAGGTGATAGCATCGGCCAAGCGTTCGCTTTTGGCCAGACGGAAAATTGGCGGGTCCACGCCCGTGGGCGTCGGCAAGCGCCTGACAATCTGGAATGATTTTCATCTTTGCGCCGGCGAGGATCATGCGAATACTGGGATGGATATGGCGCTTCCAATTCTTACCGTTGGCCAAATGCGGGACTGGGAAAAGGCGACGTGGGCATCGGGGCAGACCGAAGACGCGGTGATCGGCCGCGTCGGGGCCGGGATCGCCGCCCGGTTGTGTGAACTGACAAGGCCGGGCGATGGAGTCCTGATATTGGCTGGAAAAGGGAATAACGGCGCGGACGCCCGCGCGGCGGCGGGCCATTTGCCGGACCGGCGCGTGGAGATCATGGAAGTGGCGGATCCAAAATCGGGCCTGGCGGATTTTGAACGGCGCGGCGCGTCATCGTTTCGATGGCTCGTGGACGGGCTTTTTGGCATTGGCTTGAACCGCCCGCTCGACGGCGCATGGCAGGAACTGATCGGCGCTGTCAACGCATCCGGCGTTCAGGTGGTTGCGGTGGATGTGCCGTCCGGTCTTGATTGTGAGACGGGCCGGCCCCAAGGCGCGGCCGTCGAGGCCGCCATCACCCTAACCGTGGGCGCGCCAAAAGCGGGGCTATTGGCGCAGGCGGCGTGGCCTTTCGTCGGCCGGCTGGAAGTTTTGGATGACGTCGGTTTGATTCCATGTCCGGCGGAATCGGAATTGAAATGGGTGATGCCGGATGATTTTGCCCATTTTCCGCCGCGGCGGCCCGTCGCAGATCACAAGGGTTCCTTCGGCCATCTGGCAATCGTCGCCGGCAGTTTTGGATTTCATGGCGCGGCGGTTTTGGCGGCGCGCGGCGCGTTACGCGCCCAGCCGGGCCTTGTGACGGTTTATCCCCAGGAAAACGTTTATCCGGCCGTGGCGGCCCAATTGCAATCTCCGATGGTCGCCGTCTGGAAGGCGGACATGAAACTCTTTGACAATGCCACGGCCATCTTGATCGGTCCGGGCCTTGCAGCCCCGGACCTGCCTGATGAAATGCGAAACATGGCGCGGCGGCTCTGGCGGTATGCGGACGTGCCCGTTGTGGTGGACGCCAGCGCGATGGATTGGTTGCCGGCAGCGGCGCCGTCGGGCCAGGCAATACGGGTGATCACGCCGCATCCGGGTGAAGCGGCCCGGCTGCTGAATTCCACGGCAGCCAAAGTGCAATCCAATCGTTTCCAGGCAATGCGCGATTTGTCGCGGCGATTCGGCTGCCGTGTGGTGCTAAAAGGCCATCAGACGTTGACCGGCGCCGCCACGGGAAACGTCTTCGTCAATTCAACCGGCAATCCGCATCTGGCCCAGGGCGGCAGCGGCGACGTGTTGTCGGGTTTCATCGCGGGTTTTCTGGCGCAGCCGGCGTTGCAGGGGGATTGTGATGGGGCGATCCGGTATGCGGTTTGGAGGCATGGATGCGCGGGGGACAAGCTTCAGGCGGGCGGCGGGGGATGGGTGATTGAAGATTTGATTGGGGCGATGGCTTAAGCCCGCTAAAGATTGAGTTTCAGCAGGCCGACTTCCAGTGCCAGGGCCTCCTGGACATTCGTGTGCAGTATTTGTTGGGTTTGCTCGACGATGTGGAGGTTTTCAAGCGCCTGCCGCGGGGAAATTTTTTTTGCAACGGTTTCCGCGCCCGCGATGGCGGGAAAATGCAGCAACTCCCGGTTGCCGCGCAGCGCATGGATCCAGACATCCCGCAGCCACCATTGCACCAGCAACAGCAGTTCGGAGCGCCGCCGGCGGTATTCGGCTTCGACCGCCGCCTCCAATTCGTTCTCCCATTTTTCGCGCAAGTCGGTTTCCACGTCGTCGTATTTCTCCAGGGGCGAGGCGGCGGCGAGCGATCCTTCGACGCCGGCGCGGATTTCGGCGAGTTTTTGAAGGAGGGTATCGAGGAGCCGGTAACGGCCCAGGCAACTTTTTTGGCCGCCCGCCAAGGCGCCGAATTTTTGCAGCCATTCCGTGGCCGCGGCATCCGGTCCTCGCGCGGGATCACCGGCAAAATTCAGGCGCAGACAGCGCGAGAGGATGGTTTCGAGGAGCCGTTGCGGTTCCGTGGAAAGGAGGATCAAAACGGCGTTGGGCGGAGGCTCTTCGAGGGTCTTGAGAAAGGCATTGGCGGCCTGGGCGCCCAAACGTTCCGCAGCGGCAATCACGGACACTTTCCATCCTCCTTCCGCCGGTTTGAGTTGAATTTCGCGCGTCAAGTCCCGCATTTGCTCAACGGTGATGATGCGCGAGCGGGATTCCGGGCGCGCCCAATGCACATCCGCATGGATGTCGCCGTCAATTTTCCGGCAATTCGGGCAGGTGTCGCAGGAATCCGTGGCGGCGCCGTCGGCGCGGACGGGATGGCGGCAGAATAACGTTTTGGCCAGCGTGCGCGCCATGACTTCAAGGTCTTCAAGCCGTTCGCCGGCAAAAAGGTAGGCGTGCGCCAGCCGCCCGCGCGCCAGGGAACGTTGCAGGAGGCGCACGGCGGGGGCGTTTTGGGCAAAATCGCGGAATGCCATTGGCGGGGAGGATGAAGGAGGCAATGGGGCATTTCAAGCAGTGTGTGCGAAGTTGCGCCAAAGGCTGGACTGCGCCGCCTGAGGTGGCGGCCTCACGCAAAGACGCAAAGGACGCAAGGTTTTTTGCGAAGGGAGGACGAGGAAGAACGCAAAAGGCGTTGGGCGTCAAACCGTTCGGCCGGCTGGATTTTGCGGGGTGACTAAATGTTTCATATTCGTGATAAAAAATAACAGTGACAGCTAAGTATGGTTGTGGTATGTATTGTTATGGTGCATTGTAACTCTCGAATGTTCCAGAAGTGTTCGAACGAGTTTAGTCCCAGTGGTTCTGAGGCTTTCGGCACCAATAATCAGGCAAATGACGAATCATCGTATTGGTTTTCCCGATTCGGTTGGAGCCACTCGAGGCGGTTGTTTTAACGTTTCAGCCGTGTCGGTTTCTACGTCCGTGCTTCGGGCTTGCACGCTGATGGCCATGCTGTTTGCGCGGACGGCGGCGGGGGCGGACAATGGCCCCGCGGAGTATCTGGACGTGAACGGCGCCACACCGGGTTTTGGCGTCCCATCGGGCGCTTATGGCCTCAGCAGTTCAAATTGGACCACGGATGCGACGGGCGCATCGGCCACGACCGCCTTTCTGTCAGGCGATCAATTGACGTTCGGCGCGGGATCCTCCGACTTCAGCGGGCTGGCGTTCTCCATCGTCTTCGACCAAGTCACAAGGCTCAACGGTGTTCTCATCGCCGGCACGAACTGTTCCGTCACGTTCACCGGCAACGCGAATGCATACGTTGGCGCCGCGGAAACCTGGACGGTCCCGACGAATTCCACATTGACGGTCAACGTAACGCGTCAAGCCTTTGATTCCGGCGACACGGTGTATGGAATGAACTGGAACAATAATTGGGTGACGTTCGAAGGCGGCGGCGTCATCAATTTCCCGACCCCCTTCGGCGCCAACACCCCCGGCGCCATCCAGGTTGAAGACATGCCCGGCGGCGTCATCAATTTGGAGATGACCAACATTACCACCACGAGCACCTATGGAGGCGGTTTCACGCTGGCGGCCGGCACTTTCAATTTCGCGTCGCAAGGTTGTGCCAATGCGTTCGACAACTTCACGAACAGTCCTTTCAGCATTGATGGCGGCGTGATTGATAATACCAGCGGCTCGGCTTTGACCCTGAACGTGAGCGGAGATTATTCCCTTTCGGGCACCGACCTGGGCGTGAGCATCGGCGGCGACTTTACATTCACGGGCACGTCGGATTTGAGTTTTGGAACGGCGCCCGTTACGTTGGCGGCCACGCCGGCGATTACCGTCAATTCAAATACATTGACCCTGGGCGCCATTTCCGGCTATGGCTGTGGACTCGTCAAGGAGGGCGCCGGCACGCTGGCGCTGGCCGGAGCCAGCACCTACACAGGCGATACGGTTGTCAACGCGGGGACCCTGGCCCTGAAATCGGGCGCATCCCTGATTTCGGACATTCGCGTCAACAGCGGCGCGACATTGGACGCCTCGGCGTTGGGCACACTGAGCCTGGCGCCGGGCCAGACGCTTGATTTCAATGGCGCCACGGTTACGGCGACCACCCTGAATGCCTCCGGCGCAACGGTGCGCGTGGACGCCAATTCGACCGGCCCGTCCCTGACTCTGGGCGGTTCGGTGGTGTCGGATGGCAATCACACGCTTACCACGTCCACCCTCGACTACGGGACCTCGGCCAACACCATCACCCTTTCACTGTTGCCGGGCTTCAGTTCCTATCCCCAACAGATTCAAGCAATCAAGTACTCGACTGTAAACAGGCATCACTCCTTCAACTTCAACACATTGAATTTGCCGCCCCATTATTCGGGTTATATTTCGAATAATACGGCCAACAGTTCTGTGGACGTGATTTTGACAGCCGGCGGGCCGGTGGCGGTTCCGGTCACCTGGACGGGCCTGACCAACGGCGCGAGCATTGGGAACTGGGATTTTCTGGGCACGAGCAACTGGGTGACCACGTCGGACGGCGTGACGCCTGATGCCTACCAGGACACCGTCGCCGTGAGGTTCAACGATTCAGCCGCCGGCGCCACAAACGTGACGCTGGAAACGACGGTTCAGCCCGCTTCCCTGACGGTGAGCAACAACGCGCTGGATTACACGTTCAGCGGCACGGGCAAAATCTCCGGTGACACCGCCCTGGTCAAACTTGGCTCCGGCAAATTGACGCTTGCGGGGACGGGCGGCGATAATTTCAAGGGCGGCGTGATTGTGGGCGGCGGTTCGCTGGTTTTGTCGGATGCGAACGATTCAATTTACGGCGGTGTGCTGGTGACGAATGGTTCCGCGGTGCTGGACCAGAGCGGAAGCATTTTTGGGAACCTGACCATCAGCAACGGCGCGTACGCGCAGATTGGTTTGAACGACACGAACGGGAGCATCGCCGGCGGATTGATTACCGATGATGGCGCGTTGGTTTTTGATCGAAGCGACAGCAACATGGCGATGACGCTCGTTATTTCCGGCGCCGGCTCGGTTACGAATGAAGGTTCGGGCACTGTTACCTTCAGCAATATCGAGGCCTACACGGGCGTTACGGTTGTGAACGGCGGCATTCTGGCGCTGGCGGGCGGCAATCATTCCTACAGCACGCTGACATCCAGCAGTGGTTTGATCGTTAACAGCGGCGGCACGGTGCAGCTCGATACGGATAATTCACTCGCCGGTTTCAATCCCGGCGTGCTGCCGGTCACCCTCAATGTCGGCGGAACGTTGACCGGCCTGGCCACCGCGGATGGCGGCGCGGGGACAAGCACGCATTTCCATGACCTGCTCACGCTGAACGGCGGCACGCTGGCCATGGGCGGAACACAGGTCAACACCCGATACGGCACCTGGGACCTGGACTTTGGAGTCGCGGTCAACGGCGGGACCAACACTTCGACCATCAGCGCGCTGGACGTGATTCCCAGCGAAAGCGGCGGGACCATTTTCAACGTGTCGCGCGGTGGAGCGCCGGGTGGCGTTGACTTGAACGTGACGGGAACTTTGATAAACGGATCCAGTCTTCACGACACCGGCATCATCAAGACCGGCAATGGCGTCATGGCCCTGGCCAATACGAACAGCTACGCTGGAGATACCGTCATCAGCAATGGCGTCCTGGCCCTCGTGGGCAATGGCTCCATCTCCAATCAGGCGCAGATCGAAATTGGCGGCGGCGCGACGTTTGACGTATCCGATGTTTCCAATGCACCATACGATATTCTCAGCGGCCAGACGCTGACGGGCCTGGGCGGCGCGGGAACGATTGCCGGCAGCCTGGACATGAGTTTGGGCGCGGCTTTGGAGGTGGATTATACGAACGGCACGCCCACCCTGACGGTCACGAACGGCACGTTGACCTTGAGCAACAACCCCGTGACCTTGATTGTTGAGGGCGCGACGCCATTGACTGGCGGACGTTACAAACTCGTCTCGGTCCAGACGGGGGGACTGGTGGCCGGTTCGGTCGCGTCTTCGAGCCTGACGGTGGGGGGGGCGGGACTCAATGTTGGTTCGGCGGCCATTTCCCTGCAAATCAGCGGCGGTGAACTTTATCTGGTCGTGGATACGCCGCCGGCAATTGCCAATGTTGTCACCAATTATGTCACTTACGGCACCGGCTGGCACATGTCCATTACGAATTTGGAAAGTCTTGCCGGCTGGAGCGATGCGGATGGCGAAACGCTCTCGTTGAGCGGCATCGGCGCGGCTATCGGCACGGCCACGGTGACCATCGCCGGCACCGACGGCACTCTGACCCATACCACCGGCATTAACCTGACGATTACGGCGCCCGGGCCGGACTTTTCACTGTCGGCTTCTCCGAGCAGTCTGACCGTTGCCCAGGGCACCAATGGGACGAGCGCCATAACCATCAATCCAATCGCCGGTTTCAACGGCACGGTGAGCCTGTCGGCTTCCGGCCTGCCTTCCGGTGTGACGGTATCGTTTAATCCATCGAGCGCGACCAACGGGAGCACGTTGACGTTGAGCGCCAGCGGCACGGCGGCCGCCGGCACGTCCATCATCACCATCACGGGCACGAGTGGCAGCCTGACGAACAGCACGTCCATCAGCCTGACGATCGCCGCGTCCGGCGGCGGTTTGCCTTCCGGTTGGACGGATGCGGACATCGGGTCGGTCGGCCTGGTTGGCAGCGCCAGCTACAGCAACGGCACTTTCACGGTGAGCGGCAGCGGCGCGGACATTTGGAACGCCGGCGACCAGTGTCATTACGCGTATCAATCTGTTTCCGGCGATCAAACCGTCATTGCCCGCGTGGTTTCTGAAAGCAGCAGCGTGTCTTACGCCAAGGCCGGCGTGATGATTCGGGAGACCTTGGACACGAATTCCGTGGAAGCTTCGGTGTTGCTGACGCCCACCAACGGCGTGTCCTTGCAAGTGCGCCCCACGACGGGCGCCAATTCGATTAATGTATCGGGCTGGATTCGCAACATCCTGCCGCCGCAATGGGTGAAATTGGTCCGCTCCGGCAATACCTTTACCGGCTCGTATTCGACGAACGGTTCGACGTGGACGCAGATTGGCAGCACGAGTGTCACGATGGCCACCAACGCCACAGCCGGCCTGGCGGTTTCTTCGCATGACAACACCTCTTTGAATACGGCCACGTTCGACAACGTGAGCGTCGCGGGACAAAATCCGGACTTCTCGCTGTCGGCGTCGCCCGGAAGTTTGACCATTGTCCAGGGCGCCAATGGCACAAGCACGATCACGGTCAATCCAATCGGCGGCTACAGCGGAACGGTCAGCCTGTCCGCATCGGGTTTGCCGTCCGGCGTCACGGCGTCGTTTAATCCGGCAAGCACGACCAACAGCAGCACGTTGACGTTGACGGCCAGCGCCGCCTCCAGCGTCCTTGGCACGAATGTGACTTACGACAGCCGCTATATCTATTACAACGGCGTCCTCACCGCGGGGGACCATTTTACCTACACCATTTCCGACGGCACATATTCGACGACCGGGACAATCTATCTCGAAGTCACCAACATGCCCGCCGCCACGATGGACACCCCTTCGCTCAACGGGAGCGGCAACCCGACGTTTGGCGGTTCAGCGATTCCAAACTATATCTATGGGGTCGAGTGCGCGACGAACATCACCGGCTCGTGGGCTGAAGCCGGAACAGTCACAAACAATTCCCTGGGCGAGTGGACCTTTACCGATCTTGTCCGCACCAATCCGCCGGTCATTTTTTACCGCCTTTATTATCCAGACAATCCAACCAACCCGCCGCAATAGCCGTGCCCATGCCATTAACCTGCCGAACCAGGAGGGTCACGTGGAGAATCAAGCGATGGGTGTTCATCCAAATCGCGGGAATGAGCGCGTGCGCGGCCGTGGGGCATGCCAAACCGGCTCACTTTCCGCCTGGCCAGATATGGCCTCCCGCTGGAAGCCAGCGACCGGCTTCGCCGCCCGGGTTGTCCGGGCTGCGCACCCTGCCCGGCGCTTCCCGGCACTTCGCGCCGTCGCCTTTGCAGCAGGGAGGATCGGGGCCGGTGTATTACACAAACATCTTCAATTTCAATGTTAATCAGGTGATTCCTGACGATAATCCGGCCGGACTGACCCTGGCCCAGAACATCACGGTTGCCGGGAGTGGCACCATTGCGTCGGTGAGCGTGAACCTGGACATCAGCGGAGGCTTTAACGGCGATCTATACGCCTACCTGCGGGGACCCAACGGCGGTTTCGCCGTCTTATTAAACCGCGTGGGCGTGGGCGGCAATAATTACTACGGTTATTCGGATTCCGGTTTTAATGTGACATTTGCCGATAATGCCGCCAACGGCGACATTCATTATTATCAAAACATCGTCAATCCGAATGGCGGGGTGCTGACCGGCGTCTGGGCGCCCGACGGCGAAACGAACAGCCCCACCGGTCCTCCCTCCAGTTTCACGGGAAGCGGGCCGGCGACGTTGAGCACCTTTGATGGCACCGATGCCAATGGCACCTGGACGTTATTTCTGGCGGACCTGGCCGCAGGCAACCAGAGCACGATCGTCAGTTGGGGCCTGGATATCGTGACGATCCCCGAACCCCCCACGATTTCGTTGGCCTCCATCGGCGGCGTCGGCCTCCTGTTCCTCTTCCTTCGCCGCCGCCGATAGCCGCTGCACTGGCTCCCCAAACGGTGCATTTTTTTCAATGTCATTTGCAGAAACAACCGGCTGTAAAAATCCGCCGCCATGTTATGATAACAAAAATCGGCGAGCGTGTGGTGACGTTGCCGGTTTGTAGTCAGCGCCGCCGGACGGTCTGGTGTTCGGCGGCGCATTTTTTTGAATAAACCACCCCGATGGTTCGTCGGTTTCTTTCAGCATCCTGATATCCAAAGATGAGAAAAGTTGTCAGAGGCGTCATTCTCCCGGCGATCCTTTTGTTTGCCGCGGCAAGCCGTTGCCTGGCCCAGAATCCGCCATTTT
Organism: Verrucomicrobiota bacterium; assembly: GCA_028872915.1. Classification (GTDB taxonomy): domain Bacteria; phylum Verrucomicrobiota; class Verrucomicrobiia; order Limisphaerales; family UBA11358; genus UBA11358. The sequence continues at coordinate 17,881 of JAGWNY010000029.1, forward strand.
TTAACGTGCAGGACTATGGGGCGACGGGCGACGGCGTTACCCTCGACAGCCCGGCCGTCAATGCCGCCATTGCCGCCGCGGCGGGCGCGGGCGGCGGAACGGTCACTTTTCCTCCGGGCAACTATGTCTGCCTCTCCATTCACCTGACGAACGACGTCACGCTTTATTTGAGCAACAATGCAGTGATCCTGGCGGCTGCGACCAACGGTTTCGACGCCGCCGAGCCGAATCCCTGGTCCCAATATCAGGATTACGGCCACAGCCATTTCCATGACGCGCTCATCTGGGGCGAAAATCTGACGAATATCGGTTTTGCAGGTTCCGGCGAAATTGATGGAAACGGCATCCTGACCAGCGGCAGCAATCCGACCAACGGCCAGGCGGACAAAGCCATCTCACTGGTGCTTTGCACGAACGTTAACTTCTCGGGGATCACGATCACGCGGGCCGGGCATTTTGGCATCCTGGCCGATGGCTGCCAGGGGATGACGGTCCTCAACGCGCAAATTCTGAATGCCTACGCGAGCCAGCATCGCGACGCATTCAATCTGGTTGACAGTTCGGACGTGATTGTCAGCAATTGCGTTATTCAAGGCAGCGACGACGCCATGGTGCTCAAAAGTGATTATGCCCTTGGCCGGAAAATCGGCGGCCACAATATCCACATCATAGACTGCCAGATTTTATCCACGGAGAACAACGCCACGCAATTCGGTTCGGAAACCGTGGGCGATTTCACGGACGTGACGTTTTCGGACATTGGCATTGGGGGCGCTGGCAAGGCGGGCATCGGGATTACCTCCCAGGATGGCGCGGTCATTGACGGCGTCACCTATGACAATGTGACCATGACCAATTGCGCCTGCCCCATCTTTCTGAAGCTCGATCTTCGGACGACAGGCTCTCCGAATCCTTCCGTGGGACGCATCCGCAACATCAGCGTCAACAATGTCGCCGCCTGGCATTCCACGCTGTTCAACCGGACCAACACGTCCACCATCAACGGATATTTCGACGGAGCCAACACCATCATTCCCATTGAGAACGTGGTTCTCAACAACGTCAATGTTTCCAATATTGGAAACAATCCGGCGTCCGCCGTCACAAATTATCCCGTGGAAAACCAGAACTGGCAGCCACAGGCTTTTGGCCGATGGCCTTGTTATGGATGGTATCTGCGCTGGGCCAACGACATCAGTTTCACCAATTGCCAGGCCCATTTCGATAACGAGGACGACCGGCCAGCCATCGTCGCCGACACGGTCACGAATCTTTTGCTTGATCAATTCACCGCTGACGTTGGCGCCAACAATACGAATTACGACATTGGCTTGCTGCGCGTGACGGCTTGTGAAGCGACCAATGTCTTCGCATCGGCGCTGGCCCCCGTTCCCGGAGCCCCGCTACGGGTTTTCAACAGCAATTCCGTTTCCGCCCTGATCGCCTCGCCTCCCTTCTTTTATCCCGGCGGTGGCACCTATACGGCGACGCAATCCGTGGTTATCGCTTCCGGCACGCCTGGCGCAATGATCCATTACACGACCGATGGTTCCACGCCGGCGATCACCAACGGCATCCTTTATTCCGGTCCCGTGTCCATAGGCGGCGAAACCGTCCTGCGCGCCATGGCATCAGCCGCCGGATTGACCAACAGCGCTGTGAACACGGCCATCTACCATTTCCCCGGCACGGACATCTTCATTCCACCGCCGCCACCGCCGGCGCCGGTCACAAATTTCTTTTATGAGGCCGAAACCCTGCCCTATGCGACCAACGGCGCCCCGGCCGGGTTGCAAAGCGACAGCAACACCAGCGGCGGCCATTGGCTTGCGCTGGAGGCCACGGGCACGAACGAATGGATTGAATTCACCACGCCGATTCTTCCCGCAGGCGTCTATGATTTGCAGATGTCCTACAAATCCCACCCGGACCGGGGCATTCTCGCCTTCACCTTCGACGGGGTCACCTGGCCATACGACTTGGATCAGTATGCCAGCTCTCCGGCGTATCCCAGCCAGGATTGGGGCGAAGTGACGTTTACGAACGCCTCGGCGCATACGATCCGGTTAACGGTGGTCGGTGAAAATCCCGCCGCCACGGGTTATTGGCTGTCCGTGGACCGGTTTTTGTTTTATCTCGTGCAACCGCCCCAGCCCGTCTTCAGCGGCTCGTTCCTTTTGAGCAACGACGTCCCGCAATTGTCGGCCTCAGGCTATCCCACGCTGCCGTATCGCGTGCAAATGACCACGAATCTGGGTGACACGAACTGGATTACGATTGGTTCGGTGGCGGCTGATACCAACGGCATGGTGTCTTTCTCCGACACGAATGCTCCGCTTGCATTGCAACGTTTTTACCGGCTTGCGACGCCATAAACAGGCGGGGATTTTTGGGACTTGACGGCATCGCGTGGAAAATTTATTTTCTTAATCAAGAACGGTAGAGTCTGCTGGTTTGCCAGCGCGAAAAGTCGGAGATGACCATCTTCCGGCTTTTTTATTCTTCGCGCCATGCCGCGGCCTCTTCGTTCCATGAAACATGAACGCGGATTTCCTGGCTGTTTTGGAGTTTTGGGAGCGCGAAAAGGGCATCAATCGTGATGTCCTGATCGGCGCTGTCCAGGAAGCATTGCTCTCGGCCGCCAAAAAAGCCGTCGGCCCTGCCAGGGAATTACGCGTGGAAATTGACCAGAAATCGGGCGACATCCGCGCCTTTGCCAAGCTCATTGTCTCCGAAAGAGTGATTTCCAAGCATGACCAGATCACCGTTTTTGACGCCCGCCGGATCAAGCCCGACGCGAATGTTGGAGATGAAATCGAGAAAGAGGTTACGCCCACCGGCTTCGGCCGCATTGCATCCCAATACGCCAAGCAAGCCCTGATGCAAAAAATCCGCCAGGCCGAGAAATCCCTGATTTTTACGGAATTCAAGGATCGGGTGGGCGACATCGTCAGCGGCACCGTGCGGCGATTTGAGCGTTCGGACGTGATTTTGGACCTGGGCAAATATGAGGCGCTGCTGCCGAACCGCGAACGGGTGCCGACGGAGGAATATCAGGTGGGGGAACGCATTCGGTGTTACGTCAAGGCGCTCGAAGAAGGGGCTCGCGGCCCTGAGATCATACTTTCGCGGTCGGACCCGCGGTTCATAATCAAGCTGTTTCAAGTGGAAGTTTCGGAGATCAGCGACGGCACCATTGAGATCAAGGGCATTGCGCGCGAGCCGGGTTTTCGGACGAAAATGGCGGTGTATTCGCGGGATCCGAAGGTGGACCCCGTGGGCGCCTGCGTGGGGATGCGCGGCCAGCGCGTCAAGAATATCGTTCGGGAATTGAACAACGAAAAAGTGGATGTGATTCCGTGGTCGTCGGACATCAGGGCGTTTGTCACGAAGGCCCTCGAACCGGCCAAACTTAAGAGCATAGAAGTGGACGAAGCCCGCAAACGGCTGGGCATACTGGTGGCTGAAGACCAGTTGTCGCTGGCCATTGGCAAACGGGGCCAGAACGCGCGCCTCACGGCGCGGCTGACAGGATGGGAAGTGGACATTGACGCGGAGCAGGTTCTCACGAAAGGATTTGAGGAAAAGGTGGCCGAGGCCGTGGAAGGCCTTGCGGCGATACCCGGCATTTCCCGCGAACAGGCCGATGCGCTTGTCCACGCGGGACTGACCCGGCTCGAAGATTTATTGTCGGCCGAAGAAAGCGATTTGAGCGGCATTCCGAACATTGCTGAAAAGGCGGCCGATGTATTAAAAGCAGCCCGCGAGGAAGCGGAGCGCAAAAAATTGAAAATTGGCGAAACCGCCGAACCAGTGAAGTAGGAAGAAATGAAGGCTGGAGAGAACATGCGCACGACGTTGCCGTTGTCATTCTTCATTTCCCGGACTTCATTCGTCCCGTGAACATGGGCGGCTGCCGGACAATTGCCTTTGCAGAGCGCTTCGCGGCGCCGCCGCAGCCGATTGTGCCGGAAGAAGTCGCGCCGGAAAAGATTTATGCCCGTTCGTATCTACGACATTGCGAAAAAGTTTGGCCTCGAGAACAAGGAAATTCTCGTGAAGGCCAAATCCCTGGGCATTGCCGCCGCGCGCGTTCCTTCGAGTTCCCTGGACAAAATCAGCGCCGAATGGCTTGAGGGCGAAATCCTCAAGGACCACCCCGACCTCGCCGCGAGGCTGGCTCCGCCGCCCGCCGCCCCGCCGCCCCCTCCGCCGCCCGCGACCGAACCCGTCCGCGTTATTTCGCCACCACCCGCGCCGCCGTCTCCGCCCGTTGTGCAGCCGCCCGAGGCTGAACCCCGGCCGGTGCCGCAAGCGCCGGCGGCCGCGCCGCCGGCTGCCGTAGCGCCTGCTCCCACGGTGGAAAAACCCGCCGCGCCTCCGCTTCCGGCGACCCGCATTGGCCAAAAAGTGGGCTTCATTCAATTACCTTCCCGTCCCCAGCCGCCCCGGCTGGGCGAAAAGGTCGGCTCGGTCAAATTGCCGCCGGCCCGCGCTGCCGCGCCGCGCCGCCCGGAACGCGCCCGTGATGCGCAGCGTGGCGAGGGCCGGACGCCGCCCGCCCGCGAGGGCGAAAAAACCGCCTCGGCGCCGCCCCGGTTTACGGTGCCCGATACGGCGGAGGCCATTACGCTCAAGCCGCCCATTATCGTCCGCGAACTGGCCGCCGCCCTCAAACAAAAGCCGTTTATCATTATTGGCGACCTGATGAAGCTGGGGGTCTTTGCCACTGTCAACCAAGCCATTGACGAGAAGATCGCCCAGCAATTGTGCGCCAAATACGGGTTTCGGTTCGAAGTGGAGAAACGGGAGCGGGGCGCGGCGGTGGTCCATGCCGTCGAGAAAAAGGTCGAACTGGATTTTGAAGACAAGCCCGAACAGTTGAAACCGCGCCCGCCGGTGGTCACGATCATGGGCCACGTGGACCATGGCAAGACCACTCTGTTGGACGTGATCCGCAAATCGAACGTCGCGGCCGGGGAAGCCGGCGGCATCACCCAGCACATCGGCGCTTACACCATTTCCGTTCCGCATCCCCAACGGAAAGAGGAACTGGCCCAGATCACGTTCCTGGACACGCCCGGCCATGCCGCCTTCAGTTCGATGCGCGCCCGCGGGGCAAACGTGACGGATATAGTGGTGCTTGTAGTGGCTGCCAACGATGGCGTGATGCCCCAGACCCTGGAGGCGCTCAGTCATGCCAGGGCCGCCAAGGTGCCCCTGCTCGTGGCCGTCAATAAGATGGACCATCCCAACGCCAACCCGATGAAGGTCCGCCAGCAGTTGCAGGACAAGGGCCTGGCGCCGGACGACTGGGGCGGCGATACCATCTTCGTGGACGTGTCGGCGCTTACCAGGCAGGGGGTGGAAAAGTTGCTGGAAATGATCCTTCTTCAGGCTGATTTGCTTGAATTGAAAGCCAATCCGGATCGGCGCGCGAACGGAAACGTGATTGAATCGGGCGTTGAACCCGGCGGCCCCACCGCGACCGTGCTCGTGCGGAAGGGCACGTTGCGACTGGGTGACACGATCCTCTGCGGCGAGTATTACGGTCGCGTTCGTGCTCTCATCAACGAGGAGGGAAAGCGCCTTAAGGAAGCGGGGCCGTCGGTGGCCGTTCGTGTGCTTGGGCTGAACGGCGTGCCCGAGGCCGGCCTTGAATTTTCAGTGCTGGAGGACGAGAAAACCGCGCGCGATGTCGCCGAGCAACGGCTTTTGGAGTCCCGCGCGGAAGGGCCGGAGGACAAAAAGGTCACGCTTGAAAACCTCTTCGCCACGCTCGCCGCCTCCCAGACCAAGGCCCTTAAGGTTGTCGTCAAGGCGGACACGCAGGGGTCCGTGGAGGCCATCGTGGATGCGCTCAAGAAGATCGAAGCCGAAAAAGTCTCGCTGGAAGTCATTCACAATGACGTAGGCGCCATTACGGAAAACGACGTTGCCCTGGCCTCCGCGTCCAAGGCGGTGATTCTCGGTTTTCATACTCGCGTGGACTCGACCGCTGCCGAGAAGTCGAAACGCGAAGGGGTGCAGGTCAAACTCTACGCGGTCATTTACGAACTGATAGACGAAGTCAGGGAGGCCATGGCCGGCCTGCTCGAACCCATCATCAAGGAAACAGTTGTCGGCGCCGCTGAAGTCCGCAAGATTTTCGAATTATCCAAAGGCGCGCCGGTCGCCGGCAGCATTGTCTCCAATGGACGCATCATCCGCGGAAAAGTCCGCGTCCGGCGGCGCAAAGACATCATTTACGAAGGCGTCACGCAGTCACTGCGGCGGTTCCAGGATGAAGTCAATGAAGTGCGGGCAGGAATGGAATGCGGCATCCGCATTGAAGGTTTCGGCGACTTCCAGGTTGGCGACGTCGTGGAATGTTACACCATCGAAAAAGTTGCCGCCAAATTATGATGTCCAAAGGGTTCACGCGTCGTCGTTTCCGCCCCTCCTAATCATGCCCACCCTCCGACATGAACGCGTGCGCGAGCTGTTGAAGCGCGAAATCGGCGAAGCCATCCGCCGCGAATTTCACGTCAATGAAGCGGGGTTGATCTCTGTGAACGACGTGGATCTTGCCGGCGACCTCAAGTCCGCCGTGGTTTTCGTGAGCATTTTTGGCAACCCCTTCCAGCAAAAACGGGGCATCGAGCTTTTAACCGAGCATCGGGCGCGTCTTCAGGGCCTCGTCGCCCGGCAGGTCGTGCTGAAATACACGCCAACGCTTAAATTTGTTTTTGACGACTCCATCGCCCGCGGCAACCGAGTATTGCAGATCATTGAAGAACTGGAAAACGCCGCGGCAAAGAACACGAAGAACGAATCGTGAAAACGGCCCCCAAAATCGTCGAGCGTATCGCGGAGATCCTTCGCCAAAAAGAAACGTTTTGCGTAGTCGGCCATATCCGTCCCGACGGTGACTGCGTGGGTTCACAACTGGCTCTGACGCTGGCTTTGCGCACCGCCGGCAAAGAGGCGCTCTGTTGGAACGAGGACCCGATTCCACAAAAATATGCCTTTCTGGATCCGGACGGGCTGTTTCAAAAGCCCAAAGCTGGAAAACATTTTGATTGCGTCATTGCGACTGATTGCGCCAGCTTTGCCCGCCTGGGCAAGGCCGGAAAGTGCGCCGCCAGGCACGAGGTTCTGATCAATATTGACCATCACGAAAGCAATCCGCGGTACGGCCATATCAATTGGGTCTCAGCCCGCGAACCGTCCTGCGGCGAGCTAATCTTTCGCCTGCTGAAGGCGCTCCGCTGGCCCATCACCGAGCCAATTGCGGATTGTCTTTTCGCGGCCGTTTCCACCGACACCGGATCGTTCCAATATCCGAGCACCCGCCCTGGCACGTTTCACGCTGCCGCCGAGCTGGTCACCTGCGGCGCCGATCTGGCGCGAATTTGTCACGAAGTTTATCAATCTTATCCCCTTTCCCGCGCGCGGCTGCTGCGCCATCTGTATAACAAGTTCCGGCTGGCTGGCGGCGACCGCATTGCCTACCTCTGGCTGAAGCAGGCCGATTTTGCGAGGACGGGCGCGAACAGTGACGAAAGCGAGGGCCTCATTGATCATATCCGCGACATAGAACCCGTGGTTGTGGCCTGTGTTTTCGAGGAACTGGACCCCGGCATGACCCGGGTGAGCCTGCGATCAAAACGGCCTGACATCAATGTCAATGAAATTGCGGCCCAATTCGGGGGCGGCGGCCACTCGGCCGCCGCCGGGGCGCGCGTTTCCGGCAGCGGCCTCGCCGTCCAGCGCAGAGTGATCGCGGCCATCAAACGCGCGCTCGACGCGGCCAATACGTAGTCGTTTTCCTCCATGCAGGAGTTTTCACCTCTCGACGGCGCGGTACTGGTTGACAAACCCGCCGGCCCCACTTCTCACGATGTGGTGGACGCCATCCGGCGGACGTTTGGCATAAAAAAAGCCGGGCATTGCGGCACACTGGATCCAAATGCCACCGGCCTGCTGATCATCGTGGTGGGGCGCGGCACCAAGCTTTCGGAAAAATTGATGGCCGATGACAAAGTTTATGAAGGGGCCATCCATTTCGGCGTGGCCACGAATTCCTTTGACGCGGACGGTGATATCCTTGAAACCAAACCCGTCCCGCCTCTCACTCCCGACACCCTCAACGACATGGCGGCTTCCTTCATTGGCGACCAGATGCAGACCCCGCCCATGGTTTCCGCCATCAAAAAGGACGGCGTCCCGCTCTATAAACTGGCCCGCAAAGGCGTGGAGGTGGAACGCGAACCGCGCCTGATCCACGTCTATCATTTTCGGTTTGGCAACTACCGCGAACCGCTCGGGGAATTCCGCCTGGCTTGCACAAAGGGAACCTATGTGCGAAGCATCGCGAACGATTTGGGCGGGAAAATCGGCTGCGGCGCCCATTTGGCCGCGTTACGACGCCTGGCTTCCGGCAAATTCGACGTCGCGGATGCCATGCCGCTGGACGCCCTGCTCAAGCTCTCCCTGCGCCAGTTGGAACAGCGCGTGATTCCATTCTTGAAGCTTGCGGTGTAATCGCCACCGCCGACAATGGCGTCCGTGAAAATCATCCACGCCGCCGGCGAACTCAAGTCCGGGCGCAAGACGGTCTGCCTGGCCATGGGCTTCTTCGATGGCGTTCACCTCGGGCATCAGCAACTCATCCGCCGGACTGTTTCCGATGCCCGCCAGAACGACGGCGTGGCGGTGGTCCTGACCTTTGATCGCCATCCAAATAACGTGGTTGCCCCTGCCCGTGTCCCGCCATTGATTTACTCCCTTCCCCAAAAGCTGCGTGCCATCGCTTGCCTCGGCCCCCAAGTGCTCTTCCTGATCCGTTTTGACAAGGCCTTCAGCATGCAATCCGGGGCGGAATTTATCGAAAATTTGGTCCGCGATTTTGGCCGCGTTCAAACGATTTGTGTGGGCGCCGATTTCGTTTTTGGCCACCGCCGCAGCGGCAACGTGGCCCTGCTCGAACGCCTCGGCGCCCGGCTCGACTTTCGCGTTCACGGCCTGGCCGCGGTTTCATTGGATGGCCAAATGGTCAGCAGCACCCGCATTCGCGAAGCCATCCGCCGCGGCCACTTCGATGCCGCGAGCCAGATGCTCGGACGGCCCTATACAATTTCCGGTCGCGTTCTCCATGGCGACAAAATCGGCCGCGACCTGGGCTTTCCTACCGCCAATCTGGATGTCAAGGGCCTTGTTTTGCCTCCAAAGGGTGTCTATGCGGCGTCAACCGTGATCAAGGGGCGAGCCTATCGTGTCGGCCTGAACATTGGCTCGCGCCCAACCATTGCCGCAGCTTCGGAAATCCGGGTTGAGGCCCATGTCCTGGGATATAGTGGCGACCTCTATGACGCTGAATTGGAAGTAGAACCGGGGGAAAAAGTTCGTGATGAGCGCCAATTTGACTCTATTATTGGTCTAAAAGCGCAAATATCGAAGGATATTGCGGCTATTGAAAAGCCCGGAAAACCTCATTGTTAAGCCTCTAAATTCAAATAACTTACGGCAAATTCATGGCTGTTTCATAAAAGTGACATTTCTGCAACAATTCTTCTTGATTTCTGTAGAAAGTGTTTTAGTATAGCAACCGCGTCGGGCTTCTGGTGTTCACGTTTCCAAGATATAGGCGAAGTCGCCCGCGATACGGAACATTTGTTTGACCGGCACGGCGGGAAAAAGATGATTTCCCGCTGAACCAAAGTAATCGAACAGGGTCTTATTAATATGTTGCAACGCAAAAAATCGGCTTCGGCGGCCCAAAACGCGGAGAGGATGGCCCGCGAGGGACGGAATAACGCGGGAAAAACCGCGCCGGTGCGCCGCCGTTTTGTTATTACGAGCAGCGCCCGCCGCCATGCCGGGGGTTGGACGGATGGCAATGGCAACGGCAATGGAAAAAACAATGCCCAAGCCGGGCGGGAAAAGGCAGGCGCAGTGAGCGCTCCGGCTTTGTCGTCAACGGTGGATTTCACCGACACGATCAAGACGCTTCTGCATTTGGCGCAGGAGCACGGTTACATCACGTACGACGACATCAACGACATTCTGCCGGACAATCTCAGCCCTGATGATCTGGATGTGTTGCTTTCCAAACTGCGCAGCCTTGATGTCGAGATCGTGATGGATCAGGCCGAGGCGGAGCGCGCCGAACGCAGCCGCCAGCCCGAGCAGCCGCCCGACGAGGCGGACGACGACGCGCGCCTGGAAATTCTCGACGACCCCGTCCGGATGTATATGAATCAAATGGGCAAGGTCCCGCTGCTTACGCGCGAGCAGGAGGTCGAAATTTGCAAAAAGATCGAAGAAGCGGAAATGGCGATGAAAGGCATCGTCTATAGCCTGGGTTTCACGGCCAAGGAACATATTGCCATTGCGGAAAAATTGCTGTCCGAGCCGCCCAAGGAACGTTTTGACCGCGTGATCGTGGACAAGAAGATCGCCAATCGCGAGGGACATTTGCGCGATTTGAAGAAGCTCATTCGCAAAATCCAGACCCTGGATCGCAACGTGGATGCCAAGTATGCCTCGTGGCAAAAGACCAGCCAGAAAGGCCGGAAGGAAAAGCTGGACCGCGAGCTGAAGAAAATGAACGCCCGCTTGCGCGACATGTTTCCACAGTTTTTCTACAAGCAAAAAGTCGTCGAGGAAATGATTGTCGTGGCCGGCAACGTCCATGAAAAATTTCAGACCAGTCTCCGCCGTCTTCAGGAACTGGAATCCCAGCGGTCCACGGCCGAACGCCGTGCGACGGCCGGGCACGAGCGCGACGTTATCCTGACCCTTGAGCGCTTTGTCCGAATGCCGCGCGAGGAATTTTTCAAGGCTTTTGGCGATTTGAAGGCCGCCGCCGACCGCGGCCTCAAGGCCAAGACCCACATGGCCGAAGCCAATCTCCGGCTCGTCGTCTCCGTGGCCAAAAAATACACCAATCGCGGGCAGTCGTTCCTCGATCTCATTCAGGAAGGCAATATCGGCCTCATGAAGGGGGTCGAGAAATTCGAATATCGCCGCGGCTACAAATTTTCCACCTACGCCATCTGGTGGATACGGCAGGCCATCACGCGGTCCATTGCCGATCAGGCCCGGACTATTCGCATCCCGGTGCACATGATCGAAATCATGAACAAGCTTTGGCGCGCCCAGAAGCAGTTGACCCAGGAACTGGGCCGGGAGCCAACGCCGGAGGAATTGGCGGATGAAATGCACATGCCCGTTGTGCGCATCCATGCGCTGCTGAAGATGGCCCAGCAGCCGGTGTCCCTTCATGCGCCCGTTGGAGACGACGGCGACGTGAGCGTGGGCGATTTCATCGAGGACAAATCGGCGGAAAATCCGTCCGATGTCACCAGCTACAGCCTGCTTCGGGAGAAATTGAGCGACGTATTGACCACGTTGACCGAGCGTGAACGCAAGATACTCGAAATGCGGTTTGGCCTGCTGGACGGCTATGAGCGCACTCTTGAAGAGATTGGCAAGATGTACAACGTCACGCGTGAACGCATCCGGCAGATCGAAGCCAAGGCGCTCCGCAAGCTGCGTCATCCCACGCGCGTCCGCCATTTGCAAGGTTTCCTGGACACGCCGGAACCTGAAATGGCGACCACGGCATGATGTGATGGCCGGGGGAACGGGCGCCCGCCGGTTCCTGTTTTTAATGCACCGGGTCCACGATGTGCAAATCTATGCCCGGCGCATGGTGCATGAAAAAATCAAGCACATTGGGCCGCGTAAATTGCCACCAGCGCCGTTCGCTGGTCCCCAGCACCACCAGATGAATGTCCTGTTCGCGGCAGAACTTCAACAGCGCCTGGCAGACGTTCTGGTTTTCCAGCACGGTCACGCTGCCTCCCAGTTCCGTCGCCAGTTGCGCGTTATGCATGAATTGCCGTTGAAGGTCCGCCGGGATGCGCATGGGGTCCTCGTTTTTGCGCCTCACGTAAACCCCGATCCATTCGCGATTCAGCCGTCCCGCCAGCCGTGAGGCTGCTCGCAGCAGCTTCGCGGTCGTCGCCGGGTTGGTGCTGATGAAAACGGCGATCTTTTCGCTGACATCGGGAGGCGATTTCACTCCCAGTCGCGGACGGCGATCCAGGGCGTTGGCCGTTTCCCGCAACGCCAGCTCCCGCAACTCGTTCAGGTTATTCTCGGTAAAAAAATTATCCAGCGCCGCCGCCACCCGGTCCGGCGGATAAATTTTTCCCTGTTTCATGCGTTCGCGCAATTCCTCCGCGGTCAGGTCCACGTTGACAATCTGGTCGGCTTCCAAAACGAAGCGGTCGGGCACCCGCTCCCGCACGTCCACGCCCGTTGCGCGCAGGACGGTGTCGTGGAGGCTTTCGAGGTGTTGGATGTTGAGGGCCGTGATGACGTTGATGCCGGTCAGCAGCAAATCATGCACTTCCAGGTAACGCTTGGGATGCTGCGAGCCGGCCACGTTGGTGTAAGGCAGTTCGTCTATCACGCAGACCGTGGGATACCGCTTGAAAATTGCCTCCACATCGAGCACTTCGACGGTCGTGTTGCCGTGCGGCGCCTTTTTCGGCGGAATGATTTCCAGCCCTTCGAGGAGCGCCTCGGTCTCCTTGCGCCCATGCGTTTCAATCCATCCAATCACCACGTCCACCCCGGCTTTTTTCAGCCGATGCGCTTCCTGGAGCATTTCGTAGGTTTTACCCACGCCGGCGGCGTGTCCCAGATAAATCTTCAATTTTCCGAGCCGGCTTTTTTCGATCAGACGCAAAAAATCGTCCGGCGAAATCCGGTCATGCGTCCGGGGCGATTCCATGCGGCCAAGAAACTATTTTTGCGGGGGCGGGTCGAGTGCGAAATGACGGGCCAATTCATCCAGCGCGAAGTTCAGCGTCATCACGTTCACCCGCGGTTCGCCAAAGATGCCCCACTGGCGGCGGCGCGTGTTTTGGCGCACCAATTCCCGCACCTGCTGTTCCGGCAATCCGCGCGCCTTTGCCACGCGCGGCGCCTGCAACGCCGCGTTTTGCGGACTGATGTCGGGGTCCAGCCCGCTGCCCGACGCGGTGACGGCATCGGCCGGAACGACGGCATTCGCGGGCAGGCCGTTTTCGGCACGGTAGGCGGCCAGGCGTTGCGCGATTTGCGCGGCCAGCGCCTGGGAAGTCGGCCCCAGGTTGCTTCCTCCCGAATTCGCCGCGTCGTAGCCGTAGGCGCCCGCCGCCGAAGGCCGGGGATGAAAATATCCCGGAGCGGTGAAATCCTGGGCAATCAGGGCCGAGCCGCGGACCGTTCCCGACCCGTCCACGAGCAAACTGCCGTTGGCCTGGCGCGGAAACAGCAGGTGGGCCAAACCAAAGACAAGGAGCGGATACAACCCGCACAAAATGACGGCGAAGAACAGTGTGGCCATGAACGAGCGACCGAATTCCGCGAAAATGTTTTTCATAATGATTATGGCGGGTTGATTACGCGAGGCGCAATCCGGCGACGATCAGGTCAATGAGTTTGATGCCGATGAACGGCAGTATCATGCCCCATACGCCATAGATCATCAGATTGATCCGCAGGATTTGGGAGGCGCCCAGCGGACGGAATTTTACGCCGCGCAACGCCAGCGGAATGAGGGCGATGATGATGAGGGCGTTGAAAATGACCGCGCTTAAAATCGCGCTGTGCGCGTTATGCAACCGCATGACGTTCAGCGGCGCAACGGCTGGAAAGGTGGCCATGAGCATGGCCGGAATGATGGCAAAATATTTCGCCACGTCGTTGGCGATGCTGAATGTTGTCAACGCGCCCCGGGTGATGAGCAGTTGCTTTCCGATTTCAATGATCTCGAGCAGCTTGGTCGGATTGGAGTCCAAATCCACCATGTTGCCCGCTTCCTTGGCTGCCTGTGTTCCGGTGTTCATGGCCACGCCCACGTCCGCCTGCGCCAGCGCCGGAGCGTCATTCGTTCCGTCGCCGATCATGGCAATCATCCGGCCTCCCTGCTGCTCGCGCCGGATCAACTCCAGTTTGTCTTCCGGCTTGGCCTCGGCCAGAAAATCGTCCACGCCCGCCTCGTGCGCAATGGCCGCCGCCGTCAGCTTGTTGTCTCCGGTAATCATCACCGTGCGCACACCCATCGCCCGGAATCGTTTGAACCGGTCGGACAGGCCGCCCTTCACGATGTCCTTGAGGTGAACGACACCAAGCGTTCGTTCCCTGGTGGCCACAACCAGCGGCGTGCCTCCGGACAACGAAATGCCTTCGATTATTTTTTCCACTTCGGACGGCAGTGTTCCGCCGGCAAATTGCCGGAGGGCATTTGCCGCCCCTTTCCGGATTTGCCTCCCTTCGAAATCGGCCCCGCTCATCCGCGTCTGCGCCGTAAAGGGAACGAATCGCGCCTGCGGCATTTCATGAATTGTACGGGCGCGAATGCCAAATTGCTTGGCCAGAACCACGATGCTCCGGCCTTCGGGCGTTTCGTCGGCCAGGGACGCCAATTGCGCCGCGTCGGCCAGTTCCTGCTCCGTGACACCCCCGGCGGGCAAAAAGGCCACCGCCTGCCGGTTGCCCATCGTGATGGTCCCCGTCTTGTCCAGGAGGAGCACGTCCACGTCGCCCGCCGCTTCCACCGCCCGCCCGCTCATCGCCAGGACGTTTCGCTGCAACAACCGGTCCATGCCGGCGATGCCAATGGCGCTCATCAATCCGCCAATGGTCGTCGGGATGAGACAAACCAAAAGTGAGATCAGCACCGGATTCAAAAAATCCACGCCCGAATAAAGGCCAAAGGGCTTCAGCGTGACGACGGCCAGCAAAAAAACCACCGTCAGCGCCGACAAGAGGATGGTCAGCGCGATCTCGTTCGGGGTCTTTTGCCGGCTCGCCCCCTCCACCAGCAAAATCATGCGGTCCAGAAATCCTTCCCCCGGATTGGCGGTGATGCGGACTGTGATTTCGTCGGAGAGCACGCGGGTGCCGCCGGTCACGGCGCTGCGGTCGCCGCCAGCCTCGCGAATGACTGGCGCCGATTCTCCCGTGATGGCCGATTCATCCACCGTTGCCGCCCCGGAAATGATTTCGCCATCGGCGGGGATGATTTCGCCGGCGCGAACCACCACCACGTCGCCTTTGCGCAGCGCGTCGGCGTCCACGGTTTCCACGGTTTCCGTGTTTTCACCCCCGGCCAATTTGTTTCCGGTCGCCCGCGTGCGGGTGGCCCGCAGGGCCTTCGCCTGCGCCTTGCCCCGCCCCTCGGCAACGGCTTCGGCAAAATTCGCAAATAGGACCGTAAACCACAGCCAAATCGCGATTTGGGTCACAAACAACGTCTGGCCTGGCGACCGAAACGCGTCCACCGAACTGATGGCCGCGCCGATCATGGTCACGAACATGACCGGGTTTTTTATCATCAGTCGCGGGTTCAATTTGATGAACGCCTGCAAGGCTGCCTGGCGCAGAATCTTCGGATCAAAAATGGAAACAGATTTGTTTGCCATAAATCAAAACACGTGTCCTTGCAGCATCAGGAAATGCTCGACAATCGGGCCGATCGCCAAAGCCGGCAAAAACGTGAGCGCTCCGACCAAAACCACCGTTCCCACCAGCAGCACTACAAACGTCACGCCGCTCACGGGAAACGTGCCAACACTGGCAGGAACGATTTTTTTTCTTGACAGCGACCCGGCGAGCGCCAGTAGCGGCACAATCATGCCGAATCGGCCAAGCAGCATGTCAATGCCCAGCGTGGTGTCATACCATGGCGTATTGGCGTTGAGGCCCGCAAACGCGCTTCCGTTGTTGCCCGCCCCCGAGGTATAGGCGTAAAGAATTTCGCTCAAGCCGTGCGGTCCGGCATTGTTCAGGCCGGCCTTTCCCCAGTCGCTTGCGCAGGCCCAGGCGGTGAAACCCAGGATGAGAAACGCCAGGATAACAAACGCCAGCATGACCATTTTTACGTCATAGGCTTCGATTTTTTTGCCCAGATACTCCGGTGTGCGCCCGACCATTAATCCGGCAATGAACACCGCCAGAATCACAAAAATCAACATGCCGTACAGACCCGCCCCTACGCCGCCAAAAATCACTTCCCCGGTTTGAATGTTGAACAGCGGCACCAGGCCGCCCAGGGGTGTGAAGGAATCGTGCATGGAATTGACGGCGCCGCATGAGGCGTCGGTCGTTACGGTGGCGAACAGCGCCGAATCGAATATCCCGAACCGCGCTTCCTTGCCTTCCATATTCCCATCGGCGATGGCCACGCCCAGTTTTTGGTGGATCGGATTGCCTCTGGCCTCCGCCCACCAGCAGACCATAACGCCCGCCAGGAACATCGTGAACATGGCCGTCCACACCGCCCAGCCATGTTTCTGGTTCTTCGTTTCGCGGCCCAAATGACAGGTCAGAGCGCTGCCGATGCACAGCAGCGCCAGCATCTGCACGAAGTTCGACAGCGGCGTGGGGTTTTCGAATGGATGGGCCGCATTTGCATTTGTATAACCGCCGCCATTCGTGCCCAGCATCTTAATGGCGATCTGCGAAGCCATGGGGCCTTGCACAATTGTTTGCGTGGCGAGCGTCTGGTTGACCATCACCGGGTTGCCCTTGGCGTCCGTAACCGGTTTGCCGTTTTCATCCGTTTTCTGGACGGAGATCGTTTGCGGCTCAATGAGTCTGGCCACGGTGTAAGGCTTGAAATTTTGGATCATGCCTTGGGAAACAAGAAACACCGCCAGCACAACGCAGATTGGCAATAGCAGGAGGAACATGATGCGGGTGATGTCCACCCAGAAATTTCCAATCGTTTCGGCCGTTTGCCTCGCCACCCCGCGGACCAGCGCGCCCGCGATGGCTATGCCGACGGCGGCGGAAAAGAAATTGTGGATGGCCAGCCCCGCCATTTGCGAGAAATAGGACATCGTGGCTTCGCCGCCGTAGCTTTGCCAGTTCGTGTTGGTTGTGAAACTCACCGCCGTGTTGAATGCCAGGTGCGGCGCCAGCGCCCCCAGCTTCTGCGGATTGAGTGGCAGGTAAAATTGCAGGCGCAAAATCGCGTAGGTAAAAAGGCAACTGACAAGGCTGAACGCGAGCATTGCAAACGTATATTGCTTCCAATCATGTTCGCGCGCCGGGTCCACGCGCAGGACGCGGTAGGTCAATTTTTCGAGCGGACGCATCACGGGATCGAGCCAGGTGCGGCCCCCGGGATCGAGCACGCGGTTAATCCACAAACCAAGCGGCTTGGTGACAAGCACGAGCGCGGCAACGTAAACCGCCAGCTCCAGCCATTGATGCGGGTTCATAAACTCCCTTTAGAACTTTTCGGGCCGCAGCATGGCGTAAAGCAAATAGCCGCAGAGCGCCGTGGAAATGATTCCCAGAATGACGTTTTCCATAAAAGCGCGGAATTACAATTTTTCACAGCCACAGGCGTACAGCGCCAGTGCGGCAAAAATGAAGATCACCATCGCGATATAAATAATGTCCGGCATATTTCCATCCTGGCGGAGGCGGCGCCGTTGGCGCAAGACCTTGCCACGGTTTTGTTCGGGGGTGAACACGAAAATCGCCTTTGCGGGTTCGCCCTTCCAAATGCCTGCGAGATTAGCTGTCGGGCTTGGCCTTGAAAGTGGCCTGGGAACCGTTTTCTCCGGTACCGTTCGCCCCGTCCTCAATTATCGAGGATTGTTGGGTCTCCCGCATCCGGCTTCAGGAAGGAAACCGGATTTCGGCTGCAACATTGCCAATCAATCATCACCTTCGAAATTTGTCAACGTATGTATCTTATTGCGAATAAACATGTTAAGAATGTCGTTGCAGAAAAACCCGGCCCGTTCAAAACGTCAGCAGGTCAAGCAGCCGTATTCCTTCGTTGGCCAGTTCCCAATGCCCGCGACGTTTAACAACGAGCCGCCGGCACGGATTTGCCTTTTCGACCGCTTCATTGACGGAAACCAATTGAAATCTGGCCCGCCCTTTTATTTCCGATGCCGCCAGGGGCATCAGCGCAAACGGCACCCCATTGTAATTGATCGCCATTTCATAGCCGGCCACCCCTTGTTTTTGCGCGACGGGATTCGGCGTCACGAGCATGGGATAACGTTTTAGGTAGGGAAAATGCGCGGCGCGCACGATCACGCGGCACAGCGCCGTCTGGTTCCGGATATAATTCAACAGGCTGAATTTGGGACCCAACGCGCGTTCCTGGAGAAAAATATCGCGCTCATCCAGGGCAAACAGGTTAAGGCCGTTCCATTGGCCATGATCATTGCGTTCACCGCGGAAATTTTTCTTAAACCAAATCGCAAAACGATCGTTGAAGAACACGTTCAATTCGAAGTGAACGTGCGCACGCCACTTGGGAATCCAGCCCGTGTCAGAGGTGCGCCCCATGGTGGCGATGACGTCGCCGGCCTTGACCGCTTCGCCGACTTTCAAGCCCGGGGCAATGGCGCTTAAGTGGGCGTAAACTGAATAAATTTCGATCCCTTCGATGACGTGACGAATAACGATGTAGTTTCCGTAGTTGGAGAGACCCGGACGGTCCGAAAAATAAACCACCGTTCCATCGGCCGCGGCCATGATGGGGTCCGCGGGTTCGCCCCGGCGGTCTGTTTGCAGGTGACGGATATCCAGCCCTTCATGCATCCGCCAGCCGTTATCGCGCACGCAGCCAAAGCCGCCGCTGGTCCAGGGCTTGTCCGCTTCGGTCGGGGCGAAAAATTTCAACTCGGCGCCCGGAACGAACAGATTGGTGTTGGCTGTCGGAAAGCGAAACGGAAACTGTGCCGAGGCGGCAACGCAGCAAAACAAGGCGGGCAGACAAATGAATGTCGCTTTCAAGAATTTTTCGCAATGACGTTGGCGAGGCCGGCCACCAACTGGTCGGCTTCGGCGCGGGACATATCGGGAGTGAACGTCAGGATGCCGTTGCTGATGCTGTGAGTAATCAGAGGCGCCGCCAGCCAGCGCCGTGTAACGCCATTATCAGGCTGATTCTCGAAAAATTTATTGCCGTTGAAGCTGTTTGTTTCCTGGCTTGGCGGCGTCAAAGCCGTCCACTCGCCCAGGATGACGAGATGCCTGCCGGAATTGGCGGCGGTATATTGTTCAAGCAATTGCGCGGCCATTTGATGAAAGCGGATTCGCAGCGCGAAACCGCCCGCCGCGGCGATGACCCGGGCACTGGCGATGTCTCTCTCGCTCAGGATAGGCTCCGGCGACACGCTGACAAGGACGGGATCGGCCCGCAGTACTGAGACGGTTTGGCTGTCCTCCATCATGGAAGGCGTTTCCATGTAAACGCGCAAAGCGCCGGTGAATTTGGTGCTTTTGTCCGTCTGGCAGCCGCAGCCGAGTGCCATCGCCACCGCCAGGGCGAAATAAAGATTGAATCGGGGCGTCCAAGTTTGCATAGTGCGACTACAGAACCGCAACGCGCGGACAAAGTAAAGTTTTATGGGAAGACAATATAACAAAGTTCTCAAACGCAAACGCCGGGACAATTACTTCAAGCGAAAAAGAGCCGCAGTCCGCCCCGTCCCGCCGGCTCCGGCAGCCCCGCCGGCTTCGCAGCCCGCCTAACCCGGATATTTCATAGTAGGATTTGATTTTGAGGAAAAGCGGGACGGAGGGATTAAAACAGGTGGGGTTGGAGGGGCCGTTTTGAAAAAGTTTAAGGCGTTTGGTTTGACGCAGGCTCAAAAATCATTTTTGCGCCGTTTTTGG
>JAGWNY010000002.1 GCA_028872915.1 Verrucomicrobiota bacterium
ATCAGAAATACTGTAGCCATGCGGTTGGGGAGAAGAGAGCAGCGGTTCTTTTGGGTTTTGGCTTCGTTTTCGCCCGGTTACAGGCCGCTTTGGGCATGCTCCCTCGCCCGGCCTCGCCAAAACCCAAAATTCCCCGCTGCCGCACGGCTCCATTATTTCTTCAACCGCTCTAAGATGAAACAGAAAGCGCATCTGGCTGCATCAACTCCCGAAAGATTTGCAGCAAATTGTAGCAGAAATTCCCGGCCATCCCGAAGCTGGACCCGCATGTCACCTGGTTTTGAAGAACGCGCGCACGGGCCAGCTCACAGCGTTCCTTGTCTGATGTTTATCATTTGGCAGGCTCCAGAAGCCATTCCCACGCGGGTTTGACGGTCAACCCCGCCGGGGCTTCTTTTTGGCAAATCGAGACATCCGTTGTCGTCAACGTGAGAAGCAGAAACCTGGCTTTGTTCCTCAACGATAGCAGTTCCGAAAACGGCCGAAATTCACGTTGGCGCACTTCCGCCGTGCTCAGATCCGAACACACTTGGATATACGTTCGCTTTCCCTCGGGTGTCGTGGCCACAAAATCCACCTCATGTCCGGCCTTGGTCCTGACATACGCCACACGGCAGGATCTGCGCTCAAGTTCGACCATGACCGCCGTCTCCAGCGCGTGACCCGTGTTGGGTTGCCCGCTTCGGTCGAAGGCGGGAATCAAACCCGAATCAACCGGATAAATTTTTCGCGGGTTCACGTGGCGCTTGCGTTCCGAAGCGGCGTCAATCGGCACCAAATGAATCAGGAAGCTATCCTCCAACCAAGACAACATTTCGTGGAGGGCATTCTTCCCGACGGCCACTCCCTGCGAGCGAAGATCATTGGAAAATTTATGCACGCTGAACGTGCCGGCAGGAGAAGCCAGCAGTTGCCGCACCAGTCGGCGCAATGCCTCGACATTCGTGACGTGATGGCGTTCCACCACATCCCGGAAGATCACGGTGTCCACGTAACTCTGAAGCAAAGTGAGCCGGTCGCGCGGCTCCAAGCCCTGCGCTTCGGGAAATCCGCCGGCTTCGAGGTAGGCGCCGAAGGCATTCTCGAGTTGGGATCGCTGCGCTTTGGGGACAAATGCGGGATTTTCCGGCACCTCAAGCCCGTGGCGCCGCAGGTATTCGCCGAAGGCGAAAGGAAAAATAATCGTTTCGGTTGCGCGCCCGCGCAATGCCGTTGCAATTTCCCGACTCAACATCCGAGCGGAGGAACCACTGACAAATATCTCCATCTTTTCCGAATCCAAAATCCGCCGGATGAAGGCTTCCCACCCCGGCACATTTTGGATTTCGTCAAAGCAGAAGATGACATCGCGACGGTCCCGGAACCGCGGTCGCGCCAGATAGTATTCCTCCAGCACCCAGTTCAGGTGTTCGGTTTGCATCCCGGCCAAGCGCTCGTCCTCAAAACTGAAATAAACCAAGGCGTCGCGCGGCACGCCCGCTTCCGCCCGGTCTTTGAGGCACTGTTTCAGAAAACAGCTCTTCCCCGCCCGTCGCATCCCGATGACGGCATGTGCCTTGCCGGCAATTGACGGCACCCTCGCGTCACGGCGCGTCAAGCGTGGCAGCTCCGCAACGAAGCTGTCGGCCAATTTCTGTCGAATCACATTTCTCATTTGTCTTCAAACCAGAGCCTAATATGCCACAATATGTCTCTGAGACAAAGACAATATTACAAGGATGTGTGTTTTTTCAAGGACAAAAAGGATCGCGTGTAATCAAAGGACGGAGGGTAAGAGTTTTTGGCTATGCGTTGCATGGTCCACCCAACCGATTCAAATTTTAGCTCGAAAATCCGCAACCGAGCAATATTGTGACGTGGAACTGACAACTGCTGAACATCAATTGGCCAACGCGCTCGCCGAATGTGCGCGACTGCGCGCGGAAAACCGCGCGCTTGCGGCAACGGCTGGGACTTCCCAGTGAAAAAACATCAGTTCCGAGCATTGTGCCGACGGTTCATATTACCGACTCCCCGATCAATTCCAAATCCAGCCCCGACGAAAAAGTGGGATTGTTCCGCAGCCTGTTTCGCGGGCGTGAGGATGTTTATGCGGTGCGATGGGAAGGGCGGAACGGTAAGACTGGCTATTCACCGGCCTATCGAAAAGTTTGGAGCAATCCGTTCCAAAGAAAACCGGATGAACCGAAGGAATACTTTCCGCTGACGGCTCAGGTCATTCACGACCATCTCACTGGCAGGTTGACGGCCGGTGTTTATCCGTTGTTGACTGACGAAACGTGCTGGTTCCTCGCTGCCGATTTCGACAAGGCAACCTGGCAGGACGATGTGCTTGCGTTTCTTCAGACCTGTGCCGATTGGAGAATTCCTGCTGCACTCGAACGTTCGCGTTCAGGGCGCGGCGGCCACGTCTGGGTTTTCTTTGACGCGCCGCTGCCCGCTAGCCTCGCGGGGAAACTTGGCGCGGCCATTCTCACCCGGACGATGGAGTGCCGGCATCAGCTCGGCCTCGACTCTTACGACCGTTTGTTTCCGAGCCAGGACACGATGCCAAAGGGTGGTTTTGGCAATCTCATCGCACTGCCGCTGCAACGCCAGGACGGACATCATCCGATTATCGTCACGCAGTGCGGCCCGATTCGCTACCGCGTGAACGCGAAAGAGCAAGCGCGGGCGCGACCATTCAAGCACATTGTCTTTCCACGCCCGACAAATTTTCGATTGCCACCGACGACTGAAAAACCAGAAATGCACGCGCTTTACGCGGCGTTGGCAACGGACAAAAGTCGCAACGATTTGATTACAGTTGACCTTGTTCGCGCGGTAAAGGCCGGGCGTTCACCGGTTCTTCTGACTGAACGCACAAGCCACGTGGATGAATTTGCGGTCAGGCTGGCCGGCTTGGTTAAACATGTCGTGGTGCTGAAAGGCGGCTTGGGCGCGAAGCAACGGCGCACGGTTGCTGATCATTTGGCCGCCATTCCAAATGG
Source organism: Verrucomicrobiota bacterium (assembly GCA_028872915.1). Classification (GTDB taxonomy): domain Bacteria; phylum Verrucomicrobiota; class Verrucomicrobiia; order Limisphaerales; family UBA11358; genus UBA11358. Next base: position 2,991 of record JAGWNY010000002.1, read on the forward strand.
CGAAGAACGAGTGTTATTGGCGACAGGCCGATACATCGGCGAGGGCTTCGACGATGCGCGCTTGGACACGCTGTTTCTTGCCATGCCGATTTCCTGGCGCGGCACGTTGCAGCAATATGTTGGCCGTCTGCACCGGTCGCATGACAATAAACGCGAAGTCGTCGTTTATGATTATGTGGACGGCACTGTGCTGGTCCTTTCGGCCATGTATACGAAGCGGCTGCGCGGCTACGAAGCGGTGGGATACGAAATTTCGGATGGCCTGTGAACAATTGTGAAGAACTGGTCATTGACGAATCACGCGGCATGACGATCCTTTCAGCTACATGCCAAGAAATACGAAGCAACCAGCCAAGCCCAGGCTGCCGTCCGCGCACGACTGGCGCACCACCGACGCTGACGAAATCGCCCGGCGCCGACAACGCGCCCGCGACGAAGCGTTCGTCATTACGAACACGGCGCCGGCGCATCCCATTTTTTCCAATTTCAAGGTCAATTCCGGCAGCGGATTGACTTATTCCGTAGAAGTGCGCGATTTGGCCACGCGCCAGTTCGCCTGCAACTGCGTGGATTTCCGCATCAACGGGCTGGGCGTGTGCAAACACGTCGAGGCCGTGCTGCTGCAACTTGAGGCGCGCCACAAAAAGCTTTTCAAAGCCGCGCATGCCGCCGGTTCAAATCGCATTGAAGTGATCGTGGACCGCGCGGCGGACACGCTGCGGGTCTTGAACGGCCCCGGCAAACTGCCGCGCGCTGTCGGCAAGTGGTTCGACGCGAACGACTGTCTGGCAAATGGCTCGCCCGAAGCCGCTCTGGACGCGCTGCGCCAGTTGCGCGACGCGGATTTTCCGCAAGTCCGGCTCTCGCAGGAAATCACGTCGTGGCTGGAAAACCGCCAACGCGCGGCCGAGCGCGTTCAACTGCGGCGCGACTACGAACTCAAGGTGCACGGCGGCGAATGGCCCGCGCAGGAAACGACCGTGCCGCTGTTTCCCTACCAACGCGAAGGCATGTTGCATCTAGCCTTCACCGAGCGCGCCTTGCTCGCCGACGAAATGGGCCTGGGCAAGACCATCCAGGCTATTGCCGCCTGCGCGCTGTTGCACCGGCTCGGCCAGGCGCGGCGCGTCCTGGTCGTCACGCCGGCGTCTCTCAAGACCGAGTGGGAGGAGCAAATCCGCAAATTCACCACGCTGGATTACCAGATCATTTTCGGCGGGAAAATACGACGGTTGAAAGCATATAATGATTCAGGCTTCCAGTCTGCGCCACGGCCATTCTTCACGATTGTCAACTACGAGCAGATGGTCGCCGACGCGCTGGACGTCAATGAACGCCTTGCACCCGACATCGTGGTGCTGGACGAAGCCCAGCGCATCAAGAACTGGAACACCAAGACCGCGCAGGCCGTCAAACGCCTCCGGAGCCGTTACGCCTTTGTGCTCACCGGCACGCCCATCGAAAACCGCATTGACGAAATTCATTCCCTGATGGATTTCCTCAACCCCGCCGCGCTCGGCCCGCTGTTCCGGTTCAACCGCGATTTCTACGAACTGGACGACCGCGGCCGGCCCATCGGCTGCCGCAATCTCGACCTTTTGCACCAGCGCATCAAACCGTTCCTGCTACGCCGTCGCAAGGCCGACGTGGAAACCGAATTGCCCGAACGCACCGACCGCAACCATTTCGTTCCATTGGACGAATTGCAGAAACAAAACTACTTCGCCCACGAGCAGCAGGTGATGAAACTCGTCAGCGCCGCCCAGCGCCGTCCGCTAACGCAACAGGAGCAGGACAAGCTCCAGCGCGAACTGGCGATGATGCGGATGATTTGCGACACCAATTACATCCTCGATCCAGATGACCGCACCTGTCCCAAGCTGGCGGAAATTGAAAAGCTCCTGGACGAATGCATTGAGAATGACGCGAAGGTCATCGTCTTTTCCGAATGGGAACGGATGCTCCAACTCGCGCGCGATCTTTGCGACGAGCGCAGCATCGGCTACGCTTGGCACACCGGGAGCGTGCCCCAACAGCGCCGCCGGGCCGAAATCAACACCTTCAAAGCCGACCCGAAATGCCGCGTGTTCTTCAGCACCGACGCCGGCGCGACCGGCTTGAATTTGCAGAACGCCAGTGTGGTCATCAATTGCGATTTGCCGTGGAATCCCGCCAAACTCGAACAGCGCATCGCCCGCGCCTGGCGCAAGCAGCAGACCAAGCCCGTCACCGTCATCAATTTGATTTCCGAGAATACCATTGAGCACCGGATGCTGGAAACGCTCGCAATGAAAACCACTGTGGCCGTCAGCGTGCTCGACAAGCCCGGTGAAGTGAAGGAAATCAAACTGCGCAGCGGCCGGCAGGCGATGGTGGAACGGTTACAACAACTCGTTACCCGAAAAGTGGAAAACGGAAAGAGTCAAAGTCTCCTCACGTTGGCTGCTACAAGGCTGCCTGTCGATCCGGCGCTGGCGTTCGCGCAACGGGCCGCCGAACGACTCAACGGCGCGCTCGTCCGTTGCGAAGAGCGTTACCCGCAATCCGGGTCGCATTCCGTCGTGGTCGTGGTGGTGGACCGCAACGCTAACGATTGGCGCGAGCCGTTGGAACAATTGCATTCCGACTCGTTTGGCCGCGGCAAAAGCGACCCGTTGGCGCCAGTGCAACTGGAAGTTCTCGACCGCGCCACCGATGAAGCCATGCAGCGGCTGATCAGCATGGGCCTCATTTGTAAAACGACGCGCGCCGCGCGAGCATTATTTCCGTCGAGCGAAAATCCCGAAGACGCGTCGCTCTCCGCTGAGGAAATGGCGAAAGCCAAAGCGCATCGCGACCGCGCTGCGCGCAAGCTCAAGATGGCGCGGGTGCTGGGCGCCGCCGGTTTTGACGACGAAGCGCGCTCGGCCCTGCTCGACGTCATGCAGGGCCTGGGCACCGCGTTGGCGGTGGAAAGCCGCCTGCCCGAACCGGCGGAGTTGAAGGACGCCCTGCGACCGCCGCTGTCGCACGGTTGGAAGGAGGCCCTGCCGCTGGTGCGCGATTTCGTCAATGACCCTGCCTCCGCTTGGGAACCCGCCACCGAGCGCCTGGCCGCTTTGATGGCCGCCGGAGTCGCCGAACTGTGAATCGAACCGTAAATGACGCCCCGAGCGCAGGGATTGGCGCATGAACCTGGTAACACGCTTTCTGCTGTTCGCGCTCTGCGGACAAACCTCTGGGAGTGTCAAATGTTGGCGCGACTGGACTTGTAGCAAAAGTGTAGCAAAAAGCGGTGAATCCACGAGTATTCGAGGAAAAACGGCGAAAAGCGAAGGGATCAGCCTGGAACTGAAAAACGCGGTAGTAAAAACTCAAATCAAGCAGCGCCCATTATATTTGTATGCAGTTGCTTATGAGATGACACCGTTCGCGAAATTGGAGCGAGCGAAGGGATTCGAACCCTCGACATTCACCTTGGCAAGGTGACGCTCTACCGGGCTGAGCTACGCTCGCGCTCCGACCCACAGGCTACAAAATCCGGCTTTGGTGGCAAACAAATAATTTTGCCTTCGTTGTTTCCTTTTCGGCGCGCGCCTGCTACAAAAATCGTATGGCAGCCAGAATCGGTTTTATCGGCGGGGGAAAAATGGCCGTGGCGCTGGCCAGGGGATTTGTCCGCGCCAATCTCGTGCTTCCCAGGGAAATGATGGCCGCGGACCCGTCGGAGGCGGCGCGAAATCAATTCGCCGCCGCGCTGGACGCCAAGGTGACCGGCTCGAACGCGGAAGCGGCCGCGTTCGCCAACATCCTCATACTGGCGACGAAACCCGACCAGACAACCGCCGCGCTGGCCTCCATCCGCGGGGCGTTTACGGAGGACCATCTCCTCATTTCCATCGCCGCCGGCGTGACCCTGGCGGGATTGGAACACGAATTGCCGCCCAAAGCCCGCGTGATTCGCGTGATGCCGAACACCCCGGCGCTCGTGGGCGCCGGGGCGTCGGCGTTTGCCGCCGGAAAACACGCCACGGAATCCGATGCCGATCTGGCGCGCAAATTATTGTGCGCGGTTGGGCTGGCCTTGCAGGTGAAGGAAAGCCTGCTTGACGCGGTCACCGGCCTGAGCGGGAGCGGGCCGGCGTACGTTTATCAATTCATCGAAGCGCTCAGCGACGGCGGCGTGGCGGCGGGCCTGCCGCGGGACATTGCCACCCTGCTGGCCGCCCAGACGGTCCTTGGCGGCGCCAAAATGGTTCTTGAAACGGGCCAGCATCCCGGCGCGCTCAAGGATCAAGTGACCAGCCCCGGCGGCACGACCATCGAAGGGCTGCATCAATTGGAAAAAGGGAGGCTGCGGGCCGTTGTGATGAGCGCCGTTCGCGCCGCCACGGAAAAATCGCGCTCACTCGGCCAATGATTTTCGCGCTTTCGATTCGATTTGGCTGCCGGACGTGTTAGTTTGTGGCGTGAAATGGTTCCTCACGGCGCTGATTATTTTCCTGGCGGCGGCATCCGCCCCCGCCGGCGCGAATGCCGCCCCTTCAGCCGGCGCCTCTTCCAATGACAAGAGACAAACGAGTCCGGCAAAAGCCGGAGCATCCAACACCGAACAGGAACTTGACACGATCATGGCGGACGACGACGCCGCCATGGACCGGATAGACAAATGGATACGGGACAACAACGGCTTTGCCGCCCACGGCGCGGGTGAACCGTCCGCCGAGCTGAACCAGCGCATTCGCACCCAACTGGCCGCCATTCAAAAGGAATACGAGGGTTTTCTTGGCCGGCATCCGAACAGCGCGGACGGGCACCTGGCTTACGGCTCGTTTCTGGAAAACAGCGGGAACGAATACGCGTCAGGGAAACAATATCAGATCGCGACCCGCCTGGACCCGAAAAATCCCGCGGCCTGGAACGATCTGGGAAATTTTTGCGGTGAAAACGGCCCGCTCACGAATGCGTTTGCCGACTACGACCGGGCCATCGCGCTCAACCCCACCGAATCCGTCTATTACGAAAACCTCGCCACCATCGTCTATCTTTTTCGCAAAGACGCGAAGGCGTATTATCACATCACCGAGCAGCAGGACTTCGATAAATCGCTGGCGCTCTATCGCAAAGCGGTTGAATTGGACCCCACCAACTTCGACCTGGCCACCGATTACGCGGAAACGTATTACGGCATCACGCCGCTTCGCACCAACGACGCGCTCGTTGCGTGGACGAACGCGCTGCGCAGCGCCGTCAACGATTTCGAGCGTGAAGGGGTTAACATCCATTTGGCGCGCATCAAAATTCTCGCGGGGCGCTTTGCGGAAGCGCGGGCGGAGATGGATGCCGTGACGAATGCGGCTTACGCCGCGCTGAAACACCGCCTGGAACTCAATCTCGATGAGGGCGAGAAGGCGGTCAACGCCGCGCGAGAAACGAGCAAGGGGAAGGTTGGCGAGAAAAAACCATGAGCGGACTACCATGATTGGCCGATCACCGTGACGCGATCAAACAAAGTGGAATTCAACGCGGCATTGTCATGCGCCGTGACGGCCAGTCCCGCGTAAACCGTCTTATCCATTGGCGTGACGGCGCTTCCCACCTGCCGCCACCGCCTGCCGTCGGCGGAAACGTATCCGGCGCACGTGTCGCCATTCCGTGTGAGCTTGATCCAATACGGGGCCTTGATCGCTGGGCCTGCCGTTGTTTCCATGGATTGAGCCTGGCCCGGACGCCACTGAAACACCGAACCGCTACCCGCCGTAATCACCATGTCCGCATGGGTCGCTGCCGGAGAAACGTCCGCCCGCAACATGACGCCTGCCTTTGCCCACGGATCGGTGAATTGCATGGAGAGCAGATGCGCCACAATTTCCCCATTGCCTTCAAGCGGCACGAACACAAAATGGAACGCGTCCGCGCTCTCCCAGATGTCCGCGCCCGAACCGGCGACATAGAATCGTCCATTCAGAAAACTCGCGCGCCCGGGCTGACCGGTCTCGCCGATGTCGGCCTGGGACCAACGCGGCGGCAGCGATGATGCCACCAACGGCAGCGATTGTATCCATTGGCCAATCACCGCGACGGCCAGCCGGTCAATCACGTTGCGCGCGAGCGGCGGCATTTGACCATGCCCGGTCATGTTTACCCGCTGATACAACGCCGAATGTCCGAGGTCTTGCGGGGCAACGACTTCTTCTCCATCAATTCCCATTGAATTGGCGACCGGCCCTCCAATGAGGGCTTGCCGCGCGAGCGGCGTGTCATAGCGCGCGTCGAAAAACGTCTCCACGCCGCCGGGCCGATGACATTGCGCGCAATTCGCGTCCAGATAGGATCGGACGCGCGCTTCCAGCGGCGCCATGGCGTTGGTTACGGCTGTCAACGCCGGCAACTCCGCGATTCGGCGCTCATCCAGGCGCCGGTCAAACATCCCAATATGGTTCCATGCGCGCAATTGGTTCCCGGTCACGCCATTGGGATACGTGAAAGGGGCATTCAATTGCCGTGTATTGACTCCCAGCACCCCGCCGGATGCCGCCGTATGGCAGGTGAGGCAATCCTGGCGACCCGGATAAAACCATCGCTGAATTTTCAGGCCTTTTGCCGTTCGGATCGCGATGTCCTCGTTTGTGCCGGTGGTTACGAGGTCCGCGTCGCTGTGATCGGGGCGCCACTTGTAAGTCGCGCCGTAAACGGCGCCGTCGGCATCGCGGACGAGGAGCCGCGTCTCCAGGCGCCGCAAGACAGCCGGCCGCCGCTCATCCACCGGCATCTGAAACGTCTTCACAAAAACGGTTCCCGCGGGAAACTTCCATGCGCCCTGCGTTGAAAAATGGATTCTGGAATTGCGCGGCAGGGCGATCCAGCGCTCCTTGACCGCTCCATCGGACCACAGGGGAACGTTCACATTGTAGGGGACCAGCATTGCCGAGGGGGTCATGGCGCGCATGTCTGTAAAAACCCCCGTCCGCGAAAGCAGTTTTGGCAAAGGATGCCTGGGCGGGGGCGGCCCGCCGCGTCGCAACGTGAAAATACGGCCTCCTATGCTGCTCATCTGGCACATGTAGATTTCCCCCCTGGCGTCCGTGCCAAAGGAAGAAAGCCCGCAGTAATCGGTTCCCGAATTTGGTCCTTTACCCTCGGGCACCACGCACAACAACTCCTTGCGCGGCGGCGTGGCGGCATTATCGAGCGCCCAGATGGTTCGCATGACATTGTCTCCAAAAATATATTTGCCGCCCAGGTCCCGCGTGAACTTCCTTCCGCGATAGACGTATCCCCCGATGACGGCCCGCCCGTCGCTGTGGGAATAATCCAGCACCGGCCCGCGGCTGATGCCGATGTAACGCGCCGGCATCCGACCGAGCGTTCCTTCGCAATAAGGCCATTGAAAATTCAGGCCCTTTTCCCCCGGCTCAATCACGTCAATCTCTTCGCGCGAGCTCTCTCCCACGTCTCCGATGTAAATGCGTCCGGTGGCCGGGTCGAGCGTCATGCGGTGCGGACTTCTCAATCCCAGGCAAAAAAATTCCTCGAGCGCGTTTGATTGCCCGACAAAGGGATTGTTATTGGGAATGAAATAACCCCGCGCGCGGCCGTTCAGCGGCTGGCGCGGGATGGGATGGCTGATGTTTCCCCCCCGGCAATCCACGTCAATCCGAAACACCCCCGAATAGAGGCTCCGGCTGATGGTTTGATCATTCGTGATCACCGAATTGTCGCCATCCGTCCAGTAAAGAAAGCCGTTTCGCGGATTGAAAAACATTCCCCCGCCGTGATGCCAGATGGTCTGGTCGGTCAAATCCACGAGCACTTTCTCCGAGCCGGCTGCCGCCTTTCCGTCCGGCCCGATGGTCCACCGCGACAAGCGGTCATGATAGGTATCGGGCCGCACGGGATCGGGCCGGGTGGTTGCGTTGCCGGCCACCGTGCCCGGCTTGACCCAGGTGTAATAAACAAACAAGTAATGGTTGGTTGCAAAACCGGGATGAAATGCCAATCCCAGCAAGCCCGAATCGTCCCAGCCCTGGCATTGATTGTGAATGTCCAGCATGAGGGTCTTCCGGCGCGCGCCGCGCGAATTTTGGAACGTCCACACCCGGCCTTCCCGTTCCCACACGCACAAGTCGTCCGTTCCGGGAACGGCGGTCAGGCCGAGGGCATTGGTAAAAAGCAAATGGGGAAACGCCACCACCGCCGACCAATTGCCGGATACGGCCGGCGCCCGCAGTGGCATGGCGCCGTTGAGATAGGGTGCGCCCTGGGGAGGAAAATCCAAGCCGTTGGGCTGCCCTGAAGCGATGAACCACGGCGCACAAAACAACGAGGCCGCCAGGAATGCCTGACAACGCCGGAAAACCAGACCTTGCATCCGTGTCATTTTAACAGCCCGCCCCGTTTTCCGCAAACGATCCGATCCAATACGGTCATCTCCCTTATACGGAACCATGCAGTCGGCTTGGACGCGTTTGCTTCTCTGGACTCCCGCGTTCCGGCCCCTTACCCTGCCCCGATGTTTCGTCCCTGCATTGATCTCCATGAAGGCAAGGTAAAACAGATCGTTGGCGGTTCCCTGCGCGGCGATTTGGCCGTTGAGACGAATTTTGTTTCCGAAAAACCCGCCTCGTGGTTTGCGGCGATCTACAAGCGCGACGGCCTGGCCGGCGGCCACGTGATCCAGCTTGGCCCCGGCAACGAAGGGGAGGCTCGCGCCGCCCTGGCAGCCTTTCCCGGCGGCCTGCAAATTGGCGGGGGCGTTACGCTCAACAATGCCGCCTCCTGGCTCGACGCCGGCGCCTCGCACGTGATCATTACAAGCTGGGTCTTTCACGAGGGCAGGGTGGATTGGACGCGCTTGCGACAACTAGCCGGCGCGCTGGGCAGGGAAAAACTTGTCCTGGACTTGAGCTGTCGCCGGCGCGGCGACAATTATTTCGTGGTCACCGATCGCTGGCAGAAATTCACGGATGTCATGCTGTCGGCCCAAACTTTTGATGAATTTGCGCCGTGGTGCGCCGAATTTCTTGTGCATGCGGTGGACGTGGAAGGTCTGTGCCGGGGGATTGATTCCACGTTGGTGGAAAACCTCGGTCTTTGGACCCGGCTGCCGCTGACTTACGCCGGCGGGGCCAATTCCATTTCCGACCTCCAAAAAGTCCACGAATTGGGCCGCGGCCGCGTGGACCTGACGATAGGCTCCGCCCTGGACATCTTTGGCGGAAGCGGCGTCAAATACAAGGACTGCGTCCGCTTCAATCGCCGTCACCGGCCGAGGAAATAATATACAGCGCCACCGGCAGGCCGCTGTCCTCACGCGGCGCAAATTATCATGCTGCCTTGCGCCGTGCGTGAGGCCGCGGTTGCCATCTTACTTGACCGGTTCAATCTTCGTGGGCGTGAGAATCTCCTTGCCGCGCTTTTTGGCCACTGTGCCCGTGACGGTGGTTTGTTCGCCGCTTGTGGTGCAGATTTGCTTGTGAAACGCCTTGCTGACGCCGTTTTGGGCCAGATAGTACTCGTTCGTCGTTCCATTCTCCGGAACCAGCAGGACGTTCATGCATTGGCGGGTTTCATGCAGGACGCATTTGCCGCAGACCATCTTGCCGGTGAGCGTCATTTCTTTGCCTGTGTCTGCAGCCATGAGTTTTGGAACGCTTGCCGCGAGCGCCATCGCCGCAACGGCCACGACAAACGATTTGGTTGATTTCATAATTTTATCCTTTTGTTTATTTCTCCTTTATTTTGCTTAACGCCGGCATTAGAGCGGTCTCAGGAATACTCTAGCCATGCGGTTGGGAAGAAGGGAGCAGCGGTTCTTTTGGGTTTTGGCTTCGTTTTCGCCCGGTTACAGGCCGCCTTGGGCATGCTCCCGCGTTCAGCCAGAACCATGCAATTGGCTCGGTCGTGTTTGCTTGATCTTTTTGCGCCCGCCTTCATTCGCCAAGGCGAATTACGGCGGGGCAGGCAAGGACTTCGTCGTTCGCCGCTTACGGACCCATAAAGGGTATGCTCGCGGCTCACTCCTCGTCCTGCCCAAAAATCCGCCGCACAATCACTTCCCTCCCAATTGCATAGTCCCGGCACAGCCTCGCCAAACCCCAAAATTCCCCGCTGCCGCACGGCTACATTATTTCTTCAACCGCTCCAGCCGGACATATAGACTATGGGGCCTGGGCGCCGCGGCTGCAAGCCCAATCGTTCCGGCTCAGGCCGCGGCGAATAACTCCGAAACGACCATCTGAAACTCCGGGAGCAGGCGCTCGGCCAGGACTTCGTTGCCCGCGAGAATTCCCTTCAATTGAAGCCCGAATTCGGTGCTGTGATAGACCTCCACGTTGTCATAGCGCGGGTCCACCATCCACAACCGCGGCACCCGGATTTGCTCATAAACGTCCTTTTTCAAAACCGTGTCGGCGTTATGATCGCCGCGGCTGATGATTTCGACGGCCAGGAACAATTTTTGCGTGGCAGCGGTGATTAGCGCCAGGTCCGGGCACAGGGCGGTGCCCCGCGCGACCTGGATTTTGGTTCGCGGGGCGAGCAATTGCGTGCTCGACATATTGCCGACGCTGGCGTCCATTGCCGCATGAAGGCGCCCGCAGATCATCTCATGGCGCGGGTCCGGGGCCGAGCGCGGCAGCGACGCGCCCTCCAGGATTTCTTCATACGGCTTGCTCATCGTAAAAGTCTCCGCGTTTGATCGCGCCCTTTCAAGCCCCAATGCCAGGCGCATTGTTCGCGTCCGTTGGCGTTCATTCGGTTTTTCACCGATGCTGATTCCGTTTCCGCGGCGAAATCATCGGCGGTTGAAGATTCACTTTGGGCTTTGAAGTTTCGGCCCAAAAGCCTATAAAACACCCATGCCTGTGCTGCTAGCCAACGGCGGGCCTGTGATCTGGCTCATCCTTTTCGCCGCCGCCGTCGCCATCGCCATCTTTATCGAACGGGTTTTGCATTGCCATCGCGCCCAGATCAATTCGATTGAATTTCTTAACGGCGTTCGCAACGTCCTCAAACGAGACAACGTCGTTGAAGCCATCTCCATTTGTGACGCCACCCCCAGCCCGGTGGCGCGGCTTGTCAAAACGGCGATTCTGAATCGCGATCACGGCCGTGAGCGCGTGCGTGAAGCGGTGGAGGAAGCCGGCTTGACCGAAGTTCCGGCGTTGGAAGAACGCTTGAACCTGCTGGCCACGATCGGGCAGATCGCTCCGCTGCTGGGCCTGCTGGGCACCATCATCGGTTTCATTCGGACATTCACCCGCTTGCAGTCAGATGGCCTGTATGCGCGGGTGACCGGGCCCGGGTCGCTGGCCGGGGGAATCTGGGAGGCGCTGATTTGCGCGGCGACGGGCATCGCGGTGGCGATAATCGTTCATGCCGGTTACAATTACCTGGTCAATCGAATCAATAAGATCATTCTGGACATGGAACGCGCCGCCGGCGAAATCGTCAACATTGTGACGGAAAACGGCGGCGGCAAATGAGCGGCCTTCCTGCACCACGCCGATGCCATGAAATTCCCGCGCAACGCAAAAATCCTTGGCAGCCCGTTTGAGATCGCGCCGTTTGCCTCGGTATTTTTCCTGCTTGTTCTCTTCATCATGCTCTTCAACCTGATGCCGACGCCCGGCCTGCCCGTCCGCCTGGAACCGCCCCGCGCCGCCGACCTGCCTGGGATTGATACCCCTTCCGTGGCCGTTGGCCTGGATTCGAGCGGCAGATTGTTTTATCAGGATCAATTGACCAGCCCGCGGGCGTTACGCTCCGCCCTGGCCCAGGCGGCCAGGCAATCCCACGCCCCGATCACGCTCGTCATTCACGCCGATAAAACGGTGACCTGCGATGAATTGCTGCAACTGACCCTTCTGGCGCGGGACGCTGGAATCCCAAACGCCCTTCTGGCTACTCTCCCGCGCGATATTGCGCCCACGGTCCGGCCATGAATACCGCTGCGCCGGAATCGCCGCCCGCCCCGCTGCCGCAATCCCGGCCCAGAGCGGCTGCTCTTCTGGCATCCGCGGTGGAAAAGCGATGGCCTCGCTGGCTGTTCCTTGTTCCCGCGGTCTTCCTGGCCCATGTCATCTTGATATTCGTTTTCGGCCAGCGCCATTTTCCGCCGCCGCGTCCGGTCTCCAAAGTGCCGCAGCTCACCCTCGCCGCACCCGGCCAATGGATCGCCCTTAACGATCCAACCCTTTTTGCGCTTCCCCATGCCTCGGATTTCATCCCGCTCCAGGCGCCCGCCATGCCTTCGGCATCTTTCCAAAAGATCGGGCAACCGCGCTGGCTGCCGTTGGCCCCGGATACTTTGGGGGCTGCGTTTGACCGTTTTATGCGCACAAATTTCCCGGCGGCCGCGCCTTTAAACTTCAAACCGCCGCCTGCTTCTTACGCTCCGTCGTTCGCATTTCAAACCGCCTTTCCGGACCGTTCGACACTCCGGATTCAGGGTGGTCTGGCCCGGCGTCGCCTCCTCAATTCATTGCCATTATCGGTCTGGCCGTGCGATGACGTGCTGGCTCCGACCAAACTCCAGGTCCTGGTGGACGCTTCTGGCGATGTCGTCTCCGTTCTCAACGTGCAGTCCAGCGGTCTGCCCGCGGCGGACCGGCACGCCTTGGAACTGGCTCGCATGGCCCGCTTCTCGCCCGGCTCCCATCCTGCTCTCGGAGTAATGATTTTCAACTGGCTCACTGTGCCGCCACCGGCCACCCATGCCGTGCCCACTTCCCCATGAGCATTTCGGCGCTTATCGTCGCTTATGTTGCGATTGCCCTTGGGGCCGTGTGCGCCCTTTCCATCCATTCGCACGTGCGCCGGCGGCGATTCGGCCCTTCCAAAGCGGGGGATCGCATCTTTCGTTGCAAAAATTGCGGCTACGTCTATACCGACGACCCGGACGTTGACCGCTCGCGCTGTTCCCAATGCGGGCAACTCAACGAACCCATCATCTTCTGAGCCAAATAAATCAGGCGGGAGATGATTGGTGCGCCGGCGTTGGCTGGTCTCCGCGCTCCGGGTTGGTGGGGAGGGGTAATTCATGGGAAGATTGGTCCATGAAACCATGCCGGTCCCAGGCGGGGTCCAGGCCCAGGTCGCGAAGCATTTGCAGGTCCTTCTCAACCGGCTGATTGAGCGTGGTCAAATAGTTACCCACCATCAACGCGCTGGCGCCGGCCATGAAAATCATGCTCTGGGCGTCGCGCAAGTTGACCGTCCTGCCGCCGGCAATCATGATTTCCTGCCGCGGGAGAATGAATCGGAAGCAGGCAATGGTCTTCAAGATTTCCAGCACCGGCAGCGGCGCATGGCGTTCAAAGGGCGTTCCGGGAATGGGATTGAGAATATTGATGGGCACCACGTTCGCGCCGATGGCCCGCAGTTCAAACGCCAAATCGCACCGGTCCTGGCGCGTCTCGCCCATGCCAATGATGCCGCCCGAACAAATGCTGATGCCGGCTTTTTTCAAGTAGCCGATGGTTTCCAGACGGTCGTCAAACGAGTGTGTGGTGCAGTGCTGTGGAAAAAAACGGCGCGAACTTTCGAGATTATGGCCGTAACATTCCAAGCCCGCCTCCTTCAAGCGGTCGGCCACCTTTTGCGATTTGATCATGCCCAGGGAAGCGTCGGGCCGGGTCTTGCCCGCCGCTTTGATTTCGCGGATACGCTCGCATACTTCATCGAGCATCGGCCCTTCGCCGAGGCCGCGCCACGCCGCCACCAGGCCGACCGCCGTCACGCCGTTGCGGCCAGCTTCATCGCCGGCCGCGGCGACCGGTTCAGGGTCCACAAAACCGTATCGGGGCGAACCGGTTTGATAAAAGGAAGATTGCGCGCAAAACCGGCAATTTTCAGAACAGGCTCCCGCCTTGGCGTTGACAATCGAGCAAAGGTGAATCTTATTGCCCTTGAACCGTTCCCGAATCCGGTTTGCGCAGGACAATAAATCGCGGATGTCACCGGAATCTTCGAGATCAAAGAGAAACATGGCTTCATCGCGCGAGACGGCCCCGCCGCCCAGGACGCGATTGGCCAAATCCTGGATGCGCGCCTGACCGGTCGCGTCAACCTGTGCTGCTGTCATGGTTGACAGCGTATGCCCGGCCGCATTTTTGCGCAAGCCCCGCGGGGGGCCGCGAGGCTCGACACTCACGCGCCAGGCGAATGAAACATCCATTGTTTGTCAAGCATGCAATCCCTGAAAACTTTGCGTTCCTTGCGCGAGGCCGCCATTTTTCTGAATGCTGCGAATCAATGCCGCGGAGGAACTTTGGATGGAATGGTTTGGACGAGATACCGCGCCAGGGTGTTGATCTGGAGATCATTGAGCGGACCGCCATCCGCGCCGGCAAAGGCCGGCATGAGCGTGCCGGGCTTGCCCTGGGAAATCCACATTCTCCAAAAATCAAAATTTGAAGCCACTTTGAGGTCGTGCAGGCTGGGAACCATTGTGGCCCGGTCCGGGCCTTCATGGCAGATTGCGCAGTCGGCATCGTAAAGCGCCTCGCCGTACTTGCCTTCGCCTCGTTGGACGTGACACGTTACACAATTGCCTTTGAAAACGGCCTGCCGGTCGGCCTTCGCCATTTGATCGAAACGGGCCCGGTCGGCGGCGTTCATTTTGGGCAGCGGCGCGGGATTGATGGTGATGCGCATCCACAATACTTTTTGCCCCTTGTCGGTGGAAACGGTCAACGATTTGAAGAGAGTTCCGAATTTCGCGGCGACATTGACTGTAACCGGAATTTTTCCAGCGCCGCCGGCGGGAATTGTCCAGGGCAAGGGCGGCAACTGCGCGGTCGTGCAACCGCAGGAGGGCTGGACATCCAGGATGCTCACGCGGTCGCTGGAGACGTTGGTGAAGGTGAATAGAAAATGGGCGGCGGGAACATTGTCAAAAATGTTGGTGGTTTCCGTGAGCGTATTCCAGACGAGGGTGTTGCCTTGCATTGGGGCCTTTGCCTGGGACGTGTTGGGCACATAAATGGGGCGGGATCCGACGGGGGCAGCAGCCTGGGCCGAAACAGCCGTCACAGCCAGCAGACTCGAAAGGAGCCAAGCAACCTGCAAACGATCCAAAAGAAAAAACCGAGCGGATTTCATAGCAATGAGCAGGAGATTAAGGCGCCCGGCAAATTTTAGCCAGCCGAAATGCGGGTTTTTTGATTACAACCGGTTCAAGGCGCTGATCACGGCGCGAACCGAAGCCAGTTCAATATTTGTATCCACGGCCGCGCCCCAGCGTTCGTTGCCGCTGGCAGCCTTGATCTTAATGTAGGCAATGGCGGCCGCTTCTTCGCCCGAACCCAGGGCATGTTCACTGTAAGAGGCGATTTCAAAGCGTGGCGCACCGATCGCGCTGAACCCATGCACGAGCGCGGCGAGCGGGCCGTTGCCCTGGCCAACCAGTTCGACCGGCCGGCCATCGCGCGACAATCCGGCGCGGCATTTCACAATGCCGTCCTTGCTTTCGGCCTGAAAGCGGAGCAGTTGCCAGGGAGCCGTCCGTTCCACGTATTCACGCCAAAACATTGCCTTCAATTCCGCGCCGGTGACCTCGCGGCCCAGCCGATCTACTTCGTCGTTGGCGATGGGGCCGAATTCACGCTGCATGTCCTTGGGCAATTCAATGCCAAATTCGCTTTCCAGCAAATAAGCCACGCCACCCTTGCCCGACTGCGAATTGACCCGGATCACCTCGCGATATTCGCGGCCGATGTCGGTGGGATCAATGGTGAGGTAAGGCACGTCCCAGAATGCGCCGTTGGATTGCGCGGGAATTTTTTCCTTCCATTCGTTCAATCCCTTGCGGATGGCATCCTGGTGCGAACCGCTGAAAGCGGTGAACACCAATTCGCCCGCGTACGGCTGGCGGGGCGGAATCGTCATGCCCGTGCAACGCTCATAAACCTCGATGATGGAATTGAGGTCCGCGAAATTCAGTCCGGGGTCAATGCCGTGCATGTATAGATTGAGCGCCACGGCGACAATGTCCAGATTGCCGGTGCGTTCGCCATTGCCAAACAACGTGCCCTCCACGCGGTCGGCCCCGGCCAGCAAGCCCAGTTCCGTCGCCGCCACGCCCGTGCAACGGTCGTTGTGGGTGTGCAGGCTGATGATCACCGAATCGCGGTTCTTGATGTTCCGGCACATCCATTCGATCTGGTCGGCATAAACGTTCGGCATCGCCACTTCCACCGTGTCGGGGAGATTCAAAATCATCGGGTTCCGCGGCGTCGGACGCCACACGTCCATGACGGCCTCCGAAATTTCCTTTGCAAATTCCACTTCCGTCGCCGAAAAACTTTCGGGCGAGTACTGGAGCATCACCTCGGCGCCCTTGAGCCGGGGCAAACGGTCGCGGATCCATTGCGCGCCATGCACGGCAACCTCAATGATTTCCTTTTTCGATTTCCCAAAAACGACGCGCCGCTGCGCCGGCGAAGTGGAATTGTAAAGGTGAATGATCACTCTCCTGGCGCCGATGAGCGACTGAAACGTGCGTTCGATCAAATCCTCCCGCGCCTGGACGAGCACCTGGAGCCGGACGTCGTCCGGCACGCGCTTTTCCTCGATAAGCCGGCGGTTGAACGTAAATTCCGTATTGGATGCCGAAGGAAAACCCACCTCGATTTCCTTGAACCCGATTTGCGCCAATGTCTGAAACAACTCCAGTTTTTGGGAGACGTTCATGGGCACCGGAAGCGCCTGGTTGCCGTCACGCAGGTCCACGCTGCACCAAATCGGCGCGCGGGTGAGAACGCGGCCGGGCCATTGCCGGTCCGGCAGGTGTACGGGTGGAAATGGACGATATTTTTTGGACGGTTCTTTGAGCGTCATAGGATTGGTCGCGTTTGGGCTGTATCAATAAACACAAAACCCCACCGCCGTTTTTGGCGATGGGGTTGAAATTGGTTAAAACGCAATCAGAACCCTACCGCCGCGCGGCACAGCAGCAGCGCTTCCAACAGCAGGGCCGGATTCACATTGCAATTCACAGGGGCAATCTAGCCGCCGGTCCGGGCCGCGTCAAACGATTTTTGCGCGTTTTTCGTCGAGCTGGCGGCTGGCGATGGCTTGTCTTCAGCCCAAGAGCGCCCGGTGGCGTGCCAGGCACTCATTCCTGTTTGCATCTTAAACCAAAATCGCGAATGATGGCCCCGTGCCTTCGTTCGACATCGTTTCAAAAGTCAATCCGATGGAAATCGAAAACGCCGTCAATCAGGCCCGCAAGGAGCTTGCCAGCCGCTTCGATTTCAAGGGCAGCCGCGCCGAAATCGCCTTGGAAAAAAATGAGATCCGGCTCACCGCCGAGGATGCTTTCAAGGTGCGCACGCTCAATGAAATGGTGATTGGGCGTCTGGCCAAACGCGGCATCAGCCTCAAAAACGTTGAACAATGCGAGCCGGACGTTTCGCCCCTGGGCCACGCGCGGCAGCTTCTCAAAATCAAGCAAGGCATTGAAAGCAATGTTGCCAAACAAATTTCCGGTTTCATCCGCGACGGCAAATTCAAGGTCACCGCGCAGATTCAGGGGGACGAAGTGCGGGTGAGCGGCAAGAGCCGCGACGAATTGCAAAATGTCATTGCCGCCGTCCGGGCCGCCGAATTTCCCGTGGCAGTGCAATTCATCAACTTCCGGGACTGACCCGGAGAAATTATCGCCAGCCGGCCGCTTAAAAAGCAGGAACGGACGCAAGTCCGCTCTGACTTTGACGAATTTTCCGGGCTAGACCGCCCGCCCATGCGTGTTCTGGTGCGCTGCCGCGATGAAGCCGCGGAACAACGGGTGCGGCTGGTGCGGCTTGCTTAAGAATTCGGGATGAAACTGGCTCGCAACGAAGAATGGATGGTCCTTCAGCTCAATGACTTCCACCAGCTTCCCATCGGGCGAGAGGCCGCTGAAAACGAAACCCGCCTTCTCGAACCGTTCGCGGTAGGCATTGTTAAATTCGTAGCGATGGCGGTGCCGTTCGTTGATGACGAAAGAGCCATACAGTTCGGCGGCCTTGGTCCCCAAGGCCAGTTGACAGGATTGGGCGCCCAGCCGCATCGTGCCACCCTTCTTTGTCACGCGCTTTTGTTCGTCCAGCATCGCGATGACCGGATGCGGCGTATTCAGGTCAAATTCCGTGGAATGAGCCTTGTTCAGTCTCAACACATTTCGGGCAAATTCAATCGTCGCGATTTGCATGCCCAGGCAGAGTCCGAGATACGGCACCTTGTTTTCGCGCGCATATTGGGCGGCGAGGATTTTGCCTTCCACGCCGCGCTCGCCAAAACCGCCCGGCACCAGGATGCCGCCAAAGCCGCTTAATTTGGCGGCGGCGCCGTCCTTCTCAATTTCCTCGGAATCCACGCGCACGATTTCCACCCCGGAATCGTTGGCAATGCCGCCGTGGATGATCGCTTCGTAAACCGACTTGTAGGCGTCCTGAAGGCCTATGTATTTGCCCACCACCGCCACCCGCACACGGTGTTGCGGCGCGACCAGTTTGCGAAGGATTTCCTGCCAATGCGCCATGTTCGCCACCGGCGTGTGCAGGCCCAGGAGCCGGCAGACCAGGTCATCCACGCGCTCGCGCTGCAGCATCAGCGGAACTTCGTAAATGGAATGGTCCACGTCCTTTTCCTCAATCACCGCCTCCACCGGCACATTGCAAAACAGCGAGATTTTCTGCCGTAATTCCTTGTCCAATGGCCGCTCGCAACGGCAAACCAGCACGTGTGGCGCAATACCGATTTCACGCAATTTGGCAACCGACTGTTGCGTCGGTTTTGTTTTCAATTCGCCCGCCGCCCGAATAAACGGCACATACGTCACGTGCAGAAAAATCGCGTTTGTGTAACCCACGTCCAACGCAAGCTCGCGAATCGCTTCCAGAAACGGAAGGCCCTCAATGTCCCCGGTCGTTCCTCCAATCTCGGTGATCACCACGTCCGCCTTGGTCTTTTCGGCCAGCAGGTGGATGCGATTTTTGATTTCATCCGTCACGTGCGGAATCACCTGCACCGTCTTGCCCAGGTATTTGCCCTCGCGTTCATTGTTCAGCACCGTCTGATACACCTGGCCGCTCGTGAGGTTGTTCATGCGCGTGAGCTTGACGTTGGTAAACCGCTCGTAATGCCCCAGGTCAAGGTCGGTTTCCGCCCCGTCGTCCAGCACGTACACTTCGCCATGCTGGTAAGGATTCATCGTGCCCGGATCCACGTTCAGATAAGGATCGAATTTTTGCAGCGCCACTTTCAGACCGCGATTCTCAAGCAACGTGCCCAGCGCCGCCGCCGTCAGTCCCTTGCCCAGCGAACTGACCACCCCGCCCGTGACAAATATGAATTTCATTTAAAGGTTTCCTTGACAGCTTGTTCAACAACGGATTCGCCTAAAATCTTTTCCATTTTAGCCGCGTCTTCCGGCGTATCCACGCCCACGCCGGCATACTCCACCTGAACCACCGCCATCGGGATCCCATTTTCCAGAACCCGCAACTGTTCGAGTTTTTCGGCTTTTTCCAAGGCCGAAACGGGACATTGCACCAATCGCAGCAGCGTTTCGCGCCGGTAACCGTAAATCCCGATGTGCTTCAAATAAGGAAACGCCCGCCACGGCTCGCCCTCGCCCCCGTCCCGCAAGTGCGGAATCGCCAGCCGGGAGAAATAAAGCGCGCGCCCGGCGGCGCTGACAACCACTTTCACCACGTTCGAATTCCTGAGTTCGGCGGTATCCAAAATCCGGGCCGCCGCCGTCGCCGTTTCGCAGCCGGCCAGTGCCCCTGCAACGGCGTCAATTACCGCCGGCGGTATGGCCGGTTCGTCCCCCTGGATGTTGATGATGGCGTCGCACGAAATTTTTGCGGCCACTTCAGCCGCGCGGTCCGTGCCGCTGGCGTGTCTGGCAGAAGTCATTTCCACCCGGCAAAACCGCCGGGCCGCCTCAACGATCCGTTGATCATCTGTCGCAACGATGACTTCGGAAAGGGATTTGGCGCCCCGGCACTGTTCAATGACCCGCTGGATGAGAGGTTTGCCGGCGATGAGGGCAAGCGGTTTGCCGGGGAACCGGCTGGAGGCGTAGCGGGCAGGAATGATGCCGATAACTCTCACGAGCCTCCATTAAGCCACAGCCGGATGCCCGGCGGCAAGCAATGAACAGCTGGGGATTTGCCCTTCGATCCGCCCAACCCGGACCAACCGCGCAATTCTTACCGCTTCGAATATTGAAACCGCTTCCGCGCTCCCGGCTGGCCGTATTTCTTGCGTTCTTTCATGCGCGGATCGCGGGTCAACAAACCTTCCGCCTTCAATTGCGGTCGCAGGTTGGCATCGAATTGAAGCAGGGCGCGCGCAATGCCGTGGCGCATGGCGCCCGCCTGGCCGCTGGGGCCGCCGCCAGCCACGTTCACCCGCACGTCCAGCTTTTCCACGTTGCCCGTAAGCGTCAACGGCTGCAGCGCCGCCACGCGGTGGTTCTCCGCCGGAAAATAGGTTTCAAATGACCGGCCATTGATGGTGATCTTTCCATTGCCGGCGGCCAGCCGCACGCGGGCCATGGAGGTTTTGCGCCGGCCGGTTCCAAGAAATTCAATTTTGGTTTGTGCTGCCATAAAAATGATCAGGCCGCCGCTTTCAACGGTTCAGGCTTTTGTGCCGAATGAGGATGTTTGGGACCTTTGAAGACCTTGAGTTTCGTGAATAGCACCCGCCCAAGTCGGTTTTTGGGAAGCATGCCTTTGACGGCATGTTCAATCAGCCGTTCCGGACGGCGGGCGCGGATTTGCCTGACGCTGGCGTATTTCTCGCCCCCCTTCCAGCCCGAATACGTCATATATTCCTTGGCGATCTCTTTTTTGCCCGTCACGCGCACCTTTTCCGCGTTAATGACGATCACAAAATCGCCGGCATCAAGATGAGGCGTGTAAACCGGCTTGTCTTTGCCGCGCAAAATATCGGCAATTTGGGCGGCCAGCCGGCCCAGGACGGCGCCATCGGCGTCAATCACATGCCATTTGCGCTGATCCAGATTCACTTTTGGCAAATAGGTCTTCATTTCAGTTCCGAACAAAAGGGACGCAGATTGTATCAGGCAAACCACCGGAGTCAACACGCCATTTTACAACAATTTAAAACTGGCTTGCCGTCCTCAATCCGATAAAACTTTCGCATGAATCTTTTTGCCCGGCGGCGCGTGGCCGATTTGCAGGCGGAGGCTCTCAAGGACCAGCGGCTGAAGCGCGTGCTTGGACCCTGGAACCTGACGTCTTTGGGGATTGGCGCCATCATTGGCGCCGGTATTTTCGTCTTGACGGGCCAGGCGGCGGCGCAATACGCCGGACCGGCCATTGTTTTTTCCTTCATCCTTTCGGGGCTGGCGTGCGCCTTCGCCGGGCTGTGTTACGCCGAATTTGCCTCCATGATTCCCGTTTCCGGCTCGGCCTATACGTATGGCTACGCCACGCTGGGCGAATTTATCGCATGGATCATTGGATGGGACCTCATTCTCGAATATTTGTTTGCCGCTTCCACCGTCGCGGTGGGCTGGTCGGGCTACGTGGTCTCCTTCTTGAAGGATTTTGGCATTGTCATCCCTCCGGCCTTCACCTCCGCGCCGTATGATCACCAAACGCCGGCCGGGGCGCATTGGTGGGACTTGTGGCAGCTTTTTGTGACCGGCTGGACGCATACCGGCGCGGTCGTCAACGTGCCGGCGATGGTTGTGGTAGGCGTCGTCACCATTTTGCTGGTGATTGGCATCAAGGAGTCCGCGAATTTCAACAACGTGATTGTCGCGCTGAAGCTGGCGGTCATTCTGGCCTTCATCGGATTCGGCGCCGCCTATATCAACCGCCAGAACTGGCATCCATTTGTGCCGCCGGCCGTTGCCACGCCGTTTGGCTGGCAATTTGGCTGGCATGGCGTTCTGCGTGGCGCAGGGGTGATATTTTTTGCCTACATTGGGTTTGACGCCGTGTCCACCGCAGCCCAGGAGGCAAAAAATCCGCGGCGCGACATGCCCATCGGCCTTCTGGGGTCCTTGGGCGTTTGCACGATTTTATACATTGCCGTGTCGCTGGTATTGACGGGGATTATCAACTATACGCGGTTAAACGTTTCGGCGCCAATTGCGCTGGCGGTCAATTCGCTGGGGCCGTCGCTGGCGTGGCTCGAATTATTCATCAAGATCGGCGCCATTGCGGGACTTTCGTCGGTGATTCTAGTGCTGCTGCTGGGCCAGCCGAGGATTTTTTATACGATGTCCAAGGACGGACTGCTCCCCCCGGTTTTCAGCGTAGTCCATCCACGGTTTCGAACGCCGTGGATCGCGCAAATCCTCACCGGCGCGGTGGCGATGGTCATTGCCGGCCTTTTCCCAATCGGGCTGCTGGGCCAGCTCGTGTCAATTGGCACGCTCCTCGCGTTTGCGATTGTATGCGCGGGAATTTTTGCGCTCCGCTTCACCGACCCGCAAATTCAGCGTCCGTTTCGGGCGCCGCTGTTCTGGCTCACTTCGCCGTTGGGCTTCGCATTTTGCATCTTTCTGATGAGCGGCCTGCCGCAGGATACGTGGGCGCGGCTCATCATTTGGATGGCCATTGGCATCGTCATTTATTTTTCGTACAGCTTGCGGCACTCCCAACTGCGCCGGTCCAGGGGGCCGACGCGGGCGTAATGGCCGCGTCTTTCAACGGCCCCGGGGAATCAAAAAATTCCATTTGACATCCATTTCCATTTTACCTACCGTTCGGTAGGTTTATGGATACGGCCCCGCATGGCTCCAAGGCCGCATGGGAAACGCGCGAGCAGATTCTGCGCGCGGCGCTCAAGCATTTTGCCAATGCCGGCTATGCCGCCACTTCCGTGCAACGGATTGTCGGCGACGCCAGGGTCTCCAAGCCCGCCCTGTATTATCATTTCCGGGACAAGGCCGGATTGTTCGACGCGCTCGTCAACCAGGCCCATGACGGACGTTTTCAGGTCGTCCGGGAAGCGGCGGCCCGGGGACGCGGGATTCGGGAAAAGCTGGTGGAAATCCTGACGGCGCTCTTCGGCTACTTTCATCACAACCGCGAGTTGACGCGCATCGCCTTTTCGACGGCCTACGCCGCGCCAGGCGAGGTGCCGCCGGGCCTCTGCCATTTTGATAAATGCCGGCGCAACATGGAATTTTTCCATTCGCTAATGCAGGACGCGCAGGCGGCCGGCGAATTGGATAATCGTTTCGAAAGCCGCGATCTGGCCTACGGCTTTTACGGACTGACGAATTTCTATCTGACGGCCCACCTGCTCATTCCCCATTACCGTCTTGACAGGAAAGCGGCCCGGCGCCTGGCGGACCTGTTTCTCGCGGGGGCGGCGGCCAAAAAAAGCGTGAAAGGGAGGAAACCGTGAACACTCGAATTACGGCGAACTAAAATGAAATTACTTCAAAAATTTACAGTTGGAGGCGCGGCAATCGTGCCGGTTTTGCTGGCGTGCTTGCTGGCCGGCTGCGGACGCCATCAGCCGGCCTTCCAAATGCCGCCGCCGCAGGTCGGCGTTGTCGTGGTCAAGCCGCAAACCGTCACCGTCACCACGGACCTGCCAGGGCGGATTGATCCCGTCCGAATTGCGGAAGTTCGCGCGCGAGTGACAGGCATTGTTTTGGAACAGCAATTCAAGCAGGGGTCGGAAGTGAAGGCGGGGGAGACACTGTTTCAAATTGACCCCGCCCCCTTCCAGGCGGCGTATGACAGCGCCAAGGCGGCGGTGGCCAAAGCGCGGGCAAACGCGAAGCAGACGAGTCAACTGGAGCAGCGGTACAAGCCGCTGGTCGCCATCAACGCCGTCAGCAAACAAGATTATGACAATGCCGTCTCGGCGGCGGACCAGGCGACGGCCGCTTTGCTGAGCGCCCGGGCGGATTTGGAAACCGCAAAACTTAACCTCGGCTATGCGACCGTAACCTCCCCAATTGACGGACGGATTGGCGCCGCGCTGGTCACCGAGGGCGCTCTGGTCAGCCAGACGGCGGCCACGGAAATGGCGGTCGTTCAGCAATTGAACCCGGTCTATTTCGATTTTACGGAATCGAGCGCCGAATACCTTCATCTCCGGCAGGAAATGAAAAAAGGACAACTGAAAAGCATTGGACCGGGCGAGGCGAAAGTCACGCTCATGCTGGATGACGGCAGCGCTTACCCACACCCGGGCAAGTTGCTTTTCTCGGACGTTTCAGTGGACCCCAGCAGCGGAATGATCCTGCTGCGCGCCGAAGTGCCCAATCCGGACCATTTATTGTTGCCGGGAATGTTTGTCGAAGGCCGGTTCGAGGAGGCGGTCAACCGCCAGGCGCTCGTTGTGCCGCAGCAGGCGGTCATGTTTGGTCCCAGCGGCATGGCGACCGTCATGTTGGTGAACAAGGAAAACAAGGTCGAGCAACGCGATGTCGAGGCCAACACCGCCTGGCACAACGATTGGATTATCAGCACGGGACTTGAGGCCGGCGACAGGGTGATTACCGAAGGCCTCCAGAAAGTCCGTCCCGGCATGGCCGTACAGCCGGTTCCTGCCGGTTCCGGCAATCCACCTCCGCCGCAACGCGGAGGTCCGCCGGCGCCCGGCCAGCGCTAAAAAGTTTCCAGGGACAACGTCATGCCCAAATTTTTCATTGATCGTCCGATTTTCGCCTGGGTGATAGCGCTGCTGATCATGATGGCTGGCGCCATGGCCATCACGCATTTGCCCGTGGAGGAATATCCCAGGGTCGCGCCGCCTTCCATAGCGATCAATGCCACTTACGCGGGGGCCTCCGCGGAAACGGTGCAGAACACCGTCACATCCGTGATCGAGCAGCAGATGAACGGAATTGACAATCTGCTCTACATGTCATCGGGCAGCAGTTCCAGCGGTCAATCCACCGTTACGCTGTATTTCCAGCCGGGAACGAACCCCGATATTGCGCAGGTGCAGGTCCAGAACAAGCTGCAACTGGCCATGCCGAGCCTGCCGGCCACCGTGCAGCAGCAGGGGGTTACCGTGGCGAAGTCCACGAGGAATTTTCTCATGTTTTTCGCCCTCTCGTCCACAAACGCCAACATGGGAGCCGTCAAACTGGGGAACTTTATATCGGCAACCATTCTGGACCCGATCCGGCGCGTAACCGGAGTGGGCGAGGCGGATCTCTTCGGGACGCAATATGCCATGCGAATCTGGCTCGATCCGTCCAAACTGGAAAGCTACAGCCTGGACGTCAGCGATGTCATCAGCGCCGTGCAGGCGCAAAACCAGCCGGTGCCAGCCGGCGCATTGGGCGAGGCGCCCGCCGTCAACGGCCAGGAAATTGACATCACCTTGCAGGGCCAAAGCACGCTGGAAACGGTCAAGCAATTTCAAAACATCCTGTTGCGCGTCAACCCCGATGGATCGCGCGTTTACTTGCGTGACGTGGCGACCGTGCAATTGGGAGGCGAGACTTATTCATTCCGGGCGCGTGTGAACGGACGTCCGGCGGCGGCGGTCGGCATCCGCCTCTCCCCTTCGGCCAATGCCATCGCCACGGCCAACGCCGTTTATGCCAAAGTCAAGGAACTGTCACGGTTTTTTCCACCGGGCGTGAGTGTGGATTTTCCCTATGACAGTTCCGAATTTGTGCGCATTTCGATCCAGGAAGTCGTTACCACCCTGATCGAAGCCATCATTCTGGTGTTCCTGATTATCTTCCTGTTTTTGCAGAATTTCCGCGCCACGATCATTCCCACGGTTGTCATTCCCGTGGCGTTGTTGGGCACGTTTGCGGTGCTGTACGCGTTGGGATTTTCAATCAACGTGCTGTCGCTCTTTGGCATGGTGCTGGCGGTCGGGGAATTGGTGGACGACGCCATTGTGGTGGTGGAAAACGTGGAACGGATCATGAGCGAGGAGGGCTTGGCGCCGCGGGAGGCCACCATCAAAGCGATGCGGCAGATTACTGGCGCGCTCATCGGCATTTCTCTCGTGCTGACGGCTGTGTTTATTCCAATGGCGTTTTTTGGCGGGTCCGTCGGCGCCATATATCGCCAATTTTCGGTGACCATGGTTTCCTGCATGTTGTTTTCCATCTTTTTGGCCATGTCGCTGACGCCTGCGTTGTGTGCGTCGTTGCTTACTCCGGTCGAAAAGGGCCATCATCTGCGAAAAGCCGGATTTTTTGGCTGGTTCAACCGCGGATTCCTCAGCACGCGAAAGAACTATGAAGGCCTGTTGGCCGGAATCCTCCGTCATGCGCCGCGATACTTGTTCATTTACCTGGCCATCCTGGCGGCGGTGGGCCTGCTTTACGTGCGATTGCCGTCGGCCTTTCTTCCGGACGAAGACCAGGGTTATTTCATCACCGGTATTCAATTGCCCGTGGGCGCCACCCAGCAGCGGACCGTTGACGTGCTCAAGCAGGTCGAAAATTTCTATCTCAAACAGTCGGAGGTTGCCGGAATGGTGGACGTGGCCGGCTTCAGCTTCAACGGGCGCGGCGAGAATTCCGCCCTTGCTTTCGTGCATCTCAAGCCTTGGAGCGAACGCCACGGAGCGCAACATTCGGTGCAGGCGGTGATTGGACGCGCGTTCGGCGCCTTCAGCGGGATTCGTGGCGCCGTCATCTTTCCGTTCAACCCGCCGCCCATCCCGGAGCTGGGCATTTCATCGGGTTTCGACCTGGAGCTGGAAGACCGCGCCGGGCTGGGTCATGCGGCGCTGATGAACGCGCAGGGGGAGTTGATCGCGATGGCCGCAACGAACGCGAACATCGTTCAGTTGCGAATGCAGGGCCTGGAAGACACCCCGGAGCTTAGAATTGATATTGACAAAACAAAGGCTGAAGCCCTGGGCGTTTCGCTGGCCGGCTTGAACCAGACGCTGGAGACGTGTTTTGGCTCGTTCTACATCAATAACTTCGTGGACGGCAACCGTGTCCAGCGCGTGATTGCCCAGGTGGCTGCCCCATTTCGGATGCAGCCGCAGGACATTGGCCGGGTGTTCGTGCGTAATGAACAGGGCAAGATGGTTTCGCTGGCTGGTTTGGCGAGCGTCCATTGGATTTACGGGTCGCCGAATTTGCAGGAATACAACGGATTCCCAGCCTTGGAAATGGTCGGGTCCGCGCCGCCGGGCAGGAGCACCGGGCAGGCCATGAACGAAATGGAGCGCCTTGTCGCAAAATTGCCCGCCGGCTTCGGCTACGAATGGACCGGCCAATCCTATCAGGAACTGCTTTCCGCCAAACAAGCGCCCCTGTTGTTTACGTTGTCATTGATTGTGGTTTTCCTCGCGCTGGCCGCCCTCTACGAAAATTGGTCCATTCCCGTGGCCGTGATCCTGATTGTCCCCCTGGGCATCCTCGGCTCCGTGCTGGGGGCGGGGTTTCGCGGCCTTCCCAACGATGTCTTTTTCAAGGTCGGTCTCCTGACCATCGTCGGTTTGTCGGCAAAGAACGCCATTCTGATTGTCGAATTTGCCAAGGACGCCCAGGCTGCCGGCAAGGGCGTGATCGAGGCCACGCTCGAGGCGGCCCATCTGCGCTTGAGGCCCATCCTGATGACGTCGCTTGCCTTTATTCTTGGCGTTTCCCCGCTGGCATTGGGTTCTGGAGCCGGGTCCGCCAGCCGCCATGACATCGGCACCGGCGTGGCCGGCGGCATGATTTCGGCAACAATTTTTTCATTGTTGTTTGTCCCCATCTTCTATGTGGTGGTGCGCCGTCTTTTTGGCTTCAAACCCAGCCGGTCTGTTCCGAAAGGCCCTGCCGGGCAGGAGCCAGGCGGCGGGCAAAATGACAGGGAACATTCATGAGAAAGCCTCTTTCCATGTTTGCCGTGATCGCGGGCCTGGCGCTGGCCGGCTGCACGCTGATACCGAAATATCAGCGTCCGGCGCCCGCCATTGCCCCGGCATGGCCGGCGGAAGCGCGGCAGGCCGCAGGCCCAACCAACGCCACGATCCGGGCCGCCGACATCGGATGGCGCCAATTTTTCCGCGACGCGCGGCTGCGGCAACTCATCACCCTGGCTTTGAGCAACAATCCGGATTTACGCGCCGCTACGTTGAACGTGCAGCAAACCCGCGCCTTATACGCCGTTCAAGGCAATGCATTGATTCCCACTGGGAACATCAACGCCAATGCCACACGCCAGCGCATCGCGTATGGTTATGCGGGACACGGCAATTCAACCACCTACAGCCAGTACAACGTAAATCTGGGGGTCGCTTCCTATGAATTGGACCTCTTTGGCCGTGTGCGCAGTTTGAAGAGGCAGGCATTGGAAACATATTTTGCGAGCGAAGAAGCCCGCAAAAGCGCCCAAATCGCCCTCGTTTCACAAGTGGCAGGCGCGTATCTGATGGAACGGGAAGCCGCGGATCAACTGTCCGTTGCCCGCGAAACATTGGCCGCCGCCAACACGGACTATGAATTAAGCCAGCGCAGTCACGACGAGGGCGTGCTCTCGGACATTCAGTTGAATGCCGTCCAGGCGCAGATGGACATTGACCGCGTCCTCGTCGCCAATTATCAACAACAGTTTGTGCAGGCCAGGGACGCGCTGGCGCTTCTGGTGGGCCGGCCTTTGCCTAACGGTCTCACCCCAGCAAAACCCTTCAATCCGAAAATCTGCCTGGCAGACATTCCGGCGGGCCTGCCTTCGGACCTGTTGGAACGCCGCCCGGACATTCTGGAAGCCGAGCATCAACTCAAGGCCGCCAATGCAAACATCGGCGCCGCCCGCGCCGCATTTTTCCCCACTGTCACACTCACCGGTTCCGCCGGCACCGCCAGTACCACCCTCGAAAGTCTTTTTGCGCCCGGCTCGGAGACGTGGGCTTTTTCGCCGCAAATCGTCTGGCCGATCTTTGGCGCGAGAACGGCGTGGGACGAACTCCAGGCCATCAAGGCCCAAAAATTGATTGCCGCCGCTCAATACCAGAAGGCTGTCCAAACGGCTTTTCGCGAGGTTGCCGACTCCCTCGCGGCGCGGACAAACCTGAAAATCCAGTTGTCGGCCAATGAAGGGCTTGTCGCGGCTGACGGAAAAAATTATCAGCTTGCCCAGGCGTTATTCAGTCATGGCGTTGACAGCCAGTTGGACGTGCTGGCCGCGCGCGAGGCGCTTGACAGCGTGCGCCAAAGCCTCATTCAATCCCGGTATTCGCGTTTATTTAACTTGATCAACCTCTACCAGGCTTTGGGCGGCGGCTGGCGTGAGAATTCGCCGGGGAAGTGACGCTTTTTATGAGTGAGAGCCACCCTGCCGCTCCCGCCGCGCCACCGCAACCGCTCGCCGGAAAACGGCTGGCCGTTATTGCCAGGCCCGTTTTTCTTCTTCCGGCTGCGGTTATCCTGGCCGTTGTTCTGTTCCTGGGACTGCGATATCTCGTGTTTGCCTTTACCTACGAGTCCACGGATGACGCCTTTATTGCCGGCAACGTCGTTTCAATCGCTCCGCGCGTGGACGGCCAGGTGGCTGCGGTTTACGTCAACGACAACGAAATGGTCCACTCCAACCAGGCGCTTCTTGAACTGGACCCGTCCGATTACAAAGTGACGCTGTCACAAAAGCAGACCCTTTTGGAGGCTGGCAAGTCCAATTACAAGGCGGCGGTCGCCGGCTATCAATTGATGAAGGCCAAGGTTGCGACCGCCAGGGCCGACGTGAAGCGCTCCAAGGCCGACGCCGCCGCAGCCGCCGCCACGGCGAAACAGGCTGCGGCGGATTTTAACCGGGCAAGGGAGTTGCTCAAGCAGCACACCATTTCGCCGCAGGAATTCGATCAATTCAAGACGGCGGCGGACAAAGCGGCGGCGGATGAGCAGGCGGCGCGCGACAAGGCGGCATCGGATGCCTCCAAAGTCAATGAGGCGCAGGCGCAACTGGACGTGGCGGCCGCCGAAGCTGGCGCGATGCTCGCCCAGGTCAACCAATCCACCGCGGCCATGAACGCCGCGCAATTGGATTTGTCCTACACAAAAATTTTTGCCCCCGCCGATGGCCGCGTGACGCGCAAGCAGGTTGAGACCGGCGACTATGTGGAAACAGGCCAGATTGTGATGTCCATTGTGCCAACAAATGTCTGGGTGATTGCCAATTTCAAGGAGACGCAGTTGAAGAACATGAAACCGGGCCAGGAGGCCATCGTCTCAATTGACGCGCTCGGCGGACGGACTTTCCGGGCGCATGTGGACAGTATTCAATCGGGCAGCGGCGAAGCGTTCAGCCTGCTGCCGCCGGAAAATGCCACCGGCAACTACGTGAAAGTCGTCCAGCGGGTGCCCGTGAAAATATTGTTTGACGAACCGTTGCCGGCGGACAGGTCCATGGGACCGGGGCTGTCGGTCGAGCCGGGCGTGCGCGTTTCGGCACTCCGCGTGCCGGGTTTTGCCGTCGTAATTGCCGTGATTCTTCTGGCCGGCGGCGCGGCGGCGGCGTTTCGTTTGATTGTCAAACTGCAGGACGCCGGAGGCTAGGCATGCCCGACGCAGTCCGCCAGGAATGGCATCCGCGCCACAGCCCCTGGTTGGTGGCGGTGGGCGTCATGCTGGCCACCTTCATGCAGGTGCTCGACACCTCCATCGCCAACATTGCGCTGCCGCACATTGCCGGCAGTCTTTCATCCACGCCGGACCAGGCAACCTGGGTGCTGACGAGTTATCTCGTCGCCAACGCCATCATTCTGCCGATGACCGGCTGGCTTTCCAACTACTTCGGGCGGAAGCGCCTGTTGATTTCGTGCATCGGCATGTTCACCTTCGCCTCGGTGTTGTGTGGAATGTCCCCAAGCCTGCCCATGTTGATTCTGGCGCGCATCGTGCAGGGCGCGGGAGGCGGGGCGATGGTGCCAATCGCGCAAGCCGTGATGCTCGAAAGCTTTCCGCCTCACAAACGCGGCATCGCCATGGCCACTTTTGCCCAGGCGGTCGTGGTGGCGCCCATCATCGGGCCGACGCTCGGTGGCTGGATAACCGACAATTACTCGTGGCGCTGGATTTTTTACATCAACCTGCCCGTGGGCCTGCTGGCGATCTTTCTGGCCGAATGGCTCGTCGAAGACCCGCCCTACATCAAACGCAACGTCAAGGCCGCGATTGACGTTTTGGGGTTCGCGCTGCTGGCCGTGTGGCTGGCCACGCTGCAAATTGTTCTGGACAAGGGGCAGGAAGCGGACTGGCTGGGGGCCGCCTGGGTGCGGTGGTTTCTGGCCGTTTCCGCGGCGGCCATGATCGCCTTCATCATCCGTGAATTCAATGTGGAACATCCGCTGGTCAATTTGCGGATTTTCCGGAGCCGAAATTTTGCGGTCGGCGTTGTTTTGATGACAGTGGTCGGCCTCATCCTCTATGGCACGACGGCCGAATTGCCCTTGTTCCTGCAAACGCTGATGGGTTATCCGGCCCTGCAAAGCGGTTACGCGCTCAGTCCGCGCGGAGCGGCGGCATTTGTCACCACGTTTTTTGTCGGGCGGCTGGTGGGGCGCGTTCCCACGCGCTGGATGTTGTTGTTGGGGTTTTCGCTGCTCAGCTTTTCCGCTTTTTTGCTCGGACGCATCAATTTGCAGGTGAGCTTCGCCAGCATCGTGTTGCCGACGGTTTTGAATGGAGTAGCCATCAGTTTCATTTTTGTGCCGCTGACCACCGTGACCATGAGCCAATTGCGGCAGCGGGATATTGGGAGCGGCACCGGCCTCTACAACCTGATGCTCAACCTCGGCGGCAGCGTGGGCATTGCCCTGGTGACCACCCTTGTGGCCCGGCGGACGCAAGTGCATCAAGCTCTTCTGGCCGGCCATCTGACGCCGTCCAATCCCCTCTTCACGCGCCGGTTTGGGGCCGCGCGAACCATGCTCGAGAGGCATGGCGATCCCGTGGCTGCCATTCACCGCGCCTGGGCCATTTTTTACAACGTTCTGAACCGGCAATCCCACTTGTGGGGTTTCGTGGATACATTTCGTTATTTCGGATTGCTTGTATTGTGCTGTGTGCCGCTGATATTTTTGTTGAAGCCGCCCCCTCACGCCCCCGTCCGAAGGGTGGATGTTCATTGACGGGCTGGCAGCATTGCCAGCCTCTTGCAAAAGTGAAAAAATCTTGTAACGTGATTCGGAAATTGCCGTCCATACTGGAAACGCTATGAAAAGAACAACATTCGTAAAGACAATGATTGTGGCAGTCGGCCTGCCGCTTCTGGCCGGATGTGTGACCAGAACGGTTTACCGGCCTGCGCGCGGCCAAACCGTGGTGGTGACTACTCGCACCGAACCGCCGCCCGCCCGGATTGAAGTCCGGCCGCCATCGCCGGGAATTGAATACGTGTGGATCGCGGGAGCATGGTCATGGCGCGGTGGAAACTGGGTTTGGGTGCCCGGACGGTGGACTTGGGGAAGACCGGGCGTCCATTGGGTGCCCGGCCACTGGCGGCATCGCCCGGGCGGTTGGGTTTGGGTCGAAGGCCATTGGAGATGAAGCCAGTTGCCGCGAAGCGTCGGGAAGCTTGGATGCCGCGATAAGCCGCCAAAACCTCAGTGGTCCTGGACGGCAGCATGGCATTGGTTTGCCGTGTCCCTTTGGGCGCGGCAATCGCTTTGAGTTGGACCAGCATCGCCCCGTCCAACGGACGGCGCAATGGTGAAGAGATTTTAGCGAATCGGTGGCCGGGCATTCATCAGGCGGATGGCGCCCGCGGAAAAAAACAGATTTGTCGTTTCAGAGATTGTCGGCCTTAAAAAATATGCATGCGGAATCCGCAAGCCGTTCTCGAAAAAGACGGCACAATAACGACGAGGAACGATTTTATCTTTTTCCAGGGCAAGGCGGGGCGTCCCTCCGGCGCCGGCAAATGCACATGCTGGCATGGTCGGTGGCAGTGGCCGTCCTGGCTTCGGCCGTCATCGGTGGTGTCATTTATTTGCTCGACAAGCCCTGAAGCGGTGGACAAGGCGCATCCGTGGATGCAAATGCTTTGACGGTGGAGGATGTGTTGTTAGACTTCGCGCCGAAGATGAAGTTGTCCCGGTTTGTATTGTTGTTTTTCGTATTGTCCGCGGCGGCGGCGCGCGCTGAATTGGTGGATGGCATTGTTGCCATCGTCAATACCGCCGTTATCACAAGCTGGCAGGTGCGGAATTTTGCCGCGCCGGCGGTCAATGCGCTGGGCAGCGAATATCAATCCGATTCCCCGGAATTTCAGCAAAAACTCAACGCCGTGCTCACCAACAGCCTGGAATTGCTCGTGGAACGCCAGTTGATCCTGCATTACTTCGACACAGCCGGCTATCAGCTTCCTCCCACCGCGGTGGATGAAATGGTCAATGCGCGCATCCGCTCCGAATACGGCGACCGGGTAACATTGATGAAAACCTTGCAAGCCCAGGGCGAGACTCTGGAACAATTCCGCCGCAATGTCCGCGATCAATACATTGAAACCGCATTGCGCCGCCAAAAAGTTTTGCAACAGATCGTCGTTTCCCCATTCCAAATCGAACAATATTATCAGGCGCATCGGGCCGATTTCCACGCCGGTGACCAGGTCAAATTGCGCATGATTGTGCTGAACAAGGCTGCGCCCGATGATACGAACGCCCTGGCACGGGCCCAATTCATCCTCGCTAAAATCCGGGCGGGCGCGTCCTTCGCGGCCATGGCTGCGGAGTATTCCCAAGGTTCGCAAAAGGCGGCGGGCGGCGAATGGGGCTGGGTGGAACGGACGGTGTTGCGGAAGGAATTGGCCCATGCAGCTTTTGCGCTCAAGGCCGGACAAGTGAGTGATGTCATTGAAACGCCCGACGCCTGTTATATCATGCTTGTGGAAGGCAGGCGCCCGGCGCATGTCCGGCCGTTGGGTCACGTCCGAAGCGAGATCGAAGCCACCCTGCGTTCACAGGAACAGGCGCGGCTCGAAAAGCAATGGATTGATTCGCTGAAAAGGACCACGTTCGTCCGCTTCTTTTGAGCATTTTTCCAGGAGGAGCATGGTCAAAGCATTCTCTGCAGGCCGCCATCGGCAATCGGGCGCTCCGCCCTGGCTGGGCATTGCCCTCGGAGACGTAACGGGTGTCGGGCCGGAGGTGGCGCTTAAAGCCGTTGCCGCCGAGTCAAAAAACAATCGGGCTTGCTATCTATTCATCGGAGACGCCGGCGCGCTCCAGCGGGCCAATCGGAAGTTTTCCGTCCATCTGCCCCTCAAACCATTTTCCGCATCCTCCGGTTTCGACGCGGGAAGATTTTTTGTCCTCAATCCGCCGGGCAAACCGTTGCCGTCCGATTTGCCGGCCGGCGCGCCGGCTGCCGCCAATGCCGCCATGGCCGCCCTGCGCGAAGGCGCCGCGCGGTGCTTGCAAGGCGAACTTGCGGCGCTGGTCACGGCGCCGGTCAACAAGGCCGCCATCATCCGTGCCGGCCATAAAGGTTTTGTCGGACAGACCGAATTCCTATCCAAATTGTCAAACGCCCGCCGCACGGCGATGATGCTGCTCGGTCATGACGACAAGGGCCGCTGGCTGCGGGTCGCCTTGGCCACCATTCACATTTCCATCAAATCCATCCCTAAAAAGCTGACGATGGAAAAAATCCTGCTGGCGATTGAACTGGCCGGCAAAGCCTGCCACGACCTCGGTTTGCGGCGCGCGCGTCTCGCCGTCTGCGGACTCAATCCTCATGCCGGCGAAGGCGGGGAGTTTGGCGGCGAGGAAGGCAAAGTGATCGCGCCGGCAATTGCCGCCGCAAAAGCACGCGGGCTGGACGTGGTCGGGCCTCTCAGTGGCGATACGGTGTTCCATTACGCGTTGCGCGGCGACTTTGACGCCGTCGTAGCCATGTATCACGACCAGGGATTGGCCCCGCTGAAAGCCGTGGCCTTCGATACCGGCGTCAATTGGACGCTGGGTCTGCCGTTTATTCGCACGTCCCCCGACCATGGCACCGCCTACGACATCGCCGGCAAAGGAATCGCCAATCCATCCTCCACGATTGCCGCCATTCGCCTGGCCGGACAAGTCGCGGCCAACAAAAAATAGAACCGGCCGGTCCCGCTGATTACCCGATCAATTCGCGAACTTTCGCCTGAATGTTGCCGCCCCGGAGCAGCGACTCTCCCACCAGGATTGCATTGGCGCCGCAGCGCCGGAGACGGTCAACGTCGGCGCGGGTATGGATTCCACTTTCGGCTACGAGCAGCGGCGCTTTGTTGCCGCGGGAAGGGATTTTTGAGGCCAGCATTTCGGTGGTTGCCAGGTCCACCGTGAACGTTTTTAAATCGCGGTTGTTGATTCCAATCAAGGTTGCCCCGATCGTCAACGCCCGCTGCAATTCGTTTTCATCATGGACTTCCACGAGCGCCGCCAGGCCCGCTTCAACGCTCAGCGCATGGAATCGCCGCAACCGGTCGTCGTTCAGGATCGCCACAATCAGCAGGATCGCGTCAGCGCCCCATTCGATGGATTCGGCAATCTGCCGCTCGTCAATGATGAAATCTTTGCGCAACAGCGGCAGCCCGGTCTCCTGCCGAACCCGCCGCAGATAATCCAACGAACCTTGGAAAAATTTTTCATCCGTCAGCACCGAAATGCAACTGGCACCCGCCGTCTCATACTCACGGGCAATGCGCGCCGGATCAAAGTCAGCGCAAATTACTCCCGCGGACGGCGACGCCCTTTTGACCTCGGCAATCAGCGCCATCGCTCCCGGACGGGGTTTGCGGAGCGTCGCCAGGAAGTCGCGCCGGTCATCCCGTTCCAGCAGCAGGTCGCGCAAATCGCCGGCGGCGATGATCCGGGGTGGCAAAGCCGCAATCTCGCGCTCCTTTTGCCGGACAATGGTTTTGAGAACGCTCACAAACCGCGCGGCGGCTACGCCTGCCAGGTGCGCTTCTTGTGACGATGCATGCGCAGCTTCTTGCGCCGTTTATGTCTGTTGATTTTCGCCTTGCGGCGTTTTTTGAGTGAACCCATACAGGATTGCCCATCAGTTAGCTGAAAATGCCCCGTTTGCCAACGAAAATTTTAATAAACCACCTTGTTCAACGGATATTCGATGATGCCTTCGGCGCCGGCGGCCTTCAATTGGGGAATCAATTCCCGGACGATATGTTC
Organism: Verrucomicrobiota bacterium; assembly: GCA_028872915.1. Taxonomy (GTDB): domain Bacteria; phylum Verrucomicrobiota; class Verrucomicrobiia; order Limisphaerales; family UBA11358; genus UBA11358. Next base: position 39,051 of record JAGWNY010000002.1, read on the forward strand.
GTCAATAATCGTTTCCACGGCCACCCATCCTTTCAGGCTTAAGTTGGAGATTGTGGGATTGCGCAACGCCGGCAATTCCCGCAACAGCCGGGCAAGATTGTTTTCGGCAATGTTCATCTTGAGGCCCACCTTGGCCTCGGCGTCGAGCGCGCCTTTGAGCAGCATCGCCAGCGTTTCAATTTTCCCGCGTTTCCACGGCTCTTTCCACGATTCGTGATTGGCAATCAACCGCGGCGTGGACACCAACAATTCCTCCACGATGCGCAATTTGTTGGCCCGTAGCGACGAGCCGGTTTCCGTGACCTCCACAATCGCATCCACCAGTTCGTGCGCCTTGACTTCCGTCGCCCCCCACGAAAATTCCACCTCCGCCTTTACCCCATGCTTGCGCAGGTACTTTTTTGTGAGGTTGACAACTTCCGTGGCAATCCGCTTGCCTTCCAGGTCCTTCACCGACTTGATCCTGGAATTCTCCGGCACCGCCAGAACCCAGCGCGCGGGCCGCCGCGTCGCTTTGCTGAACAAAAACGCGCCCACTTCGTGGACTCTCGAGCCGTTTTCGATCACCCAGTCATGGCCGGTGATGCCGCAATCCAAATACCCGTGTTCAACGTAACGGCTGATTTCCTGCGCCCGAATCAGCCGCACCTCCATTTCATCATCATCAACCGACGGAATATACGAGCGGCTGCTGATGGAAATGTTGAAGCCTGCTTTCGCCATCTTCTCAATGGTGGCGTCCTGCAAACTGCCCTTGGGCAGGCCAAACTTTAACTTGTTGCTCATGGTCCAGTTTCCACTCACGCCGGTTCCCGTCTTTGCAAAGCCTGTTTCGCGCGCCGACGTGAATACACCTTTGCCGATTTTTCCACGCGCGTCGCCGGATGAATCTGCCAGGTTCGCCGCGGAAATGCCATCTTCTTCTTTTTTGATTTCATGGCTGTGATCGTTGGGCGCGGCATCGCCGGCGGACCGGAGTGTTGGCGCTTACGTGGAACCTGGAACAGTCGCATTGTGGCCGGTTTTCCACAGTACCCGCCGTCCGGTGACCGCAATGTCTGCTCGCGCAATCGCCGCGACGCATTTGGGATACAGATCATGCTCGGCGGCGTGGATGCGCTGATGGAGCCTTTCGGGTGTGTCGTCGTCCAGCACCGGCACGATTTCCTGGCCGATGATCGGGCCGGCATCCACCCCGGCATCCACAAAATGCACCGTGCAGCCGGTCACCTTCACGCCATGATCCAGGGCCTGTTTCCACGCTTCCAGCCCTGGAAACGACGGCAGGAGTGAAGGATGAATGTTCACGATCCGTCCCTCGAACGCCCGCAGAAAATCCCCCTTCAACACCCGCATGAATCCCGCCAGCACAATCAGGTCCACTTTCGCCTCCTGCAATGCATGCACAAACGCACGTTCGGAGTCCTCGTCCAGTTTTGTGCGGAATTTACCCGGCGGAATGAATTGCGCCGGAATGTTCCGGGCACGGGCAAGGGATAAAATCGGGGCGACTTCCACGTCACTCAGCACAATGGCAATTTGCGCCGGAATCCGGCCCGCGGCCGCGGCATCGGCGATGGCAATGAAGTTGGAACCTTTGCCCGAACCCAAAACCCCCAGTTTGAATGGATTATTCACCGCATTCCAGTCATTGGGCGCCATCCGCGCTCAATGAATCTTCTTTTTCCTCGCCAATCACCGGCGCGATGGCCTGCAACTTGTCGCCTCCATCCAATCCCACCAGTTTTACGCCCTGGGTATTGCGACCGGCTTCGCGGATGTCGCTGACGCGCGTGCGCACCATCTGGCCTTTGAAGGTAATGAGCATGATTTCGTCATTGTCCCGCACCGTCAATGCGCCGACCACCGCGCCGGTCTTTTCGGTGGTTTTCATGGTGATAATCCCCTTGCCACCGCGCGACTGGACGCGGTATTCGTCAAAGCCCGTGCGTTTGCCGATGCCATGCTCGCCCGCAACAAGAAGTTTGGCATCCGGAACGACAATCGCGAGTGCCACGACTTCATCTCCCTTGGACAAGTGAATGCCCCGCACGCCGGCCGCCGGGCGGCCCATCGGGCGCGCCTGCTCCTCGTTGAAGCGGATGCTCATGCCGTCGCGCGTGATCAGAACAACCTCGTCGCGTCCCGTTGTCAATTTAACGTCAATGAGCGTGTCGCCCTGCTCAATGCCAATGGCTATGATGCCGCCCTTGCGGACGTTCGCAAAATCCGTGAGAGCGGTCTTTTTCACGGTTCCCTGCCGCGTGCTAAAGAACACAAAACCTTCCTGCGTCCAGGTCAGGTCCTCCTTGTTCGCGTTTGTTTTTGAAACAACGCGAATGAGCGCGGCGATCGTTTCGCCGGACTTGAGTTCCAGCAAATTCGCAATGCTGCGGCCCTTGGCCGCCCGGCCCATGTCCGGAATTTCGTGGACCCGCTCCACATAAACCCGGCCGGTGTTGGTGAAAAACATCAAATAATCGTGGGTGCCGGCCGTGAACAGATGTTCAATGAAATCCTTGTCCTCGTCCGTGGCGGTCTCCCGTGTTGTCATCCCAATGACCCCCTTGCCGCCGCGTCGCTGTGCCCGGTAGCTCGAGATATTGGTGCGCTTGATCAGGCCATTGTGGGTGAGCGTGATGATGACGCCTTCGTTGGCAATGAGGTCTTCAATCGCAATCTCGCCCTCGTCAGGGACCAGTTCGGTCAGGCGCGGCGTTGCGTATTTTTCGCGGATCGCCTTGAGTTCCGCCTTGATGATGCCCAGCACCCGCGCTTCGCGCTTCAGGATGTCCATGAGGTCCTCGATGCGCTTGAGCAGTTCCTTGTATTCGCCTTCGACTTTGCCGATTTCCAGCGCCGTCAATTGATACAGGCGCAATTCCAGAATCGCGTCCACCTGCCGCTCGGTCAGGCCATAACGGCCCTTCACAATCCGGGATTCATTGCGAATCACGATACCCCATCGCTCCACCTGCTTTTGCGTCCACTCGAACGCGAGCAATTTCACGCGCGCCTCCTCCCGCGTGCGGCTGCCGCGGATGATCTTGATGAACTCATCCAGGTTGGCCAGCGCAATGAGATAGCCTTCCAGCAATTCCGCCCGTTCCTCCGCCTTTTGCAGTTGAAACCGCGTCCGGCGAAGGACCACTTCGCGGCGGTGTTCAATGTAACAATTGTTCAGTTCCTTGAGGCCGAGCGTCTTGGGCCTGCCATGGTCAATCGCCAGCATGTTGACGGCAAAACTCGTTTCCAGCGCCGTCTGCTTGAACAAATTGTTGATGACCACCTTCGCAATCGCCTCCCGCTTCAGCTCCACCACCACGCGCGTGCGGACGTCCGATTCATCCCGCACCGCGGTGATGTCCGTAAATCCCTGCGTCTTTTCATTGACCAGCGCCGCGATTCGCTCCACCAGCAGGGCGCGGTTGACGCCATACGGAATTTCCGTAACCACGATTTGTTCCCGCCCGCCCTTGAGCTGCTCCACACCCACCCTCCCGCGAATCTTGATGCTGCCGCGCCCGCTCGTGAAATATTCGCGGATGACATCCAGGCCGCACACCATGCAGCCGGTCGGAAAATCAGGCCCCTTGATGAATTTCATCAGGCCCTTGACCGTGATGTTCGAATCGTCAATTTGCGCGCAAATGCCGTCAATGATTTCGCCGAGGTTGTGCGGCGGAATGTTCGTGGCCATGCCCACGGCAATGCCCGTGCCGCCATTGACCAGCAGGTTGGGAAACGCCGCCGGGAAAACCGTTGGTTCCGTGCGTGTTTCGTCGTAATTGGGGACAAAATCCACCGTGTCCTGGTCCATGTCCTCCATCAGAACGGCGCCAAGATGCGCAAGCCGCGCCTCGGTATAACGCATGGACGCCGGTGGGTCCCCTTCCACCGAACCGAAATTGCCCTGCCCATCCACCAGCCGCTCGCGCATGGCCCACGGCTGGGCCATGTGAACGAGCGTCGGGTAAATCGCCTGGTCGCCGTGCGGATGGTAATTGCCCATCGTCTCGCCAACGATCTTGGCGCACTTGAGATGCTTTCGATTGGGCATCACGCCCAGGTCATTCATCGCAAACAAAATGCGGCGCTGGGACGGTTTCAGCCCGTCCCGCGCATCGGGCAGGGCGCGGGAAATGATGACCGACATCGAATAGTCAAGAAACGAATTTTTGATTTCGTCCGCCACGTTGACCTTGGCAATCTTTTCGCCAGCGGCGAACAACGGCGTGTTCGTCGGCGGCAATTGCTCGGAATTTTTATCTGCCATGTTTTTACCCCCTTTTTTCAAATATCCAGATTGCGCACGTTCAGCGCATTGTCCTCAATGAACTGGCGGCGCGGCTCGACTTCCTCGCCCATCAATTTGGTGAACATTTCCTCCGCTTCCACGGCGTCGGTCAGGTCAATGCGCAGCAGTTTGCGGCGCGCGGGGTCCATGGTGGTTTCAAACAATTCGGCGGGATTCATTTCGCCAAGTCCCTTGAATCGTTTGATGGTCAGGCCCCGACGGCCCACTTCCTTCACCGCCGCCAGGATTTCGGGAATGGAAAACAGCGGTTTAACGTTCTGGCGGTCGCCCTCTCCTTCAATGAGTTCAAATAGTGGTTGGTCCTGCGCGGCGTAATGTTCGATGCTGAAGCCTTTTTTATCCAGCTTGCCCAGCACATCGCCGATGGCCTTGCTTTCATGCAATTCCACGTGCCGGGCGCGGCGGGTGGAACCGTTTTTCTTTTCCGTTTCGGTCTCTTCCTCCCCGCCGAATAATTTCAAGTCCGGATTTTTACCGCTGAAATGAGCCAATTCCTCCTCGCTGTGAAAATAATGGACCGTTTCATCATTGCCATCGCGCACTTTGACCAGATGTTTGGGGAGGTCGCCCGTCTTTTTCTGCCGCTCCTCCACGTATTGGGCAAAATCGCCGCCATGCCGTTTCAAGGCGATGGCGTATTTATCCAGCGATTCGAGCAATTCCAGAATCTCCATGAGCTGTTTCTGGGAAAGCTCCCTTTTATCCGCCAGATTTCGCAATCGCACTTCTTCGGTGCCCAGTTCAATAAGAATTTTATTTAACCGCGCGTCGTCGTCCACGTATTCCACCCGCTTTTTGCGCGCAATCTGGTAGAGCGGCGGCTGGGCGATATACACAAAGCCGTTCTTAACCAACCCGCCCATCTGGCGATAAAAAAATGTCAAGAGCAACGTTCGGATGTGCGAGCCGTCCACGTCGGCATCCGTCATGATGATGATCTTATGGTAACGCAGCTTTTCGAGGTTGAAGGCCCCTTCGCCGTCGCCGTCCCCGATTCCAGTCCCCACCGCCGTGATCATCGTGCGGATTTCATTGTTCTGAAGCACCTTGTCCAGCCGCGCTTTTTCCACGTTGATGAGCTTGCCGCGGATGGGCAGGATGGCTTGAAATTTCCGGTCCCGGCCTTGTTTTGCCGAGCCGCCTGCCGAATCGCCTTCCACGATGAACAATTCCGTGTTGGCCGGGTCGCGGTCCGAACAATCAGCCAGCTTGCCGGGCAGCCCGCCCCCGGTCAGCGCTCCTTTGCGCACGGTTTCACGCGCCTTCCGGGCCGCTTCGCGCGCACGGGCCGCGAGCAATCCTTTTTCCACAATTTTCTTCGCCACGCCCGGATTGGCGTCGAAATATGTCATCAGACCGTCATAAACGAGGGACGACACAATGCCGTCAATTTCCGTGTTCACCAGCTTCACCTTCGTCTGCGATTCGAAACGCGGGTTCGGCAGTTTCACGCTCAACACGCACACCAGCCCTTCGCGCACGTCGTCGCCGGAAATGGTCGGGTCCTTTTCCTTCAACAAATTGTTTTGTTTGGCGTACTGGTTGATCGCGCGGGTCAGCGCCGAACGAAACCCCGTCAAATGCGTGCCCCCGTCCGGATTCGGAATGGAATTGGCGAAGCAAAGAATCTGGTCGTTGTAGCTGTCCGTATATTGCAGCACGCAATCCACATAAACGTCCTCGTCCGTCCCATCCACCTTGCTTTGCCGCTTTCCGGTCAGCATAACCGGCTTGGGATGCAGCGGCTGCTTGGATCGCGCCAATTGCCGGACAAATTGCTCGATGCCGTCCCGATAAAAGAACGTCTCGGTCTTTTCGTCCCGCTCATCCGTCAGGACGATTTCGATGCCCGGATTCAAAAACGCCAGTTCCCGCAGCCGGTTGGCGAGCACATCGAATTTGAACTCGGTGGTAAGGGTAAAAATCACGGCGTCCGGCTTGAAGATGATGAGCGTGCCCGTGCTTTTGGATTTGCCGATGACCTCGAGTTTTTGTGTGGTCTTGCCGCAGGCAAATTCCATCGAATAAACCTTCCCGTCGCGCGAGACTTCCACCCGAAACCATTCGGAAAGCGCGTTCACGCACTTGGCGCCCACTCCGTGCAGGCCCCCCGAATACTTGTAGGCGCCCTGGCCGAATTTTCCACCCGCATGAAGATTCGTAAGCACTAATTCCACCGCCGGCATTTTGAACTTCGGATGCATATCCACCGGAATGCCCCGCCCATCATCGCGAATGGACACCGACCCATCCACGTGGATCGTCACCTCGATTTTATTGCAATGCCCGGCGAGATGTTCATCAATCGAATTGTCCAGAACTTCAAAGACGCAGTGGTGCAAACCGCGTTCGTCCGGATCGCCGATATACATGCCGGGCCGTTTGCGCACTGCCTCAAGGCCTTCCAGCTTGTCAATTTTGGAAGCATCATACTTCTCGGCGGCTGAAGCCGCGGGTCTGTTTTCCGGCTGCGCCGGCTCTGCGTTTAAAGCCATAAAAATTGGAAAAAAAGGCCGTTCTTAACTTTAACCGAAAGGCCGATTTTCAGGTGCAAAAATCGTATCAAAAATGCGATTTAACCACAACGTTATATTTGCCAAAAATTCACGGTAAACCGCTATTAGTTGTGTGGAGTATCAAAAGCGGGTTCAATGGATTGTGCTCACTCGTTCTCACGTGAATGCAGGCGCAATTCAAGCCATCCGTCCAATTCTTCCGTGCCGTTCCATCGGCGTAAATGAAAAGGGAAATGCCAATGTGCGGAAAATGTCGGTAAAAATCATCAGTAAAAAATCCGGATCGCCTGTTTCCTGTTGCAATAATGCTAACAAGAGGTATAAAGGAACCTATCGGAAGAAAATGCAGAAGTTGACCATTGATTTTTCCAAAATGCCCGCCATTGGCTTTTTCAAACCGATTCGAGCTGGCGTGAATTCGCCCCCTCGAACCTCCACCACCTTCAATGCGACGCCCCTCCCGATATTCCATGGCGGCTTCTCCCTCGCTCGGGGCCGAACATGCTCACTGAAAAGAATTTGAAATTCAATCTGGGTGATGTATAATAATTGGACATTTTTTTCGAACGTTTTTCAGGAAATGCATATCGAATCTCCAGCATGGTATTGCGCTCGCACCAGGGCGAAGCACGAACACATTGCCGCCGCAGGTCTGCGCAAGCATCTCGGCTTGGATGTTTTTCATCCGCAATTGCGTCTCGAAAGGGCCACACGCCGGGGCTTGGTGCGCATGGTGGAACCTTTGTTTCCCTGCTATTTGTTTGTCCGATGCGTTTTGGAGGAAAAAATGAGCGGAATTCAACGAACTGGAGGCATCAGCGGATTGGTCCGGTTTGGCCAGAAAATTCCAGCGCTGTCGGATTTTGTGGTCGAGGAATTGAAGCGTTGTTTCGAATCCGACGATTCCATGCTGGTGCAGGACTGCCTTGGCCCGTCGGACGAAGTGTTGATCGTTCAAGGCGCCTTCGCGGGCGTTCCAGCTTTTGTTTTGCGGGTCATGCCAGCCCGCCAGCGCGTTCAGGTTTTGCTGGACATCCTCGGACGGCCAACGCCGGTTGAAGTGGATAGAACCTCGATTTCCTTGGTTCGAAATTCGTTGGCAGACATGGTGCCGGTATTGGCGGCAACATGAGAGCGGCTCGTGGCCGGGCAGAATTCCTGCTTCAGCCTTCGATGCGCGCCGGAACAGGCAATCGCAGGTGATGGGCTGGCTCATTTTGCTCAAGTTGCGCAAGTTTTACTTGAGAGCCGTCGAATTGTCACAGAAGTGTTGAAGCTTTGGGGCGGTTTTACGGCCTGCCTGCCTTTAGAGGCGGCGGGAAATAAAGGTGCGGGGGCAATGTGCCCGCCGCGCTTGTTGGTGGACGAAAAAGAACAAACCGGAAAGAGGTTCGTTGTGGTCGGACAAATTTGCCGGCAACGAACAAGTGCGGAGCTTTGCCTGAATCACATTTTATAGCATGAACGTTTTTCCAGACCTTACGGAAAATCCTGCGTCACTCCAGCATGGTGCGGATGGAATCCCGCGCTGGAAGCGGGCCCTTGACGTCACGCTGATCTTGCTGGCCCTGCCATTTTTGCTGCCGTTGGCGGTGTTCATCGGGGTGATCATTCGGATTATTTCGCCAGGGCCGATTCTTTTTCGGCAGGAACGAGTCGGGTATTTAAGACGGACGTTCATGTGTTTTAAATTCCGCACCATGTTTCTGGGCGCCGAAACATCCTCGCATGAAGGCCATCTCGATCATTTAATGAATTCGGACACTCCCATGGTCAAATTGGACGCCCGCGGCGACAAACGCATCATCCCCCTCGGTTCCCTCCTCCGCGCATCGGGCTTGGACGAACTCCCGCAGCTCATTAACGTCCTGCGCGGCGAGATGAGCATCGTTGGACCACGCCCATGCCTTCATTATGAAAGCTCGAAATATCTCCCCTGGCAGCGCGAACGATTCAATACACTTCCGGGCCTGACCGGTTTGTGGCAGGTCCGCGGCAAGAACAAGACGACCTTTACCGAAATGATACAATTGGACATTGAATACGCCCGCACCAAGAGCCTCGCCATGGACATTTCCATCTTGTTGAAGACCATTCCGGCCATCGTCACCCAATTGTTGGAATCACGGAGGCATCCCAAGCCGGATGCCGGTGTCCCCGTCGTCCGCCGGCGAAAATTTTTCGAATTTGGACTATAATTGCAGCATTAACGGTCCGGCACGTGCCGACTGGTCCGGCGTCGGTGGATTAATCAAAGCTCATTTTAAACATCTCAAATACAACAAAAAGGATCGCCATGACAAAACCCCTTAAACTTGGAGTCGTTGGATGCGGTTACTGGGGGCCAAACCTCGTAAGAAATTTCAGGTCGCTGCCCGATTGCAACCTCAAGATGATCTGCGACCTCAACGAGGCAAGGCTCAAGCACCTCAAATCCGTTTACCCCGGCGTCCAAGGCGTCACGCAATTCCATCACATGTTGAACGGCGCTGACCTGGATGCGCTCGTAATTGCGACAGCCGTGGACACTCACTATCCGCTGGCCAAGGCCAGCCTTCTGGCCGGGCGGCACACCTTCATCGAAAAGCCCATGGCCTCGTCTTCAGCACAATGCCAGGAGCTCGTGGATGTGGCGCGGGAGCGGGGGCTGGTTCTGATGACCGGCCACACTTTTCTCTATTCGCCGGCCGTCAGAAAAATCAAGGAAATCGTGGACCATGGCGATATTGGCGAAATCCGGTACATTTGCGCGCGCCGGCTCAACCTGGGTCTGTACCAAAAAGACATCAATGTCGCGTGGGACCTGGCGCCCCATGACATTTCCATCGTCCAATACATCATGGGAGAAGCGCCGCTATCCGTGAATTGTTCCGGCAGCGCGCATGTAACGCCAGGCGTCGAAGACGTCACGATGATGTGCCTGACTTTTTCCAAGGAACGTAGCGCCATCATCCACAGCAGTTGGCTCGATCCGCGAAAAGTCCGCGAAATGACAATCGTCGGCAGCAAACGCATGATCGTTTATGACGACGTCGCGCCGCTCGAAAAAATCCGGATTTTTGACGCCCGCGTGGAACGTCCGCCCCACTATGACACTTTCGCCGAATTCCAATACGCCTACCATTACGGCGACGTCTATTCCCCATATATCAAACAGGAAGAGCCGTTAAAAGCCGAATGCCAGCACTTCCTGGATTGCATACGCCGCGGCGGCGCGCCGCTGACCGATGGCCATCAGGGACTGGAATTGGTGCGGATTTTGGAGGCCTCCTCGGCCTCATTGAATAAAGGCGGCGCACCGGTCGCATTGGGCCTGCATAAAAACGGCGACCACGGTCGATCGCTGCTTGCGGGTTCCGTCCGGCGGGCGACCGGACCTAAAATACCCGCGGCAAAACTCAACGGACGGAAGCCATCCGCGCCCGCCGACCCGCCCAGGACAGCGATCAAAATCCGTGTAACGCAACCCTGATTTGAGGACTGCTTGGGCCTTGGCAAAAACATTCGGCCATTCCTGGTTCAGCTGTGAACCCATCTGACTCCTCAAATCTTCGCATCGCTCCCGACGTGCGCCTGGGCCAAAACGTGCTAATGGCGGCCTTTGTAAACCTGTATGGCTGCGAAATTGGGGACGACGTGAAAATCGGAACATTCGTGGAAATCCAGAAAAATGCGAAAATCGGCCGCCGCTGCAAAATTTCCAGCCACACCTTCATTTGCGAAGGAGTCACGCTCGAAGACGAAGTTTTCGTCGGTCACAATGTCACCTTTACCAACGACCGCTATCCCCGCGCCACAAACGGCGACGGCCAACTGCAAACCCAGGCCGATTGGCAATGTATTCCCACCCTCGTTAAACGCGGAGCTTCCATAGGTTCAGGCGCAACTCTGCTATGCGGCATTACCGTTGGCAGAAACGCCTTGGTTGGCGCCGGCAGCATGGTCACAAAAAACGTTCCGGACCATGCCGTCGTTGCCGGCAATCCCGCCCGGATTGTCAAGTTCCTCAAACCCCAGCGCTGAACCCGAATTGCCGCCCGCCCCGGGGCCTTGCCCCGCAGGATGCCTCATTCTATTGGCACATCACAAATATCTTCAGTTGCGGTTGTTTCCATGCCGGCGATGGAGGAGTGCGCCGCCAGGTTGCAGCCCGTCAATCCCCTCGACTTCCCCAACTGGGACGCGCTGATCCAGGCGCATCCCGGTTTTTCCATCTTCCACAGTGCGGCTTGGGCAAAGGTCCTTTCGGCGACCTACGGTTTTGTGCCGGCCTATTTGCTGTCCCGCGGCGGCGGATCGGCCCCCGCGTTGCTGCCATTGATGGAAACCCAAAGCTGGTTGCGTGGACTGCGCGGCATTTCCCTCCCTTTCACCGACGATTGCCCTCCATTGTATTCGTCGCCCGCGGCCGGTCGGGAACTGGTCGAAAACGCCTTCGCCCTGGGTCGCGAGCGGCGTTGGAAATTCGTCGAAATTCGCGGCGGTCACGAACTGATTCCCGGAGCGCCAGCCTCGCTGTCCTTTTATGGGCATCGAATAAGTTTGGAAGGTGGGGAAGCAAGCCTGTTTGACCGTTTGGACGGTTCCGTGCGCCGCGCCATTCGCAAAGCGGAAAAAAGCGGGGTGACCGTTTCGGTGTCTGAAGGTTTGGAAGCCGTAAAAACATTCTACCAGCTTCAATGCAAAACCCGCAAAAAACATGGCCTCCCGCCGCAGCCTTTCCGCTTTTTTAAGAACATTTGGGAACATTTGTTGTCCAACCACATGGGCGTCGTTGTCGTCGCCGGTTTTAATGGCCGCCCTGTCGCGGCATCCGTTTATTTCAAGGCAGGCCGTCAGTCCGTCTATAAATACGGCGCTTCGGATGAGGCCTTTCAGCATTGGCGCGGCGCCAACCTCGTCATGTGGACGGCCATGAAACACTTGGCTGCCGCCGGCGCCACAACGCTCAATCTCGGCAGAACGTCCCTGGCTAACGAAGGATTGAGACGCTTTAAATTGGGATGGGGCGCGCGGGAATTTGTGATTAATTATATGAAGTATGATTTGAACCGCCGGGCTTTTATCACCGAAACAGACGAAGCCACCGGCTGGCATAACCGCGTCTTCAGGACGCTGCCCACCGCGGCTTCACGCGCCATTGGCGCCGTCTTATACCGCCACTGGGCCTGAAAGCGTCTGAATCCAACGAATCAAAACTCGAATGAACTATAACCCACAACCTCAAGCCCCCGCGGGTTTGGCCATCGGAGACATTTACTACATCTTGTTCCGCCACAAGCGGAAAATTCTCCTCTTTGCCCTCGCTGGCCTCGCGGCCGCCGCCTGGATCCGTTTCCGCTCCCCGCCACCCTACGAATCCCAGGCCGAGTTGCTCGTCAAATATGTTCCCGTATCCAGCGCATCCGCCATCGGCAGCGATCAAAGAATGATTGTGCCCGACGCCGAGCATGGCGCCGACGTGATGGACTCGGAGGTGCAGATTCTCACCAGCCTCGACGTTGCCGAAACCGCCGCCACCAACATTGCGGCGGCCAAACCCGTGTTGTTTTCCATTCTGGCCGGCGGAAAAGGCGGCAATCCTATCCGCGCCGGCCTCGCCATTCGCAACGGCCTCGCCGCCGCCCCCTCGGCAAAAGGCAGCAGCGTCATTGTCGTCACCTTCCAGCATCGCGATTTTCGAATCGTTCAACCCGTCCTTCAGGAAGTCATTGCCGATTACATCGAACGCCAGCATGAAATCCACCAGGCAACCGCGCAGATGGACGACCAATTGGCCGCCGAGCGCGATGCTTTGCGCTCCCAGTTGGATGATACCGAACGCAGGCTTTCCACCCTCAAGAACAACGCCAACATCCTTTCCCTTGGCGGCTCGGAAACCGCCCTGGCTCAGCAGATTTCAAAAATCCAGGGCGCCATTCTCGACGCCCAGGCCCAACTGGCCGGCAACGAGGCCGTGTTGCAAAAAGTCGGCCAGATTTCGCCCTCAAAACTTGAGATGACCAATGCTGCCGTCGTTCCCCCGGAGCAAATGGACCGCTATCTGGCCCTTTGCGCCCAACTCGATACGTTGAGGAAAAAAGACTCCGATTATTTCGCCGGCGGCTATACCTCCAGCAATCTTTTGGTGGTCGAATTGCAAGGGCAAATCACCCGGTTGCAGCAATCAAAAATATCCATGGAAAAATCCTGGCCGCAATTGGCCGGTCTGGGCGCTCCTTCCCGCATGCGAGGCCAAACGACGGCCGCCGCCGCCGCCGCAAATCCACAAAGTGAAGTGGCCCAGGTCGTTGCCTTGCGCGCAAAAATCAAGGCTTGGAACGACCAATTGGCCCAGCTCCAAACCGAGGCTACAAACCTCAACAACCTCGCTCCCATCATCGCCCAGCTGGACCAAACCCGTGGTATATTGACCACCAATATCAACACCCTTTCGGCAAGCCTCCAGCAAGCGCAGATCAATGAGGCCCTCGCTACCGGCAGCGCACCGAATATCCGCATCGTCCAAAGCCCTTCCCCGCCCTTTCGCGATTGGAAGAAGAGCGAAAAAATCATGGCCGCTCTCGCCGTGGCCGGCGCCGCCCTCGGAATCGGTTTGGCCTTCCTCCTCGAACTGTTCCTCGACCCCACCGTCAAGCGCCCGGTCGAAATCACCTCCAAACTCAAATTGCCACTCTTCCTCTCCATTCCCGACGTTGCCCCCAACGGCGGCTTGCATCTTCCCTGGCTGCCTGAACGCCGCCTCTTGCGCCAATCCAACGAAGATAACGCCAACCCGGCCCAATCCACCGGAAAAAATGGTCAAGTCGAGATCCTCTCCCCGGATAAAAACCCCGCCTTGCAGCCGTTTTATGAAGCCTTGCGCGACCGCCTCGTATTGCATTTTGAAACCAGAAAACTCACCCATAAACCCAAACTCGTCGCCGTCACGGGTGCCAGTCGCGGCGCCGGCGCCAGTACCGTCGCCGCCGGCCTCGCTGCCTCCCTCTCCGAGACAGGCGACGGAAACGTTCTCCTCGTGGATATGAACATCGAACATGGCGCTGCGCGCCAATTTTACAAAGGCCGCGCCGGATGCGCCTTGGACGCCGCACTCGCCATGGAAACCAAGCAGTCCGCGCTCGTGCAGGAAAATCTCTATGTTGTCACCGGCCAAACCAACTCAAATAGCGAAAAACTTCCGCGCATCCTGCCCCGGCGCTTTGCGGCGCTCGTGCCCAGGCTCAAGGCCAGCGACTTCGATTACATTATTTTCGATATGCCCCCTGTCAGTCCCACCAGCGTCACCGCCCGCCTCTCCGGTTACATGGACACCGTCCTGTTGACTGTCGAATCCGAGAAAAGCGCAACCGAGTCCGTCCGCCATGCGGCTTCCGCGCTCGCCGAAGCCGGCGCCACCGTCAGCGTCGTCCTCAATAAAACCCGCTGCTACGTTCCCAAACGTTTGGGAACCACCTGATCTGATTTAGATTGGGAACCCTTGGACGTGTTTTTGCCGACCGTTTGATCCTCATTCACTCCTTGGCCTCGTCCCCGCCTCCACTCCGCCCGTGTCCTATCGCCTTTACTACCACCTGAAACCCTACCTGCCGTGGCGCTTGAGGATGGCATTGCGGCGAATTGTCGCGCGCCGAAAGCGCCAGACGCACAAAGCCGTCTGGCCCATCAATCCCACCGCCGCCCGGCCGCCCGAAAGCTGGCCCGGGTGGCCGGATGGAAAAAAATTTGCCTTCGTGATTACTCATGACGTCGAAGGGCCGGCCGGCCTTGCGAATTGCCGAAAACTGATGGAGTTGGACAAGCGTCTGGGCTTTCGCTCTTCCTTCAATTTTACTCCTGAAGGCAACTATGCCGTCTCCAGCGAACTCCGCCGGGAACTCGTCGAAAACGGTTTCGAAGTCGGCATCCACGATCTTCACCATGACGGCCGTCTTTACAGTTCCCGTGAAAACTTTTCCCGCAATGCCAGGCAGATCAACCACTACCTGAAAAAATGGGGCGCAGTCGGCTTTCGTCCCGGCTTCATGCTCCGCAATTTGGAGTGGCTGCACGAATTGGACATCCGCTACGACAGCTCAACCTTCGACACCGATCCTTTCGAGCCGCAGCCCGATGGCGTCGGCGCCATCTTTCCATTCTGGGTCCCGACGGCGTCGGCCCCGAATGGAGAAGGGCAGCGCGGTTACATCGAATTGCCCTACACCCTTCCCCAGGATTCCACGTTGTTCCTGCTCTTGCGCGAATCTTCCCCTGAAATCTGGTTCCGCAAGCTCGATTGGATCGCCCAAAACGGCGGTATGGCGTCGCTCAACGTCCATCCCGATTATCTCCAATTTTCAAATGATCCGCCGTCCTCGCGCACCTACCCCGCGGACCTTTATATCACTCTCTTGCGCCACGTTCGCGACCGCTTTCATGGTCTCTATTGGCAGCCGTTACCCCGCGAAGTGGCGGAATTTGCCGCGCCCTTCCGCCCGCGCCACGACCTTCGCCGGCCCAGGCGTATATGCATGGTCACCCACTCCTTCTACGAAAGCGATGGCCGCGTGCTGCGCTATGCCGAAGCCCTCGCCCGTCGTGGCGACGAGGTAGAGGTCTTTGCCCTCCGCCAGTCTCCGGAATTGCCGAAAACCGCCTTGGTTAATGGTGTCCGCCTCGTTCGCCTCCAGGACCGTTTCGGAAAAAACGAGCGCTCACAGTCTTCGTTTCTCCTGCCGCTCCTCCGCTTTCTTGTGGTCGCCTCCGCCTGGCTCACCCTCCGCCACGCCCGGCGGCGTTACGATCTGGTGCATGTCCACAATCTGCCCGACTTTCTCGTCTTCGCCGCTTGGCTTCCCCGGCTGACCGGCTCAAAAATAATCCTGGATATCCATGACATCGTCCCCGAATTATACGCCAGCAAGTTCGGAGGCGATGCCTCGCCCGCCAGCGTCCGCGCCCTCCAAATCATCGAACGTCTCTCCGCCGCCTTTGCCAGCCATGTCATCATGTCCAATCATCTATGGCTCGAGAAATACGCCGCCCGCACCCATTCCGCCCGCAAATGCTCCGTCTTTATCAACAACGTCAATGCCGATGTTTTTTATCCGCGCCCCCGCCGCCGCGCCGATGGCAAAACCATCCTCCTGTTCCCCGGCGGACTCCAGTGGCATCAGGGTCTCGACATCGCCATTCGCGCCTTCCCAAAAATTCGGGCCGTGATTCCGAACGCCGAACTTAACATCTATGGCGAGGGAAACATGAAGGAAAGCCTGATCGCCCTTGCCGCGGAATTGGGATTGCAGAATTGCGTCCGCTTTTCCCCCCCCATGGGCTTGCGCGAAATCGCCGCCGTCATGGCCAATGCCGACTTGGGCATCGTCCCCAAGCGCGCCGATTCTTTCGGCAACGAAGCCTACTCCACAAAAATCATGGAATTCATGTCCCTCGGCGTCCCCGTCGTCGTTTCCAGCACAAAAATTGACCGCTTTTATTTCAATGACTCCGTTGCCCGCTTTTTTGCGTCTGGAAATTCCGATGCCTTTGCCCAGGCCGTCATCGAAGTGCTGGATAACGACAGCCTGCGCCGCGGCATGATCTCCAACGCCCTTGACTACGCCGCCCAAAACAGTTGGACCCGCCGCAAAAGTGATTACCTGGATTTGGTGGATTCGCTCATCGAAAATCAGCCTGTTCATTTGGACCGCGGCCAGGCCGGTCCCCCTCCTGCCGAACCCGCCAGCCTGGAAACGCGAATCGAGCCGGCGCGCCAGACCGCCCCGCTGGCCCTCGAATAAGGCCCCCTCATTTCCCATCTCATGCGCTTTGACAGGCTCATTACCTTGAACGTCGTGCGCCCGTTTCTGGCCCCTCCTCCGGCTGCGGCGGGCCGCCCTTGTCTGCCCGTCCTCATGTATCATGGCGTCTCCCATGATGCCGAACCTGGCGTGCATCCCTATTACCGGCTCCGCACCAGCCCTCCGCGGTTTCGCCAACACCTGCAATGGCTTAAGGAAAACGGTTTCCGTGGCGTCGCCTTGCGCGAATGCTTCCAAAAACTTTCCCCTCCCGGTCTCAATGTTCCCGGTCGCCCTGTCGCCATCACTTTTGATGATGGTTTCCGCGATTTCCACACAAACGCTTTTCCAATTTTGCGCGAATTTGATTTCGCCGCCACCGTCTATTTGCCCACCGCGTTCATTGGCGATTCCCGCCGTTCATTCCGTCCTTCAACCGGAGCCAACCGCCCGTCTGCGGGCTGCGAATGTCTCACGTGGAACGAGGTCAGGGAATTGTCCGCCGCCGGAATCGAATTTGGTTCGCACACCGTTCATCACCCCGAGTTGGTTCATCTCACCTGGGACGAAATCCAATCCGAACTCCAGGATTCCAAACGCGAAATCGAGCAACGCCTCGGAGTTGAAATAAACGCGTTTTCATTCCCCTACGCCTTTCCCCAGGCGCAACGGCAGTTTGTCCGCCAGTTCAAGGATTTATTGTCCTGGGCCGGTTACAAAACCTGTGTCACCACAAAAATCGGACGGGTCTGGCCAGGCGACGATCCCCTCGAAATCCCCCGCCAGCCCGCAAACGACGCCGATGATCCTGCCCTCTTCGCCGCCAAAATCGCCGGCGCTTACGATTGGCTGGGCCGCCTTCAGTCCCTCAGCAAGACCCTGCGCAAAACCATCCCTCGCCGACGGCCTGGCAACGGCGAATGCGCTGCCCGCCATCGGAACCGCCCGATCACCTCCATTTCCTGACCGGGAGCATGAACTACGTCGTCATCACACCCGCCCGCAACGAGGAAAACAACCTCGTCCAGACCATCCAATCCATGGTCGCACAAACCGTCCCGCCTGCCTTGTGGGTCATTGTCAACGACGGTTCCACCGATCGCACTAAAACCATTGCCGATTCCGCCGCCGCCCAACATTCATGGATACGGACAGTCCATCGCACGGATCGCGGCTGCCGCAAACCCGGCGGCGGCGTCATCGAAGCCTTTTACGACGGCTACGCCCTCGCCGAATCCGTTCCCTGGGATTTTTTGGCGAAACTCGACGGTGACCTCGCGTTCGATCCAAATTATTTCCAGGCCTGCTTCGACCGCTTCGAAGCCGATTCAAAGCTGGGCATTGGCGGCGGCCGCGTCCATAACAACGTCGCCGGCACGTTCATGGATGATTCCCCCGGCGATCCCTCCTTCCATGTGCGCGGGGCGACCAAAATCTACCGCCGCCAGGCGTGGCAAGCCATTGGCGGATTGCTGCGCTCGCCCGGCTGGGACACCCTCGATGAAATCAAGGCCAACATGCTCGGTTGGACCAGCTACTCGTTCAAAGACCTTGCCGTCCGCCAGTTGAAATCCACTGGCTCCGCCGACGGCGCGTGGAAAAACTGGTTCAAAAACGGACGCGCCAACTACATCACCGGCTACCACCCCCTGTTCATGGCCTCCAAATGCCTCCGCCGCGCTTTCTCCAAGCCCTATGGCATCGGTGCCGCCGGCCTCTTTTGCGGCTTCATCAGCGGCTATTGGAATGGCGCCGCCCGCGTTCCCGACCCCGCCCTCATCCGTTTCGTCCGCAAACAGCAATTGGACTGCCTCCTTTTCCGCGCCAGCCTCTGGGCAAGAAAATGATTGGTTCGCACAATCCCCAGCCACCCCAGGCGGCCGACCCAAACGCCAATCCTCAGTCCGTCGAACTGGCGATTATCATCGTCAATTGGAATTCCACGGACTACGTCCGCCAATGCCTCCGTTCCATCCAGTCCCGGCCTCCTGCCGCTTCCCATCTCATCATCGTCGTGGACAGCGGCTCCTTCGACGGTTGCGGTGATATGCTTGCCCGGGAATTCCCCGCCGTAAAATTCGTCCAAAGTCTGTCCAACATCGGTTTTTCCCGCGCCAACAACCTCGGCGCCGGACACGCATGCGCCAAAATGCTCCTCTTTTTGAACCCGGACACCGAAGTCCAGCCCGGCGCCCTCGACACCCTGATTGCCGCTCTTGAATCACATCCCGATGCCGGCGCCGTCGGCGCCCGCCTCATCAATTCGGACGGCTCGCTTCAAACAAGCTGCATCAAGGCTTTCCCCACCATCCTCGGCGAACTGTTGGATGCCGAACCCCTCCGCCGCCGCTTTCCTAAATGGCGTCTTTGGGGCATGCAGCCGCTCTTCGATCCTGCGGGCGCCCCTGCCGCTGCCGATGTCATTTCAGGCGCCTGTCTCTTGATCCGCCGCCACGCCTTTCAACAAATCGGCGGCTTTTCCACCGATTATTTCATGTATTCCGAAGATGTCGAACTCTGCTACCATTGCCGCCGCGCCGGCCTTAAAAACTATTATGTTCCCGGTGCAATCGTCGTCCATCATGGCGGCGGCTCTTCCAAAAAAGCAGCCAGCCGCCGCTCCGTCGTCACCATGCGCCAATCCCGCTGGCTCTTTTTTAAGAAGACCAGGGGACTTTCTTACGCGTATTGCTACCGCATCGCCCTGCTGTTCGCCGGCCTTGCAAGGCTTTGCCTTGCATTGCCCGCCTTTGCCATGCAAAAAAAGGCCGCCCGCCACGCCGCCGCCAAATGGTTTTACGTCATGGAATGGTGCGTCGGCGCCGGGGTTGACGGCGCGCAAAATGCGCGATTTCCTGACGCAATAAGGCGCATTGTCTGAAATTCGGGCAGGCACCGGCAGCGGGAGAATTTCAGCAACAGTCGCCGCTGCAACAACATGCGACAAACCGTCCGATTGGAACCAAACGTGCTGTCAGTCCCCTGACATTTTTTGAGGTGTTGGCAGGACTATGAAGGCTTTAAGCGTATTGATGTTTTTTTTGTTCGGGGAGGTTTGTTTTGGTGGTGTTCATTGCGTTTGGTCGCAAGCAATGGGTAACGGAAACGGCGTGGACTGGGCCAATGCCTATACCAACCTGCCCTCCAATCTTATGCGGGGGGACACCTATTACATTGCCGGCGGCTGTTACGGTCCACAGCAACTCGATGCACCCAATGATGGCCGGATCATCACTCTCATGAGAGCCACTTCCGCCCAGCACGGTCCAACCAACGGCTGGTCCAACAACATGATCACCAATGCCACCCGTTTCGGTTCCGTGGAAATATCCACCGCCAACTGGCTTATCAACGGCGCGACCGGCGGCGGTCCGGGTTCATGGGAATCGGGCTTCGGATTTGTCACCACAAACGGCATCGCCACCAATGGTTTCAAAGACCTCGTCATCTCCGCACCGGTGACCAACATCACCGTCGAACATTTCGATATGGCCAATGCTGGCCGGTTCACCACAAACAACAATCAGGACTGCATCTACACTCTCTCCACCGTGACAAATTTCACCCTCCGTTATTGCTTCCTTCATGACGTGTGCCGTTGCCAGATTCTCACCGCCGGCGATTGCGACAAATGGCTCATCGAGTATTGCGATTTTGCCCGCAACGGCCCAGCCGGCGACGGCATTCACAAGGAGGCGTGGAGCGGCCAGGACGAAAATGACGTAACCATACGCTACTGTCTCTTCAAGGACATTTCCGATACCGCCGTGCTCGCGCTGGTCAATGGGGCCGGGATGGCCGCGAATTGGTCCATTTATGGCAACGTATTTGTGGACACAGGCTTGCCTGGAGTCCAGGTGTCATACCTTTTGGAGGTCAAATACGCCTCACCGACCTTCATCACCGCCAGCAACTGGCTTTTCTATAACAACGACGTCATCAATTACAACGTCGGCAATCCCAACAACAACGTCGGCCTACGGCTGGAAGACGCCACCAATTGTCAGGCCTACGACAACCTGTTTTACAACAATTACGGTGATGGCGTTGAGTATTACGCAGGTATTGCCCATGATTTCAACTGGTACGACGACAATTTCACCGATCCGGTAGAACCAAACGGGCAGGTGGCAACAACCAACCTCTTTGCCAACTGGCAATCCGGCGACTACCGGCTCACCGCCGATACCGCCGACGGCATCAGCCTTCCCTCCCCGTTCAATGTGGACCCCTCGGGCAACACCCGCGGCGTGGACGGTTATTGGGATCGCGGCGCTTATCAAGCCACCGGTGCCATCGTCACCATTCAAGGTCCGCCCACCAGTCTGACCGTTGTTCCGTGACTGGGGCTGCCGTGCGTTTGGGAAAGGATTTCCTGAAAATTCTGTCAATCGGCTTGGCGTGCCTTGCGACTGTCGCAGCGCGGGGAGCGGACTTTTACGTCAGTCCATCCGGTTCCGATTCCGCCCCCGGCAGCCGCCTCGCGCCGTGGCGAACCATTCAAAAAGCTTGGGACACGGCTCTTCCGGGCAGCACCATCATCCTGCTGCCGGGCGTCTATACAAATGCGGCAACCACAAGGCGCGATGGAACGTCCTCGGCTTCCATCACCCTCCAGGGTGAACCAGGCGCCGTCGTTGGCAAAAACCTGACTCTGCAAAACAGCCATCAACGGGTCGCCGGCCTGGCCTTTCAACGCTCAAAACTCATTTTTTTAAGCACAAACGCCAACTGGGACGTTGTTGAATCCAATGTCTTTTACAATGGCAAGGGCTGCATCGGGCTGAATAATGATCTGCCGCGTCCCTATTCTCCCGTTTTCGGCCCGGCCTATGATGACATCCGCTTCAACGTTTTCAGCAACGCCTACGGTGTTCACGTGGTGCTCAACGGCGGACACCACGACGTGGTCGAGTCCAACCTCTTCACCAGCACCACGGGCTGGGATGCCATGCGCGTCTGGGGCTTCAATCAGGTCATCCGCGGAAATATTTTCACAAATTTTACCTCCAATTTGACGAACAGCCAGCACACGGACATCATCCAAACCTTCGGAAAAAACGGAAACGAGGCATCCAACATTCTTTTCGGGCAAAACTGGGTTCTGAATTGCAAGGGAACACAACTGGGAAATCTGGAGCAAGACGGCGTTGCAAACATCTGCGATTGGACCTTTCAAAACAACGTCATCGCCAATAGCCACGCCCAGATCAACATTTATATTCCCCGTTGCAACTTCTACAACAACACGTTCTGGCGCTGCAACGCCAACCTCATTTTGCAATACAAGTCCAAGCCGTGGAGAAAATCCCCAAAAACCGTCGAAACCGGAACCGGAAACGTTTTAAACAATCTGTTCATTGACTGCGGCAACCCTCCCGCCAATCCCAAATACGGCCGCTACAGTGGCGGTCGCAGGATATGGGCGGATTATAACATGCTGGCAGGGCCTGGCGGCTCCGCAAAAAACATCCATGAATCCCACGGCATCAACGGCGGCAACCCGCGCTTTGTGAATCCGCAGGCCTTGGATTTCCGCCTCCTGCCCAACAGCCCCGCCCGCGGACGCGGCATCCCCATTCCCGGCGTTACCAACGACATCACGGGGGCAAGCCGATTAGGCGCGCCGTTTGGCATCGGCGCCTTCAGCTATCGACCGCTTTCCGGTCCAACCTTCAACACAAATCATTGACATGCCCTCCCAGGCATTATTGGCGGCGATAGTCGTGGCGCTTCTGGCCGTTCCCAGAAAATACGCCCCCGCCGCGTTTTTTGCGGGAATTCTCCTGGTTCCCATGGGCGAGGGAATCAACGTCGGCGTCAATCTTCAACCGCTGAGAATCGTCATCATCTTCGGATTGCTTCGCGCTCTGATGAGAGGCGAATTTCCAGCGGCTTTTCCGTTGAAGGCCGACAAACTGATGCTGGGAATGGTGCCCATTCTTGTCTTCGCTAGTTTCTTTTACCCCAGCGTCAGCGGTGCCTTGATTTATCGCCTCGGCTCCTCCCTGGACATGATCGGCACCTACTACCTGTTCCGCTGCTGGTGCTGGACAATCGAGGAATTGGAATTTCTGGCCGCCTCTCTCCTCCTTCTCTTTATACCCATTGCCGTCATGATGACCTTTGAAAGGGCATCGGGCAGGGATTTCTGGGCGCTTCTGGGTGGAGTTCCGCTTTCTGATGCCGTTCGCCAGGGAAAATTCAGGGCGCGCGGTCCGTTCGCCAATCCCATCACCGGTGGTACGATCGCCGCGGTTTGCGTGCCATACGCGGTCCTCTTATGGAGGCAAAGGCCCCGTCTGGCAAAATTTGGTCTCTTTGCCATTGCTCTGATCGTCTTCGACTGCGCCTCCAGCGGCCCCATTCTTACCGTGGCGGCGGGCCTGGGCGCGCTGTACTTCTGGAAATACCGGCGGCATCTGGGCTTGGTGATCAAATGCTCCCTCTTGGCCATCGCCGGCCTGGCCTGTATCATGAAAGCGCCGGTCTGGTACCTCTTGGACCGCATTGATATCGTCGGAGGCAGCGACGGCTACCACCGCGCCCGGCTCATCAGCGCGGCCGTGGACCATTTCAGTCAATGGTGGCTTGCAGGCACTGATTACACCCGTGATTGGATGCCAACGGGCGTCCGTTGGAGTCAGGCAAATACCGACATCACCAATCACTACATTCACATGGGCATCACCGGAGGCTTTGCCCTGTTGCTTCTCTTTTTGGCGATCCTCTTCTTCTGCTATCGGAAAGTCGGCGAAACCATGAAAACC
Organism: Verrucomicrobiota bacterium; assembly: GCA_028872915.1. Classification (GTDB taxonomy): domain Bacteria; phylum Verrucomicrobiota; class Verrucomicrobiia; order Limisphaerales; family UBA11358; genus UBA11358. The sequence continues at coordinate 62,431 of JAGWNY010000002.1, forward strand.
TTTCCTGAAAACGCGCTGGCTATGAGGTTCAAATTCTGGGTGTTGGGTTCGGCGCTTTTCGCGCACATGATCTCGATGCTCGGCGTCAGCTACTTCGACCAGGACTTGACCGCGCTTTTGTACAGCTTGATCGCCGCAATCGTCTCCCTCAACTCGGCAGCCGTTTCGGGACAACTATTGCCGGCAACCCGGCCCGCCGATTCTTCCGCTCATTTCGGCGGCGCCGAACCCGCAATGGAAAACGCTTGAAGAACGTCTCCGACATAGCCGCCTGGCGTCTCTGCCTCGGTTGTGGCGCCTGCGCCTATATTTGCCCGGAAAAAAAAGTCAATCTGGTTGACTTCATTGAAGAAGGCATCAGGCCCGTTCTTAAATCCGATCCCTGCGGCTCTTGTTTCGCTTGCCTCGATGTCTGCCCGGGTTACGAAAATGATCATACGGAAATCAATCGGCGTTCCGGCATCATCCCGGAATTGGCGGCCTCCTGCGGCCCCGTCCTGGAAATCTGGGAAGGACATGCCGCCGACCCCGAAATCCGTTTCCTTGGTTCGTCCGGCGGTGCCATCACCGCCCTCTCCCTCCATTGCCTGGAAAAGGAAGGCATGTCTGGCGTCCTGCATGTCGGCGGTGATCCAGACCATCCGGTCCGCAACAAAACACAAATGAGCCGCTCTCGCGCCGATTTGTTGAAAAAAACCGGCTCCCGTTACGCGCCGGCCTCCGCCTGTGACAGGCTGGACTTGATTGAATCCGCTCCCGGCCCTTGCGTCTTCATCGGCCAGCCAAGCGAAGCCACCGCCCTGGCCAAGGCTCAAAACCTGCGCCCCGCGCTCAAGGAAAAGGTGGGCTTGGTGATTTCCTTCTTTTGCGCCGGTTCTCCCTCCACAAAAGGAACGCTCGATTTGCTTCAGAAAATGAACATTGCGCCCGCCAGGGTTGGCGAACTGCGCTATCGCGGAAACGGCTGGCCCGGACATTTTGCGCCCACTCTCGACGGACAATCCCAGCCGGCCTCCCGGATGACATACAAGGAATCGTGGGGTTTCCTCCAGGCGTATCGCCCTTACTCGACCCATGTGTGCCCGGACGGAACTGGCGAGGATGCCGACGTTTCCTGCGGAGACCCGTGGCATCGCGAAATTGCCCCCGATGAGCCGGGTCTTTCGATGGTCGTCGTCAGAACCGAACGCGGCCGCCAAATTGTCCGCCGCGCCGTCGAATCCGGCGCCCTGAAACTTTGGCCCTCCGACTCCGAAAAGTTGCTTGCCTCCCAGAGAAATCTCATGAACAAGCGGCGGGCCATCTGGGGCCGGCTTCTGGCGTTTCGGCTGATGGGTCTGCCGACGCCGCGGCTCAAGGGATTTTCATTGTTCCAAGGCTGGCTCAAGCTGTCCTTTAAGGAAAAATTGCGCTCCATTTTCGGCAGTTGGCGCAGAATCATCCAACGGAATTATCGCCGGCCATTGGACCTGACCTTGAGATGAAATCAGTCCCGTTCCCATGTCTCTGACCTCGGCCGCATCGCGCGTCCACGCGGAACAACACGCCCCGCGGGAGAAGCCACTTGCCAAACTGCGGCTGCGCATTTGTGTCATGGGCGCTGCCGTGCAAACCGAAAATCGCGGTGTCCTGGCCCTCGGCTCATCGTTGGTCAAACTCCTCGCCGACGCCGCGCCCGATGCCGAAATCATTTATCTGGCCGGCAACCGGGATTCCCAACCTGTTCCCGCCCGGATCGGTTCGCAGACCCGCCCGATTCCCGTGATCAATTATCGTCTCTCGCCCAAAGCCCCGCCCCGCCAGCACCTGCTCTGCATCATGGCCCTGTCCCTGGCTTGGCGTCTTTTGCCTTTCTCCGGTTTGCGAAGCCGGATCGCCCGATCCAATCCATGGATCGGCGCCGTGGCGCAGGCTGGTCTGGTCGGCGACATTCGCGGCGGAGACAGCTTCAGCGATATTTATGGCCTCAAACGGTTCGTTTTGGGTTCTTTGCCGGTGATCGCCGTGTTATGGGTCCGCCGCGACATTGTCCTGTTCCCTCAAACTTACGGCCCCTTTAAACATCGGCTCGCCCGGACGTTGGCCGCGTACATCCTCCGCCGCAGTTCCTGCATCCTTTCGCGCGATCATGACAGCATGGCCACAGTGGAGGGCCTTATCGGCAAATCGTCAAAAGTGAATCTCTGTCCCGATGTCGCCTTCGCACTGGAGGCAATCCGCCCCCCTGACCCCCAAATCTCGCCGCCTTTGCCGTCCCATGTTCCATGCCTCATCGGCCTCAACGTCAACGGTTTGGTCTTCCATGGCGGTTACAATCGCCGGAATATGTTCGGCCTCAAATTGAATTATCCCGATTTTCTCGCCAGGCTTGTCTTCGCCCTGCTCGACCGCGAAGGAACACGCCTGCTCCTCGTCCCCCACACCTTCGGCTCGCCGGGCAACGTCGAGAGCGACCCCGAAGCCTCCCGCAAGCTCATCGAATTGCTCCCCGAACCCTTGCGCGCACGGGTCCATTTGATAACGGCCAAATACGATCAACACGAGATCAAGGGCTTGATCGGCATGTGCGATTTCTTCATCGGTTCCCGGATGCATTCCTGCATCGCCGCCCTTTCACAAGGCATACCCGCGATCGCCGTTGCCTACAGCAAAAAATTCAAGGGCGTCTTTGACTCCATCGGCGTCGGCCACTGGGTTGTGGACGCCCGGAACACGAACATCGAAGCGGCGCTGGCGGAGACCTTGAAAAGATTTGAAGAGCGGGCGGAAATGAAGCGCGGCTTGGCCGACAAGGTGCAAATCGCCCGGCAAACCTTGCGCGAGACGTTTGCCGTCATCTGTGCGGGGGCCGTCGCCACGTGAATATCCGGATTTTAATGATCACCTGCAAGCGGCCCGCCTACACCAGGCTTTCCCTGAGCTGTCTCTGCGAAACCGTGCCGCCGGAGGCGAAGATCACGGTATGGGACAACGACTCCGGCCCGGAAATGAAGCCGGTTTTGGACGCCTTCCAGAACCATCCGCGTGTCGAGCAAATCATTTACAACAAAACGAACGATAAACTCCGCGGTCCCACCAACTGGTTCTGGAATCACTCCGCGGACGCCGATTTTCTGAGCAAAGTGGATGATGACTGCCTCATGCCCCCCGGCTGGTGCGAAACGTTGGTTCGGGCGCATCGGGATATTCCGGAGGCTGGCGTCCTCGGTTGCTGGCGGTTTCTGCCCGAAGACTTCCAGCCTCAAGCCGCCTCCCGAAAAATCCAGTCCTTTGGCCGCCACCAAATCCTCCGCAATTGCTGGGTCGAAGGCTCCGGCTACCTGATGAAGCGAAGCGTGATTGACAAAATCGGGTTCTTAAGCGCCAGCGAATCCTTCACCAACTTTTGCATTCGCGCCGCCGCCGCCGGCTTCATCAACGGCTGGTATTATCCTTTCTTGAACCAGGAACACATGGATGATCCCCGCGTTCCCCATACTGCAATCAAGACCGACGAGGATTTTCAGCGCCTGCGGCCCTTGAGCGCCGAAACTTTCAATATTCAATCGCGCGAAGATTGGATTAAACGTCTGAAATACTCGGCATGGAATCTCCAATCATGCTCGTTTAATCCGCGCGATTATCTCGGATGGCGCGCCAGCCTGCGGCGGAAAATCGAGCGTCTGGCCCGCTGGCGCTCACGGGCGCCGCGTATTTGATCGCTATCACGGATGCTTGCCAAAAAATTCTGATTTCTTATGCAATCGGAACCACGGAATGCCACGATGCAGAATGTCGGAACCCGCCCCGCCGGCCAAAACCCTTCGGACCAGGTTTTCAAGACCCGCCACGGCGGAAAGGATTTGAAGAAACGCTCCGTGCGCTCCGGCGCCGTAACCATCGGCTCCCAGGCGGCGCAATTTGTGTTGCAGACCGGCGCCACGGCCGTGCTGGCTCGTTTGCTCGTGCCTCGTGATTTCGGGATCGTCGCCATGGCCCTTTCCTTCACGGCATTCGCCCAGGTGTTCAAGGATATGGGTCTGTCCAGCGCCTCGATCCAGCGCAAAGAGCTTACTCATGCACAAGTCAGCGCGCTCTTTTGGATCAACGTGCTCGCAGGGGCCGCTTTGACCGTCGTCCTTGCCGCCACGGCGCCGCTGATGGTGTGGTTTTTCCACAGGCCCGAAGTGCTGTGGGTGACGGTGGCTCTGTCAACGACGTTTGTGATTGGGAGCCTGGGCATCCAGCATACGGCATTATTAAACCGCGACATGCGCTTTCGGGACCTGGCTGTCATCCGCGTTGCCAGCCTCGCCGCCGGTTTGTTGTGTGCCATTGGAGCCGCATTCATCGGACTGCGCTATTGGGCGCTCGTGTGCAACGCCCTCGTCAACCCCCTCGTCAGTGTCATCATGCTGTGGTCGTATTCAAAATGGCGGCCAACCAGGCCGGCGCGCGCCCACGGTGTGCGCGCCCTGTTCCGTTTTGGCGCCAATGTGACGGGCTTCAACCTGACGAACTACTTCTCACGGAACCTGGACGCCGTTCTCATCGGCCGCGTCTGGGGAGCAGGACCGCTGGGCCTTTACACCCGTGCCTATGCGTTACTGATGCTTCCCATTTCGAACCTGCGGAATCCCTTGAACGCTGTCGCCTATCCGGCGCTCAGCCATTTGCAGGACCAACCCGAGCGCTTTAGAGCTTACATTCGGCGATACATTGCCGTATTAGGTTTCGCCTCAATGCCCATCGCCGCGTTTCTCTTTGTCTGTTCCGACAATGTCATAGATATCCTGTTGGGCAGCCGGTGGATCGGCGCCAGCGCCATTTTCCGTCTCCTGGCTGTGGCAGCCTTCATACAACCGGTCGTCTCGATCCGCGGCCTGGTTCTCATGTCAACCGGCCAGGGACGGCGTTTCTTCTGGTGGGGTATATGGAATGCCGCGTCCCTGTCCGCCGCTTTTGGAATCGGGGTCGCTTGGGGGCCAAAAGGCGTCGCGCTGGCCTATAGCATTGCCTATTACGTCATCCTGTATCCTTCGCTTTGGTTTGCCTTCAAAGGAACTCCGGTCCGAATGGCGGATTTCTTCAAGCCCGCCGTAACCCCGGCCATCGCCAGCCTCCTGGCTGCCGCCGCCGCCCTCGCCTTGAAGGACCTCCTTTCCCTGAAACACGACCTGCCAACCCTGGCCGGCTGCGCAGCGGCATTTGTCCTGGCTTATCTGGCTGTGTTTTGTATCCTCCCCGGCGGCCGCGCCGAGTTGCGGGAATTTCTCTCCTATGCTCTCATGGTGTTGGGCCGTCGGAAGGCATCCGGCGCGGCGGGCGCGCCGGCGTTCGAGGGGTCCGCAAAAAACGGATAAAATACCGGCCGGAAACCATTGAGAATGACCGGAATCCGGATGATTTATGAAAATTGACGCGAGATTTCCAAAACCTGCGATTATCATCGGGGGCTGCGGGCGGTCGGGCACGTCACTGCTGCTATCCGTGCTGTCCGCGCATCCGTCCGTTTTCGCCATCCCCAACGAGACCAGCGCCTTTTGCCCCACCGCCTATACCGACCGCCTCGATTTGGACGCGCCGTTCGCTCTGGACCGGATTCGCGATATTTTGCGGACGAGCGAAATAAAAAAAGGGGCAACGCGATGGTGCGAAAAAACGCCCAAAAACGTGTTGTTTTTTGGACGCCTCCTCAAAACCTTCGGCCCTGACGTCCGGCTCTTGAACATCGTTCGTGATGGGCGGGATGTGATTACCTCAAGACATCCCAGCGAGCCAAAGAGCTCATGGGTGGGCTTGGAAAGATGGGTGCAGGACGTGGGCGCGGGCGCGCCCTTCGACACCCATCCGCAGGTGCTGGTGGTCAAGTACGAACACTTGGTGGCGGCATTTTCGGACACTATGAAGCGCATTTGCGGGTTTTTGGAGGAGGAAGCAACCCCGGAGATTCTCGATTGGCATCGTCACACAACTTTGCGGACGCACGGGGCGTGGGACGGCAGCGTCAAAGCCATACACGGCCAGTCTGTTGGAAAGTGGCGCCGTCCCGAAAACCTGGAATCGGTCTCCCAAATGACCGCCGACTCTGATGCCTTTCGCCTGTTAAAGCGTTACGGATACGTTCCCGCCGACGCCCGCCCGACGGGCGCGTGGGCGCCCGGTGCGATGGCCCGCAGGTTCAACCGCAGGCTTCCCGCCGGGGTAAAAAGACTCGTCCCGGAGAAATTAAAGGACGCCGCAAGGCGCTCTCTCCGGAAGGGAAATCACGAAGGGGAAACCGCGGGCCAAGACCCGGCCAAACCACCCGGTTCGCCGTCGAAACAGAAGTGAACCCATCCTGGAATTGCGAGTGGCGCGGGGGCGTGCCGCATTCGGGTATTTGCTTTGGAATTTTGCCATGCCGCGGAAAAACATGATAAGACGTGCGTTTGCCAAACTGGCCCGCATCCGGATCGTGCCCGAACTCTCCCACGGAGCGGATGTCTTCGGTGATATCGCCAAACGATTGCCCGAATTCAAGACGGAGGTGATCTTCGACGTAGGCGCAAATATCGGCCAGTCGGCTGTTCGATTTGCCAGGAGGGTTCGGAACGCCCGATTGTTTTGTTTTGAACCGGTTCGCGCAACTTTCGCGCGGCTTCAGCAAAATGTCGGAGCCATGCCGGGCGTTCAATGTTTTCAATTGGCGCTCGGCGCGGAAAGGAACCTGGGTAGAATGGCAACCCCCTCCGCTTCGGTAGCCTCGTCCTTGATTCAGGTTGGAGGGAAACCGTCCTCAACCGAAGATCCGCTCGAAACGGTGCAAGTCAGCACATTGGACGAATTCTGTCGGACGCAAAATGTGGGTCACATTAGTTTTCTCAAAATAGACACAGAGGGATTTGATCTGAATGTGCTGAAAGGAGCGGGCCAAATGCTTTCCTCCCAGGCCATTGATCTGGTCGAAGTCGAAGCCGGAATGAATCCCATGAATCAGCGCCACGTCCGGCTGGAAATTTTGAAGGAATTCCTGGAACAACGGGGATACTTTGCCTTCGGCGTTTATGAGCAGGTTTACGAATGGCCAACGCGCGAGCCTCACCTTCGGCGCGCCAATGTGGTGTTCATTTCCCGGCAAACAATCAAATGCCACACGCGATAAGTACCCTGCTGCCTTTTCCTTTCAAAGCTGGGGCGCTGCTATTCGGCACTGCCCTGAACGCCCGTCCGCCTGCCTTTCCAGGCATCGGCCCGGCATGTTTTTTGAACCCCATCCAGGCGCCGATTCCGCCGGGCCTCCCCCGCGTCCTCCGCGCTTCCGTGGTGAAATCCACCTTCATCCGCATCGTCTGAATTTGCCCATCACAAACATTGAGCGCCATCATGGACCACCTATCCAAACTCGAAAACCAGAGCATCTACATCCTGCGCGAGGCCCAAAACAAGTTTGATCGCCTCGCCATGCTCTGGAGCATTGGCAAGGATTCCACCGTCCTCCTCTGGCTCGCACGCAAAGCCTTCTTCGGCCATGTCCCTTTTCCCCTCGTCCACGTGGACACCACTTACAAAATTCCATCCATGATCGAATACCGCGACCGCCTCTGCAAGGAATGGAACTTGAAACTGGTTGTCGGACGAAACGACGAAGTCCTCAAAAGCGGCGTCACTTACCCCGGTGGCAAAGCCACCCGCGTGGAATGCTGCGGAACCTTGAAAAAGGACGCCCTGAAGCAGATACTCGACAAACATCGTTTCACCGGCGTCATTGTCGGCGTCCGCCGCGATGAAGAGCCGACCCGCGCCAAGGAACGCTATTTCAGCCCCCGCGACAAAAACATGGAATGGAACGTGGACGACCAGCCCCCGGAATTTTGGGACCAGTTCAAGACCGATTTTGCCCCCGGCGCCCACGTCCGCATCCATCCCCTCCTGCACTGGACCGAATTGAACGTCTGGGAATACATCGAACGCGAAAACATCCCCGTCATCCCCCTCTATTTCGCAAACGGCGCCGGCGAACGTTACCGCAGCCTCGGCTGCCATCCCTGCACCTCTCCCATCAAGTCCCACGCCCGCACCGTCGCCGAAATCATTGCCGAATTGCGCCTTACAAAAACCCCCGAACGCTCCGGCCGCGCCCAGGACAAGGAAAGCGAGGACGCCTTCGAAAAACTCCGCCGCGACGGCTATATGTAAACCTCTCTGCCTCTGTGGTGAACCCATGCCCGATCAATTGAAAATCGTCATCGTCGGCCACGTGGATCATGGCAAATCCACCCTCATCGGCCGCCTCTTTCACGACACCGGCGCCCTGCCCGAAGGCAAGCTCGAACAGCTTCAAAAGGCTGCCGATCGCCGCGGCGCCCCCTTCGAATGGGCCAACCTCATGGATGCCCTCCAATCCGAGCGCGACCAGAACATTACCATTGACACCGCCCAGATTTGGTTTCGCACCCCCGCCCGCCAATACGTCATCATTGACGCCCCTGGTCACAAGGAATTTCTCAAAAACATGATCACCGGCGCCGCCAGCGCCGAGGCCGCCTTGCTCTTGATTGACGCCCACGAAGGCATCCAGGAAAATTCCCGCCGCCACGGCTATCTCCTCAACCTCCTGGGCATCCGCCAAATTGCCGTCCTCGTCAACAAAATGGACCTCGAAAATCATCGCGAGAACCGGTTCCGCCAAATCGAGGCCGAATTCCGCCAATGGCTCTCCTCCATCGGCGTGGTTCCGAAAATCTTCATCCCCATTTCCGCCAGGCACGGCGACAACATCGCCGCCAAAAGCCCCAATATGCCCTGGTGGCAGGGGCCAACCGTCCTCGAAATGCTTGATGAATTTAATGCCTCCGAATCTCTGGACGGCCTGCCCCTTCGCTTTCCCATCCAGGACATCTATCGCTTTGACCATCGCCGCATCCTCGCTGGCCGCGTTGAGTCCGGCGTCATCAATGTCGGCGATCGCCTCGTCTTTTCCCCCGCTTCCAAAGCCAGCACCGTCAAGACGATTGAACGCTGGAACGCCCCCGTCAGTGACCGCGCCGTGGCCGGCGAATCCATCGGCATCACTCTCACCGAACAGATTTTTGTCGAGCGCGGCGCCATCGCCGCCTTGCAAACGGCGCCGCCTTATGAATTGACTCAATTCAAGGCCCGCGTTTTTTGGCTGGGCCGCCAGCCGTTCCTTCCAGGTAAAAAATATAAACTCAAACTCGCCACCCAGGAGGCCCAATGCCAGATCGAATCCGTGGACAAGGTCATTGACGCTTCCAGTCTCGAACCAGTCCCGGGAAATTGCAAGGAAAGGGGGGTGGGCCGCTATGAAGTTGGCGAATTGACCCTCCGCACCCGCCGCCCCATCGCCTTCGATGCCGCTGCGGAAATCCCGCCCACGGGCCGCTTTGTCATTGTGGATGGTTTCGACGTTTCCGGCGGAGGCATCATTGCCGACGGCAATTATCCCCGCCGCACCCATGACAGCCATCATCGCAGCGACAACATCTATTGGAGCCGCGGCAAAGTCACCCCCGGCCAGCGCGAAACCCGCAACGGCCATCGCGGTTGTGTCCTCTGGCTGACCGGCCTTTCCGGCTCCGGCAAATCCACCATCGCCACCGAACTCGAACGCGAACTGTTCAATCTCGGTCGCCACGTCTATATCCTCGATGGCGATAACATGCGCCACGGCCTCTGCTCCGATCTCGGCTTTTCTCACAAGGACAGGACAGAGAACATCCGGCGCATTGGCGAAGTCGCCAAACTGTTTGCCGATGCCGGCGTCATCTGCATTACCGCCTTCATCTCACCCTATCTCGCCGACCGCGACCTCGTCCGTTCCATCCTCCCCGCTGACACCTTCATTGAAGTTTACGTCAATGCGCCCGTGAGTGTCTGCGAGCAGCGCGACCCCAAGGGCCTTTATGCCAAGGCCCGTTCCGGCCAAATCAAAAATTTCACCGGCGTCTCCGCTCCCTACGAACCGCCCCTGCGCCCTGAAATCGAGCTGCACACCGATTCTTCAACCGCCGCCGAATGTGTCGCCTCCGTCCTCGATTTCCTTGCATGCACCGTCCCGCCTTATCGTTTCTGAACCGCCGCGTTCACAATGATCAACCCCAGCCCTCCCGCCTCCAACAGCCATAAAAACGGAATAGCTTCAAAATTCACCCCCATCCATGCGTCAATATGTTCAATGGACGCCGCGCGCAGTAGGATGTAAATCAAAATCAAACCGCACCCTGCCGCCAATCCCGGCAGGCCTCGGATGAAATTCGCAACCCTCCCGCGCCGCCGAAAAATCCATGTTGCCAGCAACGTCACAAGGATCAGCGCCAAAACGCCAAAAAAGAGCCTTTCCAATCCCCGGTGATACTTATAAACGTTCTCCTTTCGCGCCAGCCTCCGTCCCGCTTCGATCAGAAGCGTTTGCGCGTCAATCACCTTGTTCACCCCCAGCGCCGCCAATAAAACGCCAAGCCATGCCCAGATTCGCGCCGCCCCGGCCGGCGCATGCCCTCGGGAAATGACCGCCGCATGCCACGCCGCCGCTGCCGCGATGAAATACAGGCCGCATGTCGTCCATCCCACCGCCGTCAGATGGCCGTTCGCGTGCATCTCCGAATTCATGGCTTGTGGACTTAACAGGCCGCGCCATCGCACGAAAGCAAAAAGGACGGAGGTTCCAGACTGACTTGGCTTTACAATGAATCCTCGTTCATGTCTCCTGGGCCTTCTCCTTCGCAAGGAACGTTGGGGCCTGTCAGCTCGCGGCTGGCTGGTTCTCCTCCTGCTCTTGGTGCTGGCCGCTTTCACTTTCCTGGCCGAAATCCATCCCTTCCTCGCCGTCACGCGCCGCGTCAATGCCAATATCCTCGTCGTCGAGGGCTGGCTCGATCCCTATGGCATTGACGCCGCCGTCAAGGAATTCAAAGCCGGCCATTACGCCCGCATCTACACAACCGGCTGCCCGATTGAAGGCGCGGCCCTCTACCGTGACAGCGCCACCAACTTTGCCCAACAAGGCGCCGACCACCTCAAAGCCGCCGGAATTCCCGTCCCTCTCATCCAAATGGTTCCCTCCACCGTCTGGAACCGCGACAGAACCTATTATTCCGCCATTGCGTTGCGCGATTGGTTCCTCCGCCATCATCTGCGAATTCGCAACTTCAATGTCCTTACCGAAGATGCACACGCTCGCCGCACTTGGCTCCTCTTCCACGAAGCCTTCGGCCCAAACGTCCGCGTTGGCATCATTTCGGTCCCCAACCCCGATTATCCTCCCCGTTATTGGTGGAAATACAGCGAAGGCGTCCGTGAAATCATTGACGAAACCATCGCCTACATCTACGCCAAATTTTTCTTCTGGCCCCCGTCACCGATTCCGAACCATGGTAACCGTTAAGCCATTTCAAACCGCCGGCACGGTAGCACGCTTCTCCGCCGAACTCGAAGACCCCCAGTGGGACGCCTTCCTCGAATCCACTCCCCTGGGCCATTTCCAGCAATCCGCCCTCTGGGCCAGGGCAAAGCAAATCGAGGGCTGGCGACCCATTCGCGTCATATTTACCGAGACCAACCGTATTGTCGGTGGCTTCCAGATTCTCACCAAAGACACCCGCTTTGGCCCCATCGGCTACGTCTCAAAAGGCCCCGTCGTTCTTCATGCTGCGGGCGCGGCGGACGCGGATGTGGCCGGCCTTATGGACATGGCCCTGGACGCTGTCGTATCCACGGCCAAAAACCATCGCCTCCGCGCCCTCGTTCTCCAACCCCCCGATGCCCTCGCCATCCCCGCCCCGCTCCTCCATCGCCACCGATTCCTTTCCAACCATCTCATCACCGTCATCTCCGCAACCCTCGTCATGGATACAGCCTGCCCTATGGATGACATTATCAGTCGCATTCGCAAGACCGCAAAAATCGAATTGAGACAATCCCAAAAGCGCGGCATCACCATCCGCGACGGCCACGAACGCGATATTCCGGTGTTTTTCCGTTTGATGCGCGCCACTTGTGAGCGCCAGCACACGGTTCCTTCGCCATCCACCGAAGCCGCCCTTCTGGCAACATGGCGGGCATTCCATGCCGCCGGGCGGATTCGCCTGTCCTTCGCCGAATATCAAGGCACACCCATCGCCGGAGCACTCTGCCTCTCCTTCGGCGGCCGCCTCACCCTCTGGAAAAAAGGATGGTCCGGCCAACATCGGGACCGCCACCCAAATCAAGCCGTCATGTTCGATGCCATCCAATGGGCACATCACCATCGCCACAAACTCTTCGATTGCGCTGCCATGCACCCTCGCACCGCCCTCGCTCTTCTCAACGGCCAGCCGCTCTCCGAAAATCAAAAAAAAGGCCGCGACTTCTTCCTCCTGGGCTACGGCGGCAAACCCGTTCTCTTGCCCGATTCGTCCCTTTTTATCCAAAATCCTGCCCTCCGTTCCCTCTACAAAACCGCAACCGCCATCCCCTTGGCACGAAAATTCACCAAATCCATCCTCGCCAGCCTTCCAGACCGTGGACAAGGCGCCTGAACAGTTCCATTAAAACTCAACCCTCCTTAACCGCCCGCCGCCATTGCTTGGCGCGGGATGAGTTCCATACCCCAAAATGCCCCAAAAAACTCCTCAGCAAATTCCACCAATTTGCGCCTTTTTTGTCGGCATCCTTTACAATGGCCGAAATTTCTACACAAGTCATTCATTTTTAACGCCTTGCAATCAAATAAAATGATCCAAATCGTGAAAAACGTCGGATACCTTTACGATCCTCAGCCCATACACCTCGTTGCATTTCACTGAAGCCAACATTTTTGTGTATGTAATACGTTTATTATAAACACCTTATGTCAATGCCACATCAAACGCCGGCTACATGGCACGAACCCAGCTAAAACACCAGCGGATGCAGTGCGCAGATCGGGCATCCAACGGAAGAACCGATAAAATTAAAGTGAAATTGAACTAAAATCGAACTGATTTGAAGTGAGATTGAACTGAAATTGAAGCCATTTGAAGCAAAATTGAAGCCATTTGAAGCAAAATTGAAGTCATTTGAAGTGAGTTGAACCGAATAACCGAATATATGGTAATTGAACCTATGAAAAAAACATTGCTATTTGCCGCCGCTCTCTCCCTGATCAGCGCAGCCCAAGTGATGGCGACCACCATCAACATCACTCGTTACAACGGCTATTACAAGAGTGACGGTGGAGAATTCAATATCACGCCCGTCATCGGCAACGGTGACTATGCCTCCACCGTCCTGGTGAAAGGCGGATACGAATCGTTTTGCATTGAGGCAGACGTAAACATCACAATTCCCGGCACCTACAACGCCACCTTGAGCGCAACCGATGCAGCCGCGGATGGCAAAGCCCTTTCTAAAGGGACCGCCTACCTCTACCGTAAATTTGCTACCGGCACGTTGTCCGGGTATGTTTATGTGGCGGGCCTTGGCCGGGAAAATTCCGCTTATGCGCTTCAAAATGCCATCTGGTATTTGGAAGGCGAAGCCGACTCCGGTGCCGGCCTCACGCTGGCTCAGGAAGCAATCAACGGTTCCTATTATTTGGGCATCGTCACGACCTACTTTGGTTCATTGGCTATTGCTCAGGCCAACGCCAATGGCGCCTTCAACGTGGGCGTTTTGAATGTCTATCGCGCCAATGGCACCCCAACCCAGGACCAGTTGGCGTTGGTGCCGGATGGTGGCGCTACGGCAATATTGCTCGGTCTGGCTCTCGGTGGCCTCGGCTTGGTTTCCCGCCGGGTCAAGCGCGCGTGATTTTCAAACTCCGTTTCATGTGGTAAGGGGCGGCATTCGCATTTGTTTGCCGCCCTCTTTTTTTGAAAATAACCGCCGGAATGGTGGCGGACCCTCAGATGGGACGATCTTGATTTTTGTTAACAAACTTGCGCCTTTGTCAACGGATTGCCGCATTTTGCCGCCGGACAACAGAAATCCCGAACCGTCCTATTTTGCAGCCTCCGGCACCGGCATCCAGATGGAGTTGCCATTGAGCCGCATTGATGGCTGAACGAAATGTGTATTTCATGGAAACAGATGCCTGTGGCGGCATTCGCCGATTTTGAGCGCATCCTCGGAAGCCGTATTATAAAGGCTGGCGAAATCCATTGGAGATGCATCCGGCCGTTCTTTTACCGGCCCATACTGCCGTTCGAAGAGTTGGATCCGGAACAAATTACCCCTCCACGGGCCGCCTTCGCAGGATTTCAATGCGCCGTCACGTCCGGATCCAAATCCAATTCTTTTCTGAACTTTTTGTTCTTCGAGGATGCTCCAAATTATTCCCTCGATTCCCTCGACTATAACCGCAAACGCCAGATTAACCGCGCCGCCGCTCAATTTTCCATTGCGCCCATCGCCGACAAGGAGGAATTCAAGCAAAAAGCTTATCCAGTGTACTTCTCCTTTTACCAGCGCACCCGTTATTCCTACGGCGCGCAGCGCGTTAAACGGGAATTTTTCAACCAATGGGCTGATGCCTTGTTCAATTTTCCGCAACCCGTCATTCTCGGAGGATATCGCAACGGCCAACTCGGCGGCGTCAGCATTTCCATGCTCATTGGCAATACTCTTTCCTACGCCACTTTTTTCTGCGATTCCGATTCCCTCCGTCTGGGCCTTTCGGACCTCATGCTCCATTCCGTCCGCGACGCGGTTGCCCGTTCCAAATGCGCCTGCCGCGTCTTCGCCGGATTGTATAAGGGCGGCAAAGGCTTGGACGATTTTTATTTGTTGAGAGGATGTCAAATCATCAAAAAGCCGGCCATCCTCTCCGTTCATCCCTTGGCGGATTTTTTCCTGCGGCGTTTCTGCCCCAAACAGTTCGCCCTCCTGCGCGGACAAATCGAGTCCTCAGATTCTATCGCGCCGCCTGCCCCGTCCAAACCGCTGGAGAAAGGACTCGTGACAACGGCCTGATCCCTCCGACCGGCGCAATTTTTTCCGTGATATTACGGCAACTCGCGCTATCCTCAAAGCGCTTGCGTCTGAACCATTGAACTATTCAGCTTGGAAATTATGAAAATAGCCGTTGTCGGAATGGGTTATGTCGGTCTTCCATTGTCCCTGCAATTCGTGCGCACCGGCGCCAGCGTCCTGGGCCTGGACATTGACGCCACCAAGATCGAATCCCTTAACCAGGGCAAAAGCTACATTAAACATATCGAATCGTCCGCAATCGTTGCGGCCCTGAAAGATGGCAATTTTGCCGCCAGCGCGGACTTCTCACGCATCAGCGAGGTGGAAGCCGTCATTATTTGCGTTCCCACCCCGCTGAATAAAAACCGTGAGCCGGACATTTCATTCATTCTCGAAACCGGTCGCAGCATCGCTCCGCATCTCCGCAAAGGAACGCTCGTTTCCCTTGAATCCACGACCTATCCCGGCACTACCGACGAAGATTTGCGCCACGTGCTGGAAACTGGTTCCGGTCTCAAGGCTGGAACTGATTTTCATCTTGCCTTCTCGCCCGAACGCGAAGACCCGGCCAACCCGGACAGCCGCGTTGCCGATATTCCCAAAGTTGTCGGCGGCCTCACCCCCGCCTGCCTCCAGCGCGCCTCCGCCCTCTATGGCCGCGCTATCAAGACCATCGTCCCCGTCTCTTCCTGCCGCGTTGCCGAAGCCACCAAGCTCCTTGAAAACATCTTTCGTAGCGTCAATATCGCCCTGGTCAACGAATTGAAGCTTGTTTACGCCGCAATGGATATTGACGTCTGGGAAGTCATTAATGCTGCCAGGACAAAACCCTTTGGCTTTATGCCCTTCTATCCCGGTCCCGGACTCGGCGGCCATTGCATTCCCATTGACCCCTTTTACCTGACGTGGAAAGCCCGCGAGTATTCCCAAAACACCCGATTCATCGAATTGGCCGGCGAAATCAACACCGCAATGCCTGTCCATGTTGTCAATCGTGTCGCCGAAGCCCTTAACGCCCGCCGTAAAGCCGTCAACGGCAGTCGCGTCCTCATCCTCGGCCTGGCTTATAAGCCAAATGTGGATGACGAACGCGAATCGCCAAGCTATGTCCTCATGGACTTGCTCAAGGAGCGTGGCGCCGGGACCGCCTACTACGACCCGTTCGTGCCCGTTATCCGGCCCACCCGCGAACACCCCCATTGGGCGGGCACCCGTTCCGTCAATTGGGACCGATCAACCATTCAAGCTTTTGACGCCGTCATCATTGCCACCAACCATCGAGTGGTCAATTACACCGAACTTGCCGACTGGGCGCCGTGCATCGTGGATACGCGCAATGCCATGGCCGGCATAAAAACGAAACCGGACCAGGTTTGGAAGGCTTGAATCCGCGGCCCCATGGGCCTGTAAAGGCTTGCTGCCCGCGGTCGGAACGGGGAGCATCACGTGACATGCAATCCTGCCGTCACCCGCTCCGCTCATCCGCTGCGATTGCGGTGGTTTTTTGTATCATGGCTGTGCTTCGACCCGCCTGGGCACAGAATGTTTTCATGTCCAGGCCTCAAGCGCCCCTCGTCCCTCAGGCAATGCAAAGGTATCAGACCAATCAATTTCAGATGTTTACGCCAGCCGGTCAGGCCCCGCAACCCGTCGTCCAGCCATTCTGCTGGGGTCCGGTAACGTTTCGTCCCGGTTTCCGTTATCAATTCCTTTACGGAAATCGCATCCACACCTCGCCTGGCAACCGCCAGGACACCGTCGTTCAACATGTTTCGCCCGGAATGCTGCTGGACGTGGGCCGTCATCTTTCCTTCGATTACACCGCCAGCTTGAGCTATTATTCAAGCCCAAGTTTCCGCGATACATTGGATCACCGGGCTCGAATGGCTTGGGGAACGGCATATCAGGACTGGAATCTCAGTCTGTCTCAAGGTTACACGTCTACTTCCAATCCGCGTGTCCAAACCGCCGTTCAAACGGACCGCGAGAATTACGATACATCTGCCGGCGCGTCTCATCAGCTTAACGACAAATTATCGGTGGATATCGGGCTGAATCAGGATTTTCATAATGTTGGGACAGCCGGCGGCCTCACAAATGTTTCCAATGCGCGCGTTTGGTCCACCATGGATTGGCTGAATTATCATTTTGGCCCCCGATTCATCGTTGGAGCTGGTGCCGGTTTCAATTACGTTAGTGAGCAACTTGGCTCGGACATGGCTTCGGAGCAATACCAGGGCCGTGTAAATTGGCGCGCCACCGATAAAATCAGCTTGCAGTTGAGCGGTGGATTGAACGACCAACAGTTCCTGTCTGGCGGTCAAGGAGATATGCTCACGCCGGTCTTCACAGCCGCCATTGAATACCAGCCCTTCGAGCAAACCCGCATCACGTTGACCGGGGATCGCTCGGTGACAACTTCCTATTTCAGAAATCAGATCATCGAGGGCACCGGAATGACCGCCAGTCTCGACCAAAGGTTGTTGGGATGGCTCAATCTCGTCCTCAGTGGCGGCTATCGCCACAGCAAATACCTTTCATCGGTCGCTGTTTCGGCTTTTTCCGCAGGCACCGCACGCACAGACGACTACTACTGGTTCACTGCCCGCCTGGGGTGTCCATTTCTCAAAAGAGGCTCGTGCTCCGTCTTTTATCAATATAGCGCCAATTCCTCCACCCAGACGGGTTTTGCTCAATTTTATCAGACCGCTGTTTCTTCCAGTTCGGCCTTCTCTTACACCAGTAGCCAGGTCGGATTCGAGGTCGGTTTCCATTATTGATCGTTCCTTTCGCGAATGGCATTTAGCGATCATCAAGGTGAATTTGTCAAAAACGCCCCTTTGCAGGCGGCAACATCTTCCATCCCCGCAGGCTCCGCCCAAGCGCGGAATCGCTGGCGCGCTTTCCTGCTTGCGCTGGCCATTCTCTTGCTTGCCTTTTGCGTTCCGCTTTTCCAGCTCGCCCGGTTTGCGGCCGCCAGCCAGTTGTATTCTTATGTTCTGCTTGTTCCCTTCATCAGCGCCTGGCTTGTCTGGATAAAGCGCGCAACATTGCCCCTTTCCGCGCGGCCCATGCGCTTTGCCGGGGCAATTTTCCTCGCCTTGGGAATCGCCGTCATGGCGGCATGGTTGTTGGCCGGCCATCCCGGCGGACGGATGGCCCGGGAAAACGGTTTGACGCTGCAAACCCTCTCCTTTGTATTGGACGTTTTTGCCCTCGTCTTTCTGTTTTGGGGCAAAGATACCGTTCGCGCCGTCCGCTTTCCATTGTTCTTCCTTCTCTTCATGGTGCCTCTTCCGCCCTCCCTGGTTTTGGCGACCGATTCATTTCTCCAATACGGCTCCGCTCAGGTCGCCCGGCTTTTCTTCGGATTGTCGGGAATGGCGTTCTTGCAAGATGGCCTGACTTTTCAACTGCCCGACATCAGTCTCCATATCGCTCCCGAATGCAGCGGCATTCATTCCACCATCGTCCTGTTCATCACCAGCCTTCTGGCCGCCTACCTCCTCCTTCGGACGACGTGGAAGCGCGCGTTGTTTGTGCTGTTCGTCATTCCCCTTGGCCTCATTCGCAATGGCTTCCGGGTCTTCGTCATTGGCGAATTATGCGTCCATATCGGACCTCAAATGATCAACTCGCCCATTCATCGCAAAGGCGGTCCGATCTTTTTTGTCTTGTCCCTGATCCCGCTCTTTTTATTGTTGATTGCGTTGCAAAAGTCCGAGCGCGCCCGGTCCGGGACAAAAAAATGAGAGTATGGACAAATTTTTCCGTTTCTTTCCAACACTGGGATTCACCGCGATGCTTCTGCTGGCGTCGGCGGGTTGTACCGCCGGATTAAAAGCCGCGTGGCATTTGCGCCGGGCCAATGCGGATTTCGCGGCCGGGAAATTCGATCAGGCCGCCATTGAATACCAAAATGTCATTCATTTGGACCCCTCCAACCCTTCCGCCTGGGCGCATCTGGGCATCATTTATTTTCGAGACGGACGTTTGGCCGATATTGCGCCCATCCTTCAAAGAGCCGCTGCATTGAATTCAAATGACCTGGAGGTCCGTCTCGACCTCGGCAGCATTTATCTGCTGGCCGGGCAGTTGAAACAGGCCCGCGACCAGGCCGATTTCGTGCTTGCCCGCGACCCCGCCAACCAGACCGCGCCCATTCTCCTGGCGGACACCGCCGTCACCAATGCCGACGTCCAATCTGTCCGCCGTCGTCTGCAGCGCCTCGCGCAATCCCGGGACACGGCGCCTCTCGAAGTCGCACTCGGCACACTTGCCTTCACCAGCCACGACACCGCGATCGCCCAGGTGTGCTTTAAGCGTGCCATCGCCCTGGACCCCAAATTTGCCGACGCCTACTCCGCCTTGGGAAATCTCTACCTCGCGTTGAAAGACCCGCGAGCAGCCGATCCGACGTTGCAACAAGCCGCTGTCCTGGCGCCGCCGCGATCAGGCAAGCAATTGCAATACGCTCAATTCAAAATCATGACTGGCGATGCCGAGGCTGGCGAAAAGCTGCTGCGCCAAATGACCGCACAAATACCCGATTACCTTCCCGGCTGGATGGCTCTGGCCCGATTGCAAGCCTCTCAAACCAACTACGACGCCTGTGCCATTTCTCTCGGCAATGTTCTTTCCCGCGATCCTTCCAATTTTGAAGCCCTTCTGCTCGACGGAACCCTTCTCATTGCTCAAGGCAAGACCACTCAAGGCATTGATCAACTCCAGCATTTGGAAAAATTATATCCCCAATCGCCGCGCGTCTGTTACCAACTCGCCCTCGCCTATTTCGCCGGCCAGCAACCCTTGAAAGCCGCCTCCATGTTGAATCAGGCCCTGACTTTCGACCCCCAATTCCCCGACGCCATCCTGTTGCAATCCCAAATCGAGGTTCAGAGCGGAAACGCCGCTTCCGCAATCCCCGCTCTGAACGCATTGATCGGTCGGCAACCTGATTTGGTCCCCGCCCATCTCTTGTTGGCTGCCGCTTACCGCGCCACCGGCAGCCCCTCCCGTGCAATCCAAATCTACCGGCAATTGTCCGCTAATGACCCGAAAAACCCACAGTATCCCGCCCTTATCGGAGTGGCCGCCCTGGACGAAAATGACGATGCCTCTGCCCGAAAAGCCTTTGATCAAGCCCTTCAACTCGCTCCCGACTACCTGCCTGCCGTCAGCCAGTTGGTGAATTTGGACCTGGTGCAAAAACGTTATGCCGATGCCCTTCAGCGCGTCCAGCCGCTGGCCCGTCAAAACCCCGCTTCGCCCACGTGCCAATTGCTCCTGGCAAATGTCCTCTCTGCCCAAGGCGCAACCAGCCAGGCTGAAACCACGTTGGAAAATGCCATTAAGGCCAGCCCGGATTCCCAGTCCCTCTACATGGCCCTCGCCCAACTTTACCTCAATGTCCGGCAGGATCAAAAGGCGCTCGCGGATCTCCGCGCCGCCCTCCTCAGAAATCCCACCAATTCCACCGCCTTGACCCTTGAAGGAACCATCTATAACAACGCAAAAGATTATCAGCGCGCCAGCGCCGCCTATGAGAAGGTCCTCGCCTTTGACCCCGCCAATGGCATTGCCTTAAACAATCTGGCGTGCATCGTCGCCGCCCAATCCGGCGGCCTTGATAAAGCCTGGTCCCTGGCAGACAAGGCCCATCGTCTCTATCCCTCCGACGCCTCCATCGCCGATACTTTGGGCTGGATTCTCTCCCTGCAAGGCAAATACGCCACTGCCTTGACGCTGCTCCAGCAAAGTGCCGCAGCGATCCCTGCGTCACCGGAAATCCAGTTTCATCTTGGAATGGCCTATTATAAAATGGGTAACGCGCCCGAAGCCAAATCATCCTTTCAAACTGCTCTCAAACTCAACCAGCCATTCCCTGAAATCAATGAGTGCCGCCAATATCTCGACGTTCTAAACATCAATCCTCTGACCGCTGGCCCGGTGGAGTCGGATCTCCTGAACAAAACTCTCGCCGCACAGCCTGATGATCCAATTGCCCTGGACCGCCTGGCCGCCATCTACCAGCGCCGTGGTGATCGTGACAAAGCCATCGCCGCCTACATCAAAGCTATTAAAGCCAATTCAAGTGATGTCAAGGCCATGGTCAATCTCGCCGAACTCTATGCGATGCGTTCCTCAACTCTCCAGCAAGCCCTTGATCTCGCCACAAAAGCGGGCCGGATGCTGCCGAATGATCCGCGCATTTCGCTCCTATTGGGACGTATTGCCTGGCAGACCGGTGATTATTCTCTGGCCTTCAACGAATTGGAACAAGCGGTACAGCAACAACCTGGCGATGCGGACGCCCTTTTTGATCTCGCCCAGGCGGCTTACGCCGTTGGAAAAACTTCCGATGCTCAGTCTGTCTTGCGCCACGTCCTCTCATCCCATCCATCGCCCGCCCTGGCGGCCGCAGCCCGTCAACACCTCAATCTCATCGTCTCGGCCGAAAATCCCGCGCAAGCCCTCGCCTCCGAATCTCAAATCAATGAAATTCTAAATGCCCGACCCAATAATGCCCCCGCCTTGATGGTGAAGGCTGTCATCGCCCGCCAAAAATCCGGTCTTCCTGCCGCCGGACAAATTTATCAACAGATCCTTGCGCACCATCCCAACTTTGCCCCCGCCCAACGACAATCGGCCATCCTCTCCTTCCAAAACCCGGCCAATGACCAGCAAACCTATGCAATCTGTGTGCGGGCGCGCGCCGCCTATCCGAACGATCCGCTGCTTGCAAAAATCCTGGGAGTCACCATTTACCGCACGGCCAAATCGCAAGCCGATTTTGTCCGTGCTGCAAGCCTGTTGACTCGGGGCTTGCAAGCCGGGGCGACGGATGCGGAAACTTTTTATTATCTCGGTATGGCCCAATTTCAGGCCCAACATCCGATTCCAGCCAAGGCAAACCTCCAGCACGCTTTGGGTCTGGGATTGCCCGGCCCTCTCGCCACCGCCGCTAGACGCACTTTGGCGGGCATAAAGTAAATAAAATTTTCGCGCATACAGCCCTTCTACTGCCGTCCTGCCGACTCGGATTGGCCTTTTTTTAGCAGATTGATCCCGGTTCCAAGCCAAAAACGTCGGAAATCTTTACAGAATTCAAAGAAAAGACCTTTTAGCTTCGAAATCAAAGAGTTATTCAATAAAATCGCTTGACGATCCTGTTGCAAACGTCGGTTTCTCTTACGTTTCCTCATTAATGAAGAGTGGCTCGATTGGAATCAAGCCAAGGCCATGCGCGATCATAAGTGGCTTATTATAAGTTACTTGCAACAGCAGACCTCGCGGTTATATTTTCTGTTTCCTTTGCATGGCACCTCGTTTGCTTAAATTCCACCATAGGCACGGCGTCGCACTAACCCCTTGCCCATCCTTTAATCGGAATCGAATTATGAAAAGCACAAAATTAATGACCACTTCAGTTGCCCTTGCGGCTCTGTTCGCGCTTGCCACCGTTGCACGCGCAAACATCATCGGGGGGAGCATTGATATGCAGGGTTCCTTGAATTTGAACCCTGCGAGCTTGGGGACCGCCGTAAGCGCCACCTTTAACGGTCCTGCCACGGTTACCCAGGCGTCGGGAGCATACGGAAATGTCAGAACGGGCGCGCTGGTCACATTTTATTCCTTCGGCTGGAACCCGCAGACGCCCATGCCGTTTACCCTCTGGTCCTTTAAATCCGGCCTGTATTCCTACAGTTTCAATGTGGACTCCATGACCGTCAGCCAAAGTGATACCCGCCTCATCATCAGCGGACTGGCCACCGCTTACATCCGCGGACCAGGATCGCCGTATAGCAACGGTGGCAGTGCCGCATCATGGAACCTTACTATTGACAATAGTCCGGATTCCCAATCGGGTTTTCTTTTTCAATTTGACGATCCCTTGAAACCCAACCTTGTTCCCGATGGCGGCGCCACCGGAACCCTTTTGGCAATTGCCTTGGCCGGACTCGGCCTGCTCCGCCGAAAATTGTCCGCCTGACGCGCGGCCGCATTTCAATCCCGCGGGCGGGGAATCTTCCCTGCCCGTTTTTTGTTGTGCGCCCGATCCTTTTAAAAAACCAGCTTCGAGAGCAAATCAAGTAAAACCCTGGAAGCAAAGAAGGGCGCAGAACATCATTCCACGCGATTTTCGCGTTCTTTTGCGGCTGCAAAATTTCTTGAACGCTCAAAAAGATTCGGATCAAAAACGCCTTTTTTTGTGAAAAAAATTTTTAACATACGATATTGACATTTTTCATATTTCGATTAAATTTCGCCACAAATTCGATTCCAAAGGAACACTATGAAAATTGCAACCCAGGTTGGTGTGCTGTGGGCCGCTGTATTGGTGGCGACGATGCCCATGCTTGTTAAGGGGCAGATTTTTGTGGCGAATTACAACGATGGCGGGATTTACAATGACAATGCATCCGGCGCCGGCTCGCTCTTCGCAACCAATCTTCCAGTGCAAGGGCCGATGGGAATGGCCTTTGACACCGCCGGCAATCTCTACGTCGCCAACTACGCCAATGGTGTCGTCGAAAAGTACAATTCGTTGGGGTCAGGCTCCGGCTTCATCACCGGATTAACCAGTCCCGTGGGATTGGCTTTCAACACCAATGGCAATCTCTTCGTGGCAAATTCCACGGAGGGCTTCGGAAATATTGAAGAGTTTTCTTCCGGCGGCGGGTCCACTCCCATCATGACTTTTTCCAATGCCGCCATGAACGACCCCTATGGCATTGTCTTTCATAACGGCGACCTCTATGTGGCCAATGCCGGCAGTGGCGTCATCGAACAATTTAATTCCCTCGGGGTGGGTTCCCTCTTCACCGACATGCATTCCTCGGCGGATACCAATGCCTCGCCTTGGGGCTTGGCGTTTGACAACAACGGCAACCTATGGGTTGCGGACTCGGCCACCAACCAGATTGACGAATACAATTCGAGCGGCATCCTCGTCACCCAGATCGCCAATACCAACCTGAATCAGCCCTCCGGTCTGGCATTCGACAGCACCGGCAACCTTTATGTTGCCAATTTCAATACCAATACCATCGTTAAGTTCGTTGGCGGCGTCGGCGCTGTTTTTGCCACGAATGGAGTCCCGGGCGTGTTTGGCGGCGATATATCGGCGGTGGCGACACTGGTTCCGGAACCATCCATTCAAGCACTATTGGCCATTGGCGCAATGTTGGCGCTCGTTTCTTCGAGGCTTGCGCGGTGCCGCCATTTTCGCCGGGCCGGCTCCTGATTTCGGGCGGCGCATGGTGTTGTGTTCGAGGGTGGCTGGAATCACTCGCGGCTGATCCCTAATTTTTCCATCAACTCATATAATGTCGGCCTGCTGATGCCCAGTTCGGCCGCTGCGGCGGCAATCTTGCCTGAATGGCGCTGCAAAGCGTTTTGCACCATGTCGCGCTCCACGGCCTCGCGCGCATCCTTGAGCGATACCGGCTTGGTTGGCGCCGAATGGGTTGGAAGTTCGAGGTCCTGAACAGTCAGGCGTTTGCCATTGGCCATGATAACGGCGCGGCGCACACGATTTTCAAGTTCCCGCACGTTTCCCGGCCATGAATAATCCATCAATGCGCGAAGCGCTTCGCGGTCGAACGTCAGCCCCGACTTGGCCGTTGCGTAACGCTTGAGAAAGGACTGCGCCAAAAAATGAATATCGCCTTCCCGTTCGCGGAGCGGCGGCATTTTCAATTGCACCACCGCCAGCCGGTAAAACAAGTCTTCTCTGAACTTCCCCGCTCCCATGCTCTTTTTGAGGTCCGCATTCGTCGCGGCAATAATTCGCGCGTCAATCCGGATTTGTTCCCGCCCCCCGACCCTTTCAATCACTTGTTCTTGAAGAAATCGCAGCAGCTTGACTTGTAACGGCAATGGAACTTCGCCAATTTCATCCAGAAATAACGTCCCCCCATTGGCCATCTCAATCCTGCCCTGGCGGCGGGCGTGCGCTCCGGTAAATGCGCCTTTTTCATGCCCGAACAATTCACTTTCAAGCAGCGTTTCAGGAATGGCGCTGCAATTGATGGCCGCGAAAGGCCCGTCTGTGCGCCCGCTCTGCTGATGAATCGCGCGGGCGGCCATTTCCTTGCCCGTCCCGCTCTCGCCCAGAATCAGCACCGGCGCGTCCGCGGTGGCCACCTTGCGGATGGCGTTAAACACGCCTTGCATCGCCGGGCTTACCCCCAGCATTCCTTCAAAAGTGTTTTCCTGGAGCAACTGTTGCATCTTCCGATGCTCCCGCTCCAACTGGGCAATGTGGAAGCAGCGCTTTAAAATAAATTTGAGTTCCCCCACGTCCACCGGCTTGGAAAGAAAATCGCAAGCACCCGCGCCAATGGCCTGCAGCGCGGTTTCCTTTTCTCCCTGTCCGGTGATAACCACAATTTTCGCCTGTCGGTCAAGGCCCAGCATTTCCGCCAGGCTCGCCAGGCCTTCCGCCGGATTGGCCGGCTGCGGTGGCAAGCCCAAATCCAACAAGACCACCAGCGGCCTCGCCGACCGAAACGCTTCAACCGCCCCGGCCCGATCCCCGGCCATCAAAACATCGTAATCCGCGGCCAGCGCCCATTTCATCTGGGTGCGGATTTCCTCGTCATCATCCACGATTAGCAGTTTGTGATTCATTGATTCGGGTTTGGAATGGCAAAAGAATCCTGAAGATTGTGCCTTTGCCTGACTCGGTTTCAACCTGCATTTTGCCTTGATGCGCTTCGACGATCATTTTGCTTTGAAACAGGCCGATGCCAAGCCCGTTTTTTTTCGTCGTTTGAAACGGACGGAACAGCGAGCGTTTCACGAATTCCGGGTCCATGCCGGTGCCATTATCGGACACGCTCAAAATCACCCAGCCCTCGTTCTGGCGGGTTTCTATGCGGACTTCTCCGTCCGCCGATACCGCTTCCCTGGCGTTTAGCGCCAAATTCGTCACCACCTTGAGCATTTGCTCCGGGTCGAGTAACAGCTTGGGGAGCGCGCCCGAATGGACGACCAAACGCGCTCCCGTCGCCCCTTGCCAGTCTGCCAGAGCCTTGCTGACGATCTCGTTTAGGTCGCATTCCACCACATGGATCTCCAACTCGTGCCGAAGCTGCCCCAGCCGGCCAATGAGTTGATTCATGTGTTCCGCGCTTTTCCCTATGGCCCTCAACGCGTCCTCCCGGAACGCCGGGTTGTCGAAGTGCGTCGGCAGGTTCTTCAACATCAAATTCAGCGTGGAAGCGGTGTTTTTCAGGTCATGAACAAAAAATGCGGACATGGTTTGAAAAGCCTCCAGTTCCCTTGTCTGCAAAAGCTTTTCGGAAAGCTGAATGTTCAAGACCCACGCCGCCATTCCATCGGCAATGCACTTGATCAATTCAAAATCCTCCCAGGAAAAAGCCGTTCCATTCACCCGGTCCCCCACCACCATCACGCCAAAAAGTCTTCCTCCGCCGAGCATCGGCGCCGCAATCCGGTTCCCACCCTTGCGAAACTCGTCTGGATGGCATTTTTTTAGTGTCGCCGCCCACGGCTCCGTCGAAGTGTCCAAATCCACCGGCTCCGCATGGCCCTTCAAGGCCCCGATCACCTCCGATGATTCCTTACTCGAAGGAGATAGCTCCGCCGCCTTGCTCTCGGAGAGGGACGTGGAAGCGGCAAAATTCAAATTCCCGTTTCTTTCATCCACCAGCCACACCGTTGCTGAAAGGACCTGGAAGATGTCGCTCACCAGTTTCACGGCCGCCTCGCACAATTCCTTCTGTGTGACCGAGGCAGCCGTTTCTTCCGTAAACCGTCTCCATACGGCCCGGTAATCATACGTCGGCCTTTGGAAGTGACGGCTGAAAAAGCGGCGGGCGTAAAGTCTTGCGCGGTCGGAAAGCAATGTCAGCGTCGTCAGGATGAGAACGATCAACAACACGAAGGCTTTTAATGTAAATGCCGCGTCGCCGCCCAAAAACGCCACCACCTTCGCAAACACACCCACCATGAGCAGATAAAACCCGGTTAAAATCAGCGTCAGGGAATGGTGAAAGGCCGTCTGTGGCGGATAAATGTCCGTGTCGAAACATCCGGGCCGAAATAACGCCCGAAGCATCAACATCCCTCCCAACAAAAGCGCAATGTTGCCGGCGCCTTCCAGCGAAAGGTTCACCGAATTGTGAAACAGCAGCGTCTG
Organism: Verrucomicrobiota bacterium; assembly: GCA_028872915.1. Classification (GTDB taxonomy): domain Bacteria; phylum Verrucomicrobiota; class Verrucomicrobiia; order Limisphaerales; family UBA11358; genus UBA11358. The sequence goes on from JAGWNY010000002.1 coordinate 89,510, forward strand.
GCTGCTGGTATAGGTTCTCACCACAAAGATGACGCCCATCCCCAATACCATGAATTTGATCCGCCAGCGCATCGTCCCCGTCGCCGCGATATACGTCCGTTCCAAATTCATCAAGGCGATGACCGCAGCCAGCAGAAGCATCAGGTTTAAAGCGGCGCCGGCCCAACCCAGCGTAAACAGCCGGCCCGCCGATGCCGCCTGTGCCTGCGATACAATCAGCGAATTCCGGAACAAAAATGCCAGGCCCACCGGCGCTGCAAACGCTGCAATCAGCGCCGCGCGCCATCGTGATAAAAATTCGACATGGTTCCCGCGCGAATAACTTAAACTGAAAAGCACCCATATTCCGGGCAAAAGGGACATCACCTGCAACCGCCAGCGTTGCCAATGCATCATTTCCGCCGGAGAATCCGCCCCCACCGTCAACGCATGGAGCACGCTTTCAGCCGCCATCAACGTCATCGCCGAAATAAACGCCCAATGGGCCACCGTCCGCCGCTTTTGCCATGCCGCGGCTGCCGCCAGAACGCCGCACATCACCGCGGACAGCCCCGCCAGAATTTCGGTATCGTTCATTGTTGACTTGAATGCGGAATCTGAATCAATCCGTATCATCCCACAGCCACTGGACGATTGCAGCAAGGAAAACAAACCCGTCCCCTCCACGTTTTTAGAAACGCCGCTCCAGCCCGCAATTTCCCGAAACATCAATCAATCAACCGTCTGGCGCAGCCGTGCTGTTGCGTTGGACAATCTCCGCGGAAAGTCTTGGGGAACCGCCCGGTTCGCCATGAATCAGCTTCACCATCAATTCCATGGCCGCAATTCCCAGCCGCAATTTCGGCTGCCGGACCGTCGTCAAGGGAACTCGAAAATGTTCCGCCATCAGAATGTTTCCAAACCCCGCCACCGACATGTTCTCGGGAATTTTGATCCCCTGCGTCATCAACGTTTCCGCACAGCCCACGGCCACCAGATCGTTGACGGCTTCGACGGCTGTGGCGTCGCAGCCCTCATTGACCATCTGTAACGCCGCCTTTCTGCCGTCCTCAATCGTCCCTCCCGCCTGGAACACCAATTCGTCATCCACTTCCAGGCCCGCCTCCCGTAGCGCGCGCCGGTAGCCCTCAAACCGGGCATGAGCCCATGGCGCAACTGCGGGTCCCGTCAAATAGGCAATCCGCTTGTGCCCCAGCTCCAGCAGATGGCGCGTCAGGTTGTAAGACGCGGCCAATTCATCAATTTCCACGCCTGCAAACGATCGGCAGAAAGGCGCCGGCGGTCCCAGCAACACGGTGGGCGTTTTGCGGGCCATCAGCTCCTGGTAAATTCTCGCCTCGGCCTCAAACCGATAAACCGGCGAAATGAAAAGGCCGTCCACCCGCCGCGAGAGCAGCCGCCGAATGCCGCTTTCCTCCCGCGCCGGAAGATTGTTTGTTTGCGTCAGCAAAATGTCATAGCCCAGGTCGTATGCGCGGTCTTCAATCGCATGAACCACTCGGGCAAAAATCGGACTGGTTATGGACGGCACCACTACCCCAAACAACTTGGTCTTGCGCGTGCGCAGGCCTTGGGCGCTGGAATCGGGCACATAGCCCATTCGTTCGGCCAGGGATTTGATGCGCAGCCGCGTCGCGGCGGAGACATCCGGAGCGTCGCGCAACGCCTTGGAAACGGTCATCACCGATACCCGGGCGTTGAGCGCGATGTCTTTGAGCCGGACCATTTCAAACGTAGGCGCCCCGCCAATGCAATTTCCGGCGCAACGCTTCCAGAAACGAGCTGTCCGCCAGATGCACCAGCCGGATCGTGTGGCGGCTGCGCCGGATGCTCACTTCGTCGTTCAGATCCATCTCCGCCACGATCTGTCCATCCACGCTCAAGAGCGTCGAGGGCAGGGGACTGCGCGCCCTGACGCGGATCGTGGATGACAGCGGCAGGATGATCGAGCGGTTTGAAAGCGCGTGCGGGCAGATCGGAGTCAGCGCAAACACGTCGGCTGCCGGCGAAACGATGGCGCCGCCCGCCGCCAGCGAGTAGGCCGTCGAACCCGTCGGCGAACTGACAATCAAACCGTCGCAGCGATACGTGGTTACCAATTCCCGGTCCACCGTCACGTCCAACTCAATCATCCGTGAAACCGCGCCGCGGCTCACCACGATATCGTTGAGCGCCGTCTTGCGGATCATTTTGCCGTTGCAGCGGCCGCCCGCTTCAATCAGCACGCGTGATTCGAATTTAAATTCCCCATTCCAAACCCTTTTCAGCGCTTCGGGCAGTTCGCTGGAGGGAACCGCCGTGAGAAATCCCAACCCCCCGATGTTCACTCCCAGCAGAGGCGTCCGCGAACCGGCCACGTCGCGCGCGGCTCGGAGCATGGTGCCGTCGCCCCCAAAAACCACCACCAAATCCGCTTTTCGGGCAATCGCGCCGATGTCTCCCGCCGTTATGGGCGTGCGCCCGGCCCGCCGGACCAGATCAGCGGCCTTTCGAATGAGGCCCGCCGAAGCCGCCTTCTCCGTGTTGCCCACCAAACCAACCGTTCCTATTTCAATTTGCTTTTTCAATCAGCGCCAGAAATTCCTTGTTGCCTGCCGGTCCTGACAACGGCGATTCAACCACATCCCGCCAGCAAAGGCCAGCCTGCGCCGAAATGAATTCCCGCAGTTCCCGCAGCACGCGTTCATGCACCTTCGAGTCCCGTATCACGCCCCGCCCTTTGTCTGCCTCCGCCTTCCCGGCCTCAAATTGCGGTTTGATGAGCGCGATGATCCGCCCTCCCGGCTTCGTCAATAACGTCGCAGCCGGAAGAATTTTTCGCAGCGAAATGAACGAACAATCAATCACCGCCAGGTCGAACAGTCCCGGAAATTGCTCCGCCTTCAGAAAACGCGCGTTCGTTTTTTCCATGACGACCACCCGCGGGTCCGTGCGAAGTTTCCATGCCAGTTGTCCGCGGCCCACGTCCACCGCAAACACCTTCGCCGCCCCCGCCTGCAACAGGCAATCCGTGAATCCGCCCGTGGACGCTCCCAAATCAATCGCCACGGCTCCTGCAACCTTTATTCCAAACTTGCCAATGGCATGTTCCAGTTTCAGGCCGCCGCGGCTGGCGTATCTTTCGCCCGCCTCCAGCGCGATCATATCCCCGGCCCGGACCCGGTCACTGGCCTTTCCAGCCCGCCGTCCGTTTACCCTGACCTGTCCGGCCAGAATGGCGCGCCTGGCTTTTTCACGGCTCTCACACAGGCCGCGTTCCATCAACGCCTGATCCAGACGGGCGGCATCTTTGCGCCTTAAACCTTCACGCACAATCCATGCATTCGGGACGGCGCCTTCTTTCAGGTCCGCTTTCACGCGCCTCAACCGATGATCCGGCGTCCTTCGTCGAGAAAAATCCCCTTGAAATTCATCTCCAGCGCCTGCGGGTTCGTCGCCTTGGCGAGAGCCTCTTTTTGTTCGACCTTGCCCGCCTTGACCAGATTGAACAGGGCTTGATTGAAGCTGAGCATTCCGTCATCAGTGCTGGTTTCAATGGCTGCGGACAATTTATCCAGCCGGTTCTCCTCGATTAATTTTTTCACGAGCGGACTGTTGAGCATGATTTCGAGCGCCGGCGTCAGTTTGCCCTGCACCGTGCCCACCATGCGCTGGCAGATGACCCCCCGCAGGCAGCCGGCAAGCTGGCGCCGGATTTGTTCGCGTTCCTCGGCCTGAAAAAAGTCCAGAATACGGATCACGGACAAGGCGGCCGTCGTTGTGTGGAGGGTCGAAAGAACCAAGTGCCCCGTGTCAGCGGCGCTCATGGCGGCTGAAAAACTGATGTTGTCGCGCATCTCGCCAATCATGATGATGTCCGGGTCCTGCCGCAAAACGTGCTTGAGCGCGTGATGATACGTCAGCGTGTCCAAGCCGATCTCACGCTGTTCAATGACCGATTGATTATCTTCAAAGGCGTACTCGACCGGGTCTTCGAGCGTGATGATGTGCTTTTTGAAATTGCTGTTGATGTGCTCGATCATGGCCGCCAGGGTCGTGGATTTGCCTGACCCCGTGGAACCGGCCACCAGGACAATGCCGCGCGGCGATTCGGCGATTTTTTTGATTTGCGGCAGCAGGCCCAGTTCGTCAAAGCCCGGCACCATGGTTTTGACATAACGCATGGCCAGGCACCACTGGTTGCGTTGCTGGAAAAGATTGGTCCGGAACCTTCCGATCCCCGACACGAAGTAGGAAAAATCAATTTCCCGCTCGTCATCGAGCCGTTTCTTCAAATGCGCGGGCGTGATGGCTTCCACGATTTTGTTCATCCAATCCACCGTGGGAAACGGCGAGTCCACCGCGATCAATTCGCGGTTGATGCGGAAGATGACCGGCGCGGCGATCTTCAAATGCACGTCCGATGCCCCGCCTTCGACAGCCGTCTTCAGAATGCGATGAAACATTTCCATACGCCGACAATATCAAACCCGCCCCGAAAGTCAGCCCGAAACAAACCCCCGCCGTTAGAAGCCGTCAAACCTCCCTCTCCCCCGTGGGGGAGAGGGTTGGGTGAGGGCCAAATCCCTGTTTCATTTGTGTTAATCCGTGGCTAAAATTGTTTCTTCTTTGTGCCTCCGTGGTTATTCATTCGCCGTTGAAATCCCGCCCCGCCCGTATTTTGTTGAAAAATTTGCTTGTGAAATTTTTCACGATAAGACATGCTGCGCCCCCTTTGAAAAGCACGTAATGAGCGATGACGCCATTCGTGTCGCCTGGAAATGATTAAGTGAAACCGTTCCAAAAGTTCATATTTGCCTGCGTTTTTGCCGCCGCGATGGCTGCGGCCTTCGGCGCACGCGCAGCCACCGGCGCGGAGAACCTGCCGCCGCAGGCGCCGTCGGTGCTCTTTACGGTTCTGGGCCTGCCCGTCACCAATTCCATGATCTGCACCTGGATTGTCGCGGCCATCATTTTGGTCGTGGTCCGGGCCACGACGCCCAAAAACATCAAGGAAATTCCCTCAGGGATGCAGAATGTCATGGAGGCGCTTGTGGAAGGCTGGGAAGGATTGATGGGCGACATTCTGGACAAGCGGGTCACGCGCTGGGTGTTTCCCTTTGCCGCGACGTTCTTCATTTTCATCCTCATGTCGAATTTCGTGGACGTGATTCCCGGCGTAGGCAGCATTGGTTTTGGAACGCCTGTCAAGAGCAGTTGGCTGCCTTTTTCCATCGAGGGCGTCCAACGTCCGTTTTTCCGGCCGCCGACCACCGACGCCAACCTGACGGTGGCGATGGCGGCCATTTTCCTGGTCATGAGCCTTTATTGGGCGGTGCGTTACAATGGTTTTTGGGGACTCATCAAACACATTTTTGGCGTCAAGGTGGAAATGAGCAAGTGGTTGTTTCCGCTGTTGCTGGTCATGTTTCTGTTCATCGGCCTGCTGGATATGATTTCCATTCTGTTTGCCCGGCCGGTGGCGCTGGCCATGCGTCTTTATGGCAACATTTTTGCCGGCTCAACCATCCTGGACATGACGCTCCACGTCAAATCGTGGCTGGTTTCCATTCTGCTTTCATTCGTGGCCTATGGTTATGACGTCTTTGAGTGCCTGGTGCAGGCGTTTGTATTTGCCATTCTGGTCGTGGCGTTTGTCGGCACCCTTTGCACCAGTTCGGAAGAACACGCGCATTGATCATTTTTAGATTTGCCCGGCAGCGGATGCCGGAGCGATAACCAAAACCAATAGAAAGACAACTATATGATGCTCGCAACTATGACAGGTAACGTTCACATCGGCCTTGCCTTTGCCGGCGCGTCCATCGGCGATGGCATTGCGACCGTTGGCCTGCTGATTGCCCTGGCCCGAAATCCCGGCATGTCCGGCAGGCTCCTCACTTGGTTTTTCGTCGGCATTGGCTTGATCGAAGCCTGGGCGGTGATCGGATGGCTCGTCGTTAGCAAAACCGGCCTATGAAGCAATTCGGAATTGACTGGCCATCGCTGCTCGCGCAAACGATCAGCTTTTCAATCGTCTTTTTCATCCTATGGCGGTTTGCCTATCGGCCGATCTTTGCCATGCTCCAGGCGCGTCGTGAAAAAATCGCCGAAAGTCTGGCCAATGCGGAGAAGATCAAGGCCGACGTCGCCCGGACCGAGGCCGAGCGCCGCAAAATCCTTACCGATGCCGGCGACCAGGCCAATCTCCTGATTCAGGAGGCCCGCGACGCCGCCGCGCGCGTGCGCGAGCAGGAAACGCAAAAGGCCGTTGCCGCCGCCGGGCAGATCATCGCCAAGGCCCGCGAAGCCGCGGCCCAGGAACACGCCCGGATGCTCGGAGAGTTGAAGCGGGAGGTCGGGCGCTTGGTCATCCAGACCACCACGGCAGTGACCGGAAAAATTCTCACGCAGGAAGACCAAAAACGGCTTGCGGAGGAGACGGAAAAACAACTGGCCGCGTGAGCGATTAAACGGGTGGCGCCGTCCTTGAATGGGCGGAAGCCATCCAAGAAAATGAAAATTTCCAAACAAGCGCAACGCCAGACGCGGCGGCTGTTCCGCAGTTGCCTCGCCGACGGTCTGCTGGATCATGATCGCGTTCGCCGCGTTCTGGGGATTCTCTCCCACGCCAAGCCCCGCGGCTGGCTGCAAGTTCTTGCGCGGCTGCATCGCCTGGTGAAACTGGACATGGACCGTCACGCGGCGCGGGTGGAGAGCGCCACGCCGCTGGATGGCGATCTGCGCGCCGCGATGGTTGGACAAATTCGCCAGCGATATGGCCGGGGTATTGAGCCGTCGTTTCAGGAAAATCCCGCGCTCATTGGCGGGCTGCGCGTCCAGGTCGGCAGCGATCTTTTCGATGGCAGCGTGAAAACGAAATTGGAACGCCTCGCCTCGACTTTTTGAAAATACGATAAATTTTATGAGTAATCTATTGCAGGAGATCGAAGAGCAAATCGCGGGCGCAAAAACCGCCGTGGCGCGCCAAAACGTGGGTGTCGTGCGCGAAGCAGGCGACGGCGTCGCCAAAATCGAGGGTCTGACCGACACGATGCTCAACGAAATGCTCGATTTTGGCGAGGGCATCATGGGCCTGGCGCTCAACCTGGAGGAGACGGAAGTTGGCGCGATCATCCTTGGCGATTATACGCAGGTCAAGGAAGGCCGCGAGGTCCGCACCACCGGCCGGCTGCTTCAGGTGCCGGTGGGCAAGGGATTGCTCAGTCGCGTCGTCAATACCCTGGGCCAGCCGATTGACGGCAAAGGCCCGATTAAAAACGAGGCCTTTTATCCGCTCGAAAAAATCGCGCCCGGCATCGTCAAACGCCGGCCGGTCAGCCAGCCCGTCCAGACCGGTATCATGGCGATAGACGCGATGATTCCCATCGGCCGCGGCCAGCGCGAGTTGATCATCGGCGACCGCTCCACCGGCAAGACGACAATATGCGTGGACACCATGATCAACCAGGCCCGCATCAACAAGGCCGCTGAAACCGCCAAAGAGCCGGGTTTCCGCCCCATCTACAGCATTTATGTGGCCGTTGGCCAGAAACAATCGAACATCGCCCGGGTGCTCAATGTGCTCGAAGAAGCAGGGGCGATGCCTTACACCATTATCGTCGCGGCGTCCGCCTCCGACTCCGCCACCAACCAATATCTTGCCCCCTTTGCCGGCGCGGCAATCGGGGAATGGTTCATGGACAATGCCATGGATGCCCTCATTATTTACGACGATTTATCCAAGCACGCCGTCGCCTATCGCCAGGTTTCCCTCGTCCTCAAGCGCCCGTCGGGACGCGAAGCATATCCCGGCGACGTCTTCTATCTCCATAGCCGCCTGTTGGAGCGTAGCGCCCGGGTGTCGGAAAAATACGGCAATGGTTCCCTGACGGCCCTGCCCATCATTGAAACCCAGGCTGGCGACGTTTCGGCCTACATTCCCACGAACGTCATCTCCATTACCGACGGCCAGATTTATCTGGAAACCGATTTGTTCTACCAGGGCATTCGCCCGGCCATTTCCGTGGGTTTGTCCGTCTCGCGCGTCGGCTCCGCCGCGCAGGTCAAGGCCATGAAACAGGTTGCCGGTCGCATCAAGGGCGACTTGGCCCAGTTCCGGGAACTGGCGGCATTTGCGCAATTCGGCTCGGACCTGGACCCGCGCACGCAGGCGATGCTGGAGCGCGGCAAGCGCATCGTCGAACTCTTCAAGCAAAACCAGTACAACCCCGTGCCCGTCGAAGTCCAGGCCATGACGTTATGGACGGTCCAAAACAACTTCCTCGATGATGTTCCCATTGAAAAAATCAAGGATTTCCAAGCCAAACTCGCCGATTTCATGACCACGCGAAAGGCGGATTTGCTGGCCAAAATACGCGCTGAAAAAACGATCAGCGATGCCATCGCCGCCGAGCTCAAGGCCGCCGTGACGGAATTTAAACCGACCTATCATTAGTCCGCAATTTGCCCCAATGAGCGCCATGTCTTACAAGGAACCACCGCCAATGCCAGGCACGCTTCCCGTCGAATTCCTGATCCACGTGGTTCGGCAACGGCGTATCATGCTGGACTCGGATTTGGCGCGAATTTACGGTGTAAAGACCAAGGTTCTCAATCAGGCATTGAAGCGAAACTTGGAGAGATTCCCGATTGACTTTGCGTTTCAATTTACGGCCGACGAACTGAAATTTTTGAGGTCACAACTCGTGACCTCAAAGAGAGGACGGGGCGGACGCCGCTATCTTCCGTGGGCATTCACGGAGCGTGGCACCGTGATGCTGGCAAGCGTCCTGAACAGTCCCGCAGCCATCCGGGCAAGCGTTCGGGTGGTTCGGGCGTTCGTGTTGATGCGTGAACAGTTGGCAGATCACAAGGAATTGGCGCACAAGTTGGAGGAATTGGAAAGGCATGTGAGTGGACACGATGAGGCGATTCAGCGATTGTTCGAGGCGATCCGGGAGATCGTCGAGCTGCCACTGCCGGAAACCCGCGGGCAAATCCGCTTTATGCGGGAAACTTCACCCCGATACCGGGTCCATTCGCGCCCCCGTTAAAATCCATGCCCAGCACACGCGACATTCGCCGCCGCATCCGGTCCGTAAAAAATACGGCGCAAATTACCAAGGCCATGCAAATGGTCGCGGCGGCCAAAATGCGCAAAGCCCAGCAAGCCGCCCTGGTGGGACGCCCGTATGCGGACTTGATGAATCGTATCCTCTCCGAAGCGGCGCCTCGCATTGTTGCGTTCAAACATCCTCTCATGGAGGTGCGCACCCCCAAAAACCGCGCCGTCATTCTCATCAGCACCGACCGCGGCTTGTGTGGGGCGTTGAACGGCAACCTGATGCGCGAAGCCGTCAAATTGAATAATGGCGCAACCACTTTCATCGCCGCCGGAAAAAAGGGCGCCCAATTTGTGAGCCGCACCAAACGCCGCCTGGCCGCCGAGTTCACCTATGCCGATCCGCCCACGTTTGCCGAAGCCCGCGCCATCTCCAAAATGGCCCAGGACCTCTTCTTGAAAGGCGAGGCGGATGCTGTGGACATTCTATTTACCAACTTCGTTTCCACGCTGGTCCAGCAGCCAAAAACCGTTCCATTCCTGCCCGTTGCGGAAATCAAACCTGTCACGGTTGGCGTCAATCCTCCCGACCAGCCGCTACCCGCCGCCGGCCAGCCGCGCACGGATGTCTTTGAGTTTGAGCCGGACGAAAAATCCGTGTTGAGCGCGTTGCTGCCGCACAGCCTCACTTTCCGCGTCCATCAAATTTTGCTGGAGGCCAGGGCCTCCGAGCACAGCGCCCGGATGGTTGCGATGAAAAACGCCTCCGACAACGCGCAACAACTTATCAAGGACCTGACGCTCGAATTCAACAAATTGAGACAATCGAACATTACCAGGGAACTTCTCGAAATCACCACAGCGCAAATGGCGGTAAGCTGACCTGTATTGAAATTAACTTTAGCAATCCAAAAGACATTGAACATGAACAAAGGCAAAATCGTTCAAATCATCGGGCCGGTCGTGGACGTTGAGTTTCCCGGCGCGCCCCCGCCCATTTACAACGCGCTGACCGTGGACTTTGAGGTTCCTGGCGGCGGCAAAACCCGCCAGACGCTCGAAATCGAACAACATCTGGGTGACAACTGGGTGCGCTGCGTTTGCATGGGTTCGACCGAAGGCATGAAGCGCGGCTACGAAGCCGTGGACACCGGCCGGGCCATCTCCATGCCTGTGGGCGAGGCTATTATGGGCCGCGTCTTTAACGTTGTTGGAGAACCCGTGGATGAACAAGGCCCCGTGAAAGCGGACCGTTTCAATCCCATCCACCGGCCCGCCCCGGCCTTGGTGGACCAATCCACCTCGCCCCAAATCCTCACCACCGGCATCAAGGTCATTGACCTTATCTGCCCCTTTCTCAAGGGCGGCAAGGTCGGTGCGTTCGGCGGCGCGGGCGTCGGCAAAACCGTCGTCATCATGGAATTGATCAACAATATCGCCAAGCTTCACGGCGGAATTTCCATGTTCGCCGGCGTCGGCGAACGCACCCGCGAAGGCAACGATCTTTACAACGAAATGATTGAAGCCGGCGTCATCAAAGTCAAAAAGGACGACAAGGGCCATCCCGTGAAAAACGAGCACGGCCTTCCCATCATCGAACCCGGTTCCAAAATCGGCCTCGTCTATGGCCAGATGAATGAGCCGCCCGGCGCGCGCCTCCGCGTCGCGCTCTCCGCCCTGGCCGTGACCGAATACTTCCGGGACGACAAAAACCAGGACGTATTGCTGTTCATTGATAACATCTTCCGCTTTTCGCAAGCCGGTTCGGAAGTCTCCGCCCTGTTGGGCCGCACGCCCAGCGCCGTTGGCTACCAGCCAACGCTCGCCGCCGAAATGGGTGATTTGCAGGAACGCATCACTTCCACCAAAAAAGGCTCCATCACCTCCTTTCAGGCCGTCTATGTGCCCGCCGATGACCTGACCGATCCGGCCCCCGCCACCACCTTCGCCCACCTGGACGCCACCATCGTCCTTGAGCGTTCCATCGCCGAATTGGGCATCTATCCCGCCGTGGACCCGCTGGCTTCCACCAGCCGCGCCCTGGCCCCCGAAATCGTCGGACAGGAACATTATGAAGTCGCCCGCGGCGTCCAGCGCGTCTTGCAGCGTCACAAGGATTTGCAGGATATCATCGCCATTCTCGGCATGGACGAACTCTCTCCCGAAGACAGGCTCACCGTCTATCGTGCCCGCAAAATCCAGCGGTTCCTCAGCCAGCCATTCTCCGTCGCCGAGGTTTTCACCGGCCGGCCCGGCAAACAGGTCCCCGTTGCCGAAACCGTCCGCGGCTTCAAGGAAATCCTGGAGGGCAAACACGACGACGTTGCCGAACAAAACTTTTACATGAAGGGCGCCATTGACGAAATCAAGGAGCCTTGACGCAAGCAGACGATGCCTGAAACCCTGAAACTCGAAATCGTCACGCCATCGGCGAAAATTTTCGACGACGACGTGGAAATGGTCACCCTCACCGGAATCAGCGGTGAAATGGGCATCCTTCCCCGGCACATGCCGCTGATGACCCAGCTTGTCGCCGGCGAAATCAACGTCCGCAAAGCCAATGACAACATCTTTCTGGCTGTGGGCGACGGTTTCGTACAGGTCACCGGTGACCGGGTTTCCATTCTTACCGATATGGCCATTCGTGCTGAAAACATTGATGAGGCGGCCGCCGAAGAGGCCCGCCATCGGGCCGAGGCCCGCCTGGCCCAGAAATTGAGCGATGAAGACGCCGCTCTCGTCCACGCCTCGCTCTCCCATGCCCTCGCCCAGTTGAAAGTCAAGCGCCGCAAGGGCAAATAATACCGGGCCTCGATTCCAGACTTTTCGCGGACTTTCGGCTTTAAAGTTTCGCCGGGGACGAATATAAAAAGGCGTGTCTCAACGGTTTTCCTTTGCCATCAACGCTCAAACCCGTTGTTGCGCTGTGTTCGGATTTCCGGCGCGCCATTCGGCGTCGCCAGCCATGCACAATGCGGCGTTCGAGGCGCTGGGTTTGAATTGGCGTTATTTGGCCTTTGAAGTGCATCCGAAGAATCTTCGCGCGGCCATCGCCGGCGCACAGGCGATGCAATTCGCCGGAATTAATCTCACGGTGCCGCATAAGCTGCCGGCCATCAATATGATGGATCGCCTTGATGCGTCGGCCGCCAAATGGGGCGCCGTCAATACCATCCGGTTTGAAGGCAAACGAGGCGGCGCCTGGCTGCCGTTGCATGAATTTGATCCGGATGAACGCCCGGTCCGCATCCGCTCGCATGGATTCAACACCGATGCCGACGCGATTGTCCGGGCGTTGATGGAGGATTTGGACGTGCCTCCGGCGGGCGCGAAGGTTTTGTTGCTGGGCGCCGGTGGCGCCGGGCGGACGGCGGCGCTGAAACTGGCTTCGGAAGGAGCGACGCTTTTTCTGGTGAATCGGACGGCGGAAAAGGCGCTGGCGTTGGCGCGGGAGATTCGCAGGCGCTTTCCGCGGACGCGCGTTTCGGCGGGCTATCCGAGGGAGAAAGTGGATATAACGATCAATGCCACGTCGCTTGGCCTGAAAGGCGGAGACCCGTTGCCGGTGGATTTGGGGCAATTCCCGATCAAACAGACGCGCGCGGTGTACGATATGATTTATCGCCCGCAGGAGACCAGACTGCTGCGGGCGGCGCGGCAAGCCGGTTGCAAGACGGCGAATGGGCTGGGAATGCTGTTGTATCAGGGCGCGAAGGCGTTTGAGATATGGACAGGCCGGCCGGCCCCGGTGGAAGTGATGCAAAAGAGTTTACATTCGGCGTTGTCCGGCGGAAAAGATAAATGATCGGCGCCGTGATACATCTTCTGGCCGCGGGTTGGGGGCCGTGGGCGGCTTCCGGTTTGGATTGGTCCCTCGTGCCGTTCCCGTTTTGGGCGGCATGTTTCTTTGTGCTCGGATGCGTGGTGGGAAGTTTTTTGAACGTGTGCATCCACCGGATGCCGCTGGGCATGAGCGTTGTTTCACCGCCCTCGCATTGTCCGCGTTGCAAGTATGCCATCCCGTGGTATTTGAATATTCCGCTGGTGACCTGGCTCTGGCTGGGCGGCAAATGCCGGAACTGCGGCGCAAGAATTTCGGTCCGGTATTTCGCGGTCGAATTGCTCACGGGAACGGCATTCCTGGGCTGCTGGCTGGAATTTGGGAACACGGAGCATCCGTTTTATGCGATGGCGATGGCGATGGCATGGGCGGTTTTCCTGTCGGGACTTATTGTGGCCACGTTTATTGACATCGCGCATTTTATCATACCGGATGAAATTACGCTGGGAGGTCTGGCGACGGGACTGGCGGTGTCATTTCTGTTGCCGGGGCTGCATTCAGCGCCGTCGCATGTTCTCGGATTGTTGCGCGGCGCTTTGGGCGCGACGGTGGGGGCGGCGGTGACTTATGGCATCCTGCGGTTCGGCAAATTGCTGTTTGGCCGGCAGAAGGTCAAACTGCCGGCGGGCGCGAAAATTGTGTTTTCCGAAACATCACTGTATCTGCCTGACCGGGAAATTCCCTATGAGGAATTGTTTTACCGGAAATCGGACGTGATTGCGTTAAAGGCGGAGAGGTTGGAACTGGTGGATCGGGGTTATCGCGACGTATCGGTGCGGCTCTCGCCCGTGGTGCTGGAAATTGGCGGAGAAAAACTCAATCCCGATGACGTGCCGTGCATGGAGGCGGTAAGCAGTGAGATTGTGCTGCCGCGCGAGGCCATGGGCGCGGGCGATGTGAAGTTCATGGCGGCCATCGGCTCCTTCCTCGGCTGGACGGGCGCGTTTTTTGCCCTGATGGCCAGCTCACTGATCGGCGCGACGATTGGCCTGCTTCTCATCATGCTGCGGCGGCGGGAATGGTCCTCAAGGATGCCCTACGGGCCTTACATTGCCCTGGCTGCGGCGATTTGGGTGTTTCTCGGGAAGAGGATTTTTCATGCATTGCTGCCATGACCCGTCCAACACCCGCCGTCGCTGAAGCTCCCGAAAAGCCAGCCCGCCATTGTCAGAAGAATTGCATATTCTTTCTGACAATCGTTGAACGAAACAACAAACACGTACAGCGGCCTCATTCGCGCTCTGGTTGACAGCATTCAGGCGCGTTTCCATTTGCGATCAGCCGTATCCATGCGGTTGAAACCGGAACGCGCTGGAACCGCGCCAGCATCGTGGCGGCGGCAAGCTTGCCCCGTGGGATGCCCCTCCATACTGCGCGATCCCCTCTTCACCATTTCCCAACACCGACTACGGCAAATCGGTTGAACCCATGAGGAAACGGTCGCATTCGCGGGCCGCGCCGCGCCCTTCGTTGAAGGCCCACACGACCAGGCTTTGGCCCCGCCGGCAATCGCCGCACGCGAATACTTTCGGATGATTCGTCGTATATTTCTCGAAATCGGCCTTGATATTGCTGCGGGCGTCGCGTTCGATTCCCAACGCCTCCAACAGCGGCTGTTCCGGCCCCAGAAAGCCCATCGCCAGCAGCACCAAATCCCCCGGCAAAACCGTTTCCGTGCCCGGCACGTGCCGCGGAATGAACTGCCCCTTGTCGTTGCGTTCCCATCGTACTTGGACCGTGTGAACGGCTTTGACACCGCCGTCCTCGCCCTCAAATTTCGTGGCCGTGGCCAGATAGATGCGCGGATCGGCGCCAAATTTTGCCGCCGCTTCTTCCTGGCCGTAATCCATGCGATAGACCTTGGGCCATTCGGGCCACGGATTGTCGCCCGCCCGTTCCACGGGTGGTTTGGGCAAAATTTCAATCTGCACCAGCGATTTGCAATAGTGCCGCATCGCGGTGGCCACGCAGTCCGTGCCCGTGTCGCCGCCGCCGATGACGATTACGTTTTTACCGGCGGCGTCAATGAAGCTGCCGTTTTTGTGTCCGTCCAACAGGCTCCGGGTGTTGGCGGTCAGAAATTCCATGGCGAAATGCACCCCTTTCAATTCCCGTCCGGGAATGGCCAGATCGCGCGGCTTGGTGGCGCCCGTGGCCAGGATTACGGCGTCGAACTCCTCCACTAGTTTCGCGGCCGGATAATCCCTCCCCACTTCCATGTTGCAGGCAAACCGGATGCCTTCGGCTTCCATCTGCCGGATGCGCCGCATGACCACTTCGTTTTTGTCCAGTTTGGGATTGGGAATGCCGTACATCAGCAGTCCGCCGGGGCGGTCGGCGCGCTCGAAAACCGTCACCGAATGGCCGGCCTTGTTCAATTGCGCGGCGGCGCATAAACCCGCGGGGCCGGAACCGACAACGGCAACTTTTTTCTCGGTGCGCTTGCGTGGCGGCTCGGGTTTGATCCAGCCGTTTTCCCATCCACGATCAGCAATGGCGCACTCAATGTTCTTGATGGTGACCGGCGGGGCGCTGATGCCCAGCACGCAGGAGCCTTCGCAGGGCGCCGGGCAGACCCGGCCGGTGAAATCGGGGAAATTGTTCGTCTTATGGAGCCGTTCCAGCGCCTCCTTCCATAGCCCGCGATACACCAGGTCATTCCATTCCGGAATGAGATTATGAATGGGGCAGCCGCTCGCCATGCCGCTGACAAGCTGGCCCGTCTGGCAGAACGGGATGCCGCAGTCCATGCACCGCGCCCCTTGCTTCTTCAAGTCCCCTTCATCCATGTGCAGATGGAACTCCTTCCAATCCGCAATGCGTTCCGCGGGCGGCCGGTCCTTCGGCAGTTCACGGTTGAATTCAAGAAATCCGGTTGGCTTTCCCAAGTGATGCTCCTGTTACGTTGTTCGTGTTGCGCAAATCATTTATCCGCCGCCCACGCGGGCCGCGTCGCGAATGTTTTCCTGAAACGCGGCCATAATGGCATCGTCGCCGCTCAATCCCTGCGACTCGACCTTCTTCAGCGCCGCCAGCACGCGGGCGTAATCCTTCGGCAGCACTTTCACGAATTTCCCGATGCTGTTCTGCCAGTCCCCCAGAATTTTTGCCGCCAAATCGCTGCCCGTATAAGCCCGATGGCGCTGGATGATTTTCCAGACCTGCTCCATTTCATCCGCATCGGCAAGTTTTTCAAGCGCGACCATCTGCATGTTCACCTGCGGGGGAAAGGACCCCGTTTCATCAAAAACATAGGCGATGCCCCCGCTCATGCCGGCGGCAAAATTGCGTCCGGTTTTACCCAGCACTACCACGCGCCCGCCTGTCATGTATTCGCAGCCATGATCCCCGACGGCTTCCACGACCGCGCTCACGCCCGAATTACGCACCGCAAACCGTTCGCCGGCCATTCCGCGAACAAAGACTTCGCCGCTCGTCGCGCCGTAGAGCGCCACGTTCCCGATTATGATGTTCTCCTCCGATACAAACGTCGAACCGCGCGGCGGATACACGATCATTTTGCCGCCGCTCAGCCCCTTGCCAAAATAATCGTTCGCGTCGCCTTCCAGTTCCAAAGTCATCCCGCGCGGGATGAACGCGCCAAAGCTCTGTCCCGCGCTGCCGTTGAACTTGAGGTGGACGGTATCTTCCGCCAAGCCGTCCGGATGCTTTCGCGTGATTTCGCTGCCCGTGATGGTGCCCACCACCCGATGAACGTTTTGGATGGGCAGTTCAGCCCGGACCTTTTCACCCCGTTCAATGGCTGGCTTGCAAATATCGAGCAGCTTCGTCACATCCAGCGATTTTTCAAGCCCGTGGTCCTGATCCTGTTGGCGATAGCGCCCCACTTCCGGCGGGGCATCGGGCCGGTGCAGAACAGGCGTGAGGTCCAGGCCGCGGGCTTTCCAGTGTTCGATGGCTTTCCAGGGCGAAAGCCGGTCAGTACGCCCAACCATTTCGTTGATCGTGCGAAAGCCCAGCTTGGCCATGATTTCGCGCAACTCCTGCGCCACGAAATGCATGTAATTCACCACGTGCGCCGGATCGCCCGTGAATCGTGCCCGCAATTTTGGATTTTGCGTGGCCACACCCACGGGGCAGGTGTCCAGATGGCATACCCGCATCATGATACAGCCCAGCGCCACCAATGGCGCGGTCGCAAAGCCGAATTCCTCCGCGCCGAGCAAAGCCGCAATCGCCACGTCCCGTCCGGTTTTCAACTGTCCGTCCGTTTCCAGATAAATGCGGCTGCGCAAATTATTCAGCACCAGCGTTTGATGCGTCTCGGCCACGCCCAATTCCCAGGGCGCCCCTGCGTGCTTGATCGAGGAGAGGGGCGAAGCGCCCGTGCCGCCGTCATGGCCCGAAATGAGCACGACGTCCGCGTGGGCCTTCGCCACGCCGGCGGCGATGGTCCCCACGCCCACTTCCGCCACCAGCTTGACGTTCACCCGGGCGTGGCGATTGGCGTTTTTCAGATCGTGAATCAATTCCGCCAGATCTTCGATGGAATAAATATCATGGTGCGGCGGCGGCGAGATGAGGCCCACGCCGGGCGTCGTCAGCCGTGTGCGGGCAATCCACGGATAAACCTTTTTCCCCGGCAATTCGCCGCCTTCGCCCGGCTTCGCGCCCTGCGCCATCTTGATTTGAAGTTCCCTGGCATTCACCAGGTAATTGCTCGTCACGCCAAATCGTCCCGAAGCCACCTGTTTGATCGCCGAATTTCGGGAATCGCCGTTCGCCTCCGGGATGTAACGCGCCGGATCCTCGCCGCCTTCGCCCGTGTTCGATTTGCCCCCCAGCCGGTTCATCGCCACCGCCAGCGCCTCGTGCGCTTCCTTGCTGATGGAACCATAACTCATGGCCCCCGTTTTGAAGCGTTTGACGATGTTCTCCACCGGTTCAACCTCCTCAATCGGGATCGGTTTTTCGGCGAATTTAAACTCCAAAAGGCCCCGCAGCGTGCAGAGATTCTGCGCCTGGTCGTTGATCAGCGCGGCATACTCGCGGTAAATCTTCTCGTTTCCAGTCCGGCAGGCGTTCTGGAGCTTGTGCACCGTTTGCGGATTGAACAAATGAAATTCGCCGCCATCGCGCCATTGATACTGGCCGCCGGGATCGAGCGCGCCGTTGACCGCGCGGTCCGGAAAGGCATGATGATGCCGCCAGCGCGCCTCCCGCGCGATGACATCCAGTCCGGCCCCTTCAATGCGCGAAGGCGTCCAGGTAAAATAGCGGTTAACCACGTCGCTGTTCAGGCCCACCGCCTCGAAAATCTGCGCGCCGCGGTAGCTTTGGATCGTGGAAATCCCCATCTTCGCCATCGTCTTGACCACCCCTTTGACCGCCGCCTTAATGTAGTTCTTGACAGCAGTCTTATGGTCCAGGCTCCCCAGCAATCCCTGGCCGATCAGGTCATCCAGCGTGGCCAGAGCTAGATACGGGTTGATCGCGCTGCATCCGTAGCCGATCAGCAGCGCGAAGTGATGCACCTCCCGGGGCTCGCCCGATTCAAGCACCAATCCCACCTTCGACCGCGTCCCCTCCCGTATCAGATGATGATGCAGGCCCGCGATCGCCAGCAAGGCCGGTATGGGAAGCATCCCCGGCGAAACGCCCCGGTCCGATAAAATCATGATATTCGCCCCGCGCGCAATCGCCTCGTCCGCCTCGCGGAACAGCTTCTCGAGCGCCGCTTCCAGGCATTTCGCCGCCACCGCCGGGTCCTGGATGCCTCCTGCCGTCCCCCTTTCGAACAAAATCGGCAGCGTGACCGCCTGGAACGGCCGCCTGCGGATCTGCCGCAATTTTTCCAGTTCGTCGTCGGTGAGAATCGGATGCTTCAATTTGACGAGCGCGCAACTCCCCGCGCCGGGATTGAGCAAACCGCCGCGCGCGCCGACCATTGTTTCCGTTGAGGTGATGATCTCCTCGCGGATGGGGTCAATGGGCGGATTGGTCACCTGGGCGAACAATTGTTTGAAATAGTTGTATAGCAACTGCGGCTTGTCCGAGAGCACGGCCAGGGGCGTGTCCGTGCCCATCGAGCCGATCGGCTGAACGGCGTCCAGCGCCATCGGACCAACAAGAAAACGCAAATCCTCGAACGTATAGCCGAACGCCTGCTGGCGTTGCAGAATTTTGCGGTGATCCGGCTCGGTGGCCTCCGGCGGCTCCGGCAGGTTTTCCAACAGCACGTGATGTTCATCCAGCCATTTCTGATAGGGCTGCGCACGGGCATATTTTTGCTTGAGTTCTTCGTCCGCGATAATCCGCCCCTGCTCTGTGTCCACCAGGAACATTCGTCCGGGCTGCAGCCGTCCCTTCTGCAGCACCCGTTCGGGCGCCACCGGCAGCACTCCCGCCTCCGACGCCATGATGACCGTGTCGTCCTTCGTCACGTAGTAACGGGATGGACGCAGCCCGTTGCGGTCCAGGCACGCCCCAATGATTTTCCCGTCCGTAAACGCTATGGATGCCGGCCCGTCCCATGGCTCCATGAGGCACGAATGAAATTCGTAGAAGGCCCGCCGCGCCGGCTCCATCGCTTCATGGTTCTCCCACGGCTCGGGAATCATCATCATCATCGCGTGCGGCAGCTCCCGTCCGGCCATCGTCAATAGTTCCACGCAATTGTCGAATTGCGCCGAATCGCTGCCGTCCGAATTGATTACCGGAACCACTTTCTTGATGTCCTCGCCGAACAACTGCGACGTGAAATTCGTTTGCGCCGCGTGCATCCAGTTCACGTTCCCTCGCAACGTATTGATCTCGCCGTTGTGCGCGATGTAACGGTTCGGATGCGCGCGGTCCCAGCTCGGAAACGTATTCGTGCTGAAGCGCGAATGGATGAGCGCCAGCGCGCTTTTCATCGCCGCGTCCTTCAGGTCCGGGTAATACGCCGGCAATTGTTCCGGCATCAGCATTCCCTTGTAGATGATCGTCTTGTGGGACAGGCTCGATACGTAAAACTGCCCCCCGCCGGGCGTTCCTTTTCCATACCGAATCCGCTGCTCGGCCACTTTGCGAATCACGTAAAGTTTGCGCTCGAACGCCATGTCGTCCGTGATGGCCGGATGCCGTCCTATAAAAACCTGCATCATGTGCGGTTCGCAGGCGATGGCCCCTTTGCCCAGCGTCGAATTGTCCGTTGGAATGTCCCGCCAGCCCAGCACCGTCTGGCCCTCTTCGCCTACGACGGCTTCAAATGCCCGTTTGACTCCCGCCCGCTCCGCCAGGTTCTTCGGCACGAAAACCATGCCCACGCCGTATTGATGCGGCGCCGGGAGCGCCACCCTTGCGGCGTCTGCGGCCTGCGCGAGAAATTCATGCGGTGTCTGGATCAGGATGCCAGCGCCATCCCCCGTGTTCGGCTCGCAACCGCACGCGCCTCGATGGTCCAGATTGAGCAGGATTCGGAGCGCGTCGGCGATGATGCCGTGCGACTTTTGCCCCTTCACATGCACCAGAAATCCCACGCCGCAGGCCTCATGCTCGAACTGCGGATCATAAAGCCCCTGCTTCGGCGGCGCGGATTTTGGGATTGGCGCGGGCCGGTGATGTTCACTTTGCTGATTCATTTGCGACAGTCAACCATCGTCCGCCTATTTTTGGCGTAAATTTCATCATAGCGCAATAAATGTTTTCGGATTCCCCAATGCTTTTCGCCGCGGAGAACGCCGGAAGGAAAATTTCCCGGTTAGCCGATGAAAGCCGGGAACGATGACAAGCTCAAGGACGCCCTGTCAGCGCAGGGCGAGCGCGGAGACCGGGCGCAATCCGGATGTTTCTTCCCTGTAATCCACAATGCGCTTGACCACGACTTCACGGCCTTCGAGATGCCAGTCCACGTTGCGGTTGAACCACCAGCCGTCCGGCGTCCGTTCCCGCTCGAACCCATAATTGAACTTCCACACCGCGCCGATCAGCCCAAAACCCACCTCCACCGGCGCCGTCAGATGCAATTGCGCCTTCACCAGGGCGTAATCCCCGGCGTCCACCCAGACGCGGCCGGCCGCTTTGTTAATGAACCGGTCCTTGAAGGTGTGTTCGGGCAGGTTTTTGGACGCGGGCGCAAAATCCACCACCCACGTCGGCCGGCCGTTGAACATCTGCCGCCCGACCAGGGTGAAATGAAAGCGTTTGAACAAATCCGGCGTAAGCAGCAGGTCTTTTTTATGGATGGCTTGGCCATGCACATTCGAATGGGTGGCGGTCACCGGGCCGCCGTCGGGTTTCTCAACCGCGGCAAGCGCGGCGGGCGGCACATCAACAACGGCGGCGGGGGTATGGTGGTCGGTCTTGTCTTCCCGCTTGATCACCACGCCTTCGGCGTTGCGAAATTCGGTGATTTTTTCACAGGAATAGCTGTAAAAGCTGTCGAACCCGCGATCATTGGCATGTTCGAGCTTCGCGCGCGCCAGAACCCCCTGCAAGATGGGTTCCAAGGCGAACGAAGACTGCGCCGCTTGCGCCAGCATCGGAAATGCCGCCGCAATAACCAGTGCCAGTGCCTGTTGAAAAAATTTTCATGAGTCTGCCAAGCATCCATTTTACCACGGCATGAAAATTCTACAACCTGCAACTTGAAATCAAAACGCTCTGACCTTGACTGCCGGCGCCCGGTTGTTATGCTCGGCTGCTCGTTTGGCGCGCAGGCGCGAATCGAATTTGATCTGAATTATGAAACGCCAATATCAACCATCCAAAATCCGGCGCAAACGGCAGCACGGGTTTCTGAACCGCAATTCGACCAGGAGTGGACGCGCCACTCTGCGCAATCGGCGCCGGGTGGGCCGAAAACGCCTGACGCCGGTTTGAGCGGGGCCGATGAGCGCCCCAATGCCGCAACGTCGCCGCCTGGGCCGCAAATCGCGCCTGGCGCACAGCCGCGACTTCGCTCGAATCCGGCGCGAGGGGTGCCGCATCACGCACGGCTGTCTGATTGCCAACTGGAATCGCCTCCCGGACGGCTCATCGCCGAGGGTCGGCGTGATCACCAGCCGTAAAATTGGCAATGCCGTTGCCCGCAGCCGCGCCCGCCGCCTGCTGCGCGAAAGTTTTCGGCTGCATCAGCAGGAATTCAAAGAGCCAGTGGAGGTCGTTTTGGTGGCGCGAAACTCGATTGCAGGGAAAAAATTTGCCGACGTGGAAAAAGATTTTCTCGCCGCGCTGGGGCGTGCGGGATTGATCGCATTTTGAAGCTCAATGATTGGAACGTTTTCATATACGGTTTCGGGAGCCGCCCGCCGGGCGGCCGGCGCCCTTTGGTTTGGGCTTTCCCGGCTGCTGGCGCCGGTTCTGGTTGTCGCCATTCGCCTTTACCAGCTTCTGGTTTCGCCCGCCATTGGATGTCTGGCGGGTCCGGGCTGCGGTTGCCGTTTTTCGCCAAGTTGCTCCCAATATGCGGTGGACGCCATCCGGCGGCACGGCGCGTTTGAGGGTGCCTGGCTCGCGATCAAGAGAATTTGCCGCTGCCATCCCTTCGGCGGATGCGGTCCCGATCCGGCGCCCGAAAAATCCACAAACGCAAACGCCCCGCGGCCGCTCTGATTCTCATGGATAAAACGGGTATCATTGTTGTTTCAATCTGTGCGGCGTTGCTCGCGCTGTGGTTCGTCGAACAGCAAAAGCAGGAGGCGCTGCGGCGGCAGGAATTGGCGACCAACCAAGTCGCCCGGCCGATCCTTCCGACCGCTCCCTCCCTGCCCGAGCCAAGTCCTTCGTCGTTTGACACCAACATTGCGGAGCAGACCCTGGCTTTGACAAACGGGCGCGCTCGCTACACGTTCACGTCGCGTGGCGGCGGAATCGAAAGCGTGGACCTTCTTGACCAGCCTGAAACCGTCTCGGCGCGATGGCAGGCGAATCAGGCCAGGCGGAATAAAAATGTGGTGTCTCTCAATGCGCGCGCTTCCGTTCCCATCCTTGCCGTTCTGGGAGCAACCAACCTGATTGGCAACGGAAACTTCACGCTCACGGAAACGGATGGCGTCGTTGTGGCGGAAAAAAATCTTTCCAATGGCCTGCGGCTGGTCAAGGAATTCCGCCCCGGCTCCAACGATTTGATCTCCGCAAGCGTGCGCTTCGAAAATTCGTCCGCGCTGCCAATCCATCTGCCCGCGCAGGACATTGTGGTCGGCACGGCCACGCCCATTGACCCCGATGACACGTACTTCGGCACGTACGGCGGCCTCATGTGGTATGACGGCGTCAAAAGCCAGACCGCCAACCTCGGTTATTTTAGTCCCGCCACGCGATTTTTGTTCTTCTTTCCCCGCACGCCCAAGACCGGGTATGAGGCCGGAATGGGGAACGTCTCGTGGGCGGCGGCGTATAACCAGTATTTTGTCATGCTGGCCATGCCCCAAAGTCCGGCCCACGAAGTATTGGGCCGGCCGGTTGATCTGGCCCCATTTCCCGGGATCGAACAGGCGACCAATGCCACTCTTGACCGGGGCATTCAGACTTCGCTCGTTTATCCCAGGCAAACGCTTCCGCCCCATTCCCGCGTTGAACGGCAAATCACCCTTTATACCGGGCCAAAGGAATACCGCACCCTAGCCCGCATCGGCGAGATTTTTCATAACAACGCCGATCTGACCATGAATTGGGGCAGCGGCCTGATGAGCTTTTTCGGCATCGGCACATTCTTCGCCAAATTGCTGCTGTCCGCCATGAACGGCCTGCATGACGTGACGGGCATGGGTTATGGCTGGACGATTGTCGTCATCACCGTCATTTTGCGCGGCCTCTTCTGGCCGCTGATGGCGGCGAGCATGAAATCGGGCCGCCGGATGCAGGCGCTGGCGCCTGAAATCAAGGCGCTCAAGGAAAAGTACAAGGACGATCCGCAAAAGTTCACCCAGAAACAATGGGAATTGTTCCGCAAGCACAAGGTCAACCCCATGAGCGGGTGCCTGCCCGCCGTCGTGCAAATGCCCGTTTTCTTCGGCTTCTTTACCATGCTCCGCAGCTCCATTGAATTGCGTGGCGCCCATTTCCTCTGGGTCACGGACTTGAGCAAGCCCGACACTCTTTTCATGATTCCGGGGCTGGATTTTCCACTCAACCTCCTGCCGCTGCTCATGGTGGGCGTGATGGTCGTGCAGGCCCATTTGCAGCCGCCTTCACCCGGCGCGGACCCCTCGCAGCAAAAAATGATGCGCTATTTCCCCCTCATCATGCTCCTGTTTCTTTACAATTATCAATCGGGCATGGCCCTCTACATGACCGTGAGCACCCTCATGAGCGTCATTCAAATCCGCTTCACGCGCCTCGCGCCGGCCCAGGCGCAGCCGCCCGCGCCCGCCCCGCAGAAATCAAAACGGTAAAACGGCATTGACTCGGTATTCCGAATGTTCAACCATTCGCCCGTCATGGCGCAGCCGAAGGAAGTTCTTGAAAAGATGCTGGCATTGCTTGGATTTGAAGCCACTGTGGAGGAAAGCTCCCTGGAAGAAGGCATTCTGCTCAATGTCAAAACGGATGAAGCCGGACGCCTCATTGGCCGGCAGGGGCAAACCCTTGCGGATTTGCAGTATCTGACCAACCGTTTGTTGTTCCAGCAAAACTCCGAATCTCCCAAGGTAATGGTGGATGTCAGCGGCTACCGCGCCCAGGCGCGCGAGGCGCTGGTCAAGCGCGCGAAGGAAGCGGCCGAAAAAGTGCGGCGCTGGGGCGACATTGTGGAACTGGAACCCATGAATGCCTTTGACCGCCGCATCGTTCATCAAGTGCTCAAGGAAGACCCCGATGTGGAAACCCAAAGCGTCGAAGTGGAAGGCACCGACAAAAAGGCCATTTTGCTCCGTCCCCGGCATTGAGTTTTACCCGTTGGATGAAAAAAGCGCGGACGATTGTCCGCGCTTTCGCTTTTATTCGTGGGACCGGCAATTTACGGCCCGATGATTTTCAAAATGTACTTGGGCGACCATGCCGAGCCGGGTTGCGGCTGCGAACCAAAGGCGTTGTAGAGATAATCGAACTTGAAGCGGAACGCTGTTTCATTCGCGTCCGGCGGCACCGGCACATAGCCTTCCCAACGGTTCTTGAGCATCGGCTCCGGGCGCAACGGATACGATTGCCCGTCCACCTGCACGTAAGGTTTGATGGTGTCCCAAAGGAGCGATTCCTGGTTCGAATTGAACTGGACTTCCACGGGATATTGGCCGGAAGCATTGCGTGGTTGTTCCAGCGGGGACAAACGCGTCAATTGGGAAGCACAACCCGTCATCAAAAGCACCGGCGCCAGCAACAGGAATTTTTTCATGGTTCCGGCATTATGCCAAAAGCCCGCGACCTTGTAAAGAGGCGTTTGATTCCCGCCCGCGTCTTTTCCGCAAAGGGTTTGCCCGCGATTGCTTGCCGCGCGGGCCGCCGTCGGTTAGGGTGTTTAAACTGAGAAATCCGCGCCACGTCAAAACCGGAATCTGATGCCGTGAAACCCGGCAAGGCAGCGGGCCGGGCGTCGTTCAAAGTTCCGTTCCAGCATCGCGTTGTTTAAGCACCAGCGTCAAAGTTGCCGGATCGCTGAAATGAGCCGTTAGAGACCATCCCAGTAATTCCGCAAACGCCCGGCTGATGGATAACCCCAAACCGCAGTGTTCGCCGCCGGTGCGGGACATGTCCTTGCGCCAGAGACGTTCAAACAGATGGGGCAAATCGTTCGCACTCAAGTCTGACACCGTGTTGGCCACGATCAATTTTCCGGCATCCGCTTGCCAATGGATGTCAACCCGTCCGGCGGGGGGGGTGTATTCCACTGCATTGGACAACAAATTGGCCAGGATGGAACGTAACAGAGCGGCGTCAGTCTCAATCATTGCATCCGCCGAAACCGCAAAACGAACACGGAGTTGCTTTTGCTCCGCTTGCTGTGCCATTGGACGCCAAACTTCTTCCGCCAGCCGGGCGAGGCGAACCGGCTGGACCTGGAGTTGAAGTTTGCCCTGTTCGCCGCTGGCCATTTCCAGCAGCCGCGTGACCAGCGCCTCCATCTGTAGGGCGATGTTCAGCGTTTCTTGATGCTTCTCGGCTTCTTCGCCACCACTCCATTTCAGTTCCACTTCGGCGTGGGTCCGCAGTTCGGCCAGCGGCGTGCGCAGTTCGTGAGCAAGGTCGGCGCTAAAGCGGCGTTCCCGCTCAAAAGAGGCTTCCAGTCGGTCAAGCAGATCGTTCAAGCGCGTGGTGATTGGTTGAAGTTCCGCCGGCATTTGATGGACCGGAAA
>JAGWNY010000030.1 GCA_028872915.1 Verrucomicrobiota bacterium
TCATCCACCATCCTCATCAATGCTTCTGGGTCGTGCCCTCTCCTCCTAACCCAAAAAATCCAGCCTGGCCCAATGTCTTGGCTCACCACTCCCTCTAATTTGTCCTGTTTTGTTCCAACATCTTTTCCTGTTTTGAACAATCGCCGACATAGGGAATTTTTACTGTTGCATCCCACAATGACACCAACTATTCTTTTCAGTCTTTTCTAATGAACGCTGAACTTGCCAAGAAGGCGGCCGAAAAGGTCGGCAACCCCAACGTGCTGATAAACCTCATCTCACGCCGCGTCCGGCAACTCAACGCCGGCGGCGGCGGCTTGAGCCGTCCATTGATTGACAATACCGGCCATCTCGGCGCGGCGGACATCGCGCTCCGGGAAATCATCGAGGACAAAATTGGCTGGGACATGCCCGAAGTGACCGATCTTATCAAGCCCCAGGCCAAAAGACGGCGGAAGCGATAGCCGGGCCGGGTTGAATTTCCCCGAAAAGTTATTCAACTTGGGCCAAATCAGTTAGATAACTTTTTGGAACCCGTTCCCGTGCAGGAACTTCCGCGATAAATCCAGTTAAATAACTTTTCGTGGATTTCCGCCCATCTCCGTGGTTTAATGGAGTTGTAGTATGAGCAAGACCGTCAGACACAATGAATGCGCTTCGCGTGTGAGCCATGCCATGCTTCATGGAGGTGTAGTATGAACAAGATGGAATCCGGGAACGAGCCGGTGGCGCCGTTGGAATCCGCGTGGTTTAATGGAACTTGGCCGGGACCAACCGCGCCAACCGCACGGTTCGGGCCGGGCATGGGCAAGACCATCAGCCGGTCCGGGCCGCTGCCACGCCGCTGGGCAGGCCCCGCCGCCCCATTCACGCCAAAAAACATCCTTTCCACCCGCCCGGGCCGCTCGCGCCTGCCGCCGACCCTTGCCATTTTGAGTGGTTTGCGGTTAATTGCGTGCGCGGCGAATTTTTCCACCGCTCAATCCGGCCCGCCCGAACCATACTGACGCTGCCAAATGCCCGCCGTTTTCATTAAAACCTACGGATGCCAGATGAATGAGCGCGACAGCGAAGCGGTCGCCGCCCAGCTCGCCGCCAGGGGATATTCCCTCGCGCCGTCGGAAGACGCCGCCGATGTCGTCCTGTTGAACACTTGCAGCGTCCGCGACCTGGCCGAACAGAAGGCCATCGCCAAAATGAAGGCGCTGGCCGGCGCCGCCCGAAGCGGGCGCCGCCGCCCTGTTTTTGGTTTCATGGGCTGCATGGCCCAAAGCCGGGGACAAGCCCTGTTGGACCAGCTTCCGGACGTGGACCTGGTGCTCGGCACCCAAAAATTCCATCGCGCCGCCGATTATCTGGACGAAATTCTGTCCGGGAACCGTCACAGGATCGTTGACGTGGAGGCGGAAAAAAACAGCGAGAACGCCATTCGCGAGCATTTGTTCGATGGCCAGGCTAAAAAATCCGTCACCGCCTACGTCAGCATCATGCAGGGCTGCAACCAGTATTGCACCTTTTGCATCGTTCCTTACACGCGCGGCCGCGAACGCAGCCGGCCCATCGCCGACATTGTTGCCGAATGCCGCGAGCTGGTCGCAAGGGGGGTGCGTGAAGTCACCCTTCTGGGCCAGATCGTCACCAGCTACGGCCGCCACGGCCCGCCGCACCCGCGCCATCAACCGTCCAGCCCGGACGCCAAATCGCCCTTTGTGCAACTGCTCGACGCCGTTCATGAAATTGACGGCCTGGAACGCATTCGCTTCACCTCGCCGCATCCCAAGGGCTACGGGGACGACCTGATTGACGCCTACGGGCGCCTGCCCAAGCTTTGCCAAAGCGCCCACCTGCCTGTTCAAAGCGGCAGCGACCGCGTGCTCAAACTCATGCACCGCGGCTACAATCGTCAACGGTATCTGGGCATCGTCCGAAAATTGCGCCAGGCCAGGCCGGACATTGGCCTGAGCACCGATTTTATCGTCGGATTTCCTGGAGAAACAGGGGTGGATTTTGAACAAACGCTGTCGCTGGCGCGCGAGGTGGAATTTGACCAGGCATTCATCTTCAAATACTCGCCCCGCCGCGACACACCCGCCGCCGCCATGCCGGGCCAGGTGGCGCTGGAAATTCGCGAGGAACGCCACCAGATTTTGCTCAAAACCGTCAATGAGATCGCCGCCCGGCGCTACGAACGGTTTATCGGACAGCAGGTGGAGATTCTCGTGGAGGGGCCGAGCAAACGAAATCCAGCCCGGATGAGCGGGCGCACCCGCTGCAACAAGATCGTTCTTTTTGACGGTTCGAGCCGGCATCACGGCCTGATGAACGTAAAAATCCTCCGCGCCGGCTCCTTCACGCTCCACGGTGATCCGGCCATCGTCAATCTCCAGGATTCGAATGGCGAATCCTGTTGTTAACCGCGCTTACAACGGGTTTGACTCATTCCCGGTGCAACCTTAGATTCATGCCAATGCTGGCTGCCGAATCCAAAGCGGCAAGGGGGGTGGCCGACCCGCCGAACGCTGTCCCGACTTGTTCGTGGAAAAAAACCGTGGAACCGCTGGAACCGTTTCTTCAGACGGTGGCCCAACATCTTGTCCGCCAGGTCAACGACTTTGACCCGCAGATCGCGCCCTACGCCCAATACGCCCTGGACGGCAACGGCAAACACTTGCGGCCCACGCTGGTGGCGCTGGCGGCCAACACCGTGGGGAGTCTCTCGGACGCCCACGTGACCGCCGCCGTCATTATCGAAATGGTCCATCTGGCGACGCTGGTTCATGACGACGTGATGGACGAGGCCGAAATCCGGCGGGGCCGTCCGACCCTGGCGGCCAACTGGGGAAATGAAATTGCCGTTCTGTTCGGCGACTGTCTTTTTGCCCAGGCCCTCAAGCTCGCCGCCGGTTTTCCGACGCCGGAAGTCTGCCGCGCCGTCGCCGCCGCGACCAATACCGTTTGCAGCGGGGAAATTCTGCAGACGCAGCATCGCCGCGATTTTCCGGCCTCGCGGCGCGACTATTTCCGCGTCATCGCGATGAAGACCGCCGAGCTGTTCACGCTTTCATGCGATCTGGCGGCCTTTCTGGCCGGCGCGCCGGCCGCGCAACGCGACGCTCTGCGGCAGTTTGGGGCGGCGTTCGGGGCGGCCTATCAGGTTTATGACGATTGTGTGGATTTGTTCGGCGCCGAATCCGAAGCGGGGAAATCGCTTGGGACGGATCTGGCCAAGGGCAAATTGACGTGGCCGGTGCTGCTGGCGTGGGACCGCGCCAGCGCCGCCGACCGCCGCCGCCTCGAACGGCTGATCCAATCGTGGGAGGCCGGCAACCTGGCGGTGGTGAACGAGATGCTTGCCAAATACGAGACCCTGGAGCCATCCATGGCCGTCGTGGAAAAATACCTGGCTCAAGGCCGGAACGTCCTGGCCCGCCTCCCGGAAAATGAAGGCCGGACCGGCTTGTCCAACCTGGCCGATTTTTTAGCGCAACAAATCGGGACTTTGGCTGTTTGTGTCTGAAGCATGACTATGGCCGAACCAGTCGAACGAACGGAATCCGAGTCACCCGCGCCGGAAGCGGAGTCCACGCTGGTGGCCCGCGCGCGCCGCGGCGATCTGGCCGCCTACGACGAACTGATCAAACGCTATCAGGAGCGGATTTACGCGACGATTTACCACATGACGGCCAACCACGAGGACGCCAACGATCTCGCGCAGGAATCGTTCCTCAAAGCGTTCCAGGCGCTCAAGTCCTTTAAAGGGGGTTCCAGTTTTTATACGTGGCTTTACCGCATCGCCGTCAACAAAACCATCAATTTCCTCAAGCATCGCAAAACCCGCACCCACCTCAGCCTCAATGATTTGGACTTTAACGCGGAGCATGACCCGGATTTGGTGGCCTTGATTTCGGAGAAAACGCCGCGGCGGGACGCGGGTCTTTCGGAGTTGCAGGAAAAATTGAACACGGCCATGCTCAAGCTGTCTGAACCTCATAGATTGGTAGTGGTGCTGCATGACGTGCAGGGCCTCTCGCATGACGAGATTGCCAAAGTGATGAACTGCAATATCGGCACCGTCCGGTCGCGGTTGTTTTACGCGCGCCAGCAATTGCAGGCGCTTTTGGCCGATTATTTGAAAGTATGAACGAGAATGACGATTTTGAAGCGTTGAAGCGGCTGCTGGCGCTCAAGCGCCACGAAGTCCCGCCGCCCGGTTACTTTGATAAATTTTCAAGCCGCGTCATTTCGCGCATTCGCCTCCGGGAACATCGCGCGGAGAACGATCCCGCCGCCGAGCTTTTCAACCGGGCGCCGTGGCTGCTGCGGTTCCTGCAATTGTTCGAGGCCAAACCGGCCGTGGCCGGCACGTTTGCGGCCGTGCTGTGCATGGTGGTCGCCTTTGGGGTCGTTTATGCCGAGCGCCCGGATTCAACCCCGCAACCCATCTTCCAGGCGGCGGACTCCTCGCCGCATCTCCTGGCCGCCAGCGAGCCTGCCGCCGGCATTGCTCCGGTTGCCATGCCCGCGCCGGACTTGTTCGCCACCGGCATGAGCAACGGTTCGCCTTCGGGCCTTGAGCAGCTCTTTGGCCAGGGCGCCAATGCCCAACCGGTGAACTACACCGTGCCCGCCCACTAAACAACCTTTGCACCACCGAGGCACGGAGGACACGGAGGGGCGGAAAGATTATCAGATTGTCAGATTGCGGCGCCGGGCGAAGATAGACTCACGCAAAGGGCGCAAAGGTCGCAAAGGTCGCCCACGATTGATACAAAACAGGGAATGGGTGAGCATCATTTCACGGCACGCTTGCCAGGAACCCGCCTTTGAGCCGCGTTCAATCCTTGAACGGTTTCGCTGATTTTCATTTAATTCGGCCAGTGGCAACCACCATCATCGCCGTCGCCAACCAGAAAGGTGGCGTGGGCAAGACCACCACGGCCATAAACCTCGCAAGCTGCCTGGCGGCGGCGGGGCGGCGGGTTTTGCTTTTCGACCTTGATCCCCAGGCCAATGCGACGAGTGGCCTGGGCGTTGAGAAAGCGGCGGGAGGCAGCGCGTACCGGCCGCTGCTTGGCGAAGGCAGCCTGCTGGAAAAAATCAAGCCCACGGCGTGGGAACGGCTGGAAATTATTCCCAGCGAAGTGGATTTATGCGCGGCGGACGTGGAGCTGGCCCGCCTGGAAAACCATCTTTTTCGGGTGGCGCGTTCCCTTGAACCGGTCCGGGACAGCGGGCGGTTTGATCTTGTCCTCATAGACTGCCCTCCGTCGCTGGGGATTCTGACATTGAACGCATTCGCCGCCAGCAGCCGGCTGGTTGTGCCGTTGCAATGCGAGTACTACGCATTGGAGGGCATTTCGATGATGAACCGTGTTCTGGGGCAATTGCGCGAGGCCGGCGTGGCGCCCAACCTCGAAATCCTGGGCATCGTCATGACCATGTTCGATGGGCGCACGAAGTTGTCGAATGAAGTGGTTGGGGAAGTGAGGAATTTGCTCGGCAACAAGGTTTTTGAAACGCTGATTCCACGCGGCACCCGCCTCGCCGAGGCGCCGAGCTTCGGCAAACCGATCACCGATTACGACAAATACAGCAGCGGCGCCGCCGCTTATCAATTGCTTGCCCGCGAAGTTCTGGACCGGCTGGGCGGGTAAATTCGTGCCTGCCATGGCCAGCGCAATCAAGAACAGAGGCGCAACCGCAAATATCGTATGAAAGGCCAGCGCCGCCCCCATTTCGGGAATTCTCACGTTCACGAATGCCAGCGGGGTGTCCGGAAAGAACAGTAAAAGATATTTGACGTTTGGAAACCTCATGGCGGGACGGCGTTTGTTTAGAGCGTTTTAAAAGATACTGCAGCCGTTCGGGGAGAAAAGGATGGGAAGCGGTCTTTTTGGGTTTTGGCGTCGTTTCGGCTCAGTCACAGGGTTTTCAAACATGCTCCTTGGCCGAAGCCTTGCCAAAACACCAAAAATCCTCGCTCCGAACGGCCACATTATTTTTTAAAACGCTTTATAGAGAATGTATCCGTCCGCCCCTTGGGAAACGCGCAGGTCGCGTTCATTTTTTCCCTTGTTTCCCCCGCCGCCTTCAGGCTCCTCCAATCAGCTCTGCTCGAAGGCCTCGGCGGCCCTCGTATCCCTTCGTCCCGTCCCGCTCACCACCATTTCGCGCGCCCGATGCCAAAAATCCGCTTCCTGTCCCTCCGGGCATCCGCTTTTGAGGTAAAGATGAAACGTCAATTCTCCTATTTTTTCGGAGACGTGCCGGGGAATGGATCGCCGTGGCGTGGAGTAAAGTCTGCTCATGTTTTTTGCCAATGCAGGAACAGTGCCACGGAACCATAACACGGAATGGCAGGAAATCAAATGAGCGCGGGCGGCCATGAATGCAAACCGCAAGACGCTGTCCAAAAATTTGGCAAATTGCGTTTCCGGCGGAGGCGCGGGAGGCATTGTTTGGCAGGGCAGGATGCCCGCGTGGGAAGCGGGCTTTTGGAAGCGGGCGTAGGAAAGCCGGCCTTGCCGGGGTCCGCCAGAGATCAAGAATCCGGGGCGTTTGAACCTGATCTTGAAGGCTCGCTGGAGGAGAGCATTTTGCAAGCGGAGGGCCGGCTCATTTGCGACCTGCAATGGTTGGATGGGAATTGAATTTTCGGACGTTTCGTCGCATTCTTGGGCCGTGAATCATCTGGCCAAAGCGCGGGAGGTTTTCGACATCGAACTGGCGGCCCTTAGATCGGTGCGTGGGTTGCTGGACGGCGGTTTCAACGAGGCGGCAGGGGCGATTGTGGATGCCCTCAAACGCCGGGCGAAAGTTGTGGTGGTGGGGGTGGGGAAATCGGGCAATATCGGCCAAAAGATCGCGGCCACGCTGACGAGCACCGGCTCGACCAGCGTGCTTCTGAACAGTGTGGACGCCTTGCACGGCGACCTGGGCATTCTTTCGGACGGGGACGTTGTGCTGGCCTTGAGTTATTCAGGCGAATCCGAAGAATTGCTCAACCTGCTTCCGGCCCTCAAACGTTTTTCGGTGCGGCTCATTTGCTTGACGGGAAACATAAAATCCACCCTGGCCCGCCACAGCGATATTGCTCTTAACGTGCGCGTGCCGCGGGAAGCTTGTCCCTTCAATCTCGCCCCCACCAGCAGCACGACCGCCATGCTCGTGATGGGCGACGCGCTGGCGATGGCGGTGCTGCAGGCCCGCGGGTTCAGGCAAAAGGATTACGCCCGCATTCATCCCGGCGGCGCCATTGGGCGCGCCATGCTCTTGCGCGTGGCCGACATCATGCGCGCCGGTTCGCGCAACGCGGTCGCGGCCGCCCATCTGTCCGTGAAGGAGGCCCTTCTGCTCATGACCCGCGCCCGGTCCGGCAGCCTGAGCGTTGTAGATGGCCGCGGAAAACTGGTGGGCGTATTCACCGATGGCGATTTCCGCCGCCAAATGGCCGCCAACGGGCAGCTTCTGTCCGAGCCGCTCAAAAGCGTGATGACGCGGAATCCGGTCTTTATTTTCGAGGAGGCGCTCGCGGTGGAAGCGCTGAAGGTCTTCAACGAACGCAACATTGACGACCTGATAGTGGTGGATCGGAGGCATCGGCCGGTGGGGCTGGTGGATTCCCAGGATTTGCCGAAGCTGAAGATGATTTGAAACGCGTATTTATCGAGCGCGCGGAAACCGGCGCCGGCATAGCGTTGCCGCGGCCTATTTCCGCACCCATTGCCACGTTCTTACCGCTGAATAAACGGCAAAGGTGATGGTGACAATGAAGAAACTCGCGTTCACCGGCAGGAAGAACGAAATGAAGATGCCGCTCCACGTGGCCAGGAGGGCAATGACAACGGAGATTAAAATTCCCCGGGCGGGCCGCCGTGCCATTCGATGCGCCGCGGCCGCCGGCGTCACCATGAGTGCGAAAATGAGCAGCACGCCCACAATCTGAACGGCAATCGAGACGGCAATCGCAATCAGGAGCATAAAGGCGGCGCCCAGCCCAAACGTGGGCAATCCCCTGGCTTCAGCCACGTCTTCATCCAGAGAACTCAACAACAATGGCCGATACATCACGGCGACGGCTGCCAGCAACGCCAGGCCCGCAGCCACCGTTACGAGCACGGCCTGTTGGCTGATGCCGACGATTTGTCCGAACAGGATGGAATAGGCCTCGGTGGCATAACCCTTGTATAAGCTCATAAAGAGCGCGCCCAAACCCAGCATAAACGCCAGCACCGTTCCAATCTGCACGTCCCGGCCCGCCGCGCGGCGTCCGAGCGCGGCCATCGCGACTCCGCCACCGCTCGTAAACGCCAAAAGCCCCCATAACGGCTGCAGCCCCATCAGCACGGCGCCCGCCGCCCCGGCAAATCCAATATGCGAGAGCGCGTGGGCGGCAAATGACGATTGCCGCAGGACGACGAAATAACCGATGACGCCGGCGACAATGGCAATGACGGTTCCGGCCTCAAAGGCGTGGCGCTCAAAGGCGTATTGCCAGATGAGGGCCAAGTCCCGGGCGAGGTTCCAGCTAAAGGTCGTGCTCATGATGGTGTGCCGGGTCTTCCGTGCCGATGATGGCAATGCGTCCGCGGGAATCCTTGACCACTTCGACAGGAATGCCGTAGAGATCGCTCAAGGATTGGGTGGTCAAGATGTCGGAGGGCCGGCCGGTCATGACGCGGCCATTGGCCACGTAGATCACCCGGTCAAGGACCGGCAGAAGGGGATTGATATTATGAGCAATCAACAGCGCGGTAATGCCGCGGGAATGAACAATGGTATTGACCCATTGCACGAAGTCCGCTTCGCGCCGGATGTCGAGGTTGGCCAGCGGTTCGTCCAGCAGCAGTAGATCGGGCCGGCCCACCAGGGCTTCGGCAAAGAATATCCGTTGCAATTCACCGCCGGAGAGCGCCCCGAGCGGGCGGCGCGCCAGGTCCGCCGCGCCAACCGCGCGCAACGCCGCAAGGGCTTCGTCCCGCCCCTGGCCCATCCGCCCAAATCCCCAGCGGTTTCCAATCAACCCGAATCGGACCAACTCCACGGCTTCGAGCCGCAGTTCGCTGGCAATGGCATGACGCTGCGGAACGTAGCCGATGCGCTGGTTTCCGCGAGAGGGCGGGCGGCCGAAAATTGTCAATGCGCCTTGCAGGGGTTTGTCCAGCCCCAACAACAAACGAAACAGCGTGGTCTTGCCCGCCCCGTTTGGCCCTAAAACCGCCACAAATTCGCCCCGGCCAACGGAAAAATTCGCGTCACGC
This sequence comes from Verrucomicrobiota bacterium, assembly GCA_028872915.1. Classification (GTDB taxonomy): domain Bacteria; phylum Verrucomicrobiota; class Verrucomicrobiia; order Limisphaerales; family UBA11358; genus UBA11358. The sequence goes on from JAGWNY010000030.1 coordinate 9,261, forward strand.
CACACTTCCAAACGCTCGTAACCTGCCGCCAGGCCAGCCGCCGAAATGACATCGTTCTCCATCATTTTCCCAACCTTTTTCCCGCGGTTTTTTCGAGCGCCACTTGCAACGCAACGATTTGTGAATCCATCCAATCCTCAAACGAGGCATCCGGCGGCTGCACCGTTTCGGTGATGCCCACCACGGGAATGCCATCGGCCTGGGCGCGGTTCTTCATCTGCCCGGTCAATGGCGTAACGGTCTGTTTGTTATAGACGAGCACGGACGCCCGCTTGAGTTGCTCCTCAAATTGGACAATGCTTTGCGCGGGCGGCTCGTTGCCGGCGCCAACGGCTTCCATGAACACGGGCGGCGAAATCAAATCAAGGCCGGCCGCCCTGGCCAGATATGTGAATATGTCCTCAGTGGCCGCCACCTTCATGCCACCGAACCGCCGCCGGATGGCGGCAATCCGCTGCTGATATTGCCCCAACGCCGTTTGAAGGGCGCGGTATCGTTTCTGGAAAGATGCCGCGTCGGGCGGGTCCAGCGCGGCGAGGTCGTGTTCGACGCGCGCGGCCACCTGGTTTACATAAGCCGGGTTGTACCAGAAATGGGGATTGTCGCCCGGCTTTTTCCCCAGGAATTCGGCGACGTTCAAGACCATCCGGCGGGGAGCGGGCGATGCCGCGAGCAGGCGGCTGCACCAACTGTCGTAGCCGGCGCCGTTGACGATGACATAGTCCGCATCGGCAACGGCGCGGGCCGTGGCCGCGCTGCTTTGGTATTCGTGCGGATCGGCGTTGGGATCGGTGATGACGCTGGTCAGACGGGCGCGCGGACCGGCGAGTTGTGAAACGAGGCTGCCCCAAAAATTTTCCGCCGCGACAATCCGCAACATTCGCGGCCCGGCGCCCGCGGCCGCCCGCGGCGGCGCGGCGCGCCGGCAAGCCGCCGGAAAAAGGGCGATGGCAATGAGGAACACCGCCGCGCCGCCGCCCATGACGCGCGGCCGGCTCATGTTTCCGGCGGGAACGGTGGCAGCCGCCCGATTGTTTGAATGGATGGCGTCCGCGATTTCATATTGCAAATCATTTGCAATATAACGCGCCGGGGGGCGGACGGCAAGCAGACTTTGGAGGCGGGACGGCTTCCTTTTGCAGCCCCTTAAAGAGCCGGGGCCGAAGCGAGGGGTTCCGGGTGACGCGTGGAAAAGACAGGGAAATTCGAGACTCGCAACCCCGTCTTCAGCAAGAAGAATCAACGGGTTATCAGACAGGGGCCATTTCCATGTCGCGGCTGTAGTACAAAATGCGGCCGCAATTGATGCAGGAGACGATTTGTTTTTGGGATCGGCAAGTGACGAGCACCTGGGCCGGCAGCTTCATGTGGCAGCCTCCGCAAACGCCGTGGGCGACGCCCACGACCACGTTGTCGCCCTTGCTTCGGAACAGCCGTTCGTAGCGATTGCGGACCGGCTCCTCCACGGCCGCGGCGAGTTCAGCCCGGCCCGCTTCCAACATTTCCAACTCCTTTTTGAGGTTTTGCTCGCGCTGGTCCAATTGCGCGATCTCATTTTCGGAGTTTTTGTCGGCGGCGGCCATGGCGGCGGCTGCCTGGGCCAACTCCTTCTGTCCGTTTTCCGCCTGCTCCATCAGTTCGATTTCGCCATCCTCGACGCGCCTGATTTCGCCCTTGCAATTTTCGATTTCATTGGCCAGCGCGCGGTACTCCTCATTTTTGCGGGTCTGCAACTGTTGATTGGCATATTTTTCGATCTGCGATTTTTTGGCTTCGACTTCCAATTCGAGGCGTTTGCGTTCGGATTCGATCTGTTTGAGGCGGTTGCGGATTGTTTCAAGGCGCCCCCTGGCGGTCGCGGCGTTGGAGCGATAGTTTTCGCGTTCGGGCGGGATGTGGGCGAGTTCCTGCTTGAGCCGGTGAATTTTGCGGTCGCGGTCCTGCAGGATGAGAAGTTTCTCAATGGTATCGAACATTGAATGAAAAAGCGTAACGGCCATCCGCAGCCAAGTCAAAATGCTTTTCAGGAATTTTCAGGAATTTGCGGGCATTTTACGTTGTTTCATTTGGGTGGACTTGGCGTTGCGGGACAAATTGATTTGGCGGGGCAGATTCCGGGCGTTACCCTGCGGTCATGCGTTTTATTGGCGGGGTGATTGACAAACTGCAACGGCATCCCAAGCGGATTGTTTTTCCCGAGGGGGAGGAGCCGCGCATTTTGCAGGCGGCCCGGCAGTTCCAGGCGCTGCGCCTGGGCGCGCCGATTTTGCTGGGCGATGCGACCAGGGTGCGGAGCGTGGCGGCGGCGAATGAAATTCCGCTGGATGGCATTCGCATCATAGATCCGGCGGCCAGCGGCGACCTGGACATTTTTGCGCGGCGATTCCATGCCCTGCGGCGGGACAAAGGGATGCGGGCGCCGGAAGCGCGGGAAGCGATGCAGCAGCCGAATTTTTACGGCGCGATGATGCTGGCGATGCATCAGGCCGATGGCCTGGTATCGGGAGCGTCGCATACCACTGGGAGCGTGTTGCGGCCGCTGTTTCAGATCGTCAAAGTGGCGCCGGATATTCAGACGGCGTCGAGTTGCATGGTCATGGAGGTGGAAAACCCGCTGATTGGAGAGGGGGGGGTGCTGTTCATGGCGGATTGCGGTGTGATTCCCGATCCCACAGTGGACCAACTGGCCGACATCGCCGTTTCGACCGCCCGCCTGGCCCGGCATCTTCTGGGGGTGCGGCCACGGGTGGCGCTGCTTTCATTTTCGACGCGGGGAAGCGCGGCCCATTCGAGCGTTGGGAAAGTGCAGGCGGCGACCGCGATGGCCAGGCGCAAAGCCGAACAACTGCGGCTGGAGGCGGACATGGACGGGGAAATGCAGGCGGATGCCGCGCTGGTATCCGAGATCGCGGAAAGGAAAGTGGAGGACAGCCCGGTGGCCGGGCGCGCGAACGTGCTGATTTTTCCGGAACTCAATTCGGGCAATATCGCCAGCAAGATGGTTCGGATTGTGGGGCGGGCCAACGCTTACGGGCAGATACTTCTGGGATTGAACCGCCCGGCTGCCGACGTCTCGCGCGGATCGAGCGCGCATGACATACTTGGGGTTGCGGCCATCGTGGGCGTGCAGTCCACGGATTACCTGCAACTGTATCCGGGGGCCGAAACCCAACTTCCCGCCGAATGAAGGCTGGTGAAGGAGGCAGGATGAAGGAGCTTCGAGGGAAGCGGATGGGGCGCGGCGGCGGGGCGTCCGCTGGCGGCCTGGGTAGCGAATCATGAACACGTCAACGCCAAGAATCTTCATCGCGGCCACGCGGCAGAACGACGGGAAGACCACTGTTTCGCTGGGGCTGATTTCGGCGTTGCAGGAATTTTTTCCGCGGGTGGGCTACATCAAACCGGTGGGCCAGCGGTTTATCCAGGTGGAGGAACAAAAGATTGACGAGGACACGGTGCTGATGGACGCGGTGTACCGGATGAATTGTCCGCTGGTGGACATGAGTCCGATTGCGGTGGAACCGGATTTTACGCGGAAATATCTCCAGGCCGCGAACAACGAGACGCTGGTGAGGAAGATTCAGACGGCGTTTGACCGCGTGGCGTGGGAAAAGGATTTCGTGCTGTGCGAAGGGAGCGGCCACGCCGGCGTCGGCTCCGTTTTCGATCTGTCGAACGCGCGTGTGGCCAAGTTGCTGGGTGCAAAAGCGGTGATTGTGTCGCAGGGAGGCATTGGGCGGCCGATAGACGAAATCGCGCTCAACCAGGCGTTGTTCGAGAAGGAGGAGGTGGAAATCGCGGGGGTAATTCTGAACAAGGTTCTGGGCGAAAAAGTGGATTACGTGACCGATTTTGCCCGGCGCGGCCTCAAGCGAAAAGGGTTGGAACTGCTTGGGGTGCTGCCGCACCAACGGATATTGTGCAATCCGTCCATTGACCTGGTGCGGGAGGAGCTCGGCGCGGAACTGCTCAACCCGTCCGCCAGCCTGCAGGGCCTGGCGGACGACGTTGTGGTTGGCGCCATGAGCGCGCAAAACGCGATTCCATTTTTCAGGCGCGGCGTCCTGCTCATCACGCCCGGAGATCGCGAAGATCTTGTCCTCGCGGCGGGCGCCACCACGCATCCTTACAGCCGCGACAAAATGGCCGGGATCGTGCTGACCGGGGGACTTCGCCCCGCTCCGGCGGTGGCGAAGGCGATCCAGGCAATGCCCATTCCAGTGCTGCTGGCCTCGGCGGACAGTTACGAGGTGGCCTCGCGCGTCAACAACCTGATCGTCAAAACCCGGCCCGCGGACGCGGAAAAAATTTCTCTGATCCGCGACATTGTGGCAAAAAACGTCAATGTAAAAAAGATCGTGGAATCGCTGTGAGATGAAGCCGTTGCGCGTCAACCCGTTTTTCAAAGACCTGCCGGTGTACCAGCCGGGACGCCCGATTGAAGAAGTGGCGCGCGAACAGGGCGCGCCGGCGGATTCCATCGTGAAACTGGCATCGAACGAAAATCCCTTCGGCCCATCGCCCCTGGCGCTGGCGGCGCTGGAGAAGGCCGCGGGTGGCGTTCATCGTTATCCGGATGGCAACGGTTTTTATCTGAAGCAAAAGCTTGCGGGGAAGCTGGGCGTGGAGGCGGCCTGCCTGATTTTGGGAAACGGCTCGAATGAAATCATCGAGTTCGCGGCGCACGCGCTGCTCGCGCCCGGCGATGAGGTGGTGGTCTCGCAATTCTGTTTTGCGATCTATCCCATTGTGGCCCGAATGTTCGGGGCAAAAGTCGTGACCGTGCCGGCGAAAAATCACGGGCATGATTTGCCGGCCATGCTGCGTGCGGTCACGGCGCGGACCCGGTTGATTTTTGTGGCCAATCCGAACAATCCCACCGGGACGCTTGCGGCGCGGGACGAGGTTGTGCGGTTCGTCAATGACGTTCCGGATGACGTGTTGCTGGTGATGGACGAGGCGTATATCGAATTTCTGGAAGAGCCTGTGGATTTGGTGTCGCTCGTCCGCCTCGGCGCGCGCCGGAATCTGCTTTTGATGCGGACCTTTTCAAAAATTCATGGACTGGCCGGGTTGCGGATTGGCTACGGCATCGGAGACGCCGAATTGGTGTCAGCGCTGGAAAAGGCGCGGCAGCCGTTCAACGTGAACCTGGCGGCGCAGGCCGCCGCGCTTGCGGCGCTTGACGACGAAGCGCACGTCCGAAAAACGCGAGCCAATAATTTCGCGGGGCTGGATTTTTTCAGCCGTGCGTTTCGCGAGATGGAATTGGAATTTGTGCGGTCGCACGCGAACTTCGTGCTGGTCCGGGTTGGCGGCGGAAAGAAGGTATTTGAGGCCATGCAGGGGCGCGGGGTGATTGTGCGGCCAATGGACGGCTACGGCCTGCCCGAATGGGTGCGCATTTCCATCGGCACGCCCGCCGAGAATGAACGCTGCCTGGAGGCGCTCGAAATCATCCTTCTGTGACTGAAAGAAGGTTTGGAGATGGAAACCATGAGTTTTTGCAAAAATTGGCGAGTTTTAGGCAAAAACAGTGTAGCTGGATTCCTGATTTGGCGCGTTACTGCCTATAGTGGACATCGGCATGAAAAAAAACGGCGGAAACGGCAGCAGCAGCGCTCCGTTGCCGGTTGGCATTTCGGATGAAACGGCGTTTGGCTATCCGCGCGATTTTCTTCAAAATCGGTTCGTCTATCTGGTCATTTCGCCGCGGGCCGGCGGATTGTCGGTGGGCGTGAATTTAAACCCGGTCCTGAATTGCAATTTTAATTGTCTGTATTGCGAAGTGGACCGCGCGCAGCCGGCGCGGGCGTCGGCATTGGACATTGACCGCATGTCTTTTGAATTGCAGGCGACCCTCGAACTGGTGCGCAACGGTTCGTTGAGCCGGCAGCCGCGGTACGCCGGCCTGCCCGAAGACCTGTTGGAGGTGCGCCACGTGGCGTTGAGCGGCGATGGCGAACCGACGCTGGCGGCGGGGTTCGGCGAAGCCGTGCAATCCGTGACTCACGTGCGGACGATGGGCCATTTTTTTAAAATCGTGCTGGTCACGAATTCCACCGCGTTGGACGGCCCGCAGGCCCAGGACGGTTTGCGCCTGTTGACGCGCCAGGACGAAGTGTGGGCCAAGCTGGACGGCGGCACGCAGGAATACATCGCCCGCATCAACGGCGCCACCGTGTCCCTGAAAAAGATTCTGGCCAACATATTGCTCGTGGCACGGCGCCGCCCTGTGATCATTCAAAGCCTGTTTCCGGCCATCCACGGCGAGCCGCCGCCGGCTGGTGAAATCAGGGAATATGCCATCCGGCTGAAGGAGTTGAAGCAGAACGGAGCCGAAATACCGCTCGTCCAGATTTATTCCGCGACGCGGCCAATGGCGCGGGCCGGCTGCACGCATTTGCCGCTGAAGGAGCTGTCAGAAATCGCGCGGACGGTCCGCCAGATTGCCGGGCTGCGCGCCGAAGTGTTTTAATGAACACTTGATTTTTCCCGCTGGAATTTCAAATCAGGAGATTACCAATTTCCGGCGCGATTTACTTTTTTCGGGCGCGCTGGTAAAACGTTCGCGTGCTCAATGACTTGCTCATCTGGAAACGGCTGAAGTCGCCGCGCCAATTGTTTTTAATCGCCGGACCGTGCGTGATAGAAAATGAGGGGTTGTGTTTGAAGGTTGCCGGGGCGTTGAAGGAGGCTTGCGCGGCGGCGGGCATTTTTTTCGTCTTCAAGGCCAGTTTTGACAAGGCCAATCGGACGTCCGCGAAATCATTTCGGGGCGTGGGGTTCGAGCGTGGACTGGAAATTCTGGGGGAAGTGCGCGCGCGGTTTGGAGTGCCGGTATTGACGGACATCCACAGCGAATTCCATGCGACGGTGGCGGGGGAAGTAGTGGATATTTTGCAGATTCCGGCCTTTCTGTGCCGTCAGACGGATTTGATCGAAGCCGCCGTTTTGACCGGCCAGATTGTGAATATAAAAAAGGGGCAATTTCTTTCCCCGCGGGAGATGGGACAGGTGGCGGAGAAGGCGCGGCGGGCGGGCGGAGAAAGAATTCTGCTGACGGAGCGGGGCACAACGTTTGGTTACAACAATCTGGTGGCGGACATGCGTTCCATTCCCATCCTCAAATCGTTCGGCTGGCCGGTCGTTTTTGACGCGACCCATGCCGTGCAGTTGCCCGGCGGTGGCGGCGATAAATCGGCGGGGCAGCGGGAATTTGCGCCGGTGCTGGCCCGCGCGGCGCTGGCCGCCGGCGCCAATGGTTTGTTCATCGAAACGCATCCGCGGCCGGACGAAGCCCTTAGCGACGGGCCAAACATGATTCGGCTGGCCGAAATGCCGGCGTTGCTGCGCGGATTTCGGAAGATTTTCAACGCGGCACAGCCCGTCGTGTCATGAAGAATTCCATCCGCCGCCTCCCGCCCGCCGCCAGGCTCAGGAACATCAAATTGTTTCTTTGCGACGTGGACGGGGTATTAACCGACGGCTCGATATTTATCGGCGGACCGAGCGAATTGAAGCGGTTCAACATACGGGACGGGCTGGGCCTTGTGCTGGCCCGGCGGGCGGGATTGAAGATTGGCTGGGTTTCGGCGCGGCCTTCGCCGGCCAGCCGGATGCGGGCGCTGGAACTGGGAATTCATTATCTGATCCAGCAGCACGATCGTTTGAGCAAGTCGGGCGCGATTGAGAGGCTGTTAAGCCGGGAAGGGCTGGAATGGAAGGAAGTATGTTTTGTAGGGGATGACGTCGTGGATTTGGCGCCGCTGGCCAAGGCGGGAATTGGCGTGGCGGTGGCGGACGCGGGACCGGAAGCAAAGGAGGCGGCGGATTGGGTAACCCGCCACGCCGGCGGACACGGTGCGGTGCGGGAGGTGATTGAAATGATTTTGCAGGCGCAGGGAAAGTGGGAAGAGCTGATTCGCGTTTATCGGGAATGACAATCAACCGGAACGATCCAGTCAAGACGGGTGGGACGGACGATTTCGCCGTTCGTGGCGGCGCCTTGCCGCCGGGTATGATGGCGCGGGCGTCACGCCGCTCGACCCAAAATTCAATGGCGCGTTTTCGGTTTGGAACCGTCCCGGCCGCCATCTGGATTTTCGCATTGTCTTTGGCGATCCAAACCGGGGCGCAGCAAGCGCCGGGAGGCGAAACGACGGATTTTACCTCCACACAATACTATCCGCATCCCAATGAGACGCGGGTGCGGTCGGAATTATCCGGGGCGCGGGCCCAACTGATGGCCGATGGCCGGTTGCTGCTCATCCAACAACTCCGGCTGGAGACGTTTGCCACCAACGGCCGGTCGCAAATGATCGTCCGGGCGCCGCAGTGCGTTTATGATCCGCTCACGGGGCAGGGCAATTCGTCCGGGCCCCTGCAACTGGAGGCGTCCGGCGGCCGGGTCCGGATTTCGGGCGAAGGTTTTTTATGGCGGCAATCGGATTCGTCTCTCATCATTTCGAATCGCGTGCAAACAACCATTATCAGCCGTCCGGCCCTAGATCATGGCCATGATGAATGACTTGACGCCTCCTCCTCCGAGGACGGCGCGCGCGGCGCGGCGGCTGCTTCGGCAGCCACTGGGGGCTGTTTTCATGGCGCTGGCGTTTTGCATGCCTTGCAGCGGCCAGACGAATTCCGGTCCGGTCAAGGGGCAATCGAACGTGACTTATATTGATTCGGACAGCGGCGAGTTTGACCGCCGTCATGTCATTTATGAAGGCCACGTCCGGGTTCGTGACACGGGCATGAAGCTGTTCTGTGACCGGCTGGTGGCGGATGTTCCGCCGCCTGGCGGCCGGCTCTCCCACATCGTGGCCGAGACGAACGTGGTGATTGATTTCGCCGAAGGCGGGCGTGTGATGAGGGCGACGGGCGAAATGGCCGTTTACGATTTTAACATCGCCAACGGCAGGACAAATGACACCGTCACGCTGACGGGCCGCCCGGTGGTGACAGGCGCGCAGGGTTCGACGGCGGCGGACAGGATCATTTGGGACCGCGTCCGGAACGTCTTTCATTTCGATAATCCACGGGGCGTGCTTGAAAATCCGGCGATCGTGCCGCCTGCAAAGGCGTCGGGGGCGCAGGCGATGGAAACGAACCGGCCGCCGGTTGCAAAGGCTTCCATTTCTGGAACAAACCAGCCGGCGCCAATGACAACAAACTTCAATCCGGGTTCCTGATGATGCCATTGAACTTCGGGTGGAACGGCATGAATTATTTGTGAGCGAGACACCGGCCAAATTGGAAAACGCCAGCGCGGCTGTTCGGGCGGGAGCGGCGGAGGGCCCGTTGCTGACCACGGAAGGGCTGGCGAAGGAATACCGGGGCAAGCGGGTGGTGGACGGGGTGTCGGTGAGCGTGAGCGCCGGAGAGATTGTGGGCTTGCTGGGGCCGAATGGCGCGGGCAAGACCACCACGTTCAACATGGTGGTGGGCATCGTGAAGCCGGACGCCGGGATGGTAAAATTTTGCGGGCGTGACATCGCGCGCCTGCCGATGCACCAGCGTGCGCGGCGGGGCATCGGTTATTTGACACAGGAGCCGTCCGTCTTTCGGAAGCTGACGGCGGCGAACAATATCCTGGCGATTTTGGAGACATGCAGGATGACCCGGGAGGAGCGGAACATACGGCTGAAATATCTGCTGGAGGAACTGGATTTGGCTTCCGTGGCGAACCATAAGGCGTTTCTGCTCAGTGGCGGTGAGAAGCGGCGGCTGGAGATCACGCGGGCGTTGGTCACGAATCCGAAGCTGCTGTTGCTGGACGAGCCGTTCAGCGGCATTGATCCGATAGCCGTTTATGAGGTGCAAAAAATCGTGCGGCGGCTGAAGACGCAGGGAATGGGGATATTGATCACCGATCATAACGTCCGGGAGACTCTTAAGCTGATCGATCGAGGGTATATTATTCACAAGGGCCAGGTGCTGGTGGAAGGGAGCGCGGAATTTCTGGCGAACGATCCCAAGGCGCGCGAAATTTACCTGGGACCGGAATTCAATTTGTAGGGCAGTGGTTGAAAAGAAACCCGGTCTCGCGGGGCACGTTGTTTTTTTCTTCGCAAATCGGCGGTTCTCCGTAATCTGGAGGGGTCATGCAACCGAACTCCGTGACTGTAGAGCAGTTTTATCGGGAGCACACCGAGGCGCTGCAGATGCGGCTTCTGGCCGGTGAGAAGCAACTGGACCGACTGATACGCGAGCCAACGGTGAACCGTCCTGGACTGGCGTTAAGCGGGTTCACGCGATATTTTGCGTATAAACGCGTTCAGGCGGTCGGCCATGCCGAGGCCTATTATTTGCGGTCGCTGCCGACGCGAGAACGGCAGGCGCGCTACGCGTATCTGTTTGCCTACAAGATTCCCTGCATTGTGTTCAGCCGGAACCTCAAGCCGGACAAGGAATTTTTTGAGGCGTCGGAGGTCGCAGGCGTGCCGGTGTTTCAAACGCCGCTGGTGACGATGAAGTTCATCAACGCGGCGACGCTGGCCCTGGAGATGATGTTTGCGCCGCGGGGAACGGAGATGGGCAGCATGGTGGACGTGCTGGGCGTGGGGGTGTTGATCCGTGGGGAGAGCGGCATTGGCAAGAGCGAAGCGGTGCTGGCGCTCATAGAACGCGGCTACAGCCTGGTGGCCGACGACGTGACACGGGTTACCCTGGTGGACGGGCGCGAGGTGGTGGGCACCAGCCCGGAACTGACGCGCGGGCACATGGAAATCCGCGGCATCGGCATTATCAACGTCGCCGCCATGTTTGGCGTCAAAAGCATCCGGCAGGAAAAGGTTCTGAATCTGGTGGTATCGCTCAAGCCATGGGAGGAAGTCCATGAAGTGGAGCGGATTGGCATGGAACAGGAGTTTGTGAAAGTGCTGGGCGTGGACGTTCCGCACATGATCATTCCGGTGCGAACGGGCCGCGACCTGGCGCGCCTCATCGAAGTGGCCGCCTTTCAAACGAAGCTCAAGCTATCGGGCTACAACGCGGCGCAGGACTTGAACGAGCGGCTGATCGCGCAGATGAAAGCGGCCAAGCCGGATGCGGAAAAAATTTGAATGGCGGTTTATTCCTCCATTGTTTAGCCTTTTCGACGTTCACTCATGAGCGCAAAAAAACTGCCAGACGAGTTTTTGACAAAAGAAGTGACCGTGACCAATAAACTGGGCATCCACGCCCGGCCGGCGGCGATGTTTGTCAAGACGGCCAACCGATTCGCCTGCGACATCTTTGTGGAAAAAGACGGGGAAAAAATCAACGGCAAGAGCATCATGGGCCTGATGATGCTGGCGGCGGGGCCGGGCAGCAAACTGATCCTGCACGTGCGGGGCGCGGACGCGCAGCACGCGCTCGCCGAGCTGGAAGCACTGGTACAGCGGAAGTTCGACGAGGAGTAACGTCCGGGGCATGGCGGGCCTGCGCCGGGCGGAGACTCAAATTTTAAACCGACAACCACGCACATGGCGGAAAACCGGCTGGACATCCGATACGTCGCGCATCTGGCGCGACTGGCGCTCACGCCGGACGAGGAGACGAAACTTTCGGCGCAACTGGGCAACATCCTCGGCTACATTGAAAAATTAAAGCAGCCCGACGTGGCCGGCGTGGAGCCGACCGCCCACGCCGTGCCGCTGATCAATGTCACGCGTCCGGACGCCGTCGGCGTATCGCTTTCCCAGGAAGAAGCGTTGCGCAACGCGCCCGCCTCCGCGTCCGGCCTTTTCATTGTTCCGAAAATTGTCGAGTAGCCCCGCTTCAATGATGCGCATCCGCGGCGCCTGTTTTTGACCATGCTCCACCGGCTTACGATATCCGATCTGGCGGCAAAACTTGCCAGGCGCGAGGTGTCGGCGCGGGAGATCATGCAATCCTGCCTGGATCAAATCGCCCGCGTGGACGGGCGGATTCATGCCTTCATCAGCCATGACGCCGAAGACGCGCTGGCGCAAGCGGATGCCGCCGATCGTGAACTGACCCGCGGCGTGGCGGGAAAGCCGTTACTGGGCATCCCGATTGCGCTGAAGGACGTCCTGGCGGTCAAAAACCAGCCGTTGCATTGCGGTTCGAAAATTTTGGACGGATTTATTTCGCCCTACGACGCCACAGTGGTTGAAAAATTAAGGGCTGCCGGCGCCATTGTTTTTGGACGGCTGAACATGGACGAATTTGCGATGGGCAGTTCGACCGAAAATTCGGCATTCGGGCCGACCCGGAATCCCTGGGACATTGAGCGGATTCCCGGTGGATCATCGGGCGGTTCGGCGGCGGCGGTGGCGGCGGATGAGTGCATCGCGAGCCTCGGATCGGATACGGGGGGTTCCATCCGGCAACCGGCGGCGTTATGCGGCGTGGTCGGCTTGAAACCGACTTATGGCCGCGTTTCGCGTTACGGACTGGTCGCGTTTGCCAGTTCGCTGGACCAGATCGGGCCGCTGGCCAAGACGGTCTCCGACGCGGCAACCCTGCTGGGGGCGATGAGCGGACACGATCCCCGCGACTCGACCAGTGTGCCGCAGCCCGTGCCGGATTACGGCGCCGCCCTGACGGGCATCAAAGGGATCAAAATTGGCCTGCCGGCGGAATATATGATTGGCGGTTTGGATCCCGAAGCGAAGGCTGCCGTGGATACCGCCGTGAAAAAGCTGGCCGGGTTGGGCGCGGAAATCGTTGATATATCCCTGCCCCACACTGATTACGCTGTCGCCACCTATTATATCATTGCCACCGCCGAAGCCTCGGCCAACCTTGCCCGGTTTGACGGCGTCCGATATGGCGCGCGGGTGGAAGGGGCGGATTTGGCGGAAATGTATTGCGGGACGCGGGGAGCGGGTTTTGGCCCGGAGGTGAAGCGGCGGATCATCCTGGGCACCTACGTGCTGAGCAGCGGTTACTATGACGCGTATTATTTGCGGGCGCAGAAGGTTCGCACCCTGATTCGCAACGATTTTCTCCAGGCATTCGAGACGGTGGATGCCATTGTCACGCCCACCGCGCCGACGGCGGCATTCCGCATCGGGGAAAAATCGGCGGACCCGCTTCAGATGTATCTGTCCGACATTTTCACCATTTCATGCAATTTGGCGGGCATTTGCGGCATCAGCATTCCGTGCGGCTTCACCTCGGCTCCCCGGCTGCCCATCGGGCTGCAATTGCTCGGCAAACCGTTTGGCGAGGAATCCATCTTGAAAATTGCCGCGGCGTTTGAACAAGATACGGCGTGGCATGGCCAGAAACCGCCGCTCTAAGCAGTTCTCCGAATGCAGAATATCGGCAAAACGACATTTTGGTTGGGAATGACGCTGCCGTCGCTGGCGCTGCTGGCGATGGTTTGGATCGTTCACCGGACCTATGTCGAATATAACGACGCCGTCGCCGCCGCAACCCGGGCGGAAAAAGTTTTCATTCTTTTGGATAAAGCCCGGACCCGCGTTACGGCCGCCGGGATGGGCGAGCGCGGTTATTTATTGACCGGGCGCGGGCAATATCGGCGTCTTCATGACACGGCGCTGGCTGCGGCCGACAACGATCTCGAGGAATTGAAACCGCTGTTCGAAGGTGATCCGACCCAGGAAAAGACCCTGAACCAATTGGAAACGGAAATGAAAAACCGGCTGGAAACCGGGGGGACAGACTCGGGGCAAGACGCGCGGCCGGACGCGTCGGCCGGGACATTGACCGATCACAACGGAAAATCCGGCCCTGAATTTCAACGGCTGTTTGATCTTATGCAGCAGCACGAAGCGGATTTGGTTGCCCAACGTGACAAGCGCATTGAGGGGCGGCTTCTGTTTGACCAGGAGGTTGCCATCGGTCTGGTGATCGTGACGGCCATCGGGCTGCTGACGGTCATTGGCGTGGCGGCGGGCTTTGCGCGGCTTCGGCGAGTTGTCACCATCTGCGCGTGGACCGGCCAGGTGCAGGACGGTGAAGATTGGGTGCGCCTGGAAGATTACCTGAAGAAGCGGTTTGGGGTCTCGGTAACCCACGGCGTCTCAAAGGAAGCGGCGGACAAGATGATGCAAGGCTCGCGGCCTGCGCGCGTGACGATGGACAAACAGATTCCACCCGATCCGCCGAAGCCGTAACAATGGGGGCGGGAGAAAATGTTATTGGCGTTTCATAAGCCCTTTGGCGCGCTGTCCCAATTCACGGGCGGGGCTTCGGGGCATCGCACGCTGGCTGCCTTTGGGTTCCCGCCAAATGTTTATCCGATTGGCCGCCTGGACGCTGATTCCGAGGGTCTTTTGCTCTTGAGCGATGAGCCGCAATGGAATGACCGCCTTCTGCATCCCCGTCATGCCCATGAGCGGGAGTATTACGCGCAAGTTGAAGGGGCGCCCAATGCGGATGCGTTAAAAAGAATGGAGCGCGGGCTGGTCATTCAAGGCCGCCGGACGCTGCCCTGCCGCGCCTGGATTCTTGAGCCGCAGCCGAATATCCCGCCGCGCGATCCGCCGATCCGTTTTCGCAAAACCGTTTTTGATTGCTGGATTGGGCTGGAACTGGTGGAAGGGAAGAACCGGCAAGCGCGGCGCATGACGGCGGGGATAGGGCTTCCGACCCTGCGCCTGATCCGCGTGCGCATCGGCGGCATCGAGCTGGGCGGTCTGCCCGCCGGGAAATGGCGGGTGTTGGCCGATTCGGAATGCCGCTTGTTGCAGAAATAAACATGCAAGAAAGGCCAATCCACTGCAATTGACTGCAATTGGCCGCGGTTGGATGGGAGCGGGGCGGGCATTTTTGGCCCTGGCCGGGTTCCGGGATGTCAAAGAGCGGGCCGGTGACGGCTTACGAGAGCAAGCGTAGCATGGTGCGTAGAACAATGCAACAAAAATTTTAGATTTAGATTTATTCCTTGTTATCAGGCCAATTCCCCGCTGGTCACGGGGGCAAAAGCGCATTATTTTTGGGGCATGACGACGCTGCCGCGGCCGGAAGTTATTTTCACGCACGAAAGTGATTTGGATGGATTGGTTGCCGGCGCGTTGCTGCAACGGCTTGCGCGGCACGTGTTCGGCGGGGAGGTCCGCGTGGAGGCTTATCATTACAATTTCTGGAGGCAGAGGGAATTGAAGGAGAGATCGGCGTGGGTTGCCGATTTTGCGTTTGAAGCGCGCGTGGACAAGCCGGATTGGGTGGTGATTGACCATCACGTGACGGATGTGGCACCCAAAAACGCGCTACTCATTCACGACCTGAACAAGTCCGCCGGCCTGCTCTGCCATGAATTGTGCAAGGAACATGGGCTGGGGTCCGCGGCGCTGGACCGGCTGGTTCATCTGAACAACGTCGCGGATCTTTTTTTGGAGGACGACCCGGATTTCCTACTCGCCGGCGATTACGCCAACCTTGTGAAGATCTACCAGTTCCGGAACCTCCAGGCGCTTATCGGGAATGAGATTGAAAGGCTGCTGGATCATCCGCTGCTGGAAGTGATGGCCGTGAAACGGCGGGTGGAAAATCCGCTTGGCTTCGAATGGAGCCGGCGCAATGTCACGGAAATTTCGCCGACAGTCGGTTTCGTGGACACGGTCATCGGAAACAGCAACCTGATCGTCCACCAGTTGCTGGAACGCGGCGCGACCCGGTTTCCTGTTTTGGTGACGCTGTTTCGCCGGGGCAATAATCAGGTGATCGCCAGTTTTCGGAGCCGGGACGGCACGGCGCTCAAAGTGGCCGAGAGATTCCAGGGCGGCGGCCACGCGAACGCCGCCGGGGCGCTGCTGCCCAAAAGTATCCGCACAGTTCCGGACGCCGTGGATTATTTGCGCCAGATTTTAAGCCTCAAAACACATCCACCGGCG
Organism: Verrucomicrobiota bacterium; assembly: GCA_028872915.1. Lineage (GTDB taxonomy): Bacteria > Verrucomicrobiota > Verrucomicrobiia > Limisphaerales > UBA11358 > UBA11358. The sequence continues at coordinate 25,073 of JAGWNY010000030.1, forward strand.
CCTCTCAACAGCCTGGAAAGCCTCTTTGCCGCCGCCGAAGCCGGCAGGAAATGACAACCATGAGCGCTCCGTTTATTCGTGCCGATGGCCGGGCGGCCGATCAATTGCGTCCGATCCGGTTCCGAAATCACATTGCGCCAAACGCCACCGGCTCGACGCTGGTGGAATGGGGGAACACCCGTGTGATCTGCGCCGTTACGGTGGAGGAGACGGTTCCCCGGTGGATGAAGGAGCAAAAGGTCGGCGGGGGCTGGCTCACCGCCGAGTATTCCATGCTTCCCTATTCGACGCTCCAGCGGCGGCCGCGCGACATCAGCAAGGGGCGACTGGACGGGCGCTCGTCGGAAATTCAGCGGCTGATCGGGCGGGCGATTCGCGCGACGGTGGACCTTGAAAAGATTGGCGAACGCACGCTGTGCGTGGACTGCGACGTTTTGCAGGCGGACGGTGGGACCCGCACCGCGGCGATCACGGGCGCGTTTGTGGCGTTGTCGCTTGCGGTGGGGAAAATGCTGGCGGGGAACAAGCTCGCGCACAATCCGCTGCTCAACCCGGTGGCAGCCGTGAGCGTGGGTGTCGTGGAAAACCGGCCGGTTCTGGACTTATGTTATGCCGAAGACGCGGCGGCGGCCGTGGACATGAATCTGGTGATGACATCCGCGGGGGAGTTTGTTGAAGTGCAGGGGAGCGGCGAGGAAAACACGTTCAGCGAAAGCCAACTGGCCGACATGCTTGCCTTGGGCAAAGCCGGCATTCGCGAATTGCTCGCCGCGCAGCAAAACGCCCTATCCTAACATTCTCGATTGCCTGACTCCATTGCCCATCGCCCCGCGCGCGACACCGTCCAACCGGGGCGATTGCTGCTCATCCGGCACGCGGAGGTGGAAGAACGCTATCAAAACGTATTCGGCGGGCAAATTGACATGGAACTCTCGCCGGAAGGCCATGAGCAGGCGCTCAAGCTCGCCGCGGCGCTCAGGCGCAATTCCGTGAGCGCCATATATTCCAGCCCGATGAAGCGCGTCCAGCAGACGCTGGCCCCGTTTGTTCGGGAGTCCGGTCTTCGGCAAGAAATCCTGCCGGCGCTTCGGGAAGTGCATTTTGGCGACTGGACGGGGTTGAATTGGGAGGAGGTGGGCGAGAGGTTTGGCATTCATCCGTATGATTGGCTTGACGAGATCCAGATGGGCCGGGTGCCCAATGGCGAGACGGGCATGGAATTTCGGGCGCGCGTCGAGCCGAGCCTGGATCGGATCATCGGGGCGCATCCGGCCCAGACGGTGGCCGTGTTTTCGCACGGCGGGGTCATTCGGATGATACTCTCGACGCTGCTGGGCCTGCCGCTGCCCAAGACCAATCAGTTCGAGATTGAATACGCCAGCATTACCCGCATCGCACTCCATCGGCACATGAACGAAATCGAATTGCTTAATTTCGTTCCGTGGCGGGACATGGCCGGCTGAATGGTCAGGGCGCCAGGCGGTCCAATTTCCAGGAATTGTCCGCTTGTTTGCGGAACTGGAAGCGGTCGTGGAGGCGGTTTGGACGGCCCTGCCAAAATTCAATCTGTTCGGGATTGAGCACGTAACCTCCCCAATTCGGGGGCAACGCCACCGCGCCGGGGAATTTTGCCGCCACAGCATCCCATGCGGCGTCGAGGACGGCGCGGTCGGCAACCACGTCGCATTGGTTTGAGGCCCATGCCGCAAGCTGGCTGCCGCGCGGACGTGTTTTGAAATACGCCTCGGCTTCGTCGCGCGGAATGCGTTCCGCCCGTCCCCGCACGCAGACCTGCCGTTCCCAGTCCGGCCAGTAGAACGTCAAGGCGGCGTTCGGATTTTCCAAAAGGTCGCGTCCTTTGCGGCTGTCGTGGTTTGTATAAAAAATGAAACCGCGTTGGTCGAGGCCTTTGAGCAGCACAGTGCGCGTGGAAGGGACGCCGTTCCGGTTCACCGTGGCGAGGACCATGGCGTTTGCGTCGGCGGGCGGGCGACCGAGGAGCGCGCGCCACAATTTGAAGAGGGCGATCCCCACCCGCCGCCAGCAGGAACGGCCGTCTCCGGCGTCCGCGAACCATTTTTCAAATTGTTTCAGCGGATCGGCTTCCAGGGCCGTCCGTCTCAGCCCGCCGCGCAGGTAGTCCCGTCGGATGTCGGCGATGTTCATTGCGTTACATGGCCCTGAATGCGGTCAGACCCAACGCAACGATAAAGATCGCAAATGCCAGACGGATGGCGCTGGCGATTTTGACACGTTTTTCCGTGGCGGTGGACCAGTTCAGGAAGTCGCGGAATTTCCAGGGAGTGACGGTAAACCACAGCCCCGCGAGGACCAGCACGTAGGCCCAAACCTGGATCACCAACACCCAGGCGGTCTGGCCCAGGTGGGGCCGGCCGGCATCCACCATGGTCTTTGCCAGCAGCAGAAAAATCACGGCCAGGCCGCGGACGGCGAGAAAATCGCGAACGTAAACGCAGGACAAGAGGCCCACCGCGGCAAAGGCGGCGAGCATATAGGGTTTGAAGGCGGAAAAATCGGCGATGGGTTCCTGGTTGACGATCCACAAAAACCAGGAAGTTGCGAGGAGCATGAGAAAGATACCCGAGGGCAGGTGGCGCGGAAACTTCCGCAGGCACGCCGAAAAACCCTTTGGGTTCACCAGGCCGTAAAGCTGCGGGGTGCCGAGGCCCGCTCCAAGGAGGATGGCTAAAAGCGACAATCTCATCGGGAAAATTCAATCACAAGGGCGGTCCAAAAGACATGAAAAATTCAAGGACAGGGCGAGGCGCCGCATTTTCAAAGGCGCTTGTCAAACCGGCGGGTTGCCTCCATGTTGAAGGCATTATGAACAAGAATTCAGCCATCGCGGTCCTGTTGATCGGGTGCATCGGGCTGGCGGTGGCGGTGGTGGCGCTCAAAACAACGGTGGACAACCAGCATAAGCGGGACGCCGCCGCCATGATGGATTTTTCGAATGAATTGGGGGAGGCCAACATCCGGCTCAATGGATTGCGCCAGGTCAATATCACTTTGAGCGATGATCTGGTGACGAATCGGGAACTTCTGGCGGACGTTTCGAACCGGCTGGACCAAAGCGCGGCGCAATTGGCCGACACCAGCGCTTCCCTGGACAGCGCCAGGCAGCAAATGACCAACCTCGACTTGAAGATTTCGGATTTGACCGCCGAAAATGAGGCTCTCGACGCGACGGCCGCATCGTTGTCCAACCATATCGCCACGTTGAACGGCGAAATCGCCATGACGCGCGCCACACTCGCCAATTCCGAAACCAACAATATCTTCCTGGAAAACGAGTTGAAACGGCAGGTAACGGAAAAAACGGTCCTGGAAGGCAAATTCAACAGCCTGGCGGCCATCCGCCAGCAAATTCGCAGGTTGAAGATGGATCTGCTGATGGCCCGGCGGCTTAAATGGATGCGGGAGGGAACCGATCCTTCGCGGGAACAAGTCAAGGGGGGAGAGTTATTGATGCGGCACGGGCCGTCGCCCGCCGTTGCGGCCGCGGCCGCTCCGCGACCCAATTCGAGCCTGAATGTCGAAGTCGAATCCAGCGGCGCCGTGCGCGTGCTCCCGCCCGGCACCAACGGAATGTCCCCATGATTTTCAGCGCCGCGCACCCAATGATCCCATGACCGTTTGCCGTCCGGTTCGCGGCATTCGTTTTCAGTGATGCCAACATACGAATACATTTGTGAAAAATGCGGGCACGAATTTGAAATGTTTCAGCCCATCTCCGCCAAGCCCCTTGAAATTTGCCCGGCGGCGCTGTGCGCCCGGAAGAAATGGGGGCGGGGGCGGGTGAGGAAAAAAATCGGCGCCGGCGCCGGCTTGATTTTTAAAGGATCGGGCTTCCACGCGACGGATTACCGCAGCAAAAGCTACACCGAGGCGGCGAAGAAGGAATCCGCGCCCGCCAAACCCGCTGAATCGAAGGCAGGAGCGAAAGCGCCCAAGCCGGCGGCATCGGCGGAAAAAAAATGAAAGGACCGTTGAATTTCAGGGCGGCTTTCCGCCTCGCGCTTTGCGGCCTGTCCCTTGCCTGCCTGGGGGCGCGGGCGCAGACGGCGCTTCCCCACGCGGCCGCCCGCAGCGTTTCGGGGATGTTTGTTGTCATCGGCGAGCACGAGGTTTCATCGCTCCGGGTGAGTTCGGACGCCGCGACGAATGCCGATGTGGTGCGGCTGGACCCGCCGCTGCTTGCCATTTGCGCCGAGCGCATCCGGGAGGCCGTGCAGCGGCAGTTGGGCATGGTTGAGGACGCGGGATCGTCGCGCAGCCGGATTTATCTGGCGTTGCATCCGGCGGAGTCGCTGGACGAGAATGTCAATATAATTTCAGGCCGATTTGGAGACGTATGGGTCTATCGGGTGGATTTGCCCGATGTCCTGTCCCGCAGCCGCCTGGTTCGCGCCATCACTGGGGCGGTTCTGCTCGAATACGCCAATCTATCCGCCGGCGCGCGGTCAGCCGAACTGCCGCCGTGGATGGTGACGGGCTTGTCCGCCCAGGTGTTGGCGGAGAACTTTCCGGGATTCATCCCATCGGCGCCGGACAAAACGATCGGCGGCCTTCCTGAAACGCGTTTTTTTTCGACCCGGCGGGGATGGGATCCGCTGGCCGGCGCCCGCCGGGTTCTGGGCACGCACCCGGCGTTGACCGTGGAAGAGTTGAGCTGGCCGACGGGGCGGCAATTGTCCGGCGGCGACGGCGGCATTTACCGCGCCAGCGCGCAGTTATTTGTCAGCCGGCTGCTGGGGCTGCCCGATGGCCCGGCCCACGTGCGCGGCATGCTGCGCCTTCTGCCGCGGTACTACAACTGGCAATTCGCGTTTCGGGGGGCGTTTGGGGCGGATTTTCCCAAGCCCGCGGATCTTGACAAATGGTGGACGTTGCAAACGCTCGATTTTTCGGCGCAAGGCGGCGGTCCGTCATGGACGCCGGAGGCCAGCCGGACGATGCTTGCGAAGCTGTTGAGTGTGCCGGTGGAATTTTGGGCTTCGTCCAACAGCCTCCCTTTTCGTGCCAGCACGTCCTTGCAGGCCATCATCCGAAATTTTGGCCGGCCCAAGGCGGATCCCATCCTGTTGTCCACTTTGCAGGAGCTTCAGATGGCGCAATTGCAGATGTCGCCACAATTTGCAGTGCTGGCGTCGGAATACAGCCGGACCCTGGCCGGCTACCTGGGTCAAACCGAGGCGCGCCATTTTCCGGGAAAAAGCTGGTGGCTGCCGCGCCGGCTGCCGGACGGTGGGCGAACCATCGCCGCACTGAACACGCTGGACGCGCGGCGTCGGAGGGTGGAAGTGGCAATGGACGGCACGAACGACGGAGCGGTGGCCATGCCCGGCTTGACAGCGCGCGGTTCGAACTTATAGTGCGCATTAACGATGCATGAGGAAAATTCAAAGGCAGGCGGCGAGGAGCCGCCTGGGGGCGGCGGTCTTTCAACCTTGAAACAATTCCATTCCGCGGGCCGAGGGTGGTGGAAGGATGTTTCCGACGCCGATTGGAACGACTGGCGCTGGCAATTGAAACATCGCATCACGAGCGGGGAAGAACTGCAACGATTCCTGCCCACCCTCACGCCCGAAGAATTCGCTGGGGCGGGGCTGGCCAACCACAAGCTGGCGCTGGCCATCACGCCCTATTTTTTCAACCTGATTGATCCGGCGGACGAACATTGTCCCATCCGCCTGCAAGTCGTTCCCAAGTCCGCCGAGACCCGCACCGCGCCGTGGGAAATGAGGGATCCTTGCGGCGAGGATTCGCATTCGCCGGTTCCGGGCGTGGTGCATCGGTATCCCGACCGCGTGCTGTTCCTGACTACCGACCGGTGCGCGGCGTATTGCCGTTATTGCACCCGCTCGCGCCTGGTCAGCAACGCGAGCGGCTACGATTTCCATCCGGACTACGACCGGCAGATTGACTACATAGCGCGGCATTCGGAAATCAGGGACGTGCTGCTGAGCGGCGGAGACCCGCTTCTGCTGAGTGATGACAGATTGGTGGGGCTGCTCTCGCGGCTGCGCTCGATTCCGCACGTCGAATTCCTGCGCATCGGCACGCGCATTCCGACTTTTCTTCCCCAACGCATCACGGCTGAATTGTGCGCCACGCTGAAACAATTTCATCCGCTCTTCGTGAGCATTCACTCGAACCATCCGCGCGAGTTGACCCTTGAAGCGCGCGACGCGCTGGGCCGCCTTGCCGACGCGGGCATCCCGCTGGGCAACCAGAGCGTCCTGCTCAAGAACGTCAATGATGATCCCCTCATCATGACCGCGCACGCGCAAAAATTGCTTCTGTGCCGAGTCAAGCCGTATTACATCTACCAGTGCGATTTGATTTCCGGCTCGGCGCACCTCCGGGCCAGCGTCAGCAAGGGTTTGGAAATCATGGAACAGCTCCGCGGCCATACGACTGGTTACGCGGTGCCCACGTATGTGATTGACGCGCCGGGCGGGGGCGGCAAGGTGCCCGTGGCGCCTGAATATGTGCTTTGCCGGAACGCCGGACGCGTGCTCATCCGTAATTACGAAGGCAAAATTTTTGAATATCCCGAAGCCGCCGATGGCACGCCACGGTGCAAACCGCCGCGGGAAATTCAAGAGCCTCAATTCGTTTGAGCCAACTTCCAGCTTCCAACCGGCAGCCCTTCTTTTAGACTACGGGAAATGACGCCGTCATTGCGACTGATCCCGGTTTTTTATCTCACCGCGCAAATGCTTTGCGGTGGCGCGCCAGTCGGCAATCTCTGGCAAACCCGCCTTCCATCCTGGCCCACCGGTTGTTCCCCCGCGCTTGCCCCGGACGGAACAACCTATGCAGGGACCTTCGGCGGCCAACTCGTGGCCGTCAGCTCCGGCGGCGCCATCAAATGGGTCTTTCAGGCCGGCCGCGAAATCAAATCCTCGCCCGCCATCGGCCCTGATGGAACCATCTATTTTGGATCGCGTGATTGGAAGTTATACGCCCTGACTCCGCAAGGCGCGCTCAAATGGGCTTTTCGGACCGGTTTATGGGTGGACAGTTCGCCGGCCATCGGCGCGCACGGGGCCATTTATTTTGGTTCATGGGACCATTTCCTTTACGCGCTTGATCCCGAAGGCAGGCTCAAGTGGAAATTCGCCACTGGGGGCGTGATTGACTCCTCGCCGGCCATCGGGGCCAATGGAACCATTTATTTCGGCTCCCATGACCATGATTTTTACGCCGTTTCACCCGCCGGAAAGCCGGCCTGGAAATTTCAAACCGGTGGCGCCATCAGTTCATCACCCGCCATCGGCCCGGGCGGCCGGATTTATTTCGCTTCCACCGATGGATTCCTCTATGCCCTTCACCCCGATGGCACGGAAATCTGGCGCCTGCGCACCGGCGGCATTTTTGGAACGTCGCCCATTCTTGATGACAAGGGGAGAATCTACATCGAAGCCAATCAGCTCCTCATTGCCGTCAGCCCGGAAGGGAAAAAACTTTGGGACTTTGGCGCTCCCTGGTGGGTTCACTCCTCGCCCGCCGCCGCCGCCAATGGAACCGTCTATTGTCCGTATCCCTGGCAGGAATTGCTGGACTTCGGGCCGGACCGGACAATCGAATGGACGGCCATTGAAAAGGGCGGCATCAACGGTTCACCCGTGATTGGCCCGGATGGAACCGTTTATTTCACTTGCGCCGATTTCATGACGGCCTACGCGCCTTCCAACGCCGCGCCCCCGGCCAACAGCACGTGGCCGATGTTCCGCGCCGATGCCCGGCACACCGGTCGCGTCCAGCATTCGCCGGCGGGAAGCACCCATTCTTAAATTGTTTTTACGCTACATTTCCATTAGACAGGGGCATGGCAAAAAATCGCGTGGGCATCATCGGAGGCAGCGGCCTGTATGAAATCGAAGGATTCAAAAGCCAAAAATGGGTGCGAATCAAAACGCCGTTTGGGAAACCATCGGATGACTTTCTGACGGGGACGCTGGCGGGCCGCGAGGTCGTTTTTCTGGCGCGGCACGGCCGCGGGCACAGAATTTTGCCAGGCGAACTCAACCACCGCGCCAATATCTGGGCGATGAAGAAGCTGGGCGTGCAATGGATAGTAAGCGTCAGCGCCGTCGGCTCGCTGCAGGAAAAATACCAGCCGTGTGACATCGTGGTCATAGACCAGTTTCTCGACCGCACCAAGCAACCGGGGAATCACACATTTTTTGGCCGGGGCATCGTGGCGCACGTGGCGTTTGCCGAACCGCTAAGCCCGGAACTGCGGCGAATTCTGGTGGAGGCGGCTGGCGCCGAAGGCGTGAGCGCGCATGACGGCGGGACTTATGTATGCATGGAAGGGCCGGCATTCAGCACGCGGGCCGAGTCGCTGGCCAATCATCGGGCCGGCTACGATGTCATTGGCATGACCAATCTCGGCGAGGCCAAATGCGCCCGTGAGGCCGAGATTGCGTATGCCACGCTCGCCATGTCCACCGACTACGACTGTTGGAAGGAGGAGGAACACGTCACCCTGGAAATGGTTCTTGCCAACCTGCATCGGAACGCGGGCGCTGCAAAAAGGGTGCTGATACGGGCGATTCCGGCCATTCCCGCCGAGCCTGACTGGCCGTGCCATTCCGCCCTGAAAAACGCCATCGTGACCGACCCGAAGTATTGGCCGCGCAAGACCGCGGCGGACCTCAAGCCGATCCTGGAAAAGTATCGTCCCTGCTCGCCGAAGAAAACATTGCCGCGGAGACACCGATGACACCGATCCCCATGCATGCAGTCGGGAGGAAAGACGTTGCGCCTTCGCTGGACGGCCTTTGGCGCCGATGCTAGCTTCGTTTTATGAGGAATCTGCGGGTCAATGGAATGAATTGCGCCAATTGCGTTCGTCACGTGACGGAGGCGATCCAGAAGGTTCCCGGCGTGAGCAACGCGTCCGTTTCTCTTGAGGGCCGGAGGGCTTCCGTCCAATGGAAGGCCGGCGCGCCTGAAAACGTTGCCGCTGTGGTTGAAGCCGTCAAAGACGCGGGTTATGAAGCCGAGGAGGCCGGGGAGGACGACGACACATGCAGTGGGACGCATGACGACTGGCAGATCGGATTGTGGCTGGGCGTGGCTGTCACGGTGTTTTTGATGGCGGGAGAATGGATTTTTCGGATTGGGGAAGAGACATGGTTTGAGTGGGCTTCATTCGCGCTGGCGGGCTGCGTGCAAGCGTTTTCCGGCGCAAGATTCTACCGTGGCGCCTGGAACCAGATCAAGGTTGGCAATTCAAACATGGACACGTTGGTGGCGCTCGGTTCCACAACGGCATTTAGCTACAGCGCATGGGCGTTGTTCAGCGGAGCGGGCGGGCATCTTTATTTCATGGAGGCATCGGCGATTATCACGCTCATCAGCCTGGGGCACTGGCTTGAAGCGCGGGTGAGCACCAAAGCGACAGGCACGCTCAAAGCTTTGCTGAATCTTGCGCCCAAAACGGCACGAAAACTCATTTCGAGCAATGGCGAATCGGGTGAAAGCGACGTCCCCATTTCGAGTCTCGCGCGGGGCGACCGGGTCGCTCTTCGCCCCGGAGACATTGTGCCGGTGGACGGCGTGGTTTTGGAAGGCGAATCCGCCATTGACGAATCCATGCTTACGGGTGAATCCATTCCAGTGGAGAAGAAGGCGGGAGCCGATGTTTTGGCGGGGACGGCTCTTGTCAACGGCCGCCTCGTCATGCGGGTGACGGTCACAGGGCAGGAAACAGCGCTGGCGCACGTGATCGCCGCCGTCCAACGGGCGCAGTCCAGCCGGGCCGATATACAGCGCATTGGCGATCAGGTCAGCGCGGTTTTTGTTCCGATAGTCGTAGTCATCGCGATTGTGGCGGGCCTGGCATGGGGATTGGCGCCTGCATGGGCGGGGCACGTTCATGATGTTCTATCTCCGATCTTCTGGCACATTTCCGCTCCGGCCGGGACCGCGGCAGGATTTATCATTGCCGCGGCGGTGCTCATCATCGCCTGTCCTTGCGCCATGGGCTTGGCCACGCCGGCGGCCATCATGGCCGGGGCCAATGCGGCCGCGCGCCGCGGCATCCTGATTCGAGATGGGGTTGCGCTGGAAAAAGCGGGAAAGATCATGGCCGTGGTTTTCGACAAGACCGGCACCATTACCGAAGGCAGGCCCGCGGTGGCGCAAACATGGCAAAATCCGGACTTCGCGGGCGGCGATGCCCGCCCGCTCGCCGCGGCACTGGCGCGCCATTCCACACATCCCATCAGCGCGGCCATCGCGGGCATTTCGAATCAGGACGTCGCATTGAGGGATTGGGAGGAAATCGGCGGCGCGGGTTTGAGCGCGACGGCGTCCGGGGCTGGATTGCCTTCCTGCATCGTCCGATTAGGCTCGTTGCGGTGGCTGAAGGACAATGAAGCGGACGTGGGGCCGGGCGGCGCGTTTATTGAAGAATGGCGGGGCCAGGGCGCGACGGTCATCGGGCTGACATCCGGCAAAAATTTGCTGGCGTTGTTTGCGGTGCGTGACGCGGTAAAACGCAACGCGGCGGGCGTTGTCCGGCAGTTGCAAGCCGAAGGGCGAAAAGTTTATCTTGTCACCGGCGATCATCCGCAGACGGCTGCCAGCATTGCCCGGCAGGCCGGCATTGCGGAGGACCATGTGTTTGCCGAGGTGCGGCCGGAACAAAAGGCGGAATTTGTCGGCAAACTCCAGCAGCGCGGGGAACGGGTCGCCTTCGTGGGCGACGGCATCAATGACGCGCCCGCCCTCACGCGGGCGGACCTGGGCGTGGCTGTCAGCCGCGCCAGCGACATTGCGCGCGAGGCAGCGGACGTGATTCTTCTGAAATCGGACATTGAAGCAGTCCCCGAGGCGCTGAGTTTGGCGCGCACAACCTTGAAGATTATCAAGCAAAACCTTTTCTGGGCATTTTTTTACAACGCGCTGGGTGTGCCGCTGGCGGCGCTGGGCTTCGTCAGCCCGATTTTCAGCGCGGCGGCGATGGGTGCATCGGATTTAATCGTGATTGGAAACGCGATGAGATTGTTGCGCTGGAGATCGCCGGCGCCGACCGGGAATTGACTCATTTTTTCAGGGGGATTAATCATGGTTAGAGCGGTTTAAAAAATACCGTAGCCATTCGGGAAGAAAAGGATGGGAAGCGGTCTTTTTGGGTTTTGGCGTCGTTTCGGCTCAGTCACAGGGTTTTCAAACATGCTCCTTCGCCGAAGCCTTGCCAAAACACCAAAAATCCCCGCTCCGAACGGCCACATTATTTTTAAAACGCTCTGGTGGCTGGCACGGAGGCGGTTGCCAAGGCTGGCTTGGCGAATCAGAATTGGAAGCTGCTTTTGCAGCAAGGTGGCGCCTTCATTTGGACAATGGCTTCGGTTTGGCCTCCAGCTTGAATTTCCCAAGAAGCCAATGAAGCAACGCTTGCTGGTCATCAATCGTAGCGCGCCGGACTTGTGACAGCAGTAAAATGCGGTCTGGCTTTGGTGGAGCAGTGTTTTGCAATCCCTCATTGCAGTTTGTGCAGACTGCCCGAAGATTTCCCGGCGTGTCATCGCCGCCTTTTGATTTATCCTTAATGTGGCCGATGGCAAGCCGTACCGTGCGTGAATTGTTGAATGGGTCTGGATCGCCTGCCGCCATGCCGCACATTTGGCATGTATAGCCATTGCGTTCCAAAACCCATGCGCGAGTTTCTTTTGAAATTCCCCGTTTGAAAGCGGGAACACGAATAGCCGTTTCCAGCAGATATTGTCCCGGTTTCAAATCCGCCCTGTCTTTGTGCGACAAGATCTGATAGCCGTCCTCGTTGCGAAGTTCCCGGACGCGCCTTGCCCATTCAACCGCCCCGCCGCTGGCTTGCTGAATATCCTTGGATTCCAAAACTTTTCCGATGTTGGTTAGAAGAAAGGCCAGAATCAGTTGTTTAGAGCTGGAAGTTTTGCTGGTTGGCATGGCGTATTCGTTCCTTTGAAAACCGCGAGTATTCAGGATTTAATTCAATTAGAATTGCGTTGCGACCTTCTTCTTTGGCAGCAACGCCAGTCGTTCCAGAACCCCCAAAGGGGTCTAACCCGGATATTTCATAGTAGGATTTGATTTTGAGGAAAAGCGGGACGGAGGGATTAAAACAGGTGGGGTTGGAGGGGCCGTTTTGAAAAAGTTTAAGGCGTTTGGTTTGACGCAGGCTCAAAAATCATTTTTGCGCCGTTTTTGG
>JAGWNY010000031.1 GCA_028872915.1 Verrucomicrobiota bacterium
CCGAGACGACGATGGATTTGAGTCTCGTCACCTCGACTCCTACGGCAATTTCAGGTGCCGTAGGAGACGACGTAAGGAGTCTGTGAAATGGTCCATGATCCCGCGACGGCGATGAATTTGAGTCTCGTCACCTCGACTCCTACGGCAATTTCGGGTGCCGTAGGAGACGACGTAAGGAGTCTCTGAAATGGTCCATGATCTCCGCGACGACGATGGATTTGAGTCTCGTCACCTCGACTCCTACAGCGATTTCGGGTCCGGTGAAATTCGCGTTTATTGGCGTTCATTCGCGGTTGAAACGGTGAAATTGGACTTTGGAATCGGCCCCCAATCCGCTACGTTGCCGCAATGTCCAAGAGCGTGCGCCTCAAAGACCAGCCGTTGAGCGAACGTCCGCGCGAACGCCTCGCCGCGCATGGCGTCGAAGCTCTCAGCCCGGCCGAACTGATCGCCATTCTGCTGCGCACGGGCGTCCACGGTGCCAACGCGGTGGACATCGGCACGCAATTGGTGAAAGAGTTCGGCTCGTTGCAATTGCTGGGGCGCGCCTCCGTGCCGGAGTTGCAGGCGTTCAAAGGCATCGGACGGGACAAGGCGGTGACGCTGGTGGCGGCGTTTGCCCTGGGACAAAAGATGGCCGAGGACATACAAAGAGAATCGCCGGTGTTGGATAATCCGGAGAATGTGGTCGCGCTGTTGCGCGCGCGAAACCGGGGGAAGAACGTGGAAACGTTGCAGGTGCTCTCGCTCAATACGCGCCGCCGCTTGATACGGGTGGATGAAGTTGCCGACGGCACGATTGACACGGTGATGGTGCATCCGCGCGAGGTTTTCAGAAAGGCCATTGCAGCCAACGCACATTCGCTGGTGCTGGCGCATAATCATCCCAGCGGGGACCCCTCGCCAAGCGAGGCGGACGTGCGGGTGACGCGGGATTTGATTCGGGCGGGGCAGGTGTTGAAAATTGAAGTCCTCGATCACGTGATCATGGGCCTGCCCACGCCGGAACGTCCGCGCGATTACATCTCCATGCGCGAACTGGGCTGCCTCGCCTGAGCATGGAACACGGATTTTTAACCGCGAATTGACCGGGGGAGCCTCACGCGAAGGCCGCAAAGGTTCAGCCAGGGATGAAAAGTTATTCAACTTTGGCCAAATCAGTTACATAACTTTTTGGAACCCGTTCCCGTTCAGGAACTTCCGCGATAAATCCAGTTAAATAACTTTTCATGGACTTCCTTCCATCTCCGTGGTTTAATGCAACTGTAGTAATGAATGCAACTGCCGTAATGAATAAGACGGCCGCCGTAGAGGTCGGCGTCCCGGCGACCGAAGTCGTCGTAATGAATGGAACCGTCGTAACGAGCAAGATGGAATCCGGGATCGCGCCAGTCGCGCCGTCGGAATCCGCGTGGTTTAATGGAAGTTGGCCGGGACCAACCGCGCCAACCGCGCGGTTGCGGCCTGGTATGGGCAAGACCGCGAGGCTGTCCGGGCCGCTGCCACTCCGTTTGGCAGGCCCCGCCGCCCCATTCACGCCAAAAAACATCCTTTCCCCCGCCGCCCCGGCCGCTTGCCCCCGTCGCTTGCCCCCGTCGCCGCTCATCACTATTTGCAGTCAATTGCAGTCGATTGCGGTTTCAACCGCGAGAGCGCCAATTTCACCGCCGGGGCACGGAGAACACAGGGAAGAACACTGGAAACAAAAACGCGCGGGCGGCTTTGACTTCATATATGAATCTGGAATTTTCCGAGCCAAAAGATTCGCCGGCCGAAAAGGTAATCGGTTGCGCCGTTGGAGTCCGTCGCACCTTTGCTCCTGGTTTGATGGAATGCGCTTGCGAATCCGCGCTTTTGCTCCAGCCCTGTGTTCCCTGTGCCTGCGTTTTTTTGAAAAATCCGTGTTTCATCCGCGTTCAATCCGTGGCTTAATGGAGCCAGTCCGTGAATAGACAAGGATTTCTATGGCCAATTACATCATCATAGGCGGCGATGGCAGGGAATACGGCCCCGTTTCCGGCGAGGCGGTGCGGCAGTGGATTGCCGAGGGCCGCGCCAACCCGCAAACGCAGGCCAAGGCGGAAAGCGACGCGGCGTTCCGCCCGCTCTCGGCTTTCCCGGAATTTGCCGATGCCTTCGGCCCGCCGCCGCCGTTGCCGGGCGCGCCGCCAACTTTTCCCGGAACGCCGCCAGGCGATTATGAACTGGACATCGGCCGGTGCATCAGCCGGGGATGGGGCGTGGTGAAAAATAACTTCTGGCCGGCAGTCGGGATTTCCGCCCTGATTATGCTGATTGTATCGGCCTTCAACCAAATTCCGGGATTGGTGACCGGGCCGATTATCCGGGGATGGATCGAGAATCACACTGTTTCGGCGACGGGAGTTTTCGTGGTGGTGGCCATGAGTGTTCTGACGGCGCCGGTCTATTGCGTTTTGTGGGGGGGACTGATGAAGTATTTTTTGAAACTGGCGCGCGGGCAGCAGGCGGGCATCGGAGACGCTTTCGCGGGATTCGGAGCGTTGTCCGGGCAATTGATTTTGCTGGGATGGGTGATGAATATCCTGGTTTCCATCGGTTACGTGTTATGCGTGATCCCGGGCTTGTTTTTTCAGGTGGCCTGGATGTTTGCGATTGTGCTGGTGATAGACCGGGGAATGGATTTCTGGGAAGCGATGGAGACGAGCCGCCGGATGGTGTGCAAACATTGGTTCATGGTTTTTGCGTTTTTGATTGTGAATGCGCTGCTCATGGCGGGCGGCGTCGTGGCATGTTGCGTTGGAATTTTTGTGACCATGCCCATTGGCTGGGCGGCCATGATGTCTGCCTATGAAACTATCTTTAGCGGAGCGCGGACGGATTAGCCGGGCCGGGGCGCGCAACGCGATGGCGCTGAATCTCCTGGCGACGCCGGGATTGGGTTCGCTTTTGTGCCGGCGCTGGGTGGCGGGCAGCGGGCAGCTTTTGCTGTCGCTGGCCGGGTGCGCGTTTGTCTGTGTCTGGTTCGTCAAGGTGATGGCGCAGCTTTACGCTCTGCCCTATGCCGGAGGCCAGGGGCCGGAACCGCGCGTGGGATGGATTGGCGAGACCGGCGCAGGCCTTGTGGCGGTGGCGTGGGTCTGGTCGCTGGCCACTAGCCTGAGCCTCATGGGCCAGGCGGCGCGGGAAGGCGCGGGACGGCTGGCAAACAGCGGCGGGCCGCCCCGGTTGAAACTGGGGCCGGACGCGGTGGCGTCCGCGCTTCGTTCCGTGCCGGACTGGAGGCGGAACGGCGACGCGATATGCCGGACGTTTGTGTTCAAGGATTTTCCGGCGGCGATGAAGTTTGTGGAGGCGGTGGCGGGAATTGCCGAGCGCGAATGGCATCACCCGGACATTTTGGTGCAATGGAACAAGGTGACGCTCACGCTGACCACGCATGACGCCGGCGGCCTGACGGACCGGGATTTCGCCTTGGCAAGCATGTTTGATTTAAGCGCGAATGAACGCCAATAAACGCCAATTGACCGGAAAAGCCTCACGCAAAGGCCGCAACGGGCGCAAAGGTTTGGCCACGGATGAAACGCTGATTAAACACGGAATTTTTGACAGGATGAACAGGATGGCGGAAAAAATTCAGAGGGTGCTTGCGTGGTCTCCCACGGGATGGGTTGGCGGCCTGAAATCTTTGTCGAAGACGCTCGAAGTTTCGTCATTGTTGTGCGGATTTTCCGAAAACCGAATCCGCTCTCTCTCCGTGTTTAATCCGTGGCTCAATGGTACGTTTTAAAGCGGTATCGGAAACTAACCTGACGGCGGGACGGCCTCGGTTTCGGGGGCAGGGAGTGTGCTCATGGGTTTTGAAGCGGGGATGGTCGGCGCAGCCGTCCCTTTTTCAACCGGCTGCGGCAGGCGGCCCACCCAGATGCCGCTGACGGCGTAGTTCCAATCCAATTGGGGAATATTGGGCGGAGCACCCCTGCCGCCCGGGATGACGAGGCGGTCGGCGGGCGTCATCATTTTGATCCAGGGCGTGTAGGCCTTGGGGTCGCCCATGTTCCACATGATGCTTTCATAAATTTCAACGTCTTTTTTGGGCATCCAGGTGGGTTCGAAACCGACCATGTAGCGCCAGTCGCCGTGGGGATTTTTGAAAAAAGTCTCGTAGAATATGCTCATATCCTCCGAGTAAAGGATGCCGCCCGGCGCCGGCAGCCAGCCTTTAACCTGCGGCTTATCGGGAGTCAGATAGCGAATGGCCATGGGCGTTGTCCAGCGGCCGGAAACGTCGGCGGTGATGCCCATGTAGCATGAGAGGGCCAGGGCGAACGTCCAGCCCAGGCGCCGGAAAGAATCCGCCGGCACGTGCTTTTCAAAAGCCGCCTGCGTGAAGACCGCCACCAGAACGGCAATGGCGGGCATGCCCCAATCGAACCAAAACCGTCCGGTCTTGAAGGCGAGCACCCAGCAAATGAAGAACATCCAGAAGGCGGGACTTTTGGCCAGGGAAATGGATTCCAGGCCGGCAATGTGCCGCAAAACCATGACGCCGCCCAAAACCGTCAGCGAAAATATGTCGCCGCCCAAGGGCTGGGATTCGTTCGAGACCGTCAGGCGCGTGAAATGCATTCCAATGGCGCGGAAGGCCAGCAGGATTTGCTGAAGCGGAAAGGCGATGGGATGGCCGGTGCAGGCGGCTCCGATGAAAACGCCGATGACCCAGCAAACGCCAAAGGTGAAGCACCAGCGAAATTGGCCTGCCAAAAAGAACGCGGCGCCCAGCAGAACCCAGAGGTACCAGGCGCCGTGAAAAAAAGTGGATGCGGCGGTCACGGCAATCATGAAGCCGATGATCCATGGTTTGGGCGGGCCGGAGCCGTGCTGCTGCCATAACAGCAGAAGGGCGATGAGTCCGGCCTCGCTCACCAGCAAAGGCCGGCCGATCATGAACCGTTCGAGAAGACCGTTCGATACCATCGCCGCCGCCAACGCCGCCAGCCAGGCTTCCGGCCGCCGCAGCCACGGCAAGGCGGCGCCATTGACCACGAGGAACAAGCCGGCCACGGAAAAGATGACCAGGCCCTCCGCATTCAGGCCAAACAGATGATGCATTTTTGCGAGGAGCCAGGACCAGCCGAACTCATGGTCAATCTTGTACATGTGGCTGAGCACGAGAATGTCCTGCCAGGGTTTGCCGGAGACGGCATGGGCGGAGCTGCGCAGGGCATCGTCTTGCGGCAGATAGCCGTAGCTGATGATTTTGAACGGAATGGCGATGAGAACGAAGCAAACCAGGCCCCAGGCGATCAATGGAATATAGCGTTTCAACACTCCGAATTTATCGGAATCGGTGGAATCGTCTGCCATTGGCGAATAGAAAAGATGGAAACGCGCGGGATGTCAATGGACAATAACCGGTTTCACCACGGAGCGGAGAAGAAACAATTTCAGCCACGGATTGAACACGGACAAAGACCGGAATCGGTGTTCGGTGTCCTGGGGGGGCGATATTAAAACACGTGGGGGCAGCCTTCTTCAAGGAGTTTGACGCGGCGGGTGAGGTTTTCCCTGGCGGCGATTTCCATGAGCCAGCGGGGCGGTTCGTCCATTTCCTCGAACGAAAGGCGGAAGGCGCCGTAGTGCATGGGCACGAGCCATTCGGCGCGCAGTTCCTTGAAGACCTTGACGGCTTCATCCGGTCCCATGTGGACGTGGCGAAAGCTTTCGGGATGGTAGGCGCCGATGGGGAGGAGGGCGATTTGGGGTCCCAGTTTTGTGCCAATCTCCAGAAAGCCGTCGAAATAGGCGCTGTCGCCGGCATGATAAATTTTGCGGCCTTGATGTTCGAGGACGAATCCGCCGTAGCCGCGATGGGAATCGCGAAGGGTGCGTGCGCCCCAATGTTTGCCGGGCGTCAAGGTGACTTTCCAATCGTGCTGGGAAAAGCTCTCCCACCATTCGAGTTCGATGATGCGTTCGAAGCCGAGGTTGCGGGCCAGATCGCCGACGCCCCAGGGCATGACGCCGATTTTGGGATGGGGCAGGCGGCGGAGGGTGGGTTTGTGGAAGTGATCGAAATGGGCGTGGGTGAGGAGGACAAGATCAATGGGGGGCAGGTCTCCGATTCTGAAGCCGCTGCGTTTGATGCGCTTGAGCAAAAATATCCAGTTGGCGAAGTTCGGGTCAATGAGGACGTTGAGGTCCGTGAATTGAACGAGAAAGGAGGCGTGGCCGATCCAGGTGACGGCGATTTCACCATGTTTGAGCTTGGGAAAGACGGGCCGCTGACAGACGCCGGTGCGCGGGGTCAGCAGGGCTTTCCAGACCAGTTCGCGGAAGAATCTGCCGGGCGCAAAGTGATTGGATGGCGTGAGGTCCTTGAAGGAGCGCGGCAACCGCCGTTTCGCGGGCGCCGGTCGTTGCGGTGCTGTCTTTGTCATGCCAACTTTATTTTAGCACGCGCTGAGCGGTGGCACCAATCCGTTTAACCGCGAATGGACGCGAATGAGGCGGCCATGGAAAGAACGGGACAGGGAGGGAATTTCCAATTAGAATGTTTTTATGAAGATGGACGGGCAGCTTGATCGTTTTTTGGGGAAGAAACCGCGGATAGGGCGCGGAGTTTATATCGCGAAGACAGCGGTGGTGCTGGGGGACGTGACCATCGGCGCGCATTCGAGCGTCTGGTATGGGGCCGTGCTGCGCGGGGACATCAACCGGATCGTGGTGGGGCATCATACGAACATCCAGGACAACGCGGTGTTGCATCTGGCGGATGATTATCCGTGCATCGTTGGGAATTGGGTGACGGTGGGCCACGGCGCGATTGTGCATGCCTGCCGGGTTGGCAATGAAGTGTTGGTGGGGATGGGCGCGGTTATTTTGGACGGTGCGGTGATTGGCAGCCAGACGATCATCGGAGCGAAGGCGTTGGTGACGCAGGGCCAGAAGATTCCGGCCGGTTCGCTGGCGCTGGGCGCGCCGGCGAAAGTCGCGCGGGCGCTGACGAAGAAAGAACGGGCGGGATTGAAATGGTGGGCGGAAAAGTACGTTGGGAACACGGCGTATTGCCTGAAGCATGGGATCGGCGCGGGCGGGCCGCTGGTTTAAAGCGGTTTAAAAAATACTGCAGCCATTCGGGAAGAAAAGGATGGGAAGCGGTCTTTTTGGGTTTTGGCGTCGTTTCGGCTCAGTCACAGGGTTTTCAAACATGCTCCTTCGCCGAAGCCTTGCCAAAACACCAAAAATCCTCGCTCCGAACGGCCACATTATTTTTTAAAACGCTCTTAATGCGTGAGGATGAAGATGGCGACGAGGATGAGGGCAAAGAGGGTCCAGATGACGGCCATGCGGACGTAGGGCATGCGGTCCAGTTTGGTGAGGGAGGCAATGGGGCCGAGGTCGAAGGGGCGGGCGGTCATTTGGGAGAGTTGGAAATCCGGGCCGGCGCGCAGGAAGGTCTGGCGCATGGCGTTGACAAATTCATCGGGCCAGGGACCGGGGCGGAGGAATTGATCCTGCCATTTGCCGGGCATGTCGGCCAGGAGCAAGGCCAGCCTGCCGCGCGTGGAGACGGAACGTTCGAGATGGTCGGTGGATTTGCCGAGGACTTCGGCGAACCATTCGTTGACGAACCGCTCCATTTCCTCGGCAGCCAGTTGGGCGGCGGAGCGATCGGGCGCGAGGGGCGCGCGGCGGACGGCGCGTTCGAGCACGCTCAGGACCAATTGACCGAGGAGAACCTTGTTGCGGACGCGCAAGGCGTTAAAGTAACTCTCGACTTTGGCGTAGGCGGCGTTCCAATCTTCGAGGGGGCGGCCGGCAATGCGGCCGGATGCGCCCGGCTGCATCAATGCCTTCAGGGTTGGTTCCACTGATAAGTCCATGTTTCGCTGACGATATTGGTTCCGTATTCAAGGGTGCAATCCAGATGCACGGGGGCCGGGGAGGGCAATTGGGGGCGCATTTTCAACTCCACGCGCCAGGCGCCCAGTTCGGGGCACGGAAACACCTGGGTGTTGACGAGGGTGGCATTGGTGCCGCAATTGACGATGGCGCGGGGAGGATCAAAGAGCGGGATATGGCCCAGCTCCTGGCCTTTGAAATCGAGCATGAAGATGCGGCAGGTGGAATCAGCCGGGTCCACGCCGATGCGGGTGGACACGACGCGATTGGGGGAGAGGCGCGTGTCGGCGTCGCCCATCTCCCAGAACATCGTATAACCGAAACGATAGGGCTGGAGGGGGACGGGATTGGTGGCGGGCGCCCAGAAGGCAACTACGTTGTCTTCCCCTTCCCAGACTGAGCTGAGCTCCACCAAATGAATCGCCCCAGGACCCCAATTGCCGTGGGGCTGAATCCAGACGCTGGGTTCAAGGTCGTAGCGATTGAAACTGTCCTGGTAATCTGCAAAATCGCGTTCGCGTTGAAGAAGGCCGAAGCCCTTGATGTTGGGCGCGGGGAAGACTTCGTTTCGGAGGGAGGCGGGATTATCCAGTGGCGACCAGAGGGTGCGGCCATCGTTCAGTTTCATCAATAATCCGTCGGCGTCGTGGACCTCGGGGCGGTAATCGTCGAACTTGCGTTCGGAGTTTTTGCCGAACCAAAACATGCTGGTCAGGGGGGCGAGGCCGAGGGTATTGACGGCGGGAGCGTTGGTGTCGGCGGAAAGGACGACCTTGCGGCTGCGGAAATAGAGGATGGCGCTGACGTCCACGGCGGTGATGTTTCCAGGGTCAATGTGAAACTCATAAGCGCCGGTGCAACTGACGCTGTCCAGCAGGGCATAGAGCACGAGGTCGGTGTCGCCTTTGGCGGGCTTGCCCAGCCACCAATCGGTGAAAAGGGGAAATTCCTCGGGGACGGTCGCTTCGCCGCAATTGATGGCCAGGCCGCGCGCGGACTGGCCGTAACGCTGGTCGCGGCCGAGCAGCCGAAAATAACTGGCACCCAGAAAGGCGCCCAACTCGTCCCAGACATTGGTGGCGTTGAGCTGGTAGAGGATGCGGAAGCCGGCATAGCCCATGTCCGTGGGAAGGTTGTTTTGGACGTGAAGATTGCCGTAATCAAAAAAATCGCGGACAAAGCGGATGCGTTGCAAATGGGTGGAGGTGAATTCGTAGAGATGGACTGGGTCCTGGTAGAGGTAACCGGGGTGAAAGAATTCAACGCGAAAGGGGAGGTCACCGGACGTCCAGAGCGCCTGGCCGCGGCGGAAACGGATTTGGCGATACTGATCGTAATTGAGGGTGCGCAGGACGGATGGGAGATCGAGGCTGGGAGAGCGAAAGGGCCGCCGGGCGCGGTCCAGGGCCTGCCGGGCCACGTAGTTTAAATCCACAACCGCTGACTCGTCGCCCAGCGAAACCGTGTTTGCCACGGTCATCGCCGCCACCGCCAGGATCAAGCCCCGCCACATTGTGAAAATGAAAGGGCAAAACCGCGCGCTTTGCAAGCATGAGCCGACGGGGTGAATCACCGCCGATAAGGGCCTGCCCGGCTTCTATCTCTGCACCCGCGCGCCGCCGCCGCCGAAGGTTTTCTCGACTTCCTTGCGGGCGGCCATGCTGGTGTCGCCCGGGGTGGTCGAGGCGAGCGCGCCGTGCGCCGCGCCATAATCCACCGATTTTTGGGGATCGTTGAATTCCAGAAAACCAAATTGCAGGCCGCTGGCAAAACTGTCGCCTCCGCCCACGCGGTCCAGAATCTCCAAATCCGGATACTTGCGGCTTTCATAAAATTTGCCGTCATGCCACAGGATGGCGCTCCAATCGTTCCGGGTGGCCGTGATGACGCGGCGCAGCGTGGTGGCGGCGACCTTGAAATTGGGATAGGCCTTGACGGCGGTTTCAATCATGGCTTTGAACGCCTCCGCCTCAATTTTGGTCAGGTTGTGGTCGGCCCCCTTCACTTCAAAACCCAGGCAGGCGGTGAAATCCTCCTCGTTTCCGATCATCACGTCCACGTGCCGCGCAATTTCGCGGTTCACTTCCCGCGCCTTGGTGAGGCCGCCGATGGATTTCCAGAGGGAAGGACGATAATTCAAATCGTAGCTGACAATGACGCCGTGTTTTTTCGCGGCTTTCACCGCTTCAATGGCCAGGGCCGCCGTGGTTTCCGAAAGCGCGGCAAAGATGCCGCCGGTGTGCAGCCAGCGGGCCCCGACTTTTCCGAAAACGTGGTCCCAATCAAAATCGCCGGGCTTGAGTTGCGACGCGGCGGAATTGCCGCGGTCGGGCACGCCCACCGCGCCGCGAATGCCAAAACCGCGCTCGGTAAAGTTTAATCCGTTGCGGATGCCGCGGCCAATGCCATCGTCCGGCCGCCACAGCACAAAATCCGTGTCCACCCCGCCCTGCATGATGAAATCCTCGATCAGATGGCCGACCTCATTGTCCACCAACGCGGTGCAGACGGCCGTTTTGCATCCAAAACATTTTCGAAGGCCGCGGGAGGTGTTGTATTCGCCGCCGCCCTCCCAGGCGGCAAAATGGCGGGCGGTGCGAATGCGGCCTTCGCCCGGATCAAGGCGCAGCATGATTTCGCCGAGGGAAATTTGATCGTATTTGCAGGACGATTTGTCGCGAAGTTGAATGGCCATAGAAGCCGGCATCGTAACGGGAACCGCCCGCCAAATTCAATCAATTTCATGCCACCAACGTCTTTGGCATTCAGCGGTGCGCGCGAGAGGACTCGAACCTCCAATCCTTTCGGAACCGGATCCTAAGTCCGGCGCGTCTGCCAGTTCCGCCACGCGCGCGCGTGGAAGTGTCCGGCTTCATGAAGAATGTGTCAAGAACGGCGGCGCCGGCTTTGACATTTATCGCGCCCGCGGTAACTTTCGCAAGACAGGACACACTGATTGAACAAATTGATGAATCCAATCACCAATGACCGGCTACTGGAGGCCCTGCGTTGGCGTTATGCCACGAAACGATTTGACCCGGCAAAAAAAATTCCCGGCGAAACGTGGGAAACGCTCGAACAAGCGCTCGTCTTGACGCCCTCCTCTTATGGATTGCAGCCGTATCAGTTTGTCGTGATGACGGAGGGGCCGAAACGGACGGAATTGCTGGCGCATTCGTGGGACCAACGGCAGGTGGTGGATTGCTCGCATTATGTGGTTTTTGCGGCAAAAATACGGATGACGGAGGCGGACGTGGACCGATGGGTCCACCGGCTGGCCCAGGTGCGCCAGACGCCGGCGGCGGCGCTGGCCGCTTACCGGGGCATGATGATCGGCGACGTGGTCCATGGCTCACGCGGAAAAACCGCGCACGAATGGGCGGCGCGGCAGGCCTACATCGCCCTGGGAAACCTGATGACCTGCGCGGCCATGCTGGGGGTGGATGCCTGCCCGATGGAAGGCATCGTGCCGGCCGAGTACGATCGCGCGCTCGGCCTGGCCCAAAATGGCTTGGCCACGGTCGTGGCCTGCGCGTTGGGGTACCGGGCCGACCAGGACAAATACGCCGCGGTTCCCAAGGCGCGCTTCGCGCCGGCGGAATTGGTTCGGAGAATCTAAAACAACAAAAAACAACTCGAGAGTATGATTAAAAAATTATTCGCGCCGGGAAACGATTCCCTCCCCGCCAGCCTCGCGCTGCTGGCGTTGCGGCTGTGGCTGGGGTTGACCATGATGTTGAACCACGGCCTGGACAAATGGCGGCACTTCGGCGCCATGTCCCAAAACTTTTTCGATCCGTTTCACATTGGCGCGGCGGCGAGTCTGGGGCTGGTTGTTTTTGCGGAAGTGGGGGCGGCGGCGATGCTGGCTGCCGGGCTGCTGGGGCGGCTGGCGGCGTTCATCCTGGCGTTTGACATGGGAACGGCCTTTTTCCTGTTTCACAAGCGCGCGCTGGGCGGGCCGATGAGCGGCGAACTGGCGTTCATTTACCTGGGGGGTTTTGTGACGCTGCTGCTGGCCGGGCCGGGGAAGGTTTCGCTGGACAAGATTATTTTTGGAAAGGGAAAGTGAAGTTTATGACGTTGGATTTGCGATTGGAGCACCGGCTTGTGTCCGCTTCGGCAAAATCATAAAGGAACGCCTCGTCTCCGCGCCGCAATCATTCCGCCGGCAGTGTAAAGTAAAAGCAGGCGCCGTGAGGTGAAACGGGTTCATGGCCGCATTGGCCGCCCTGAAGCTGGACCAGCCGCAGCACAATGGACAGGCTCAAGCCGCGGGCGCCATCGGGCCGGTGCAGCAGCTCAAAAGGCTGGAAGAGATGCCCGCGGACCGCGTCCGGCACGCCGGGTCCGTCGTCTTCCACAAAAAACCGGCGGTTGCTCGCGCGCCAGCCCGCATGAATCCGCCGGCCGCCGTATTGAAGGGCATTGGAGAGGAAAGCCGACCAGATAAATTTCACCCAGGCGGGCGCCCCAAGGGCTTGCGGCCACGAAGCGGGGAAATGAACGGACGCGTCTTTTTCGAGGATTTGGCGTTCGAGGCGCTGCCAGACGTCCGACACGATGTCGCCCATCGCGATTTTTTCCTTCCGGACGGGCGCGGCCGAGGCCCGCGCGAGGAGGCTGACGGATTTGATGAGCCGCGTCATCTCATCCACCGAAGCGATCAACGATTGCAAGATGGGCGCATGGGGATTTTCATTTTTGGGAAGGCGTTCCTGAAGGCATTCGGCGGCGTTGAGAATGCCACCCAGGGGTTGCGCAGGTCATGGCTCACGCGGCTGCCTATGGCAAGCAAATCGCCGCGCAGGCGCTTGATCTTCTGTTCCAGATCCGCCCGGGTTGGTTTCATGTTAATCCAGGCCGATGCGCTTGCGCTTTCTGTATAGAGTGGCCTGGTCAATGCCCAGGACGTGCGCCGCCTCGGTGAGGCTGGGGGTATGTTCCAGAATTTTGCGCAGGTGCGCTTCTTCAAGTTTCTCCAGGGAGACGGGCGAGCCGATCTGAAGAGGGTCGCCTCCCGAAACGGCTGCCGTTGCCGTCTGGCCGCGCAATTCGGCGGGCAGATCGGCGGGCATCAGTTGGGCGCCGCGCGCCATGATGACGGCGCGTTCGATGGCGTTCCGCAATTCACGCAGGTTGCCCGGCCAGGGATAGGCCCGCAGGCAGGCCGCGGCGTCCGGCGAGATGCCGTCCAATTGGCGGGCGCATTGGGCGGCGAAGAATTTTGTGTAATGCTCCGCAAAGCGGATCAAATCCTCTTCGCGCCGGCGGAGCGGCGGCATTTCAACGGCAATGACGTTGAGGCGAAAATACAGGTCTTCGCGGAAGAGGCCCTCGGCGACGCGTTTTTTCAGGTCCCGGTTGGTGGCGGCGATGACGCGCACGTTGGCGGTGCGCGTGACGTTTTCGCCGAGGCGCTCGTATTCGCGTTCCTGGAGCAGGCGGAGCAATTTAGGCTGGATTTCGGGGGGCAGATCGCCGATTTCATCCAAAAAGAGTGTACCTCCGTCGGCAGCCCGCACTTTGCCCCAGTGGTCGCGGATGGCGCCGGTGAAGGAGCCTTTGACGTGGCCGAAGAGTTCGCTTTCCAGCAATTCCTTCGAGAGGCTAGGGCAATTGACGGTGACGAATGGTTTTTCGGCCAGATGACTGTGCTCATGGACGGCCCGCGCCGCCACGCTTTTGCCCGTGCCGCTTTCCCCATAAATGAGAATGGAAGCGGGTGTGCGCGCCGCCCGCAGCAGCATGTCCATGACTTCGCGGATGACAGGGGTGGCGAAGTCGAAAATCGGCTCGATGTTATGGGATTTGGTTTCGGTCACCTCCTGTTCCAGGCGCTCGATCCGCTGGCTCATCTGCCGCAGCCGCTGGAGGCGCGCCAGCACCGTGATAAACTGTTCATGTTGGAAGGGCTTTTCCAGGAAATCCACGGCGCCGCGGCGCATGGCTTCCACGGCGGTCTTGATGTTGCCTTGTGCGGTAAACATCACCACCGGAATTTGCGCGTGTTTGCGGGCCATTTCGCTCAAGACATCCAGGCCGTTTTCGTGGCCAAGGTTCAAGTCAAGAAGCACGGCGTCCCACTTGTCCTCCTTGAGCCGGGTCAACGCCAGTTCCCCGGTTTCCACCCCTTCGGCGTAGTGGCCGGCTTCCTCAATCAAAAAGCACGTTGCGTCGCGGAACGTCTTGTCGTCGTCTATTACGAGAAAGTCCATAACGTCAAAAGGCGGCTGCGCCCGCGGGTTGGGTGAGAAGTCGGGGCGGTCATTTGTTCTCCTTTACTTTGGGCAATTCCACGGCGAACGCGGCGCCGCCGCCCGGGGCATTGTCACAAAACAGGCGCCCTTGCATGCCGTCCACCAGTTTGCGGACGATGCTCAAGCCCAGGCCGGTGGAAGGCTCGCCGCCGGTCGGCCGGGCGGAAAGCCGTCCGTATCGCCGGAACATCCGCTCTTTGTCCTCCGCTGTAAAGCCCGGACCTTCGTCGCGGACGACGCATCGCACCGCGGAATCGGAAGGGGCGACGGACACGTGAATCTTTGTTCCCGGCGGCGAGAATTTGACGGCGTTGGAAATCAAATTGTCCATGATCTGGTCAAGGGCGGAAGCGTCGGCCAGCACGGTGGCGCCGTTGTCCGGAAAATCGGTGAGGATTTCGAGGTCCTTTTGCCGCGCCGCGCGGAGGTGCTCTTGGACGGAGTTGTCGGCGACCTGGACGAGGTTCACGTTGCCGGGATGGGGCGTGAAATTGTAATCGGCGGCGGCATTGGCGAGGAACTGCTTGACGAAGGCCAGCAACTGGCTGCTGGAGCGCAGGATGTTGTGCGACAATTTGTCGAGCCGTTCGTCATTGAGTTTTTCAACCTGGCGGTGCATCAGTTCGGCGCTCATTTTCATGCCGCCAAGATGGTTTTTCAGATCGTGCGCCAGGATGCCCAGCAGTTCGTCCTTGTCTTCCGCGAGTTGCTGGAGGCGGTCGCGCGCCTGCTTGAGCGCCAGTTGGGTGCGCACGCGGGAGATCAGTTCCGCATGGTTGAAGGGCTTGGTGATGTAATCCACGCCGCCGGCGTTGAGCGCGCGCACGATCAAATCCTTGTCGTCGGCGGCGGAGAGGAAGATGACGGGGATGGGCGCCCATTCCGGATTTTGTTTGAGATGCCGGCATACTTCGCAGCCGTCCATGTCCGGCATCAACAGGTCCAGAAGGATGAGGTCCGGTTTGCGCGCGGCGACGCGTTTGAGCGCCGTGGCGCCGTCTCCGGCGGGGATAATTTCGTGGTCCAGGTTTCCCAGAATGGAGCCGACAATCTGGACGTTGGCGGACTGGTCGTCCACGACCAGGATTCGCGAGTGCGCCGGAACCGGCTCCGGTCCGGGACTGCCGTTTGATCTGGCGTTCATGAATGAGGACCAGCCAATTGTTCCACCAGGGCCGCGAATTCTCCAAGATGCTTTTCCAGGTCGGTGACGGCATACGTCTCGGCGTCATGCAACAGCGCGTCTGCGTAGTTGGAAAGGGCGGGGCTATGCCAGCGTTCGCCGAGCTGGCGCAAGCTTTGGGCAAAAGCGCGCGTTTCCTTGATGGCCACGCAGTCGCATATTGTCGGCCACGGATCGGCCACCAGTCGGCGCAACTCGGAAATCAATTCGGCCGGGGCAGGCGCGAATGCAGCGGGCGCCACGGCGCCGTTGGCCCGTGAAGCTGCGGCGCCGTTGGCGGCGCGGCGCGGCAGAAATTCGGACAATTCATCGAACAACTGGCGCCGGGTAAACGGTTTTTGCACGTAACCGCTGAACCGTTCTTTGAGCAGTTTAACCGCGCCAGGCAGAGTGGACGCCGTGACCGCAATCCCCGGCACCCTTTCCAAACCCGGTATTTTCCGGATTTGGGCCAGCGTTTCAAAGCCGTCCATGCCCGGCATGCGGACGTCCAGCAGCACAACGTCCGGCGGCGTCTCCCGCGCGCGGCTCACGGCTTGGTCTCCGCTTAAGGCAAAAATGGTGCGATGACCCGAACCGGCGAAAATGCCCGCCATCAGGTCGCAATTGGTCTTGTTATCGTCCACCACCAGCAAGGTGGCCGGCTGCAAGGCGTCGAAGTCCACGTCACCATTGGCGGACGCCCGATCCGAGACCGGCAGCCGCACCGAAATGGGAATGTTCGGAAAACGCAAACGAAACGCCGAACCCTGCGCGATGGCGCTGGTGACGGTCACGGTTCCGCCCATGGCTTCGGTGAGCCGTTTGACAATCGCCAGGCCCAGGCCCGTGCCTTGCTTTTCCTTGTCAAGGTGCGCGCCAGCCTGGACAAAGGGCTTGAAAATGTCCTGCAGCTTGTCGGCGGGGATGCCCACACCGGTATCGAGAACTTCAACGGTCAGGGTGGCATGGTTCCCTTCCGGATCGTTTTCCGCCGACACCCGCACGTCCACCCCGCCCTGGTCGGTGAACTTGATCGCGTTGCCAATCAAGTTCACGAGCACCTGCCGCAGCCGTATCCGGTCCAACAGCAGCGCCCGCGGAACGTCGGCGGCGACGTGACAATCGAGCTTGAGGTTCTTTTTGGCGGCCGGCTCGGCAAAAACCGCGCGGGTGAAATCGCACATTTCACGCGGGTCGGCGGGTTCCCGCCGCAGTTCCAGCGCCCCGGATTCGATCTTGGACATGTCAAGAATATCATTGATGAGCTGAACCAGGGACGACGCGCTCGTGCGGATGGATTGCGCGTAACGCTTGTGCCGTCCTTCGGCCAGTTCCACCTGCAGCAATTCGCTGAAGCCCAGAATCGCGTTCATGGGTGTGCGAATTTCGTGGCTCATGTTGGCCAGTAACGCCGTTTTTTGCTCGCTGTTGTGCTCTGCGCGCAATTTTGCCTCCATCAACTCGCGTTCCTTTTGTTCATGGCGGAAGGCGAGGTTGGCCATCCACACCGCCAGCAGTCCCGCCCCCAACGCGAACGCGCCCGCCACGATGCTTGCCAAATGTGCCCGAACGACGTGGTTTCTAATGCCTCTTCCAATGGCGTCCTGGCGGGCGGTGGAAATTTTGTCCAGAAGCCCAAGCTGGTTTTGCATCTGGCCCATCAGGTTCCGCAATTTATCGGTGGCAACCATCGCAATAGCCTTGTTTTGGCTCAGGCCCCGTGTCGTTACCACTTCCTGATGCCAGCTTATGGCGGCCTCGGCCTCGGCCTGCAATTTCGTCACGCCATCGAGGAGCGCGGGCCGGTCATGCACCAGCAGAATCAGGCTGGCAAATTCCGGCGGCAGGTTGGTGAGGGCGTTGTTGAACGGCGCCAGAAAATTCGTGTCACCGGTGATCACGTAGCCGCGCTCCCCGGTGTCCAGTTCCAGCAAGGAAGCGGTGATTTGATTCAATTCGCGCCGGATTTCGGACAGTTGACGGCCTTGCTGCTCCCGCGCCATAAATTGCTCCCAGGAAACGACCGCGAGGATCGCGCTGCCGACGGATAGCGCCAGCCAGATTGTCACCACTGATTTGTAAATGTTTCCGGCTCTTCGCAACATAAAGCCTATTCTTTGCCGATAAATCCACGACTCCACCCGGCCCCGCGCCGTTCAAACGCGAAGCAGCCCGCGGCCTGCCGGTTAAAGACGCCAGAGACCGTTATCGTGTCTCCTGACGGATTTAAACGGCGCCTGAAACCGTCCGCCTTGTTCCGGCCTGTTTCGACCCTGGATTCCGGAATTTTTCCCATCCGGCTTTTCAGCGCCGGTTGGCCCGGACCATCGGCCAAAGGGACAATGCCGCCTTGGCCGTGTCAAAAAAGATTGCCAGCATGCTTCGTTCATCCCCGACACGCCTCCGGAACACCCGCCGCGCCACCGAAAACAATGCCGCGACCCTGGCCGCGGATGTGACCAGCGCACTGATGCGCCGCAGCGGCGTCACTGCTTCGCGCGCGTGACGCTGCCATGCCGCCAGATCGTGGAGCAGTTCCGTCCGGTTTAAATCGCTTTCAGCCACCAGTTGGAGCCGGGCGGCTTCCAGGCGGGCCATTATGGTCCTTTTGCCAAGCAAGCAATGTCCTTTCTCAATTGTTCAATTGTCGAGGGCAGCGTTTCCCACGCCCGTTGCAGCCGTGTCAGGCGCGCGTAACAGACCACTGCGCCGACAATGTAAACTGCCATCAGACACAGCAACGCCACTATGGGGTAGTTGCCCCAGAACGCCACCATCACCACCATGGTCAACGTGACTCCTGCCAGCAACATGCAAAGGCCGCCATTAGCCCTTTGAATTAAAGCCGCCGTCCCTGTATCAGCCGCACCACAATCAATATCACCGCCAGAAGCAGGAGCAGATTGATGAACCCGCCCAACGTGTAGGACGACACCAAACCGAGCAGCCACGCGATGATCAGGATTAAGGCAAGGGTATTTAACACTTTCTTCCTCTCATCTCCTTTCCCCAAGCTTGTGCCATGCCGGAAAAAACGGCGTCCGCAGCCATTGGAAAGAAGCAAAATTCCGCCTCCGACAATGCCGGCAAAAATGCAGTTTGCATATTGCTTGGTTTGCATATTGCAAGGAAGCGTGGCAAACATCTTCGCAGGCACAAAGAACGGCATGGAACGGGTGACGTTTGAACCCGGCACGACACTTGCGGGGATGTTCAAGGAAGAAAACAAGAAGGCAGGATGAGGAACTGGAGGATAGAACGGGAGACGTATCCCGGCGAAAGGCGGGCAACACCGGCTGGTGCCGCAACGATTGGCATTCAATTCATTTCGGTTTGGCCGATTGACGTTCGCATTTTTCGCAGCGAAGGCCCCGGCCAGCCGCTCAATGAGGCCGATGAGGCCCTTGCGCGGCTGGCCGGGCATGTGGGAAATTTTGCCCTGCCTGCGCGCCCGGTTCCGCCTTGCGGCCACACCCCGTTTATCACCTGGAAAACAGACAGCGTCTGCCGCATTCGCGCCAATCCGCTGGCTGAATTCAAGGATGTCGAATTTCGCATGGACGCTCCCGCCGCCAAATCGGTCAAACTCGTGGCGGATTTTACGGATTGGGAGAAAAGTCCGCTGGACATGATCCGCAGTCACGACGGGGAATGGTTCACCATTGTGCCCTTGCTGCCGGGAAATTATGCCTATCGTTTTTTGGTGGATGGCCGGTGGTTTGACGATGCCCATTCGGAGCGGCGCGCCTCCGATTCCTTTGGCGGTTCCGACACGGTTCTGGATGTTTAGATGGTTTAACAAGGGTTGCTGTGGCGCAAAAATTCATCCATCTGTCCGCCTGGATCGCGGGCCGTTCGGTGTCTGTCTGCATCGTCGTGCTGCTCATCATCGCCTGGGCGGTCACCGACCCGATCTTTCGGCTGCTCGATGATTGGCGCGCCGGACTGGAACAAAAGCCAAGAGGAAAATTATGATCAAAGCCATTGGACTGGCCCTGCTGGCCGCGGGCATCGCGTTTCTCATATACGGTATTCAGGAGTCCCGTTCGTTCGACTCCTCCGTGTCGCGCGCTTTTACCGGAAATCCAACGAACCGGACCCTGTGGTTCACCGCCGGAGGCATTGGCGGCATCGTCCTGGGCGGGGCGCTGGCGCTGTTACCCTCGCGCAAGCGGTGAAGCGGATTGAACCCTGTGCGGAATGCAACAATGCAACGGTCATGGACAACCTTTTGCAAGCGGAACGAACGGCCGGCGCGGGCCGCCGGGACGGTCGAGACACCCGGCGGGCGTATTTTCGTTGGCATGGGGCAGGCTCGAAAGCCGGTTATGAAAAAATGGAATTATTATTTGACGGCAGCGGCAATGGCGGCGGTTTGCGCCGATCGCACCTCCGACTACGGAGTCGGGCGGGCGGGATTGCGGTTCAGCTTTTAAGGATGAATTTGAAAACACAAAACCAACCAAGGAATTAAAATGAAAAAAACACTCCTACTGTTTGCCGCTGCCGGCTTGTTGGCCGGCTGCAAACAAAACAACGGCGGCAACACCGGCGGCTACGGCAGCCCCGCCACCGGAATGACCAATCCTCCGGCAATGACCAATACGAACAATGCCGGAACGGGCACGAACCAACCGCCCATGGGCGGCGGCACCAATGCCCGGGCGCCTGGCGTCCGGCAGCTTGCCGCAAACGTGGCGGATGCCGGAAATCTGGCGTCGGGAAATTGACCGCGCGTGGGGAACCCGCTTTTCAGCGCGATCACGGGTAAAAATTGCGGCAAAACCTTTTGCCCGTGCCTACGGCCTGGGCAGGGGCAGCGTCTGATCGGAATCCGCCGATTGATACATTTCCGGGCGCAGATTAGGCGGCGCTTTTCCGTCATAGCGGTGCCGCAGCAGCGCGCGCGCAAACGCAAACAACAAAACCACCGCCAACACGCATACCGCCGCCGTCGTCACTCTCGCGTCCACCTTCGAAAGCCAGAACATCAGGTGGTCCAGGCGCGATTTCGACTGCTCCACCAGGGGCGGCGGTTCGGAAAATTTTTCCGTTCCCTTCAACTCCGCCTCCAGCGCGGCCATCACCCGTGTTACTTCCATCTTGAGCGTCGTCGCGTAATTCTTTACCGAACCCCGAATGTAAATCGGCGCCGAAAACAAGTTGAAATTCCCCTCCTCCAGCGCGCGCAGGTGATCGGTGCGGATTTTGGTCAATTCCGCCGCGCGTTGAATGGAAAGCTTTTTCGCCTCGCGCGCGGCGCGCAATTGTTCGGCGACCGTTGGCATTGGGTCTCTATTTAGACCATTTGCGCCGCCAATGGCAACCCCCATTTGATTCGATCCATCCCGTTGTCGGGCCGCGTTTTCCTCCAGTCCGTCCGCGCGTTTGATTCTGGAAGGCGCAAAATTCGATGGCTGGGGCAGTTGAAGAGCGACAAGCGATTGACGGCGCGGGCGGCGGCGCAAGCGCAACGCGCCGCCGCTCATCGGCGAGTGCCGTCACGGAAGGGACGAAGCGAAAGTTTATGCGAAGCTCTGCCGAATCGTCGGGGAATGGATTGAAATTCTAGAAACCGACGGACGCGAATTGCCCGGACCATTGAACGCAAAAAAATTCAGCGGCAAATTCGTCTTGCGCGTTCCGCCGGCGTTGCATCGGCGGCTTGCAGCCAAAGCCCTTGCCGCGGGCGAAAGTTTGAACAGCTTTTGTGCCGGGACATTGGCGAAGGCATGAAGTTTTTTTTGCAGGCAAGAACGAACACAAAACCGATCCCTGAAACGCGCGAGGCGCGGAAGGGGGATTTTTTGCAAAACCCTGCTTTCACCTCCATTCCACCTGCACACGAAAATTCCCTTTATTTTCACTGGCAGCGCGCACGGGAATCGAACCCGTCTTTCAGCCTTGAGAGGGCCGTGTCCTGACCGATAGACGAGCGCGCCGTCCAAAAGCAAAAATCCCTTCCTCGCTGAAAAAAATGGTCGGGGCGGTGAGATTTGAACTCACGACCTCTTGTACCCGAAACAAGCGCGCTAGCCAGGCTACGCTACGCCCCGCCATCGAAGCGACAGTATGCCATCCCAATCCCCTGAAAATCAACCCCGCTTTTTTCCTTTTCGCCGCCGCCGGCGGCATCTACCATGCCCACGGCAATCGTCAGGATATGGAAATCATTTTCAACTGCCCGCATTGCGATCAGGAATTGTCCGTGGACGCCGAAGGCGCCGGTTCGCAAATTCCCTGTCCCACCTGCAACGAGGTCATCACGATTCCCGGCGAAGGCAGGCCGGCTCCCGCCGGCGGCCCTGCGCCGGCCGCCCTTCCCAGTCCCATTGCCGCATCCGCCGCCGCCAAAATCCAGCGCCATCTCAAAGTGCCCATGCACGCCGCGCCGCCAGAAAGCCTCATCAAAAAACCGGCGGTTCCGCTCGAAGCGGTCGCCAAGGGGGCGGACAAGCAAATTTGCGTGAAAACCATGCGCCATGATAAATGCGTGGAATCGGGCAAGGATAAATTTGACGACATGGTCACGCAGGCCCTCCGCGAAATTGGCGAAGCCAACCTCGTCGCCATCCATCCCATCAGCTATGAACATTCCGACGTGCAGACGCAGAAGATCATGAGCGATTATGGCCTGCTGATCATCTATCGCGGCTGATCGCCCCTGCGGCTTTGCGCCAAACGCCGCGGCTCTCTGGCTTCCGTGCCGCGTTGCGCGATTTTCAACTTTGAACCCGCCGCTGCAAGTTGTTACGCTTCCTGCATGTCGCGTAGAATCTCCAATTCGCACAACGGCCTCCACGACGTGATCGGGGTGGGCCTCCTTGCCCTGGCGTTGCTGCTGTTTCTGGCCCAGATTTCCTTTGATCCACGCGATATTTCGCACCTGGCCTTTCCTCCAAACAAATCCGCGCACAATTGGATCGGCCCGCTCGGCGCTTACCTCGCTTGGAGCGTCTTTTTGCCGTTCGGACTGGTGGCCTACCTTGTTCCGCCTCTGCTGGGCTTCTTTGGCGCGGCCTATCTGCTGAACTTTCTCAGCTACCTGCGCGAGCGCCTCCGTTGGTCCCTGTTGTGGACCGTCATGCTTCTGGTTGCTCTCACGGGCCTCTTTTATGTCCTGGGCCTGCGCGCGCCGCAGCACCATGAACTGCATGAAACCCTCGCCTGGAATGCCGGCGGCGCCTTGGGCTGGTTTACCTACGGCCAGACCGCAAAATGCAACTTCGGCCTCGCCCTGTTGGGCGCTCCGGGGGCCATCATCGTCTATGCCACGCTCGGCCTCATCAGCCTCCTCTTTCTCACCAATTTTCAACTCGGCCTCTGGGTCCGGGCGCTCCTGGCCAAAAACGAATCGCCGGAACGGGCCGAACAAACGGCTGGAGCGGCTGACGATGAAAATCTTGAACGCCGCAAACACGAACTCGAAAAACAAGCCCGCAAATTGCAGGAAGAGGTGGAACGCATCGGCTTGGGCGCGGATTTGCAGCCCGTGCCCGAACCAACCGTGCGCGACCTGAGCGTTCCCCAATCCAAAGGCCCGCGCATCCGCAAAACCACCCTTCCGAGCCGCGAAATTTCGCCCGCCGACGAGGGCGAAGTCATTCCTGCCAAGGAAGTCACCACCGCCACCACTGCTGACATTCTGGGCAAACCCCCTGAATTTTCTTCCGCCGCGGCGCCTTCGGCCCTTTCAGCGGCCGATGCCAAAGACGCCGCTTCCAGCCCGGCTCCGCCCACGCCGCCCGCCCCGGAGGCGGCTACGGACGCCGCGAAACCCGAATCCGAAGTCCAAATCCACGGCATCGCCCAGCCACGGCCCAAGCCCAAAAAGCCAAAGCCGATTACCGTCTCCGCTACGCCCGTCATCGGTAATTATCAGTTGCCCTCACTGGATTTCCTGCAACAGCCCGATCTGTCCATCAAACCCACGGAATCGCGGGAGGAATTGATGGCCAACGCCCGCCTGATGCAGCAAACACTCGCGCAGTTCGACATCGAAGTTTCCCTGGGCGACATCACCAAAGGCCCAACCATCACGCGTTATGAACTGCATCCGGCCCCCGGCGTGAAACTCGAAAAAATCACCGCCCTGTCCAACAACATCGCCGCCGCGCTCAAAGCCGAGCGCATCCACATCCTCGCCCCCGTTCCCGGCAAAAGTTCCGTTGGCGTGGAAGTGCCCAACGCCGTCAAGACGAAGGTCATTATGCGCGACCTCCTCGAATCCGACGAGTGGCGCGGCGCCAGGGCCAAAATCCCCCTCGCGCTCGGCAAGGACGTTTATGGCCATCCCATTGTGGCCGATCTGGCCGAGATGCCGCACCTGCTCATCGCGGGCAGCACCGGCTCCGGCAAATCCGTCTGCATCAACGCCATCATCGCCTCGCTCCTCTACCGCTTTTCGCCCGACCAGCTCCGCTTCGTAATGATTGATCCCAAAGTCGTCGAGTTGCAGCATTACAACCTCCTGCCGCACCTCGTCGTTCCCGTGGTGACCGACCCGAAAAAAGTCATTCTCGCCCTCCGCTGGGTCGTCAACGAAATGGAAAAACGCTACCAGATTTTTGCCCGCGTCGGCGTGCGCAACATCGCCTCCTTCAATTCCCGCCCCAACAAAAAGCTCCTTCCCAGGGAACCCGAACTTCCGTTGATGGCCCGCAAGGAAAAAGTTGAGCCGGGCGCCGAAGGCTTTGCGGTGGAAGTGGACGAGGAAATCGTCGTGCCGCGCGACGACGACATCGTCATCCCCGAAAAACTCTCTTACATCGTTGTCATCATTGACGAGCTGGCCGATCTGATGCTCGTGGCGCCGGCGGACGTGGAAATGGCCATTGCGCGCGTGACGCAGATGGCCCGCGCCGCCGGCATTCACTGCATCGTGGCCACCCAGCGTCCCAGCGTGGACGTCATTACGGGCGTCATCAAGGCAAACATCCCGGCCCGCGTGGCGTTTCAAGTGGCCGCGAAGGTGGATTCACGCACCATCCTTGACGCCATGGGGGCCGACAAGCTCCTGGGCAAGGGCGACATGCTCTATTTGCCGCCCGGCTCCGCCAAATTAATCCGCGCCCAGGGCGCGTTGATCACCGACCAGGAAATCGCCGGCATCGTGGAATTCATCGCGCGCCAGGGTAAACCCAACTATGACCTGGAAATCCACCAGCAACTTTCCAAACCTTCCGGTTCCGACGTTCCCAGCGGTATTGACGAAGACGAGGAACTTATCCAGGAATGCATCGAAGTGATTCGTAGCGAACAAAAGGCAAGCGTTTCCCTTCTCCAACGCCGCCTGCGCCTGGGCTACACTCGCGCCGCGCGCATCATGGATGAACTCGAAAACCGCGGCATCGTGGGTCCCAGCAAGGGCGCCGAACCTCGCGACATCCTCCTGGACCTTGACGCCCCCGCTCCCGCCCCCGGCCCCGGCGAACAGGCCGGGTGAGGCCGGAAGTGTCTTCGCCTCGCTGCCCTGGTTTGCAACAAGCAACGTCTTTGACTCTGCACCGATTTTGCTATATTGATGGCAATTTAAGCCGCGCAAAAGCCAACCAACGGCAAGCCGCCTCCGGCCTTTTGCGGTAGCGTGCAACAGGAAATTGGTTATAAAATACGCTGAATCTTATGTTCTTAATGAAACGTCGTTCGATACTCTGCCTCGCCGGTCTCATGGCGGCCGTCATTTTCGCCGGCTGCAGACGCGAGAAAACCCAGGTTTATGAAGTGCCCAGGGAAGCTCCCTCCGCCCCCGTTGCCACCCCGCAACCGCAGGCCGCTCCACAGTCCGCCGATCAAGCTTCCATGCCGCAGGCAACCACCCCGGCCGTTCCGCCCCTGAACTTTCAAATCCCCGCCAACTGGCGGCAAAATCAGGCCACGGGAATGCGTATGGCAAGCTTTACGGCCAGCGGCACAAACGGTCAAACGGCCGATGTCTCCGTCATCCCCCTGCCCCTCATGGGCCATGAAACCGCTCTCGTCAATATGTGGCGCCAGCAAGTGGGGCTGCCCGAAATTGGCGATGCCGAGGCGGCCGCAGCCGCCCAACCCGTAACCGTGGGCGGCGAGCCAGGCAAACTGTTTGAATTTACCGGCGGCCAGCCGCTGGATGGCAAGGCGCGCTCGCGCATTCTGGTGGCCATGGCCAGCCACGACTCAATGAGCTGGTTTTTCAAGATGACGGGCGATGCCTCCTTCGTCGGCACCCAAAAAGATGCGTTTCTTCAATTTTTAAAGAGCGTTTCCTTCCCCACCCAGTCCTCCGCGCCGTCCCAGGAAGCGGCCATCGAGGCGCAGCCTGCTCTCCCCGCCGCCGAAACCCCCAACCCGCCCCCCTCCAGCACGCCGGATTGGACCGTTCCGGCCGGCTGGACCAAGGTGCCTCCGGCCGAATTTCTGGCCGCTGAATTTTCCATTGCCGGCAACAACGGCGCAGCCGCCGACGTGAATGCGGCGGTTCTGGATGGCTCCGGCGGCGGAGTGCTGCCCAACATCAATCGCTGGCGCGGCCAATTGGGGTTGTCTCCGGCCACCGCGGCCACTCTGGCCACCATGACCGCTGCCCTCAACGTTGGCGGCGGCACGGCCACGGTGCTGGACGTGAGAGGCACTGATTCCAACACGGGAAAGAAAACGCGCCTGGTTGGCGTGATCCTGCCGCTGGCGAATCAGACATGGTTTTTCAAATTGATGGGTGATGAAAAGGTCGTTGCCGCGCAAAAAGACGGCTTTTTCAAATTCATTCAATCGGGAAATTACCAATGATGTCCCCCGCTTCCTCTTTTCGCATAAGTGAAGAAAGCATTTGATATTTTTGTAAAGGTTTTGATATCGCTGCGGTTGACGGTCGTCCTGCTTGCGTTCGCGATCATTATCGTTTTCGTCGGCACGCTGGCGCAGGTGGATGAAGGGCTATTCCGCGCCCAGTCGCAGTTTTTCCGTCAATGGCTCGTCTTCGGGTTGGACCTCATGGGCTGGAAGATTCCGGTGATTTTGCCGGGGGGCTATCTGATTGGGGTGGCGCTGCTGGCAAATCTGATTGCCGCCCACGTCTATCGCTTCCAATTCACGGTTCGCAAAGCCGGCATTCAACTCGCTCACGCCGGCGTGATTGTCCTGTTGCTGGGCCAGCTTTGCACCGACATGCTCGCCCGCGAATCCGTCATCCAACTCTTTCAGGGCGAGACCAAGTCCTGGTCCGAAAGCGCCAGGCAATATGAACTGGCCTTCCTGTCCGATGCCGGCTCAAACGCTCAAAACGTGGTCGCCATTCCGGCCGCCGCCCTCCGCTCCGGCGCCGTCATCCGCAATCCCAACCTGCCCTTCACCATCCGCGTGGAACGCTTTTGG
Organism: Verrucomicrobiota bacterium; assembly: GCA_028872915.1. Classification (GTDB taxonomy): domain Bacteria; phylum Verrucomicrobiota; class Verrucomicrobiia; order Limisphaerales; family UBA11358; genus UBA11358. The sequence goes on from JAGWNY010000031.1 coordinate 26,659, forward strand.
CAAAATTCCTCACCCGCCTTCCGCGCGCCGATGCTCCAAAACGGTCCGCCCGCGGCCACCAACGGCGTCGCCCGGAATTTCGATTTCCAGCCCACGGCGCCGAGCACTTCCATGGACGACAAGAACGTGCCGACGGCCCTGATCTCCATTTTGGCCGGCGATGGTCCATTGGGCGACTGGGTCGTTTCGGGCTGGACTGGCGACGATCAAATGATCCAAACGGTCCGCGAAAGCTACACCCAACAGGCAGGCGCGCAAATGGCCCAAAAAGTGATCCAACAGTTGACCCAGCCGCAATCCGTAGTCGTGGGCGGCCGGAAATTTACTTTTCTGATGCGCCCGCGCCGCGTGTATTTCCCGGATGATTTTTCGATGACGCTGCTCAAGGCCACCCATAACATTTATCCCGGCACGGACATTCCGGAACATTTTCAAAGCCTGGTGCGGGTGAAAAATCCGCGAAGCGGCGAAGACCGCCAGGTGCTCATTTATATGAACGCGCCGCTTCGCTACGAGGGGCTGACGTTCTATCAATATCAAATGGACGCCGGGCAGGCCACCTTGGACGCGGGTCGCACGCCTTCGTCGGTCTTTCAGGTCGTCCACAACCCGACCTGGTTGACGCCTTATGCGGGCTGTGTGATGGTTGCCATGGGCCTGACGATACAGTTTATGTTTCACCTGGTCGGTTTCATGTCCAAAAGGAAAGCAAAATGAACAAAAAATTTTTTCAAAAATGGATTCCGCCCTTTCTGGCGGCGGCCATCGGACTGTGGTTCGTCGTGCAATTGGAGCGGCCCAGGGAGGAAACGTTCGCGTTCAGCAAATTCGGCGGCCTGCCGGTCATTGCGGATGGCCGGCTCAAGCCGATGGACACGCTGGCCCGCGATTCGCTGCTGCAGATTGACGCGCGGCAGACTCTCAATCTGCAACCGTGGCTTGGCTGGCCGAAAACGCCAAAAACCATTCCGGCAACGGAATGGCTGGCGAACGTGATGATGCGCGGCGACACGGCCAATCGCTGGCCCGTCTTCCGCCTGGACAATCCTGACCTGATTACCTTTCTGAAATTGCCGGGCAAGGACCTGGCGCGGCATGAAGACGGCCAGCATTATTCCTGGGACCAGATTGCGCCTTCGTTTGAAGCGCTTGATCGGGAAAACACCCGCGTTGCGAACGTCGAAGCCGCCCACCGCGACGCCTACGAACGCGCGGTGCTCAAGGCCCACGACCAACTCGTGCTCTATGCCAGCCTGCAAAACACTCTTCAGCCCCAGGACGCCGGCGATTGGAAGACGCAACTCGCCGACTATCAAGCCATGATTCCCGCGGGCGTGGCCGCCGTTGAAGCGCGGGAGGCCGGCAAAAAATATGACCAGGCGGTCTTCAACGCTTTTGGGAACGACCTCCAGGAATTCGATTTCATGCGCCAGCTTGGGACGCCGCTGGTCATTCCGCCGGAGAATCCGCCGGGCCAGTGGCAGCGCATGGGCGCCGTTCTGATGGATGCCGCCAAAGGCCGGCCGATTCCGCCAATGGTGACCGACTACGCCAACCTGGGCGCCGCTCTCCGCGCCGGAGACGCCGATGGCTTCAACTCCGCCGTTGCCGATTTGCGCGCGCTCTTCATTCCCGCTTTCTCCCACGCTTTGGCCCATACGCGGGCCGAGGTCTTTTTCAATCGTATGCAGCCCTTTTACAATGCCATGATCATTTACGTCCTTGCGGGCCTGCTCGCCATTTTTTCGTGGTTTAATCTCTCCGAAACGCTGCGCCGGTGCGCGGTCTGGCTCATCGCGCTGGCCCTGTTCATTCACACAACCGGCCTGATTTATCGCATCGCACTCCAGGGCCGTCCTCCGGTGACGAATCTTTATTCCTCGGCCATTTTCATCGGTTGGGGCGCGGTGATCCTCGGCCTGGTGTTGGAAAAATTTCATAAAAACGGCATCGGCGCGGTGGTCGCTTCGGGCATAGGTTTCGTCACCCTCATCATCGCCCAGAACCTCGCCCTCGATGGCGACACGATGGAAATGATGCGCGCGGTGCTGAACAACAATTTCTGGCTGGCGACGCATGTGGTGGTTGTCACCCTGGGGTATGCCAGCACCTTCGTGGCGGGTTTCCTGGGCCTCATCTATGTGCTTCGTGGCGTTTTCACACGGACGCTTGACGCCGGCACCGGACGATCCCTCGCCCGCATGATTTATGGCATCGTTTGTTTTGCGACACTCTTCAGTTTCGTGGGCACCGTGCTTGGGGGCATTTGGGCCGACCAATCGTGGGGCCGGTTCTGGGGATGGGACCCCAAGGAGAACGGCGCGCTGATCATCGTTCTCTGGAACGCCTTGGTGCTGCACATGCGTTGGGGCGGAATGATCCGCGAACGCGGCCTGGCGCTGGCCGCCATTGGGGGCAACATTGTGACCAGTTGGTCGTGGTTTGGGGTGAACATGCTCGGCATCGGTTTGCACAGCTATGGTTTCACCGAAGCGGCCTTTAAATGGCTTTCGCTTTTTGTCGCCAGCCAGCTCCTTTTTGTGGCGCTCGGCTCCATTCCGCTTCGCCTGTGGAAAAGCGCGGCTTGATTGAACGCCGCCACGGAGGCGCGGAGGAGTCATGTTTCAGCCACGGATTGAACACGGATAAAGGCGGATCAGAGCGTCCTTACGTTCGCTGCCACGAGTGGACGACGGAGTCAGAGCGTTCTTATGTCATCTCCCGCGGAACGGGAAATGCGGTTTACTTCGCCACTTGAGCAATCGGATGTTTCCCGCTATGTTGATAATGGTTTTGGAAGGGCGGGGAATCGCCCCGCTCTTTCCAGGTCTGAAAACAACGGGCGCCTGGGATACAGCGGAACAGTTCAGAATTGGAAAGAGCGGGGAGGAAAGTCCGAACACCGCAGGGCGCGATGCCGCGTAACCGCGCCGGTCAAACGGCGGGGATGCACGCGGGCGGAAAATCGAAAGATTTTTCGACGGATAGTGCCACAGAAAAGAGACAGCCCAGCTCTTCTTAAAATTGTCGGAATGGCGGAGGTTCGACAATTTCAAGAAGGGCTGGGTGATGGTGAAAAGGTGCGGTAAGAGCGCACCGCGCGAAGCGCAAGCAACGCGGCACGGAAAACCCCATCGGGTGCAAGGCCAAATAGGAAACCCTGGAGCGGCCCGCTCCGGCGGCGCGAAAGCGCAGCGGGTTTCGGGTATCGGCCGCAGAGACAAATGATTCTCTCCCTGGCTCACGCCGGGCAGACAGAATTCGGCTTACAGCCCTTCCAAAACCATTTTTCATCTTCGCAACAAAGGCGCGGGCAACACGGAGGCCGGCTCAAGCCGCCCGCGAAAGACCGTCTCAATGCACGGAGCCGCCGCCGCCGTTATGGCATTGCGCGCAGGAGAAGTCCTGGTAGGTGGAATCAATGTGGAAGAAATCGTATCCCGTGGCGCTGAGCTTCCGCAGTTGCGTCCCGCTGCCCTGCGCCATGATGGTGTGGCAGAGATTGCAATTGTCCGCCGGAATGGTTTTGCCGTTGGCGGTCGCGTGATTGCCGTCGTGACAGCGGAAACAGCCGTTGCTGATTTTGTGCCCGATGTTGTCGGGATGCACCCGCCAATCGGCTTTCATTTCGGGAAAGAAATTTTGGCTGTAAATCCCTTGGACGGCCGCCACCGCCCGGTCAATGCCGGCCGCGCGCGGATATTCGGCGCGCAGACCGGCCGCAATTTTTTGCATGGCCTCATCCGTGGTGTGGTAGGGCCGCACCAGGATTGCCACGGAATTGGACTTGATCCAGGGGATGGCCCGGCTTAATTGGCCGGAGGTAATGGCCGCGTCCACCGCCTCGTCCGGCGACAAGAACCGGTGGGATGGCCGCGTATGGCAATCGAGGCAGTCCATCGTCCGAATTTGCGCTTCATCCACCTTTCCATGAAAATCGGCGGTCTTGAAAACGGTCACCTTGCCAGACTTCAGGTCCGTCACACGCACCCAGGGGATGATCTGCCTTTGGCGGTCCGTGGCAAGGTATTCCACCTTGAAATTCGGGCTGACGTGCCAATGAATTCCGGTCATCGTGCCATTGGCCGCGCCTCCGCCTACTTTTAACATCAATCGCACGGCAAAGGGACTGTTGCTCTCATCCGAAAGGTAATGGTAAAAAGTCCGGTCAATGCCCCCGATGAACCGCTGCGGCCAATGGCATTGTTCGCAGGTCTCCTTTGCCGGACGCAGGTTCCCCAGCGGCGTCTGGATGGGACGCGGATAAGTTCCCAGCATTACGTCAAACAACTGATGGACGCCGTTGAGTTTGGACCGGACGTACCAGCCTGCCCCAGGCCCCACATGGCATTCCACGCAGGCCACGCGCGCGTGCGGCGATTGCAGATACGTGGTGTATTCCGGTTTCATGGGCACGTGGCACATCGTCCCGCAAAACTGCACGGAGTCCGTGTATTGATAGGTCTGGTAACTGCCAATGGCGGTGCAAAGCAGAAACACTGCCGCGCATGCGATAAAAACCCCCAGCCGTTTGCGGTCGCGCGGCCGCGTGAGGTCCACCACGAGCCGCCCGCCGGGACGCAACCGCCTTTGCAGCCGCAGCCCAATGACCATAAGGGCCAGGCCGGCAAAGAAAAACACCGGAGCGAGGACATAAACCAGAAGCCCCATGTAGGGATTGCTCCGCGGGAGGAACAATTCCGTGGAAAACAACAGCAGGACCGCGAAAATGCTGCTCGCGGCAATGACCGCGCCGCCCAGGCTCAACCAATTCTGAAACCACGCCCGCCTTCTGCCGTTTCGCGGCGCCGAATTTTCCTTGTCTTGCATGAATGATTACTGGTTTGGCGAGTTTTGCCTTCGGCGCGGACGGCACGCCGCCCTCGGCGCTCCAGGCGCGGCCGGCTTCGTCCGCCGCCCGCCGGCCCAACGGCCGCCGATTACTTGCCCGATTTCAGCGAGCGCACCTTTGCCACCAGCGCCTTGACTTGGTCGTCGTTAAACTTGCCGCCAAATGCCTTCATTACCGGCCGGCCGTTCTCCTTGATGCCGTCCTTGATGTCCTTGGTTGCCTGCTCATCGGTCAGCGCCGCCTGGACTTTGGCGTCCGTGAGGTCCTTGATGTGAAGCTTGTGGCCCATTAACGTGTTGCCTTTGCCGTCCTTGCCGTGGCACGACGCGCAATTCGAATTCCACAATCCGTCCGCCGGACCGGCCCAGGCCGTCCAGCACAACGCTCCCGCCATCGCCCCTGCCACCGCACCCGTTCTCAGTAACGTTCTCGTCTTTATTTTCATGTTGATTCAGTGTTTTTGATTCGGCATCGTGGATGACAAATCAGATGTTGCTCAATCTATAAGATGGGAGGACAAGGAACGCTAACCTTGGATTGTTTTTTTGCCTACAAAAATTGCAGAGCCGCGGGAGGCAAACCGCAAGCGACTGCGCCAATGAACCAGCCTCGTGTTCGTGATTCCGCAGGAGAGGACATCGGGAAATCAGACCTGCCAACAAAATGACAGGGACACCAGCGTTGTGGAGCGACTACCCCGACGAGCGGTTGCACGCGGGCGGGCGGCTGGTGGCCGCTGGCAACCTGGGCGGCGTGGAAGCCACCGTAAATGCGAACGGAATGCCTTTTGGTTCGGTTGGCAAATTTCTTCACCGAAATTCACTGCAAATACCCCCGGTTCACTGCAATTGGCCCGATTGGCTGGGACGGGACCGGTCGTTTTTTGGCCCTTCCCGGTTGGGTATGTCAAAGAGCAGGCCCGTGAGGGCTTTCGGGTGGAAGAGTAGCACGGAGGGTGGAATAATGCAACAACTATTTTCAGATTTTTAGGACAGGGGTTTTTTTGACGGGATGAGCGGGATTTACGGGATGGAGGAAAAAGGCCAGAGACTCGTCACCCCGCCTCCCAGGGGATGGGTTTGCCCCGGCCGCCTTCGCCAGCATCCCAAAAAAAATGTTTCCGGGATGAGGGATCCATCATAGGCTAAATCCGAATCGGTAGATTTCAGGCGGGTAGTGGCGTGGCTGGCATGAATATTTGGCGCTCCCGAACGTCCGCAGACGTCCCGGCAAATGCCGGGCCGCTGGTTGTGTGTCATCATGCTGTCGTGATGCAAATAAGGACGAATCTTTGCCAACAAAGCCGTTATTTCATCGGCGCATTGGCGGCGGCAATTCGATTCCACGGCGCCAATTGTCCAGCCGGGATGCAAGGCGCTGTCCGCGTTTTGGCGTCTCGGCGGTGAAATGGAAGCGGATGGGAGAATTTTAAAGTGGTTTTCGTGGTGGAAGCGGGCAAGCAGCATACTTGCCTCAGATCAAATGTATTTTCTTATTCTCAAGACCTTCCGAAACAGCTTCAAATATACTTTGCTGTAAACGGGCATAAAATCGTCGCGAAACACATCCTCTTTGAGAAGATTTTTTCCATTGAATCCGACCACGGGAACTTTCATTCGTCTCCCGAGTTGATCTTTCGTATTGCGCGGAGCGGTCAGATGCCACTTGTGGGCACATGCGTTTCGTGTTCGATTTAACGCAGCAATCTGATGGTATTGTCGTTTGCTCACCAAGTTCAATCGGCCACACCATTCTACGATCTCATGCGGTCGCATATCCTCAACCATGTGCTTGATCTTTTTGACCGTGAATACTTTTACTCCGCCCTTCAAACGGAAAATCAAAAGCTCCTTCAAAAGATGTTCAATTGCTAATTGCAGGTACAGAATAAAGCCTCTTACAATTTCAGCCTTGAATGTCTGGTAATTATAGAGTCTGACCAGGCTGTCGCTATCATTGAGGCCATACAGATCGCTGCTCAACCGCTCAATGCCGATTTTGACTTTTTCTATCCTGCCCAACATGGTGGTCTGACCATCAGTCCTCTTACGCTTAAGCGCACGTGCTGCCGCTTTTGCTCTTTTGCTACGGTCGCTCACAGTAATTCTCCTTTGAAGGCGCGGTCGAGTGGGGAAAAGCAATGCTGAGGGCTGAATGGAGCAGAGACTGAGGTTGATTCGCCGCGTCCCGCAAATGGTCTGTGCCGGCGAATGTGCCGATGATTTCGTTCACGCTATATCCGTTGACAGGATGAACAGGATTTACAGGATGGGATTTCATGGGAACTGTTGTTGTTTGTCTTTTATCCTGTTCGACCTGTTGATCCTGTCTGTTGCTCCGCAACCAGGGTCGCCATTCAGTCCCTTGGCCTTGCGCATGATGTCGCGCGCGGATTTCAGGAGTGCGCCGAGGGATTGGGCTGTGGGGGGAGAGGGCATGGAATCGATCGTTTGTTCAAATGGATACGGCGCTACGACGAGCAAGCAACACATTCAAAGCCTCTACCACCCTTCCGCGCAACCTCCAATCGCGGTCTGGGATTTCACGCAGCAACGCGACGAGAAATGCCTCCCTCTCGGCACTCGTCCCAGTTGTTTTCTCGATTACGCCGCACGTGCGCTCAACAATATCTGGACGTTCCTCCAACGCCGCGGCAGTAGCTTTGGCTAAGTGAGCCGCCTCATCTGTCGTCCATGCGATCTGGTCAAGCCGAATGACCAACCCCGCGCACCTGAGCGGATCGCTCTGCAAATTGGTCTCGTCGAGCAACTCCAATGGTACCTTACTCTTGCTGGCCCAACCAGGCTGACAGAACGCGAGCAGGCGCAACAGCCCCACTCGTTGAGGAGCCTGGACGACTGCTTTTGATAATCCTGCCGTAAATCCGTCTACTACCGATTTTCCCCACTCCGCCTCCCTTAACGCGACAGAATGGGGACTGAAGTCCGCCCTCCCCAACTCATCGTAAAAATCCAGATCGGCTGCCGAGAAGGACGCGCGGCTAGTGGCATGCAACGCCCACTGTGGATCGATTTTAATGGCCAATCGTGCAGTGCGCAAGAGAATGGCCATAGATCGGTCAACATCCCGGTCTTTGTCGCCACGCGCCCACAAGAAAAACTGAAGAATAGTAAGCAGAGAGCCGAGTTTCTCTTTGTGAAATGTGTCATTTACCTCCGGATAACGTTCCAGCAGCTGTTCGAAAAATCTTAGATTGAGATCGCCCGCGCTACGCAGTTGAGCGATTTGGAAGGGGACGCCCTTTTTTCTGATATCAGGACCAAAGGGCGATGCAGAAACGCTAACGTGCAGCAAATCCTCAACGGTTACCCCAAGATTTCTCCACCGCTGTTCTGCAGCTCGCCAATCCCCTGTATCACCAAGTGCTCCGGTCCTTGCCTTTTCGATAAGTGATTTCAAATCCCCGGGGGATTTGCACCAATCTAGGCACGCAGCGATCGGCCAAGGTCCAATTCCTAGTTGGCGCGCTTGGCCAGAAGCTTCCCAATTGTGGAAAAGCCACTCAAGTTCCAACGCCAGCGTTGAAGCATCGGGATGCTTCGCAAAGCGCAAACCTGCGAGCCACACCTTCCAACTGAAATGCCAATGATTAGCCCCCTCGTGTGTAGGTAGCTTAGCGAGACTACCTCCCATCCCAAAGAATGTGAAAGACAAGCTCGGATTTGGCGCGAGATTGGCAGTGATCATGCTGGTTTTGCCCCGGATATCTGGCGCGCGTCTGCGTCGCCATCGCAACCCTTCGAGAGCAGCAGCTGCAACCGTTGCGAACGGGCAGGCAACGGGAACCTTCGGAGTCAATGTGACAGTTCTTCCTCCTGAAGAATGCCACTTTAGCCAATCCGACATCGGAATTCGACTGGCGCGAGCCGCGAGTTCGCGTGTTAAAGGAGTCTCCCGGTCAGTGGGACGTGTTGCCCCAAGGGCAGTTGCAAGGCGGTGAGGTTCGTCGCTGATAAAGCGAGCCACAAGTTCTGACGCCCAAGGAGTTTCGCTGCGGCATAAACGGTCGAGGCAGCTCCATGCGCTAGCCCACAGCGAGTCTTTTGTGCTGGTCAAACGGCGCTCCAACTCTTCGCGAAATATGGACACTGTGTTCGAATTGACTTGATGCAGAAGCCGCGGATGCACCTCGCATGGCGGCAGGTCTAGGAGGCGAGCGGCCACCCGCATCAGCAGCTTGGAACTCTTCGGCTGATTCCGAGCTGAGCCGTCTTCTAGGAGATCAAGGGCAAGGCGGCTGCCTCCGAAATTAGCAGATGTCGCTGCATCCTCATCCGACTCGTTCACTTGATGGCACAGTGCTTCTAGTGAGTCTCTGAAACGCTGCTCCCTTGCGTAGATTCTTCCCGCAGCAAATAAGAAGACATTCCGCCAGTGCGGTGCCGTTGCAATTGTGGACAGACTATCCCTGACTGCCTCGTCATGCTTTTCAGGCGATGCATCAGGGGCATCCATTAAGTAATCCCCCGCCATGAATTCCTGTAAGGAGCGAATTTCGAAACCAATCCGTTTTTCGGTGAGTGCTGCAAGGAATACCAGCCTGTCTTTCACAGCTTCGCACAAGGTGTCCACCAAGCTGTTGAGTTCCGCTCCTGAATGGCCCTCTTTGGAGAGCCTGCCGGCCACGATTGTACGGAAATGAGCATGTTCTAGCCCGGATATTTCATAGTAGGATTTGATTTTGAGGAAAAGCGGGACGGAGGGATTAAAACAGGTGGGGTTGGAGGGGCCGTTTTGAAAAAGTTTAAGGCGTTTGGTTTGACGCAGGCTCAAAAATCATTTTTGCGCCGTTTTTGG